>NZ_FNTD01000004.1:685833-1371666 GCF_900104815.1 Streptomyces misionensis
GGGCCCGGCGGCGCCACCGCCGACGCGGCAGAGGGGGCCACCGCGGCCGAGGACGGGGTCAGGGGGCCCGACGGCCACCTGCGCACGGGCGACCTCGGCTACCGGCTCGACGGTGAGCTGTACGTCACCGGCCGCAGCAAGGACATCGTGATCATCGCGGGCCGCAACTACGTCCCCGACCAGGTGGAGCGGTTCGTGGAGGCCGTGCTCCAGAGCCCCCGCACTCCCGCGGTCGTCGCGGTCGGCGCCGGTGACGCGACGCTGCACACCGAACAGCTCCACCTCCTGCTCGACGAACGGCTCGCCCAGGGCCATGACCGGCAGGACCTCACCGGCCGGGTGAGCCACGCGCTCGACGAGACCTTCGGGATCAACGGCGTCACCTACCACTGGGTGCCCCGCGCGCGACTGCCCCGGACCACCAGCGGCAAGATCCAACGCCATCTGTGCCGGCGGATGATCGAGGACGGGACCATCGACGCGCACCGGGCCACGGCACCACTGAGCGGACGGGCATGACCTCGGAAGGGGAACACGATGCAGGACGAGAAGCCGGACCAGGCACTCTTCGCCCGGATCACCGAGCACATCGGTGAGTTCATGGAACGTGACGTCTCCTATCTGACCCCGCAGTCCCACATCAGCAACTCCATCGAGGGGATGAGTTCCCTCAAGCTGGTCGAGTTGCTGCTCTACCTGGAGGACTGCTTCTCGGTGGACTTCGACGAATCCGTCATGGAGAAGATCGAGACGCTGCAGGACCTGGAGGACTACATCCGCGGCGCCCAGGCCGTGTCCGGGCAGCAGGCCTGACCCGGCCCTCGGTGCGGCGCCGACGCGTGGTGGTCACCGGCGCGGGAGTGGTCTGCCCGCTCGGCACGTCGGCCGGCGAGCTGTGGGAGGGCCTCGTGGCCAAACGCTCGGGGATCGCGCCGGTGACCCGTTTCGACCCGAGCCGGTTCCGCAGCCGCCTCGCCGGCGAGGTCGACGACTCCGCCGTGGAACTCCCGCCGGGCCCGTTCCGGTTCGAGTTCAAGCGGATGAGCGCGTTCGTCCGCTACGCGCTGTTCGCCGCGGACCAGGCCGTCGCGGACAGCGGACTCGCCGTACGGGCGCACGACGGCGCGAGCACCCCTCGGGCGGATCTCCCGCCGGGGGGAGCCGTCTTCCTGGGCGTGGCCATGGGCGGACTGCCCAGCATCGAGGCCGGTGTCCTCAGACAGGAGGACCAAGGGGTGCGCAGGACCAGCCCGTTCCTGATCCCCTCGCTCATCCCCAACATGGCCGCGAGCGCTATCGCCCTGCAGCACGGGATCACGGACGAACAGATGACGATCGCCGGTGCCTGCGCGAGTGGCTGCCAGGCGGTGGGAGAGGCGATGCGCGCGATCCGGTCCGGTGCCCGCACCTGGGCGCTGGCCGGCGGCGCCGAGGCCGTGACGACCCCGATCACCTACTCCGGTTTCCAGGCCATGAGGGCCCTGAGCCGGCACCACGATCCGGCGGGCACGCCGCGCCCGTTCGACCGCCGCCGGGACGGGATGGTCGTCGGCGAGGCGGCGGCCGTCTTCCTGCTGGAGGACCGCGCGCACGCCGAAGCGCGTGGTGCGCGGTGGTACGGCGAACTGACCGGGTATGCCACGAACAGCGGGTGCGACGACATCACGGGCATCTCGACCCCCCATGTCGTACGGGTCATGACCGGCGCACTGGCCGACGCGGGGGTGGCCGCGGACGCGGTCGACTGTGTGTACGCGCAGGCGTCCGGCATGGTCCGGGGCGACGCGGCCGAACTCGCCGCCGTGGCCGAGCTGGTGTCGGGCGCCCGTCGCCGGCCGGTCGTCACCTCCATCAAGGGTCACACGGGGTACACGTTCGCCGCGAACGGTCCGATGAACCTCGCCGCCGCCCTGCTGGCGCTCCGGCACCAGACGGTGTCGCCCACCCTGAAGTACGAGCAGAGCGATCCCGCGTCCGCGGACCTCGACATCCCGGTCGAGGCGCGGCAGACCGAGCTGCGCCATTGTCTGGTCAACGCCTTCGGTTTCGGCGGGATCAATGCCAGTCTCGTCGTGTCGCGGGCCTAGCCGCGCACGATCCGTTCCCTGAAGGAGACCGTCTTGGGTTCCGCGTCGACTCACTTCGAGAGGCTCACCCGCTGCTGCATGAAGTGCAGGATCTCCCAGTTCCTGGACAAGACCATCGAGATCGAGAAGGCGGGAGTGGCCAGGGTCGCCATCCCCTTCCACGGTGATCTGACGCAGAACGCCGGCTTCCTGCACGCGGCGATGCTGTTCGAGGTCGCGGACACCGCCGGGTTCATGGCGGCCAACTCGATGGAGGAGACCTACAGCGTCCTCACGGTCGACTACCACATCAATCTGATCCGCCCGGTGCGGCACGAGGGCATCCTGGCCACCAGCGAGGTGGTGACCGCGGGGAAGACCATCTACGTCACGCGCAGCGACGTCTACAGCGACAGCGGCAAACTCGTGGCGGCGGGCCAGGGCACGTACACCGTCTCCGGCATCCGCCTCTGCGACCTCGACGGCTACGACGACTGAGGACGCGACGACGGCCGGCCGGGCCGGCGTTACCGCCCGGCGGCCGGCCGCCGGGCGGGGCAGCGGACGGTGCCGGGCCCTTTCACCGGTCCGGGCGTGACTCCAGGCAGATGAGCGTCTGCTGTCCGGTGGCGACGAGGGTCCTCTCGTCCCCTTCGTGGCCGAAGACCTGAAGCTGGCACACCGTCAGGGTCCGGCCGGACTTGAGCACGGTGCCCACCGCCTCGATGCGGTCGCCCCCGGCGGGAGCCAGGAGATTGATCTTGTATTCCACCGTGAGTACGGTGGAGTCCTCCGGGAAGAGGGTGAAGGCCGCGTACCCGCCCGCGCTGTCGGCGATGGCGCTGGTCGCGCCGGCGTGGATGTAGCCGTGCTGCTGGGAGACCTCCTCCCCCCGGGGCAGCGTGATGTGCACACAACCAGGAGCGATGTGCGTGATGCGGGCTCCCAGGGTCCGCATGAGCCCTTGCCGGTCGAAGCTGTCCTGCACGCGGGCCAGTACCTCGGGGCTGACCTGATCCGGTAACACCTGCGGTTCCAGTTCCACGTCTCTCCTCGCGCTGTCGTCGTCGACGGTTGCGGCCGTGCGGCCCGAGACTACTCCGCGGGGCGGAGGCCACATGATCGAACAAGGGATCACTTGTTCCCTCGAACAGGTGGCCGTCGTCCATCCGAGCGGCTCGACTGCTTCGATCGGGTGATACTTACGTTGTGCGAGTGACGGGCTGCAGACCGTAGCTGAGCACAGTCCCAACGCATAGGCACATCGCAAGGAGCAGCACCATCATGAACATCCTCACCAACGTCCTGGCCGGCCTCGTCCACCTCGTGGGGTGGCTGGTCTGACGCCACAGGGCGCGTGAAGCGCGGCGGCGCCGTCTCCTTGTCCCACGGAGGCGGCGCCGCCGTCGTGTTCGGGGTCAGCGCAGCGCCGCGGCCACGAGCCCCGCGATCTCTTCGTCCCGGACGTCGCCGCCGTTCACCAGCCGGTCGAACACCAGCCCGTCGACACAGGTCAGCAGCGTGAGCGTCCGCTCCTGCGGCTCCGCCACCCCATGCGCGGCGAGGAAGTCGCACACCGCCTGCCGCGCCCGGTTCTCGCGCGGCACCAGGATCTCCCGCAGCTCGGGGTGCCGGGCGCTCTCGACGGCGCAGGCGTAACGCGCGAGCGAGCGGCGGCGCCCGTCCCCGATGAGCCGCACCCGTACCAACGCGCCGATCCCGGCGGCCAGTTCATCCGCGTCCCGGACCGGCAGCCGCGCCGACATCTCCTCCAGCTCCGCCTGGTCGAGGGCCACGAGACGCCGTACCAGCGCGGCCAGGAGGGCCTGGCGGGTGCGGAAGTAGGCGGAGGTGGTGCCGGGCGGCAGGTCCGCGGCCCGGTCGACGGCGCGGTGCGTCAGCCCCCGGATGCCCGTGTCGGCGAGCACCGTGATGGCCGTGTCGGCGAGGAGAGTACGTCGGTCTGTGGACACCCCTTCTTTCTACACCCCTGCTTCTACGGCTGTAGAAATCCTGCGGTACGGTCTTCTACAGCTGTAGAAAACGAGGCGAAGGGGGTCGGCATGGGTGAGACGGCGGTGGTCGTCGGGGGCGGCATCGGCGGGCTGGCGGCGGCCATCGGGCTGCGCCGGATCGGCTGGCGGGTACGGGTCGTGGAGCGGGCCGCCGTCCTGGACGACGCGGGCGCGGGAATCTCGCTGCACGCCAACGGGTTGCGTGCCCTGGACGCGCTCGGCGTCGGGGCCGCCGTCCGCGCCGCGGCGCGTCCGCAGTACACCGGAGGCACGCGCACCCCGTCGGGGCGGTGGCTGGCGCGGATGGACGGCGCCGCGCTGGAGCGCGCGCTGGGCACGCCGATCGTCGGCATCCGCCGCTCGGTCCTGCACCGGCTGCTGCGCGCCGCCCTGCCGGACGAGTGCCTGCGCATCGGGGCGACCGTGCCCTCGCTCCACCTGAGCGACCCGGACACCGTGGGCGTGCCGCTGCCGGACGGCATCACGGCGGCCGACCTGGTGGTCGCGGCGGACGGGGTGGGCAGCCGGCTGCGGGGCCTGCTCTTCCCGGACCACCCCGGCCCGGCGTACAGCGGCTCCACGGTCCTGCGGGCGATCACCGAGCGCCCGCTGCGACTGCCCACGGACTTCGAACTGACCTGGGGCGAGGGCGCGGAGTTCGGGCACATCGGGTTCACCGACGGCCACGCCGAGTGGCACGCGGTGCTCAACTCGCCGCCCGGCGTACGGCACGCCGATCCGCTCGGCATGCTGCGCCGCCGTCTCGCCGGCTGGCACGCCACGGTCGGCGCGCTCCTCGACGCCACCCGGCCCGAGGACGTCCTCCACCACGACATCAACGAACTCGTCACTCCCCTGCCGTCGTTCGTCTCCGGCCGGGTGGTCCTGCTCGGAGACGCGGCCCACGCGATGACACCCAACCTCGGCCAGGGCGCGTGCCAGGCCCTGGAGGACGCGGCCTCCCTGACCGCCGCCCTCGCGGACGCGCCGTCCCTCCCCGCGGCCCTGTCCCGCTACGACGCCGAACGCCGTCCCCGTTCCCAGGCCGTGGCCCGCGCCGCCCGCCAGGCCGGCCGCATGGGCCAGCAGCTGTCCAACCCGCTGGCCGTCACCCTCCGCAACACCGCCCTGCGCCTGGCACCGTCGGGCATGACCATGCGGGCCATCCTGCGTCACGCGGACTGGACGGCACCGCGGCCGGCGACCGCACCGAGGGTGCCGTAGGGCCGCGCGACCGGCGGCCGGGGCGGGCACGTGACCGTTCGCCGGCCCGTCCGGGTGGGCGCCCGGCCGCGGTCACCAGCGGGTCCCGCCCCCGGTCGGGCGCATATCCCGGCCCGCAGTGGCCACTAGGGACACATGCGATGTGGGCGTGGAGCCGCCGTACGGGCCGTCGGGCATGCCGTGCGGCGGGCGGGGCAGGTGTTGCGGCTGGATCTGTCGGCGGCGGTGCGCAGTGTGCGGCGCGCCTGGGCGGAGCCCGGGCGGGAGCGGGATCTGGCGGTCCAGGCGCTGAAGGCGGCGCTGGCCGCGTGGGTGGCCTGGATGATCGCGGGGTGGTGGCTGCACGCGCCGGTCGCGTTCGTCGCGCCGTGGGTCGCGGTGGTCCTGGTGGAGTCCACGGTGTACCGGTCGCTGGCGCACGGCCTCCAGCAGCTGGCGGCGATCACCGCCGGGACGATCACGGCCACGGCGGTCGGGCTGCTGGTGCACAGCACGGCGGTGACGATGGCGGTGGTGCTGCCGGCCGCCATGCTGCTCGGGCACTGGCGGCGGCTGGGCAGCCAGGGCATCTACGCAGCCACCGGCGCCCTGTTCGTCCTCACCAACGGCGCCGTCACCGTCGCCACCTCGGCCGACCGGATCGCCGCGGCGCTGTTCGGCGCGGGCGTCGGCATCGCCGTCAACGCGCTCGTCCGCCCGCCGCTGTATCTGCGCGACACCCGGGCGGTACTGCGGGACGCGACCGCGGAGGCCCACGACATCCTGCACGAGGTGGCCGACGGGCTGGCCCGGGGACACTGGGAGGCGGAGGAGGCGAGCGCCTGGCACGACCGGGCGCTGCGGCTGCACCAGCTGGTCGACCAGGCCCGCTCCGCGGTGCAGTGGAGCCGGGAGAGCCTGCGCGCCAACGTCCGCCGCCGCACCGGTGCGCTGCCGCTGCCCGGCAAGGGGTACGACGACGCGCTCGCGGTGCTGGACTACGCGTCCGTGCACACCGCGGGGGTGACCCGCACGGTGCTGGAGGCCGCCACCGAGGAGCGCGCGACCCGCCGCCCGCATCCCGAACTCGCCCTGAGCTACGCCCGGTTCCTGTACCGGACGGCCCGCGCGCTGCGGCTCTACAGCCACAGCAGGTTCGGCGACGACTGCGAGGACGAGCTGCGCACGGAGGTGGCGGGCCTGCGCGACACGCTCGACACCCTGCGCCGCGACCTGGCCCGCTCCACCACCGACGACCCCGACGAGGTCGCCACCTACGGCGCCCTCCTCACCCAGGCCAACCGCCTGGCCGACCAGCTCCTGGCCTCGGCGACGCCCTAGCTGTATGGCCCCGCAGGGCCGTTGACGCGGCCGACCGGGCTATTCGGCCCAGGCGCGCTCCAGCTGGGTGGCGAAGCCGGCGGGCTCCCGCCCGATCAGCTCGGCCAGCGTCGGGTCGACGGCGGTGAACTCGCCGTCGCGCGCCGCGGCGAAGATGCTCAGCAGCAGGTCGGCGATCGGGGCCGGGGCGCCGTGCGCCAGGGTCTGCTCCCGGAAGACGTCGTCGGGCACGACGGTGCGGGTGAAGGCACGTCCGGTCGCCTTGGAGGCGAGTTCGGCGACGGTGTCGAAGTCGAGCGCCGCCGGACCCGTGAGCGGCGGGGTGGGCCCCTCGAAGCGGGCCTGCCCGGCGAGGATCGCCGCGGCGGCCTCGGCGAGGTCGTCGTGGCCGGTCCAGGCGACCGGGCCGTCGGCGGGGAGGGCGATGTCGCCGGTGTGGCGGGCGGACTCCAGGAACTGAAGGGCGCTGGAGGCGTAGAAGCCGTTGCGCAGCGCGGTCCAGGGCAGGCCGGTGGCGCGCAGCAGGTCCTCGGTCTCGGCGTGGTCCCGGCACGGCGAGAAGAGGGAGTCGTGGGCGGCGCCCATCTGGCTGGTGTAGAGGATGCGGCCGACGCCGGCGCGCACGGCGGCGTCGATGGCGGCACGGTGGCCGTCGACGCACTCCGGACCCGTGCGGTCGAGGGAGACCAGGAGCAGCTGCTCGGCACCCTCGAAGGAGTGCGCGAGCGAGGCGGGGTCGTCGAAGCTGCCCCGGCGCACGCGGACGCCGCGGTCGGCGAGGTCCCGGGCCTTTCGCGGATCGCGGACACTGACGCCGACCCGGTCGGCGGGGACGCGCTCCAGCAGGCGCTCGACGGTGCGGCGGCCGAGCTTTCCGGTGGCTCCGGTAACGATGATCATCGCGTTCTCCATGACTGTTTCCGATGGAAGCGCAGCAACAGTAACACTGGAAATTCCAGCGGAACCATATTTTCGGTACCATCGATTCATGGCTACCCGCGACTCAACCGACAGCCCCCGGCGCCGCATCGTCGAGGCCGCCGTCGAGCTACTGGAGAACGGCGGCCCCGACGCGGTGAGCACCCGCGCGGTCGCGGCCGCGGCGGGCATGCAGCCGCCGGCTATCTACCGCCTGTTCGGCGACAAGGAGGGTCTCCTGGAGGCCGTCGCCGAACACGGCTACGCGCAGTTCCTGGAGCGCAAGCGCGCACAGCTCGATCCCGCCCCGCAGGACCCGGTGGAGGAGCTGCGCCGCGGCTGGGACATGGTGGTGGAGTTCGGGGTCTCCCGCCCCGAGCTGTTCGCGGTGATGAACCGGGCCGCCGGCCGGGGATCGGACGCGGCACACCGCGCGGGCCTGGAGATCCTCCACGGACGGGTGCGCCGGCTGGCGGCCGGGGGATGGCTGCGGGTCGACGAGGAACTGGCCGCCCAGATCATCCAGGCGACCGGCCAGGGCGCGGTCACCACCTGGCACGCCACCCCCGCGGACCGCCGCGATCCGGCGCTGCTGACCATCCTGCGCGAGTCCATGATCGCGGCTGTCACGCGCACCGAGCCGCTGGTCCCCGCCGCGGAGTCCGGGCCCGCCGCGGCGGCCCGCGCGCTGCGCGCCGCCCTCCCCGACGGCGCCGGTGTCCTGAGCGACGCCGAGCAGCGCCTGCTGCGCGAGTGGCTCACGCGCCTGGCGGCGGACGGTGGCGCGCCCCACGCCTGACCAGGCCGCCCGCGGCCGAGAACGCGAGGATCAGTACAGCTGACCGGCCAGGGGCCGTACGCCGCTCGACCACGGCCCGTCCGACTGCGCGTGGGTGAGGCACGGGCCGGGGAGCGGGACCTCCCCGGTCCGGGGACCGACACGGTTGGCCGGCTCGCCGAGGAAACCGGAGCCGTCCGGCCCGAAGGCGTCGACGAGGAAGCGACCGCCGTCGGAGCGCGGGGCACCCGCGTACCGCAAGCGGGCGACGGCGGGGCCGCCTTCGTCGCGCAGGACGTCCGACGCGCCGCGCTCGGCATGCCCTTCGAGGACGACGGCGTCGTCCAGGCCGGTCACCTCGCCCCCCCAGGGCCCGTCCGCGTCGGTCCGCGGGGCGCGCACCGGCCGGTCCTCGGCGTCGACCAGGGCGCGGCACGCGAAGGGCCCGTCGGTGCACACGAGTTGGCTCCCCGAGCGCATCCCGCCGTCCAGCGCGGCCACGACGAAGTGGCCGCGTCCGTGCTGCGTGATGCCGACGACGACCGCCGCCGACGAGGTCCTCCTCCCCCTCCCGGACCGGCACCACGGTACGTCACCGGGCCTCGGCGCGCGGCCGGTTCCCCGTCGGCGCCGCCGTCCCGCCCTCCTGGCCGGGGTGTCAGCCGGTGGCGAAGTCGCGCAGCTGGTCGAGGCTGCCGTTGAAGCGGTCGTGGTCGCCCACCGTCTTGCCGGTGGAGGTGTACTGCCACATGGTGTAGGAGGACCAGCCGGCCGGCAGCTTGCCCACCGTGGAGGCGTAGCGGGCGACCCACAGCGGGTTCGCGCCGAAGCCGCCGTAGTTGCCGGTGCACTGGGTCCACCAGCTGGTGGCCGTGTAGATCACCGCCGCGCGGCCGGTGCGCGCCTTGTAGCGGTTGAGGAAGTCCCGGATCCAGCCGACCATCTGGCTCTTCGACTTGCCGTAGCAGGCCGGTCCGTACGGGTTCCACTCGATGTCCAGGACGCCGGGCAGCGTTCTGCCGTCGCCCGACCAACCGCCGCCGTGGGCCACGAAGTAGTCGGCCTGGGCGGCACCGCCGGTGCTGTCCGGGGTCGCGAAGTGGTAGGCGCCGCGCACCATGCCGAGCTTGTACGGGCCGTTGTACTGCTGGGTGAAGTAGGCGTTGCGGTACGAGGTGCCTTCCGTGGCCTTGGTGTACGCCCAGCGCACCCCACTGCCGTAGAGGGTGGACCAGGCGACGGCGCGCTGGTGGCTGGAGACGTCGACGCCCTCCGTCTGGCCGGTGCGGGAGTCGGAGAGCGAGTCGTCGGTGGCGTCGGCGTGGGCACCGTCGTGAGTGAGGACGCCCATGCCCATGTAGGCGCTGCCCCGCTCGGGGGTCACGGCGCCGCTGTCGGGAACGGCCGCCGGGACGGACAAGGTGAGGAGGAGGCCGGTCAGCACGCCGGTGACGGTCAGGCGTGGACGGCCGCGGGTGGGGAGTATCGAGCTTCGCACGGATTCCATCTGACCCGGCATCGGGCGGCGCCGCACTCCGGGCCCCGCCCAACGCGCCCGCCCGATACCGCGTTTGGTCCATACGAGTGGTCCCGCACAGGGGTGCCGGCCGGCCGCGGGAGGGCCCGCGGCCGGCCGGTGCCCCTCAGCCGTCGATGCGGTGCTGGGTCCAGAAGGACGTCAGGTCCGTGCTGGTCGCGGCCTGCGCGGCGGCCTTGAAGTCGGCCGTGGTCGACACGCCGTACCAGTGCGCCGTCGCGTAGTCCTTCAGCAGCTTGGCCATGGCGGTGTCGCCGAGGACGCGCCGGAGGTCGTGCAGGGCGCACTTGCCGTAGCCGTAGACCACGGTGGAGTAGCGCGAGGAGTGCGCGTCCCAGTAGGCCATCGAGTTGGTGATCTTCTCCGTGCTGGACGCCCAGGAGACGCTGTTCCAGCAGTTGGTGCCGGTGATGCCCTGGGCGAGGTCGGTGGCGTAGTCGGCGAACGACTCGTCCAGCCAGGGGCTGTTGTACTCGTCGTCGCCGACGATGCCGTACCACCACTGGTGGCCGATCTCATGGGTGAGCGCGGTGCTGCTGACCAGGTCGAGGACGAACCCGGGGTACTCCATCCCGCCGAACCAGTAGTTGTTGTCGAGCACCGCGTCCAGTTCGCCGTACGGGTAGGCGCCGAAGCGGGCGGCATGGGCGTCCACGGCGGACTCGGCGGTGGTGAGCATGGAGCGGGCGCTGGTGGAGCTGATGCCGGAGACGGAGTAGACGTTCACCGCGACCCCGGACGGGGAGGTGCCGGAGATCTTGGTGAAGGGCCCGGCGGCCCAGGCGAAGTCGCGGACCTGGGAGGCGGTGGCCGTGGTGACGGTACGTCCGCCGGTGCCGGGGGTGTCGGTGGAGGTGCCGGTGGCCGGGACCAGCAGGCCGCTCGGGTGGTCGAGGGTCACCTTGAAGTCGGCGGCCAGGGAGTAGAAGGCCTCACCGTTGTCCGTGTACGGGTCCAGGTGCCAGCCCGCCGCGTCGCGGACGGCGAGGACGGGCAGCGCGTTGCCGATGAAGCTGTAGGCGCCGTCGTGGCCGAAGCGGTCGGCGCCGCTGGGCACGGTGATGCCGAGGTCGAAGCCGATGGTGGCGCTCTGGCCCTGGGCGAGCGGGGCGGGCAGGGTGATCTTCAGGGCGGTGCAGGCCACGGAGAGGTCGCCGGCGGTGCCGCCGGTGACGTTGGTGACTTTGATCGGCATCGCGCCGCAGGTGCCGTGGTAGTTGTCCCACAGCCGCAGGTAGACCTCGTTCAGGGCGGTGGCGGAGGCGTTGGTGAACGTCGCGCTCTCGTGCCCGGTCCAGGCGGTGCCGCTGGTGTCGCTGCTCAGGTTCACGGTGTACGACGGGGCCGCCGGGGTGCGGGTGGGGTCGGTGGCCGGGGGCGCGGTGCCGCCGGAGGTGTCGAGGGCGATGTCGTCCAGGACGAAGCTGGTCTGGAGGCTGGAGTCCTCGGTGCCGGTGAAGGACAGGTTCACCGTCTGCCCGGCGAAGGACGAGACGTCGAAGGACTTGCGCACGTAGCCGGTGTTCTCGTCCAGGTTGGACCAGCTGCCCAGGGTGGTGCCGCCGATCTTCGCGGTCAGCTTGTCGTACGCGGTGGCGGAGGTCGTCTCGGCGGTGTCGACGTGCAGCCAGAAGCTGAGCGTCGCGGTGCCGCATCCGCCGGGGATGGTGACGCTCTGGGCGAGGCTGTCGGTACGGGTCCTGCCGGTGCCGTCCAGCCAGGCGTAGTTGCTGCCGCCGTGGGCGGTCTGCCCGGTGCGGCTGGTGATCACGGTGGACGTGGACGTGGTCCACGCCGAACCGCCGTTCTCGAAGCCGCCGTCGGTGACCACCTGGGCCGCCGTGCAGTCCGCGGGCGCGGTGGCCGGGCGGGCGGCGGCGGAGCCGGCGGGGAGGAGGAAGGCGGCCAGGGCGGCTGCGGTGAGCGCGGCGGTGCCCGCGGCCTTGTGGGGGGTCGGTCTCACACGCTACTCCTTTGCGGAGGCCGGGATTGCGGCCTGCTCGAGGGCCGTCCGGTCGGCGGGGTGCGCCGGGGCGGCCGTGGTCCGGGCTTTACGGGAGTGCTGTGCCGGGGAGCCGGTCGCGCCCCGCCGGGGCCGGGCGGCGACTGCCGAAAGAGTGCCAGATTTGACCCGGACATGCCATACGTTCCCGTCGGTCGAGCGGACGGGAGGGCGCACGCCGGGGTGGGACGCGCTGAGAACGGCCGGGACCGCGGGAGGAGGACGGGTCGTCCGCCGCCCCCGCGGGGAGGGCGGCGGACGGGCGGGTCAGGCCTGGCGCAGGGTCAGGAGAACGGCCCGCTGCCGGTCTCCGGCCGGGGACGGCCAGCCGGTGGCCACGTGGCCGAGGGCGTCCTCGGCGCGGAGCGGCGGGTCCTGGTCCGCCGGCACCGGCGTGAGGACGCGGTGGACGTGCAGGACGGTGCGGTGCGGTGCGGGCAGGTGGGTGCCGTCCGTGTCGTCGGCCGGTGCCGGGGTGAAGCCCTCCGGCGCGAACGGGACGCCCGCATAGGCGCGGGACACCTCGTGGTCCGGGGTGTCGGTGATGCTCTGGGCCATCGCCTGCGCCTTGCCCTCGACGAGCAGCAGCAGTTCGGTGACCAGCACCGGGTCGCACAGGCCGTCGTACACCCAGCGCTTGCCGAGCACGCCGTGCTCCATCGTGCCGACCAGCGCGTGCCCGGCCCCCTCCAGCGGCGCGCCGCGGTAGGTCAACGGCACGAAGTACACCGTGGGTTCGGCGGCCGCGGTGTCGGTGACGATCATGAACTCGATGCCGACCTCGCCCGCGGGGTCGTCCAGCCGGAAGCCGCCGGACTTCTCCAGCACCGGGCCGTCCGCACCGCCGCGGTACCAGGGTCGGGTGGGCAGCCACTCGGTGAGCAGTTCGAGCTTGGAGGGCTTGAGGGTCGTGTGATGGATGACGGCCATGGCGGTGCGGCTCTCCCGTGGTGCGCGAGTGGACAGGCTCAGCTTCGCACACCGTCCGCCCAGGTCAGCGCGGGAGTCAACGCGGCCCAGGGATTGGGCCCTTCACCCGTCACCGGCCCGCAGACCCCGGCTCCCCGCTCCGTCGCCGTGCGCACCGCGAGCGGGACCAGGGCCGCCGGGACGCCGTAGACGAGATGACAGAGCCGTTCGGGCGGTTGACGGGCGGTCCAGGAAGGCCGGGTGAAGGCGGAGACGTACGTTGACCAGTGTCCCTCGAACGTGACCGTGAGGTCGGCGAGCCGGACGTACCCCGGCGCCGGATGGACACCGGGGTTGAGCACGACGGTGCCCGCGCCCTGCCGGCGCAGCTCGCGCACCAGGCGCCGGCAGGCGGGCAGGCCCCCCGGGGTGGCGGTGACCCGGTCGAGGAAGCAGCCGTCGGTCCGGTACCAGTCCCGGTGCCGCCGCGCCTCCTCGGTGATCTCGGCCCGGTCCCGGGCGCCGTAGTCGGTGTCGACGTAGCCCAGCAGCCGGGCGCCCGCCGCGCGCAGTGCCCGGGCCGCCGCCGTGTAGGCGGGATCGGGGGCGGTGCCGGGCCCGCTCGCCGGGTTGAGCACGACCGCGTGGGTGCGGGCGGCCCCGGTGATCAGCCGGTGCCAGGCGCCCGGGTCCTCGGCCGGGTGCACGTACAGCGGGACCAGCAGGCTCATGCCGTGGCCGCCCACAGCGCGGCGAGGGAGTCGTCCAGGCCGTGGGCCGGGCGCCAGCCGAGGACGCGGGCGGCGGCGGAGACGTCCGAGCACTGCCAGGACACCTGGGCGGAGCGCGCCGAACCGCCCGCGCTCTCCTCCAGGCGGCCGCGGAAACCGGCCGTCCGCGCCAGTCCGTGCACCAGGTCGCGCACCGGTACGGCCGCGCCGCCGCCGATGTTGAGCACGGGCGGCAGGGGCCCGGGCGCGGTGACGGCGAGGGCCGCCGCGCGGGCGACATCGCGGACGTCCACGAAGTCACGGTAGGCCGAGAGGTCCCCGAGCCGCAGCACCGCCGAGGGGTCGGGGCCCGCCGAGCGCAGCAGCGCGGTCACCCGGCCCGGCAGGCCCGCCGCCGGCGCCCCGGCGCCCACCGGGTTGCCGATCCGCAGCACCACCGCGTCCAGGGCGGCGGCGTTCACCGCGAGGGTGCCCGCGAGCTTGGTGGCGCCGTACGCGGTGACCGGGCGGGCGGGCGCCGACTCGGTCACCGGTACCCCGGGGGTGCCGGGGCCGTACTCGGCGGCGGAGCCGAGGTGGACCAGGCGGGCCGTCGGGGCCGCCTCGCGCAGCGCGGCACAGAGCACGGCGGGCCCGCGGGCGTTGACCTCCGCGAGGGTGACGGGGTCGCCGCCGGTGGCGCCCGCGCAGTTGACCACGGCGTCGGGGGCGGCCGCCGCCAGCGTCTTCGCCAGCCGCTCGGGGCGGTCGGTGGCGAGGTCGACGGCGTACTCGGCGCCGGTGCGGCCGGCCGCGGACAGCCGCGCGCCCGGCAGGGCGCGCAGCCGCTCCGTCACATGGCGGCCCAGGTATCCGGTGCCGCCCAGGACGAGAATGCGCATGCGGGACTCAGGCTCCCTTGAGCAGCAGGGACTTGCGGGTGGTGAACTCGGCGTTGGCCCGGTCGTAGTCGTCGGGGCGGCCGATGTCCAGCCAGTAGCCGCCGAACTCGTAGGCGTGCGGCGGGTTCTGGGCCTTGAGCAGGTCGAGGACGAGTTCGTCGAAGCCGAGCGGCAGGCCGGGGGTGTAGCCGTCGAGGGTGGCGCGGGAGAGGCCGTAGACGCCCATGGAGACCCGGTAGTCCATGCTGGGCTTCTCGGTGAACGCGACGACCTTGCTGGCGTCGGTGGTGAGCACGCCGAAGTCGATGTGCACCTTGCGCGCGTAGGTGGCGATGGTGAGCGGCGCGCCGGAGTCCCGGTGCCGGTGCAGCACGTCGGCGTAGTCGAGGTCGGTGAGGATGTCGCCGTTCATCACGAGGAAGTGCTCGGGCAGTCTCTCTCTCAGGTTGAGCAGCGGGCCCATGGTGCCGAGCGGGCTCTCCTCGGTGGCGTAGTCGACGGCCATGCCCCACTGGGAGCCGTCGCCGACGTAGGCGCGGATGATCTCGCCGAGGTGGCCTATGGCGAGGGTGCAGCGGGTGAAGCCGGCCGAGGACAGCTGGCGCAGCACGATCTCCAGGATGGCGTGCTGGTCGCCGATGGGAACGAGCGGTTTGGGCAGCGCGGTGGTGTAGGGCCGCAGCCGGACGCCCTTGCCGCCCGCCAGGATCACTGCGTGCATGGGTTCCTCCTTGGAAGACGTCGTGACGTGCCGGACGGGTCAGATGTTGTAGATGCCGGTCTTGTAGCGGGCCAGGTTGGCCGGGTCGCGGAAGAACTCCACGGTGTGCGCGAGTCCTTGCTCCAGGGTGTGGGCGGGCCGCCAGCCGGTGGCACCGGTGAGCCGGCCGGCGTCGGCGACCAGCCGCATCACCTCGGAGGCCGCCGGGCGGATGCGCGCGGGGTCCTCGCGGACGTCCAGCGGGGTGTCCATCACCTTGCCGATCAGGGCGACGAGGTCGCCGACCGAGATCTCGCCGCCGGTACCGGCGTTGAAGGTGCGGCCGACGACCTGCTCGGCGGGGGCGCCGCCGACGGCGAGGAAGGCCTGGGCGGTGTCCTTGACGAACAGGAAGTCGCGGGTGGGCCGCAGATCGCCGAGGGTGATGGTGCGCTCCCCCGCCGCGACCTGGCCGATGACGGTGGGGATGACCGCGCGCATCGACTGGCGCGGGCCGAAGGTGTTGAACGGCCGCAGGGTGACGACGGGGGTGCCGAAGCTGGCGTGGTAGCTGTCGGCGAGCCGGTCCCCGCCCGCCTTCGACGCGGCGTACGGGGACTGGGTGTTGATGGGGTGGTCCTCGGTGATCGGCACCGTTCGCGCGGTGCCGTAGGTCTCGCTGGTGGAGGTGTGCACCAGGCGGGGCGTCCCGAGGGCGCGGGCCGCCTCGAGGACGTTGAGGGTGCCGGTGACGTTGGTCTCCACGTAGCTGTGCGGCGCCTGGTAGGAGTACGGGATCGCGATCAGGGCGGCCAGGTGGTAGGCGACGTCGGCCCCGTCGAGCAGGCCGCGCACCGAGCCGGGGTCGCGGACGTCGCCGAGGACGATCTCCACCTGGTCGAGGACGTCCGGTGCGAGGGTCTCCAGCCAGCCGTAGGAGGAGAAGGAGTTGTACTGGGCCATGGCCCGCACCCGGTGCCCGGAGGCGACGAGCGCCTCGGTGAGGTGAGAGCCGATGAAGCCCTCGGCACCGGTGACGGCGGCGAGCGGTTGGGAGGTCAACTGGGTGGTCCTTCCAGCGAGTTGGTGGAGGTGCGGGTTCAGGCGTGCCGCGCCGGGCGGCCGAGCAGCCGCAGCGCGCACGCCAGGAGGGACAGCACGGCGGCAGCGCAGCAGAGCGGCAGTGCGGCCGGGCCGGGTGGCAGGCGCAGCACGGTGACCGCGCCGGCCGCGGCCGCGGCGGCCAGACAGATCGCGGCGGGCGGCCAGGCGGTTCCGAAGGCCTGGAGGAGCAGCGCGGTCCACAGAGTGGCCGCGAGCAGCAGCAGCGGGGCCGCCGGGGCGCCGGTGAGGTACGCGGCGGGGAGCAGCGGCAGCAGATAGCCGAGCAGGCACAGGCCGAGCACGGCGGCGGAGCGCAGCAGGAACGCGGTGGGGGTGGCGGTGGCGCGCAGCGCGGCGACGGACAGGCCGCGGTAGCGGTAGAGCAGCCACTCGGCGGGTCCCATGCTGAGGGTCAGCACGATCACCGCGTACGGCTCCCGCCGCCCTTCGAGCAGCACCAGCAGCCCGGCGGCCAGCCCGAACAGGCCGTAGGGCAGCGACCGGCGCAGCGGGGGCCGCCTGCCGCCGTCGGCCTCGGGCCCGGCGAGCGGTCCGCGCAGGGCGTGCGCGGTGGCGGCGAGCGTGGCCAGCAGCGCCAGCAGGGGCAGGCCGAGGCGCGGCACGGTGCCGGGCTCCCAGCCCGACTGCCAGGCGGCACCCCCGATGAGCGGGGTCAGCGCGGCGAGCAGCACCTTCTCGCGGGCCAGGACGAGCAGGACGCCCGCCGCCGCGAGGTAGAGGGACTGGGCCGCCACGGCGAGCAGGACCGCCCCGCCGCCGGTGAGCGGGGCGGCGGTGACGGTGGCGAGCGCCGCCCCCACGGGAGCGCCGACCGCCAGGGTGCGGGCGGCCTCGCGGCGGCCGGCCGTCATCCGCAGGTGGGCGCGGTGGCCGAGTCCCTGCCCCCAGGCCCAGGAGACCAGGCCCGCGAGGATCAGGGCGGCGGCGTGCCGGCCCGGGTGCCACAGGGGCGCGGTGAGCGGATAGGCGAGGCCGGGCAGGGCGAACAGCAGCCCGCGCAGCAGACAGCGCACGTGGTCGGGGCGCCAGGGGTCGGCGGCCGGTGCGGGTTCGGGGAAGGTCCGGGGCACCCGTTCGTAGAGCGCGGTGGCGAGCGAGAACAGGTTCGGGTGGCCGTACCGGTCCTTGATGGTCTCGGCGGTCAGGCCCTCGGCCTCCAGCAGGGCGGCGACCTCGTAGGGGTGGACGGCGGGGCCGATGCGGTCGGCGAGTTCGGCGGCCAGCAGGCTGACCGCCGCGTCGTCGGTGCCGTGGCCGGGCAGCCGCAGGGCCAGGGTGCGTTCGTCGGGGCGGGCGAGCCGCAGGGCCAGGGTGTCCTGTTCGGCGCCGCCCGGTTCCAGGGCCATCGGTCCGCTCATCCGGCCAGGCTCCCCGCGGCGGCCCTGGGCTCGGCCTCCGGTACGGCCTGTACGGCGAACCGCCGGGCGTGGTCGGGGAGTTCGAGGTATATCGAGCGGAAGGTGTCGATGGTCTGCCGCAGGGTGAACTGCTCGATGACCCGGAGCCGGGCCGCCTCCCCCATCGCCCTGCGCCGCGTCCCGTCGCCGAGCAGTTCCAGGGCCGCTTGCGCCATCCGGTCCGGATCCCGCGGGGGCACGACGAGCCCGGTGTCGCCGACGGCCTCCCGCACCCCGCCCACGTCGGTGGAGACGGTGGCCCGCCCGCAGGACATGGCCTCGATGAGGGTGAACGGGAAGCCCTCGCTGATGCTGGAGAGCATCACCACGTTCCCGGCCGCGTAGGCGTCCTTGATGTCCTCGACACGGCCCTCGAAGGTGACCGCGTCCGCGTGGCCCAGCTCGGCGGCCAGCGCCGCGCAGCGTTCCCGGTAGGCCTCGCCGCCCCGGGGTGTGCCGCCGAACAGCCGGAGCCGGGCCTCGGGTATCCGGTCTCTGACCAGGGAGAACGCCCGTATGAGGGTCTCCAGGTCCTTGATCGGGTCGACCCGGCCCGCCCAGCTCAGCGTGGGCACCTCCGGTTCGGGGCCGGCCGGCGGGAAGGCGGCCGGGTCCACGCCGTTGTAGACGGTGCGGATGGCCCGCGGGTCGGCGCCGCCCTGTTCCTCCCAGAGCCGGTTGTAGCGGTTGCCCGGGGTGATGAGCGCGGCCCGGCGGTAGCTCTCCTCGGCGAGCAGCCGGAAGAAGCCGAGGACGACGGCCTTGACCGGCCAGCGGTAGGGGGCGGTGCGGTAGCCGAGGTAGCGCTCGCGCAGATAGACGCCGTGTTCGGTGAGCAGCAGCGGGACCCCGTGCCGGTCGAGGGCGGCGAGGCCGGGCAGTACGGCGACGCCGCCGCTGACCGCGTGGGCCACGCCGTGCCGGGGCGGGGGCGCGGCGAGCGGGCGCAGGGCGTGTTCGAGCAGGGCGGTGGCGGTGACGGCGTCGTGCAGGGTGGGGCGGGCCTCGCGGACGGCGAGTCCGGGGCGGTTCCACACGGCGGCGAGCAGGGCGACGGCCCGGTCGCCGCGCAGGAACGGGCTCAGCGTCCCGTCGGCGGCGGCTCGCGCCAGCAGGTAGAGGGCGGGCGCGAACTGGTCCTCGGCGCACGGGTCGAGGAGCGCGGTCAGAAAGCGTTCGTAGGCGGTGGCGAGGCGGGTGAGCGCGCGGCCCCGGGGCGGACGGCCCTCGGGCGCCTCACCCCACATGGGCACGGAGAGCACCTGGTGGACCTGGGCGGGCAGGTCCCAGACGACGGCCTCGCGTCCGGTGCCGGTGACGGCGATGACGTCGAAGTCGAGGTCGGGCATGCCCTGGACGAGCTGGTCGCACCAGACGCTGACGCCGCCGTGGCTGTGCGGGTAGGTGCCTTCGGTGAGCAGGGTGACGTGCGCCGCGCCCGGGCGGCGCGCACCGTGGTGAACGTGCATCGATGGGGCTCCACGGCCAGAGGTGTGGGGTGGTCGTGCGGGTTCCGGCCGCCGCCGGGCGGCCGGAACCCAGGCCCGTCCGGTGGTGCCGGACGGGCCCTCGGGTCGGTGCGCGTTCAGTTGTCCGGGGTGTACGGGACCTGCTTGGCGACGCCCTTGGGGAGCTTGGTGCGCGGGGCCGGGGCGGTGGCCGCGGGCCGGGTGTGGACGGGTGCGTGCGAGACGGCGGCGGACGCGGTGGCGGGGAGGGTGAAGGTGAGCGGGATGCCGATGGAGGCGGTCCAGCCGGACCGCTCGCCCGCGTAGGCGGTGCCGAACGCGGTGCCGGCGAGGGTGGTGCCGGTGGGCAGGGTGGCGGTGGCGTTGACACCGGCGGGCGCCTGGACGGTGACGGTGTTGCCGATCCGGTAGGCGGTCACCTGTCCGGCACCGAGGGCGTTCTGCCAGGCGGCGCGGCGCTGCTGTTCGGCGCCGATGTCCTTCATCCGCAGGTTCACCAGCGGGGTGTTGTCCGCGAACAGCGCGGCGTAGCCGTCGAGCACACCGTTGAGGACCGGGTAGGCGATGCGGTCCTCGGTGAGGTTGGACTGGTGGATGAAGTGCGGCTTGGGGTCGTTGGACAGCACGTGGCCGAGGTCGATGCGGGTCTCCAGCGGCACGATGTAGTCCTGGTAGCCGGTGCCGGTGTCCAGCGGGGCGGGCAGGCAGGTGGTGGTGGCCGGGTTGTCCTCGCAGATGCCGCTGCCGCCCTGGGCGCGGCTGGTGTAGAGCCAGTTGTACTCGTCGGCCTCCTCGGAGGCCTTGCCCGCGTTGTAGAAGACGTTCATCGGGTACCGGGCGACGGTGGTGGCGGGGCCGACCTGGCGCTGGGCCGGATCGCGGGAGGCGTCGGCGCCGAGCCACTTGACGCCGTTGTCGGTGAGCGCGGGCCCCAGGTTGGGGTTGTCGTCCGGCTGCTGCGGCAGGATCCGCAGCCCGGAGTGCTCACCGGTCACCAACTCGCTGTTGTCCAGCGGGAGTCCGTTGGTCTGCCCCCAGACCCGGTTGGTGGCGATCTCGTCGTCGATGCTCTGGCGGCTGACCCACTGGGTGG
Source organism: Streptomyces misionensis (assembly GCF_900104815.1). Classification (NCBI taxonomy): domain Bacteria; kingdom Bacillati; phylum Actinomycetota; class Actinomycetes; order Kitasatosporales; family Streptomycetaceae; genus Streptomyces; species Streptomyces misionensis. Next base: position 705,999 of record NZ_FNTD01000004.1, read on the forward strand.
CGCCGGCGGCGTTGGTCACGCACTTCCAGGGGACCACGGTGGTGTCCTGCGCGCAGCCGAGGAACGCGTGCGTGTAGGTGTGGTTGATCCAGCGGAACTGGTTGCGGTCCGCGATGAGTTTGTCGGCGAGCTGGTCGACGCCGTCGTTGTCCTCGCGCTGGTCGACGCTGCCGGAGCCGTTGTAGGCGAGGTCGAGGGTGAAGTGGCGGCTCAGCTCCCAGGCCGTGGCGTAGTCGACGTCCGCGGGGGTCATCCGGATCGGGTTGGGCGTGCCCGAGTTGTTGGTGCAGTCGACGTCGCCGGGCGTGCAGTTGAGCTGGGTGTCCCAGCGGTCGTCGGCCGCGAACACGTCGTCCACGTGCACGGCGAAGTAGTTGCGGGAGGCGCCGAGGTGCACACCGCCGGTCATCCAGTCCACGATGCCGCGGGCCAGCAGCCGGAACTGCTGCTGGTACTGGTTGTAGACGAAGGTGATGACCAGTTCGCGCCGGCCGTCGTGCCGGTACTCGCCGACGAGCGAGCCCTGGGTGGTGGTGCCGGGGATGGTGGCCTGCACGTACGGGGTGAAGTCGGCGCCGGGCGCGGGCGTCGACAGGTACGCGTAACTCTCGTTGACGGTGGGCGAGTTGTCCTCGAACGGCACGGCGCCCTTGAGGTAGCCGAAGGGCCCGCCCCGGCCCGCGGTGGTCACCTGGGCCTGGACTCCGTCGATGCCGCCGGAGTAGCCGCCGGAGGTCGGGACCTGGAGTCCGGCCTGGGGGCGGGCGTAGGTGTAGGCGTCGACCTGCGGGATACCGTACGTCTGCTCGTAGGCGGCGAGCGCGCTCATCTCGGCGCTGCCGGCCGGGAACGGGTTGTCGTTGGGCAGCACGACGGCCTGGTACTTGGCGCGCGCCCGGCCGTCCACGGTGTCGGCGAGGAAGCCGGCGTCGATGGTCGGACGGCCGCTGCTGGTGAGGTCGACCTTGGTGAACGGCGTTCCCTCGGAGGTGAGTTCGGCGGCGATGGCGTCGGTGGCCGGGCCGCCGTCGCTCACCACCAGGACTCGGAGATCGATGCGCGGTGTGCTGGTGTCGGCCTGGGCCGGTCCTGCCTGAAGGCCGAGCGCGGCGATGAGCGCGCCCACCGTCAAGGTGGTGGTGCGAATGGTCCGCTTCATGCGGTGAAAGTCCCCTCCCCGGACAGGGGTGAGCACGGCTCACATGGAGCGGACGCACCCCCTCGCGCGACGCCGGCGTCCCCCTCAGAAACCGGTCGTCGACGCATCCGTCGCGTCACATAGTGATGGATGTGTGTAGCTTCTGTGGCCGAGTCACAAAACCTGACGGAAAATGGCTGGTGTCCAACTGCCGTACGGAGCAACCGGGATGACCACTTTCCCGTCCCCGCGCGGGGGTCGCGGGACACGGCGCACCGGCGGACCGCCTGGATCCGCCGGGCGACGTCGTGGTGGTGCGCGTCAGGCGCAGAGCACGCGCGTCTCGGGCGTGTACACGGGGCCGCCGTTGGTGTTGGTGCCGTCGCTGAACTCGGCGTAGAAGTACGAGTAGAAGCCGATGTTGCCGTTGCAGCCGGAGTCGGCCGCGACCTGGAGGGTCAGGGTGACGGTGCGGCTCTGACCGGGCGGGATGGTGGCGCCGTAGTTGGTGCCGAGGTTCGTCGGGCCGGTGCCGGAACAGGGCGTGGCGCTGCCGTCGGCGGCGGCCAGGCTGCAACCGGTGAAGCTGTACTTCAGGTCCGGGCGCTGGGTGGTCAGCCAGGTCGGGTCGATGGTCTGGTACACGAACAGGACGTCGTACGTCTTGTTGTTGGTGAGCGTCATCGACAGCTTGACCGAGCCACCGGGGGTGGTGGTGGCGCTGTCGGTGGTGAAGGCGAGGGAGGCCGGGGCCGTGTCGGCACTGGCCCCGGTCGTGAGGCCGAAGACGGCGAGGACGACGGCGAGGACGGCGGTGAGACCGAGGCGTCTCAGCAGAGGTGATCGCATGGCCCGGGAGGCTAGGGGCGCGCCCCGCACGCCGTCTGCCCCGTCCGGGGAACCCCGGAGAGGACCGGCGAAAAGCGGCCAATCGGTGAAGGCGATGTGATGACGCTGTGGTGATCATGTGGGTACGGCATCCGCGCACCGTGCGGGCGGTGACCCCGGGGGCGCGCGGTGCCGGACGGGACACCGTGATACACCCGGGGTAATGGCGTGTACACGACCCGTGCCCGCGGGCGGAACCGGGGCAACCGGTTGTGCGACGGCGTGTTTCCCGGCCAATCTGCGATTTCCGGCCGCCCGGGCCCCGCCCCGGCCCCCGCGCGGAGACCGGGACGGGGCCCGGGAGAGGCGCCCGCGGGCGAGCGGCTCACCTCATCCGTGTGCGTGCGCCCGCTCGAACGCCGCGAACGCGGCCTCCTGGCGCCACTCCAGGCGCGCCTTCGCGCTGCCCGCGAGGAACTGCCGGCAGCGCGCGCTGTGCACCGGCAGTCCGGGGTGCTCGGCGCGGCACACCTCGACCGGGCGGTAGCCCTGGGCCGCGGGGTTGCCCTGCCACAGGTCGGCACCGGGCAGGAAGGCGTACTCCAGGGAGGCGCGGGCCAGGTCCTTCAGCTCGGGGTAGCCCAGGCCGTAGGTGGCGGCCGCGTACTGGTACTCGTGGCTGATGTCGATGCGGGAGACGCCGGGGTCGTCGGTGGCGAGGACGACCGGGACGCCGTAGCGGCGGTAGGTGGTGAAGGGGTGCTCGGCGCCCTTGACGCCGAGGATCTGGGCGTTGCTGGAGAAGGGCACCTCGACGGCGATCCGCCGGGCCGCCATGGTGCGGGCGGTGCGCTGCCAGTCGTCCTCGTGGACGAGATCGACGCCGTGCCCGACGCGCTCGGTGTGCGCGACGTCGACGGCCTCCTTGATGTGGAACTTCAGATCCGCGGGCTTGACCAGACCGGGCCACAGCTCGCCGGCGTGCAGGGTGACATGGGCCCTCGGGTACTGGGTGCGCAGATAGCCGACCATGCGCATCTGCAGGCTGTAGTTCCGCAGCGAGCTGTCCCAGTCCTCGGGCTGGACGAGGTTGACGGCGACGAAGCGCGGGTCCGCCTCGGCGAGCCGCATGCCGAGGGCCAGCTGGGTGAACACCCGCACCGGCGAACCGCCCCGGGACGCCTGGGAGATCCAGCGGACGGTGAGCCCGCAGGCGGGCCGGGCCCCCGCCGTGCCGCAGTGCTCGGTGGCGCGGAACTCGGCGTCGCCGTCGTCGGCCTCCCCGCGTGCGTCGGCGACCAGCTTGTCCAGCCTGCCGCCCGCGACCAGCCTGCGGTGCAGGGCGGCCAGGTCGGCGTCCCAGCCCACCTCGTCGGCGAGCTTCTTCGCGCCGTCCGAGGCCGGGGTGACCATCGTCTCCAGGTACGACTGGTTGTTGCTCACGGCGGTGTCGGCGACCTGGGCGAGCAGCTTGCCGCGGTGCCGCCAGGTCACCTCGCCGAACTTGCCGAAGGTGTCGAAGAAGTGGTCGTGGCCGTTCTGGTCCGGCGGGAAGTCCTGCATGGACCAGGCGCGCACGATCGCCGCGTGGAAGGCGCGGTCGGTGCGCGCGTCGGCGGCGGGGCGGGTGCCGGCACCGCAGGGCGAGGGGACCGCGGTCATCGTCGCGGTGTCGATGCACAGGCCGTCCTCGGCGGCCAGCTCGACGAGGTAGTCCGTGTTCACCGCGCCGGAGAGGTGGTTGTGCAGGTCGCCACCCTTGGGCAGCTCCCGGAAGAAGGCCCGCAGGGCCGCGGGCCGGTCCTTGACGGAGCGCAGATAGGCGTCGGTGCGGGCCTCGGCGGCCGTGACCTGCCGGGGCGGCGGCGCGGCGGGCCGGGCCCCCGGGCGCGCCGGCTGCGCGGCGGCGGGCAGGGCGGACAGCAGGGACAGGACGCTGAGGGTGCCGAGCACGGCCGGAACGACCCGGCGCGGTACGGCACTTCGCATGTGCAGACTCACACCGGCATGATCACGGAAGGATCCCGGCGAAGGGGGCGCAACCGGCGCACGGCGACCGGAGAGCACCCTTGCGAGTGACACCTCCGTCTTCATGTCCGGTTCGGACCCGCCCTGCGGCCCGTGCGGACCCGCCCTGCGGTCGGGTACGGGCGCGCGTGCGGCGCGGACCGCGGGAAAGCCGACGGCCGCGGTGGCATGCGGGGCGTGGGCGGGGGTAGTCGCGATTGCGATCTCGTACACCGGCGACACACCACGGAGGCCCACCCCCATGCTGATGGCACACCCCGCCGTACTGAAGGACCTCATCGCCCAGTACGAGGCCCTCACCCTGCTCGGCGCGAAGGAGAGCACTCCGGGGGCGCAGCAGCGGCTCGCGGACATCTCCTACACCCTGTGCGTGGCCACCGGCACACGGGACGTCGACATGGCGCTGATCGCGGCCCGCCACCGGCTGTCCGGGGCGCGCCCGGAGGACGACTCGCTGCTCCGGGAACCGGCGCCCGTGGGGACGGTGTCCGCCGCCTGACCTCGCGGGCGACCCGCCACTCCCCCGAACTCGTCCCTTCCGGCTTCTGGTCGGCGGGACCTACCGGACGGTATACAGAACCGGTCGATCGCGCGAAGGCCGCTGTACGGCGCCGTCCGCGCCGTGTACCGGTCCCAGGGGGGAACCATGAGCAACGACAGTCGTCCGGCGGGCGGGGCGAGAGCCCGGCGGCGGGCCGCGACCGTGGCGGCGGCGGTGGGCGGGTGCGCCCTCGTCGCCGCCTCCGCCGTCCCGGCCGCCGCGCACCCCGCGCGACACCACGGACACCGGCTCGACTACGTCGCCCTGGGCGACTCCTACACCTCGGGCCCCGGCATCCCCACGCAGGTGGACGCCAACTGCGCCCGCTCCGACCGGAACTACCCCTCGCTGGTGGCCGGCCGGGCCGGGGCGACCACGTTCACCGACGCCAGCTGCTCCGGAGCGACGACCACGCAGATGTGGCAGGCCCAGGGCAGCAATCCGCCCCAACTCGACGCGCTGTCACAGGACACGGACCTGGTGACGGTGCAGATCGGCGGCAACGACGTCGGGTTCGGCCCGATCATCGGCAGGTGCGCCGGCCTGGGCGTCCAGGACCCGGCGGGCAACCCGTGCGAGCGCGCCTACGAGGCGTCGGGGCAGGACGAGCTGGCCCTCGCCGTCCGGCGGACGGCGCCGAAGATCGCCCAGGTGCTGCGGGCCGTGCACGCCCGGGCCCCGCACGCCCGGGTGCTGGTCGTCGGCTACCCCGATCTGCTGCCCGACGACGGCGTGGGCTGCTTCCCGCAGGTCCCCTTCGCCCAGGGTGACTTCGCCTACCTCAGGGACACCGAGAAGCGGCTGAACCTGATGCTGCGCACGCAGGCGGCCCGCAACCGGGCGGAGTACGTGGACACGTACGGGCCCACGGTCGGCCACGACATGTGCAAGGCGCCCGCGGACCGCTGGATCGAGCCGCTCCAGCCGGCCTCGCCCGCGGCCCCGGCCCACCCCAACGCCCTCGGGGAGCAGGCCATGGCGGGCGCGGTCCTGAACCGGTCGGCGGGGAACCACGGGCACCGCTGAGCGCATCGGGGCGGGGCCTTCGACCGCGGGTCGCGGGCCGCCCCGTGACAGGCGGGGCCGCCGGTCAGCCGCCGAGCGCGCCCCGCACCACCGCCTGCGCCTCCTCCTGCACCCGGGCCAGGTGGTCCGGCCCGAGGAACGACTCGGCGTAGACCTTGTACACGTCCTCGGTGCCCGAGGGGCGGGCCGCGAACCAGGCGTTCTCGGTGGTGACCTTGATGCCGCCGATGGCGGCGCCGTTGCCCGGCGCCTCGGTGAGCACGGCCGTAACCGGCTCGCCCGCGAGGCTGTCCGCGGTGACCTGCGCGGGCGACAACTTGCCCAGCAGCGCCTTCTGTTCACGGGTCGCGGGCGCGTCGATGCGGGCGTAGGCGGGCTCGCCGAAGCGCTCGGTGAGGGCGGCGTAGTGCTCGGAGGGGGTCCGCTCGGTGACGGCGGTGATCTCGGAGGCGAGCAGCGCCAGGATGATGCCGTCCTTGTCGGTGGTCCACACCGAGCCGTCCCGGCGCAGGAAGGACGCGCCGGCCGACTCCTCGCCGCCGAAGCCGAGGTCGCCGCCGAGCAGTCCGTCCACGAACCACTTGAAGCCGACGGGGACTTCGACCAGTCGGCGCCCGAGGTCGGCGGCGACCCGGTCGATCATGGTGGAGGAGACCAGGGTCTTGCCGATGCCCGTGCCGGCCGGCCACTGCGCGCGGTGCCGGTAGAGGTAGTCGATGGCGACGGCCAGGTAGTGGTTGGGGTTCATCAGACCCGCGTCCGGGGTGACGATGCCGTGCCGGTCGGCGTCGGCGTCGTTGCCGGTGGCGATGCGGTAGGTCGCGCGCTGCTCGATCAGCGAGGCCATGGCGTAGGGCGAGGAGCAGTCCATCCGGATCTGCCCGTCCCAGTCCAGCGTCATGAAGCGCCAGGTGGGGTCGGTGTGCGGGTTGACCACCGTGAGGTCGAGGCGGTGCTGTTCGGCGATCCGGCCCCAGTACGCGACGGAGGCGCCGCCGAGCGGGTCGGCGCCGATGCGCACCCCGGCCGCGCGGACGGCGTCGAGGTCCAGCACCGCGGGCAGGTCGTCGACGTAGGTGCCGAGGAAGTCGTGTCGCCCGGTGGTGTCGGCGGCGAGCGCGCGGGCGTAGGGCAGCCGTCGTACGTCCTTCAGGCCGCCGGTGATGATCTCGTTGGCACGGTCCTGGATCCAGGAGGTGGCGTCCGAGGCGGCCGGGCCGCCGCTGGGCGGGTTGTACTTGAAGCCGCCGTCGGCGGGCGGGTTGTGCGAGGGGGTGACGACCACGCCGTCGGCGAGGTGCGTGGTGCGGCCCCGGTTGTGACCGAGGATGGCGTGCGAGACGGCAGGGGTGGGGGTGTAGCCGTCGGCGCTGTCGATCAGCACGCCTACCCCGTTGGCGGCGAACACCTCCAGCGCGGTGACCTTCGCGGGTTCCGACAGGGCGTGGGTGTCGGCGCCCAGGAAGAGCGGGCCGTCGATGCCCCGGCCCGCGCGGTACTCGCAGATGGCCTGGCTGGTGGCGGCGATGTGGTCCTCGTTGAAGGCGCTCGCCAGGGACGAGCCCCGGTGCCCCGAGGTGCCGAACGCCACGCGCTGGGCCGGGTCGGCCGGGTCCGGGTGCAGCGCGTAGTACGCCGTGACCAGCCGCGCCACGTCGACCAGGTCCTCGGGGCCGGCAGGCCGGCCGGCTCGCTCGTGCGCCATGAGTACGTTCCTCCACGTCGGTGTCGGTCGCTCGCTCCCGCCATCTTTCCTCGTCAGGGCGTTCGTATGCGAGTTTGGACGCCGCCTGGCCGACGACTTTCGGGCCGCCGCGCCGCGCGGCCGGAGCGCGCGGCACGGCGGGAGACAGGGGCGAGGCTCAGCCGATGTGGTAGCTGTCGCCGTAGACCTTCCAGTCGAGCGGGGTCTTCAGGTCGAGGTTGCCCTTGCGCAGGAAGACGCGCTGCTCGGTGTCGACGCGGCTGGTGTCGCTGTGGGCCTCCTCCTGCTTCATGGCCCACACCCGGGCGTCGAGGAAGGCGTTGAGGTACGCCGTCTCGTCGCCGCCCTGGGCCGGGGTGCCGGCGCTGCGCAGGGCGCGCTTGCGGATGCTGCCGAAGCTGGTGGGGTCGTCGCCGTCGCCGTGCATGACGATGGCGTCGTAGTAGCAGAACTGGCCGAGGGCGCGCAGTCCGTCGCTCTTGCCCCGGGACACCGCGGGGTCGAAGTAGACCCGGTCGCGCTCGTCGTTCTGGCACTGCTGGAACACCGTGTCCCGCGCGGCATTGCGCCAGTCGTCGGGGAAGTCCGGGTCGAGGCCGGAGTGCGAGTCGCTGCCGTCGACCTTGCGCAGGGCGGGCAGGTACCGGGCGAGGACGTTGCCGGGCTTGCGGTCGGCGTAGAGCTGGACGACCTCCAGCATGTCGCCGGTGCCGGAGCAGAAGCCGATGATGCCGGCCGTGTAGCCGCGGCCGTCGCCGATGTCCTCGATGTACTTGTACTGGGCCTTCCAGTCGAGCGAGGAGTTCTCCGCGCTCGACACCAGCTTCATCGCGATCTCCTTCTTCGCGGGGTCGTCGAGGCCGGTCGCGGCGGCGACCGCCGGGGCCGCGCCGGCGCGCTGGGCCCCGATGACGGCGCCGGCGGCCACGGCGCCGAGCGCGGCGACGAGGGAGCGGCGGGACAGACGGGCGAGGGCTGCTGTTTCGCGGTCTTCGTGCACCACGGGAGCTCCAAGGGGAGTGGGGGGTGGTGGTTCGGACCAGCACGAGTACTGGTAGGAAAGTTTCCTATCAGAGCCCGCGAAGACCGGTAACCCGGCCCGCGTGAAGTTCGTAGGATCGGACAGCCCGGCGTCCGCCCGGCTCAGCCGCGCGGCGCCCGCTCCCCCGCCCGCTCGTACAACTCCCGGGAGACGGTGATCAGTTCGCGCCGCTCGGCGCGGGAGCCGACCATCGGCCGCGACCCCTTCAGCGGCACCTGGGCACTCTCGGGCAGGAACCTGACGGTGAGCAGTCCGATGACTCCGGCCAGCATCAGGTAGTAGGCGGGCATCAGCTTGTCCCCGGTCGCCTCGACCAGTGCGGCGGTGACCAGCGGGGTGGTGCCGCCGAAGGCCGCGACCGCGATGTTGAAGCCGATGCCCATGGCCGCATAGCGCACCGCCGTCGGGAACAGCGCCGGCAGGGTGGCGGCGCTCGGCGCGGCGAAGCAGGCCAGCAGCGTGGACAGGATCAGCACCCCGAGCACCGGCGGCCAGGTGCCCTGCGCCTTGAGCAGCAGGAAGGAGGGCACGGCCAGGACGATCATCGCGACCGCGGCGACGCCGTACACCGGCCGCCGTCCGATCCGGTCGCTGAGCCGGCCGAGGAAGGTGATCAGGACGACGATCCACACCATGCCGATGAGCACCAGGAGGTCCGCGAAGCCGGCCGAGCGGTGCAGCGTCTCGGTCTGGTAGGTGGGCAGGTACCCGGTGACCATGTAGTTGGTGACGTTGTACAGCAGCACCAGGCCCATGCAGATGAGCAGCGGCCGCCAGTGGTTGCGGACGATGTCCTTCAGCTCGCTGCCCGTCGACTCCTGCGCCAGCGCCTTCTCGTGCTCGTCCAGTTGCTGCTGGAAGGCCGGGGACTCCTCCAGCTTGAGCCGCATGTACAGGCCGATCACACCGAGCGGCCCGGCGATCAGGAAGGGCACACGCCAGCCCCAGGAGAGCATCTGGGCGTCGGTCAGCAGCAGGCCGAGCACCGTGACGAGGGCCGAGCCGAGGGCGTAGCCGACGAAGGTGCCGAAGTCGAGCCAGCTGGACAGGAAGCCGCGCCTGCGGTCGGGCGCGTACTCGGCGACGAAGGTGGTGGCACCGCCGTACTCGCCGCCGGTGGAGAAGCCCTGGACCATCCGGGCCAGCAGGAGCAGCAGCGGGGCGGCGATGCCGATGGTCGCGTATCCCGGGATGACGCCGATGGCGAAGGTGCCCACCGACATCATGATCATGGTGGTGGCGAGCACCTTCTGCCGGCCGACCCGGTCGCCGAGCGGCCCGAAGAACAGCCCGCCGAGGGGCCGTACCACGAAGGCGGCGGCGAAGGTCGCGAACGAGGAGACGACCTGGGCGGCCGGGGAGGCGCCCGGGAAGAAGACCTTGCCGATGGTGGCCGCCAGGTAGCTGTAGACGCCGAAGTCGAACCACTCCATGCAGTTGCCGAGCGCCGAGGCGCCGACGGCGCGCCGCAGCAGCGGGCGCTCCACGACCTGCACGTCGTCCTGGCGGAACGCGCGCCGGTTGCGGTGCAGCCTGCGGGTCAGATCCGCACGCACCTGACGCGGCAGCCGGGCCACCGCCGGTGCGGCCGCCGCTCCGTTCCCGTCCCGCCGGTCGCCCGGGGACATCGCCTCGCTCACGAGCGCCTCCTTCCGTACTACGTACCGGTGACCGCCTGCCCCTGTGCCCGATTCAGAAACGGAACCGCTCAATCCCATCCGGGTGCGCGGTTGGACTTGCGGATCACCGCGGAGCAGGGTGGACGGGTCCCCTGGCACCGTGGGGACGCCCCTACGCACCACCCGGAGAACACCCGATGACCCACGTCGCGGACCCCGCTCGTTACGACGGCGCCATGCGCTACCGGCGCACCGGCCGCTCGGGGCTCGACCTGCCGGTCCTGTCCCTGGGCTACTGGCACAACTTCGGCGACGACCGCCCGTTCGAGACGCAGCGCGAGATCGCCCTGCGCGCCTTCGACCTCGGGATCACCCATCACGACCTGGCGAACAACTACGGCCCGCCGTACGGCTCGGCGGAGGAGAACTTCGGCCGGCTGATGCGCGGCGACCTCGCCCCCTACCGGGACGAGCTGGTGATCTCCACCAAGGCGGGCTGGGACATGTGGCCCGGCCCGTACGGGCAGGGCGGGGGCTCGCGCAAGTACCTGCTGGCCTCGCTGGACCAGTCGCTGCGCCGGATGGGCGTGGACTACGTGGACATCTTCTACTCCCACCGGCTGGACGCGAGCACGCCGCTGGAGGAGACGATGGGCGCGCTGGACACGGCCGTCCGCCAGGGCAAGGCGCTCTACGTCGGCATCTCCTCCTACGACGCCGAGCGCACCCGGCAGGCCGCCGCGATCCTGCGCGACCTCGGCACCCCACTGCTGATCCACCAGCCGTCGTACAACATGCTCAACCGCTGGATCGAGACCGAGGGCCTGCTGGACGTGGCGCAGGAGGAGGGCTTCGGGGTCATCGGCTTCACGGCGCTCGCCCAGGGCCTGCTGACCGGCCGGTACCTGGAGGGGGTGCCGCAGGACTCGCGGGCCGCGCGGAGCACGTCGTTCGACCGTTCCTGGCTGACCGAGGACATGGTGCGCCGGCTGCGCGCCCTGAACCAGATCGCGGCCCGGCGCGGGCAGACACTGGCCCAGCTGGCGCTCGCCTGGGCACTGCGCGACCAGCGGGTGACGTCCCTGGTCGTCGGCGCCTCCCGCACCGAGCAGCTGGAGCAGAACGTGGCCGCCCTGGACAACCTGGACTTCACCGACGAGGAGCTGGCGGAGATCGACACGTGCGCCACCGACGGCGGCGTGGACCTGTGGCGCGAAGCCCGGCTGGGCACTCTCGGCTGATCGCTCCGGATCACCGGCGGATATGTGACGTTCATCACAGAAATAAAGGATAAATAGGACTTATTCTGGCAACTCGAACAGTCCTGTGATCCTCACCTCAAGGAGCCGCTCGCCGCATGGTGCACGGACCCCGCCCCGGCCAGTTCCCGCCGCCGCGTCCCGATCTGGAGCTCGCCCGTGACTGCGAGCGCTGCCTCGGCTGGGGGACCGTCGTCACCCGCGACGGCGAACACGAGCTGTGTCCCGGCTGCCAGCCGGACACCGCCGCCGGGGAGGGCCCCGGCGGCTGACGCGGGGGCCTCGGCGGTGGCCCAGCGCAGCGGGTCGGACACCGAGCGCCGTGCCGGGGTCGTACCGTGGAGACATGGCCGCCCCTCCGCTCCCGGGACCGCTGGCCCACCTGGCACCACTGCTCGCCCACTACGGCTACTGGGCCGTGGGCGCCGTGATCCTCGTGGAGGACTTCGGCGTCCCGGCACCGGGTGAGACGATCCTGCTCGCTGCCGGGGTGTACGCGGGCGCGGGCGAGCTGGACGTGGTGAAGGTGGGCCTCATCGCCTTCGCCGCCGCCGTCGTCGGCGACAACATCGGCTTCCTGATCGGCCACTACGGCGGCCGGGCATTCGTGCACCGCTGGGGCCGGTACGTCTTCCTCACCCCGAAGCGGTTCGCCACCGCCGAGGAGTTCTTCCACCGGCACGGCGGGAAGATCGTGACCGTGGCCCGGTTCGTCGAGGGGCTGCGCCAGGTCAACGGCATCATCGCGGGCACCTCGGGCATGCACTGGCGCCGCTTCCTCGTCTTCAACGCCCTCGGCGCGGCCCTGTGGGTCGGCTTGTGGACCTCCCTCGCCTATCTGGCGGGCAGCCACATCACCGAGGTCTACGACGAGATCAAGCGCTACGAGATCTACTTCCTCGTGGCCCTCGCGGTCCTGGTCGTGGCGCTCGTGGTCCGCCATGTCCTGCGGCGGCGCCACGAGCGCTGAGCCGGTCAGGAGGGGCGGGCCGCCCGGGACTCCTCCGGCGCGCCCCGCCCGGTTCCGGTCGCCGCCGCGTCGTCGGCGCGCTCGTGGCCGCCGCGCAGCGCGGAGGCCACCGCGGAGACCAGGGCCATGCCGGCGGCCACGCTGAAGACGATCGTCAGGCCGTGGTGGAAGGGGCCGGAGACCAGTTCGGGGAAGAACCGGTGGCCGGTCAGGGTGGCGCGCTGGGCGGCGGTCAGCCGGTCCAACGTGCCGCCGGAACCCAGCAGATGACCGATCGGGTTGTTGCCGAGGAAGGTCGCGAACAGGGTGCTGACCGGGGGCAGCGAGGCCACCTGGTGGGCGGTCGCGGCGGGCACGCCGTGCGCCTGGAGCCCGCTGCCGAGGGTCTTCGGCAGGGTGGCGGCGAGGCCGGAGACCATCAGCGAGAAGAACACGCCGATGGACAGGGCCGTACCCGAGTTCTGGAAGGTGGAGCGCATCCCGGAGGCCACGCCCCGGTACCTCGCGGGCACGCTGCCCATGATCGAGGAGGTGTTGGGCGAGGAGAACATGCCCTGGCCCAGCCCGTTGAGCAGCAGCAGCGCGGCGAACAGGCCGTAGTCGAAGTCCACCGGCAGGGCCAGCAGCCCGAAGAAGGAGGCGGCCACCACGATCAGCCCGGCGGTGGAGAAGATCCGGGCGCCGAACCGGTCGGAGAGATAGCCGGAGACGGGACCGGCGAGCAGGAACCCCACGGTGAGCGGCAGCATGAAGACGCCCGCCCACAGCGGGGTGTCCTCGAAGTCGTAGCCGTGCAGCGGCAGCCAGATGCCCTGCAACCAGATGATCAGCATGAACTGGAGCCCGCCGCGCGCGATCGCGGTCAGCAGGGCGGCCAGGTTGCCGGCCGCGAACGCCCGCACCCGGAACAGCGACAGCCGGAACATCGGCTCGGCGACCTGGGTCTCCACCACGCAGAACACCAGCAGCAGCACCACACCGCCGATCAGCCCTGCGAGGACCCAGGGGTTGGTCCAGCCGGTGGCGTGGCCGCCGTAGGGCTGGATGCCGTAGGTGATGCCCGCGAGCAGGATGCCGGCGCCCGCGGCGAAGGTGAGGTTGCCGAGCCAGTCGACGCGGCCGCGCCCGCCGGCCGCGGTCTCGCGCAGGCTCAGGTACGACCAGACGGTGCCGGTCACGCTGACCGGGACGCTCACCCAGAACACGGCCCGCCAGTCGACGGCGGCCAGCAGTCCGCCCGCGAGCAGGCCGAGGAACTGCCCGGCGAGCGCGGTGATCTGGTTGATCCCGAGGGCCATGCCGCGCTGCCGGGCCGGGAAGGCGTCGGTGAGGATCGCGGCCGAGTTGGCGGTGAGCATGGAGCCGCCGAAGGCCTGCACGATGCGCCACAGGATGAGCCACAGCGCGCCCGCGCCGGCCCGGAACGGGTCCAGGGACAGGGCGATGGAGGCGACGGCGAAGACCAGGAAGCCCAGGTTGTAGATCCGCACCCGGCCGAACATGTCGCCCAGCCGGCCGAGCACCACCACCAGGACGGCGGAGACCAGCAGATACCCGAGGATCATCCACAGCAGATAGCCGATGTTGCCCGCGGCGAGCGGGTCCAGGCCGATGCCGCGGAAGATCGCGGGCAGCGAGATGATCACGATGGAGGCGTCCATCGTGGCGATCAGCACGCCGAGCGTGGTGTTGGACAGGGCGACCCACTTGTAGCCGGGGCCGGGGGGCGTGGCCCGCTGCCGGGCCGAGCGGGCGAGGAGGCGGGCGCGGGCGCCCGCGCCGGGCGCGTCGCCGTTCACAGCCGCTCCGCCAGTCGGTCGAGCAGGGGCAGGACGTCGTGCAGGGCCTGCCGTTCCCGCGGGGTGAACTCCTCCAGGGCCTGGGTGAGGCGGCCGACGGACTCGGAGCGGCGCTGCTCCAGCACGGTCCTGCCCTCCTCGGTGACCGCGATGACGACCCGGCGCCGGTCGGCGGTGTCGGGCGTACGGCTCACCCAGCCGCGCCGTTCGAGGCCGGCGAGGGTGCCGGCCATCGCCTGGGGCCGCACCCGCTCCGCCTCGGCGAGCGAGCCCGGCGAGTCGGGGCCGCCGCGGGACAGCCTGGCCAGCACCGACACCTCGGACAGGGAGATGTCGCCCACCGCGTGCGCCTGGCGCAGCCGGCGCACGATCCGGCCCATGGCCAGCCGGAGGGCGCCGGCGAGCGCGGGCGTTTCCTGGGTCTCCATGGTTAGTAACAATAGGTTTATCAGTTTGGACTGTTCAACCAAAGGCGGGTAATCGGTTTGAGGGGCGTCGCAGGGGCAAACCGAACAGCGAACGGACATCACGACACGTTGGGATGTGAGACCGCGATGGCTGGCGACCAGAAGGCGAAGGGCAAGGCGGAGCAGGCCAAGGGCAAGGCCAAGGAGGCCGTGGGCCGTGCCGTCGGCAACGAGCGGATGGAGGCCGAGGGCCGCGCGGAAGGCGCGCGCGGGGACGCCCGGCAGGCCAAGGAGAAGGCCAAGGACACCTTCAAACACTGAGGACCCGGTGGGCGCCGGCCACGGCGCCGACCCGTACGACCGATTCGCGGCGGGTCCCGGGAATCCTCCCAGCGGATTCCCGGGACCCGCCGCCGTGTTCGCGGGCCGCTTCGCCAGGGGTTCGTGTGCAACCGGAGGAATCCCGGTGGACGTCCCCTTGATCGACGGGCCAGCGGGTAGCCGGAGGAGGACGGCACGTTTCTTCACAAGCGCCGGAAGGGACCCGAACCCCGGAGGGAAAAGGGCGACGAGGTATGGACATCCCGGTGAGGACGCAGGCGAGGACACAGGACGCGCGCTACCGCCGCGACTGGGCGACCGGCATGTGCAGCAGCGCGGACGCGCGTGCCGCCGTGGCCGCCCTGCTGGGTACGGCACACCCGGCCCCGGCGCGGCGCTCGGTACAGGACGCGCAGCTCGTGGTGAGCGAACTGGTCACCAACGCGGCCAAGCACGCGCCCGGGCCCTGCGCCCTCGGCCTGGATCTGCTGCCCGGCGCCCGCGCGCTGCGCGTCTCGGTGACGGACACCTCCCCCGAACCGCCGCGCCCGCGTCCACCCGACCCCGCGCGCGTCGGCGGCCACGGCCTGCACCTGGTGGCGATGCTCGCGCGCGACCTGGAGGTGACGATGCTGCCGGAGGGCAAGCGGGTCACCGCGATCGTGCCGCTCGTCCGCGAGGACGGTTCCTGAGCCTCAGGCCCGCGGCAGCAGCTTCTTCCCGGGCCGCTCCCGGCCGCCGTCGGCCGCGGCCCAGTCGGGCGGGATCTCCCCGTCCACCACGAACTCCAGCAGCACCGGCCCCGGCTGGGTCGGCACGTCGGCCCGGACCGAGGCGACGTGCCGCGGCCGGTCGCAGCGGACGGCGGGCAGCCCGGCGAGGCGCGCCCACTCGGCGTACGGCATCGCGGGGACCTCGGCCGACAGCGGAAGCAGCGGGTCGCCGGCGACGGCCCGGCGCCGCCGGGTGAGCCGGTTCAGGTCACCGTTGTTCAGCATGCGGAACACCAGCGGCGGCAGAGCGGCCAGCCGGTCCAGGTGGCGGCGCACGGTGATCAGTTCGTTCAGCCCGCCGCCCTGGAGGGCGCCGTCGCCGACGAGGGCGATCACGGGCCGTTCCGGGGCCGCGAACTTGGCGGCGACGGCGTAGGGCACGGCCGCGCCGGGCAGACCGAGATGCCCCGACAGCAGCGAGCGCATGCCGTTGCGCAGCCTCGGATGGCAGGTCCGAGCGCGGTCCCGGAGTCGGTGACCACCACGGCCCGGTCGGGCAGCCGTTCGGACAGCTCGGCGACGACCGAGCGGGGGTTCACCGAGGTGCCGAAGTACTGGCTGGCCTTCGCGCGCCCCCTCGGCCCGCCACTCCCGCACCATGGCCTCGACCCGGGTGCGCCAGCCGCGGTCGGTGGCCCGGTGCAGCATCAGGATCAGCGCTTCCAGTGCCGCCCGTGGGTCGCCGTTCACCCGGACGGCCGTGCCGGGCACGGACTCGCCGGACCCCACGGCGACGATCCGGCAGCCGGCGGGGTCGGCCAGCACAGCGGGGTCCAGGTCCTCGGCGCCCACGAGCAGCAGCGTGTCGCACTCCCGCAGCAGCAGGGCGGCCGCCGAGCTGCCGAGCGGGCCCGCAGCACCCGTCTGGTACGGCAGGTCGTCGGGCAGCACGTCCCGGGCGAGGGCCGTGGTGGCCACCGGCGCCGAGCAGCGTGGCCACACCCGCCGCCTGCGCGGACGCCGCGCGTCCCGCGTTGCCCACGACCACGGCCGGCCGCCGGGCCGCCGCCAGGACCTCCGCGGCCCCGCGCAGCCGCCGCTCGTCGGGCGGTTCCACGGGCGCGGCCGCGAAGCCGCTCCGCGGGGCCGGCCCGTCCGGCGGCGCCGGGGCCTCCAGCACCCGGCGGGGTACGACCAGGCTCGCGAACCTCCCGGTCGGTGAGCGCCGCCCGGACGGCCCGGTGCAGGGCGTCGCACAGCCGCCCCGGTCCGGAGACCGGCTCGCAGAACACCGAGACCTCCGCCAGATGGCGCATGCCGGGGTCGCCGTCCCCGCGGCCCACCAGGGCGAGCACCGGCGCCCGGTCGGCCGCCGCGTCGTACAGGCCGGCCGGCAGCCGCAGCACGCCGCCCCGGGCGGGGCCGGACAACAGCCGAGCCCGCCGGTGAGTCTGGCGTGCGCACAGGCCATGAGGGCGGCGGACTCCGCGCCGCGCGCCTGCCCGAACCACGGGTCCCCGAGGGCGCGCACCAGCGGGTCGAGGGCCAGGCCCGGCACCGCCGTACACCCGCCCCGCCCCCGCGTCCCGCAGCCGGGCGGCGACGGCCTCGGCCACCGGGTAGCCGCGCGCCGACCCGCGCAATCGGCGCCCCGGCCCGCGGACCCCGCGCGGCCGTGCCTCCGTCGTTTCGGACGCGCGGAGCCCGGGCACCCGTGCCACGCTCGAAGGGGGCACCGAGCGTGCACGACCCAGCACCGGCGGAAGGCGAGCGACGAGTGGCGGCGTCCGAGGAGCGGCCCCCGGGACGGGGCGAGCGTCTGGTGCGCTCGCTCGACCAGCGGCTTCCGGTGGCGGCGTCCGGCAAGGAGTTCCTGCGCAAGGCGTTCCCGGACCACTGGCCGTTCCCGCTCGGCGAGTTGGCGCCGTACAACCTGCTGGTGCTGGTGGTGACCGGTGTTCTGACTGACGTTCTTCTTCGACCCGGGCATGGCCGAACGGCCGTACACCGGCGCCTACCTGCCGCTGCGCGGAGCGATGACCTGCGAGGCGTACGCGTCGGCCCCGACGGATCAGCCTCTACGTGCGCGGCGGGCTGCTGCTGCGGCAGACGCACCACCGGGCGGCACTGGTCTTCGTCGGCGCGATCGGCGTGCACCTGCTGCGGATTTGTTCGTGGTGCCGTTCCTGACCTGTCACGCCACCAAAAGGGCCTGTCTGGGACGTGGGAGCGGCGCCGGGTGGCCGCGGTGCGGGCGGCGCCGGGCGAGGTGCCCGAGGGGGGCGAGGAGTCGTGAGCGAGGAGGCACGCCATGAGCGACAGCCCTGACGTCCGTGGCAACCAGTGGTACGGCCCGCAGCCGGACGTGGCCGGGGCGGCCGGCTATCCGGACGCCCCGCCGCGGATGGGGTTCTTCACCGACACCTCGGTGTGCATCGGCTGCAAGGCCTGCGAGGTGGCCTGCAAGGAGTGGAACGCGGTCCCGGAGGACGGCCTCGAACTGACCGGCATGTCCTACGACAACACGCAGGGCCTGGGCGCCGACACCTGGCGGCACGTGGCCTTCATCGAACAGCGCAAGCCGTTCGGCGGGCAGGAGCCCGGGGTCGTCCACGAGGACACCGACGTGTTCCAGGCGGCGGCGCGGCTCGGCACCGACGCCGCCTCACCCGGTCCCGGCGCCACCGCTCCCTCGCCCGGGCAGGCCCCCGAGGGCGCCCCCGCCGGGCGGATCTCCCCCCTCTCCCCCGACGGCCGCACCGAGCTGCGCTGGCTGATGGCCTCCGACGTGTGCAAGCACTGCACGCACGCGGCCTGTCTGGACGTGTGCCCCACCGGGTCGCTGTTCCGCACCGAGTTCGGCACCGTCGTCGTGCAGGAGGACATCTGCAACGGCTGCGGGTACTGCGTGCCCGCCTGTCCGTACGGCGTCATCGACCAGCGCAAGGACGACGGCCGGGTGTGGAAGTGCACCCTGTGCTATGACCGGCTGGGCGCGGGCATGGAACCCGCCTGCGCCAAGGCCTGTCCGACGGACTCCATCCAGTTCGGGCCGCTGGACGAACTGCGGGAGCGGGCCCGGGGCCGGGTGGCGCAGCTGCACGCGGCCGGGGTGACCGACGCCCGCCTGTACGGCGAGAGCCCGGACGACGGGGTCGGCGGCGACGGCGCGTTCTTCCTGCTGCTGGACGAGCCCGAGGTCTACGGCCTGCCCCCGGACCCCGTGGTCACCACCCGGGACCTGCCGGACATGTGGCGGCACGCGGCGCTGGCGGCGGTGACGCTGACGGGGCTCGCGGTGGGCGGTTTCGCGGGCGGATTCGTACGGAGGTCACGGTGAGGTCCGTCGGTGCCGCGAGGAGGGTGCGATGAACCGCGCCGATTGCGCGAGGAGCGTGCGATGAGCGAGAGGGATGTCACCCGGGGCGGCGAGAAGGGCTCACGGCCCGGACGGGAGGCGCCGACCGGCGCGGACGCGGGGCGCCGGCGGCGCCGGCGCGGGCGGGGCGAGCAGCCGATGGTGCCGGACGCGTCGTTCTCGTCGTACTACGGCAAACCCGTGCTGAACAAGCCGACGTGGAAGGCGCTGGACATCGCCGGGTACCTGTACCTCGGCGGGCTGGCCGGGGCCTCCTCGCTGCTGGCGGCCGGGGCCCACGCCACCGGGCGGCCGGGGCTCGCGGCTCCGGCGAAGATCGGCGCGGCCGGCGCGATCTCCCTCTCGCTCGCCGCCCTGGTGCACGATCTGGGCCGGCCGGCCCGCTTCCTGAACATGCTGCGCGTCTTCAAGCCGACCTCGCCGATGAGCGTGGGCTCCTGGCTGCTGATGGGGTACGCGCCGCTGACCATGGCCGCCGCGGCCATCGAAGTGGCGGGCCGCTACCGCCTGCTGGGGGCGGCAGCGGCGGACCTGGCGGACCGTCTGCGGCCGGTGGGCTCGGCCGCCACCGCGGCGGCGGCCGTCCTCGGCCCCGGCGTGGCGACGTACACGGCGGTGCTGATCGCGGACACCGCGGTGCCGTCCTGGCACGAGGGCTACCGTGAACTGCCGTTCGTCTTCGCGGGCTCGGCCGCGGCCGCCGCGTCCGGCCTCGGCCTGGTCGCCGCCCCGACCGCGCAGGCCGGTCCGGCCCGCCGGACGGCGGTGCTCGGCGCCGCCCTGGAACTGGGCGCGTTCCGGCTGATGAAGCGCCGTATGGGCCTCACCGCCGAGCCCTTCGACCAGGGCAGGCCGCGGGTGCTCCTGCGCGCGGCGGAGGCGCTGACCGCGGGCGGTGCGGCCCTCGCCCTGCTCTGCGTCCGCGTGCCCGACCGCCGGCTCGCACTCGCCGCGGGCACCGCCCTGCTCACCGGCTCGGCGGCGCTGCGCTTCGGCGTCTTCGAGGCGGGGGTGGCATCGGCGGAGGACCCCCGGTACACCGTGGTGCCGCAGCGGGAGAGGCTGGCGGCGAAGGGCGGCTGAGCGGTTACCCGCCGGCCACCAGCGCGGCCACCAGGCGTCTCATCGCGGGCCGCGGGTCGGGGGTGCCGGGCCAGCCGGTCATCAGCAGATGGTGGGCGGTGCCGACGATCGCGAGGGCCGCGGTGCCCGGATCGACGGTCCGCGCCACCCGCCCGAGCCCCTGTTCGGCCGTCAGATAGCCGGTGACGGCCTCCTGGATCGCGGCGAAGCCCGGCGCCCCGCCCTCCAGGGCCGCGCGGACGCGCGCCATGGCGGCGGGGCGGGCCATCGCCAGGCCCGACAGGGCGGGGCCGCCGGAATCGAACAGGGCGAGGACGACGGAGTCGAGGTTCCCCGCCACCGTGCCCTGCCCGGCGAGCCCCGGCAGCGCCCGCGCCCGCGCCGCCGTGCGCGCGAACCGGTCGAGGCAGAGCTCGGCGACGAACTCGTCGAACCCGGCGAAGTGGGCGTGCAGCAGCCCCTTGGCGCAGCCCGCCTCGGTGGTGACGGAACGGCTGGTGAGCGCGCCGGGGCCGGCCCGTTCCACGACGCGCTCGGCGGCCGCGAACAGCCGCTCGCGCACGTCCGGCGTCGCAACTCCACGCGGTGCCATGGCCCTGCCCTCCATCCTTGCGTCAACGTCCTGGATGGTAACGGGGATTGCCAGTATGGGCGCGCGCCCATACTGTTTGGGCAAGTGCCCATTCTCCGTCGCACACAGGAGGCAGCCGTGCCGGACGTCGTCAACTCCCAGCAGGAAAAGGCGTGGAACGGTCCGGAGGGCACTCACTGGGCCCACCACCAGGACCGCTGGAACGCCGTGAACGAGGGCTTCGACGAGCCGCTGCTCGACGCGGCCGCGATCGGCGCCGCACACCGGGTGCTCGACCTCGGCTGCGGTTCCGGGCAGACCACCCGGCTCGCCGCGCTCCGCGCCCCCGGGGGCGGCGCGCTGGGCCTCGATCTGTCCGGACCGATGCTGGCCGAGGCGCGGGCCCGCGCGCGGCGCGAGGGCATCGCCAACGTCTCGTTCGTCCAGGGCGACGCGCAGGTGCACCCCTTCGAGCCGGGCGCCTTCGACGTGGCGATCAGCCGCTACGGAGTGATGTTCTTCGCCGACCCGGTGGCGGCCTTCGGCAACATCGGCCGGGCGCTGCGCCCCGGCGGGCGCCTGGCGTTCGTCTGCCCGGCCGACATCTCGCTCAGCGGCGGGGCGGCGGCACTGGCCTCACTGGGCGACGTGCTGCCGCTCGGCGGCTTCGGCACCCCGGGGCTGCCCGGCATGTTCTCCCTGTCCGCCCCGGACCGCATCCGCGCCGTCCTCACCGCGGCCGGTTTCACGGGGGTGGCCGCGGGCCCGGTCCGGGCGTACGAGACGTGGGGGCACGGAGCCGAGGACGCCGCGGAGTTCATGCTCGGCACGGGTCCCGGCCGCCATCTGCTGGCCCAGGTCGGCGCGGCGGAGCAGGACCGCGCCCGCCGCGCCCTGGCGGACCGGCTGCGCGCCCACGAGGCGGACGACGGCACGGTCCGGCTGCCCAGCACGTCCTGGCTGGTCACGGCGGACCGCCCGGCGGACGCCAGGTGAGCAGACGCTCGGCCAGCTCCGGCAGGGAGGCGGCCGTCACGTCGGCCGGCCGGTGAGTGGCGGGGTACGGCCGCGGCGTCCGGCACAGCCACCCGGTGCGCAGGCCCGCGCGGGACGCGCCGTCCACGTCCCAGGGGTGCACGGCGACCAGCAGGGCCGCGGACGCGGGTACGGCGAGCACGCGCAGGGCGTGCGCGTACGCCTCGGGGGCCGGCTTCCAGCGGGCCGGGGCCGTCACGTCCAGGTGGGCTTCGAACAGGCCGGTCAGTCCTGCCCGGTCCAGGACCGCGCGGGTGGTGGCGGCCGCTCCGTTCGTCAGGGTGGCCAGGCGGAACCCGGCCGAGCGCAGGGCCCGTACGCCCTCCGGGACGTCCGGGTGCACCGGCAGTTCGGGCAGCCCGGACAGTACGTGGTCCGCGGCGCGCTCCGGGTCCGGTACGGCCCGCTCGCCGGCCGCCAGGGCCAGCAGTCCCTCCCGGGCGACGGCCGCGAAGGAGGCGTGACCGCCCGCCAGGGTCAGGGCCGTCCCGTCGCGCAGCACCCCGGCGAACCAGGCCGGCAGCAGATGGGCGGACAGGCCGGCCTCCGTGAAGCGTCCGGCGAGCGGGGCCATGTCGGTGAGCGTCTCGTTGACGTCGAACACCAGGACCGGGAGGTCAGCGGACAACCGGATCACCTCCCGCCTGCCGCTCGGCCTCGCGTTCCCCCCGGTCGACCCAGGACCAGGTGACCGCCGCCGGCGGCACGCTGATCCGCTCCCACAGCGGCGAGCGCCGCAGGGCGTGGACGGCGGCCGGGACCACCACGGCCACCAGCAGCGCGGGGCAGGCCATGCCGACGGCGGACATGGGCGCCGAGTGCCTCATCGCCGTCTCACCTCTCCCGCGCCGTGGCGCCCCGCACCAGCAGGGCCGCGGCGACGGCGAGCAGCGGTACGGCGACGACCGGCAGCCGGCGGCCGTAGACGAAGCAGAGGGCGACCAGCACGGTTCCGAAGACATGCCGCTGCCTCATCGCACCATCCCCCTCCTGCCAGCACTTGCGCCAGTCATGTGCCCACTCCCGCCGTCTCGTTCACCCGGGACCGAGACCCTCAGGACATTACGGGCGCCCGTGATGGTCCCTCGGCCGACACACCGCGGCGGCGACCTCACACCTGCGGAGCGGTCCGCTCCGCACACCGAAGACACGCCCGCCGGCGTCCTCCGCCCCCTTTGCGGGAGAACGCCCGGCACGCCGTTTGCCCCCGGCGGGCCGGGGTACCCCGGCGCCGCACGAGATGCCGAAGCGGCGGCGCCGCAGGAGAATCGGGGCACGAGTGGGAGGAGTGGCCGTGGGCGTACGCACCTGGATCGACTCGTGGCCGGTGTACCGCCAGCTCACCGGGACGGACCCGCTGGGCCGGGGCGCCGCCGCCAAGAGCGGCCGCAGCGCGCGGCTCACACCCCGGGTGGCCTCGGCCGACCGGGTGGTCAAGTCCGTCTGCCCGTACTGCGCGGTGGGCTGCGGCCAGAACGTGTACGTCCAGGACGAGAAGGTCACCCAGATCGAGGGCGACCCCGACTCCCCCGTCTCACGCGGCCGGTTGTGCCCCAAGGGCTCGGCGAGCCTCCAGCTGACCACCGGCGAGGCCCGCCGCCACGAGGTGCTCTACCGGCGCCCGCACGGCACCGAATGGGAGCGCCTCGACCTCGACACCGCGATGGACATGATCGCCGACCGGGTGATCGCGGCCCGCCGGGCCGGCTGGGAGTGGGAGGTCGACCAGACCCGCACCCGGCGCACCCTGGGCTTCGCGAGCCTCGGCGGGGCCACGCTGGACAACGAAGAGAACTACCTGATCAAGAAGTTGTTCACGGCGCTCGGCGCGATCCAGATCGAGAACCAGGCGCGCGTTTGACACTCCTCCACCGTTCCCAGTCTGGGAACCTCGTTCGGACGCGGCGGCGCGACCACCTTCCAGCAGGACCTGCAGAACTCGGACTGCATCGTCATCGAGGGCTCGAACATGGCCGAGTGCCATCCGGTCGGGTTCCAGTGGGTGATGGAGGCCAAGGCGCGGGGCGCGAAGGTGATCCACGTCGACCCGCGGTTCACCCGCACCAGCGCGCTCGCCGACCTGCACGTGCCGCTGCGCGCGGGCTCGGACATCGCGTTCCTCGGCGGGATCGTCCGGTACGTGCTGGAGCACGACAAGTACTTCCGCGACTACCTGCTGGCGTACACCAACGCGCCGGTGATCCTGCGGGAGGACTTCTGTGACACCGAGGACCTGTCCGGCGTCTTCTCCGGCCTGAACGGCGAGACCCGTTCGTACGACAACTCCAGCTGGCAGTACGAGGGCACCGAGGTGCAGGCCGCCTCGGGCCGGCGCGACCAGGAGTACGACGAGCGCACCGGCGGCGGCGCGTCGGTGACCGAGGCGGCGCGCGGCGAGGCGCACGGCTCCGGCGGCGCGGTGATCGGCGAGGGCGAGCCCGAACGGGACGAGACGCTGACGCATCCGCGCTGTGTCTTCCAGGTGCTCAAGCGGCACTTCTCGCGCTACACGCCGGAGATGGTGGAGCAGGTGTGCGGGGTGCCGCAGGACCTGTTCCGGCAGGTGTGCGAGCTGGTCACGGAGAACTCCGGCCGGGACCGGACGACGGCCTTCGCCTACGCGGTGGGCTGGACCCAGCACACGGTGGGCGTGCAGTACATCCGCACGGCCTGCATCCTGCAACTGCTGCTGGGCAACATCGGCCGGCCGGGGGGCGGCATCCTCGCGCTGCGCGGGCACGCCTCCATCCAGGGGTCGACGGACATCCCGACCCTGTTCAACCTGCTGCCGGGCTACATCCCGATGCCGCACGCGCACCAGAACCAGGACCTGGACGCCTTCGTCGAGGCGGAGGCGGCGCACAAGGGCTACTGGGGCAACATGCGCTCGTACCTGGTGAGCCTGCTCAAGGCGTACTGGGGCGACAAGGCGACGGCGCAGAACGACTTCTGCTTCGACTACCTGCCGCGGCTGACCGGTTCGCACTCGACGTACGAGACGACGATGGCCCAGTTGGAGGGCACCTGCAAGGGCTACTTCCTGCTGGGCGAGAACCCGGCGGTGGGCAACGCCAACTCCAAGCTGATGCGGCTCGGCATGGCCAATCTGGACTGGCTGGTGGTGCGCGACTTCTCGCTGATCGAGTCGGCGACCTGGTGGAAGGACGGGCCGGAGATCGAGACCGGGGAGATGCACACGGAGGACATCCGCACCGAGGTGTTCTTCCTGCCGGCCGCGGCGCACACCGAGAAGGACGGCAGCTTCACCAACACCCAGCGACTGCTCCAGTGGCACCACCAGGCGGTCGAGCCGCCCGGCGAGTCGCGCAGCGACCTGTGGTTCACGTTCCATCTGGGGCGGATCATCCGGGAGAAGCTCGCCGGGTCGACCGACGAGATGGACCGGCCGGTGCTGGACCTCGCCTGGGACTACCCGACGAAGGGTCCGTTGTCCGAACCCGACGCGGAGGCGGTGCTCGCGGAGATCAACGGTTACGACGCCGAGGGCGATCCGCTCTCCTCCTACGAGCAGCTGAAGCCGGACGGCTCGACCACCTGCGGCTGCTGGATCTACTGCGGGGTGCGCGCCGACGGCGTCAACCAGGCCGCCCGCCGCAAGCCCGGCCGGGAGCAGGACTGGGTGGCCGCCGAGTGGGCGTGGGCGTGGCCCGCCAACCGCCGCATCCTGTACAACCGTGCCTCCGCCGACCCCGAGGGCCGGCCCTGGAGCGAGCGGAAGGCTTTGGTGTGGTGGGACGCGGACCGGGGTGAGTGGTCGGGGCACGACGTGCCCGACTTCAAGAAGGACAAGGCGCCCGGCTACGAACCGGACCAGGAGGCGACCGGACCCGCGGCACTGACCGGCCGGGACGCGTTCATCATGCAGGCCGACGGCAAGGCGTGGCTGTACGTGCCGTCCGGGCTCACGGACGGGCCACTGCCCACGCACTACGAGCCGCAGGACTCGCCGTTCCCGAACCTGCTCTACGACCAGCAGCGCAACCCGGTGCGGCAGCTGATGCCGACGGTGCCGGACAACCGCTACCAGCCGAGCGGTGACGAGCGGGGCTCGCAGGTCTACCCGTACGTGGCGACGACCTACCGGCTCACCGAGCACCACACGGCGGGCGGCATGTCCCGCTGGCAGCCGTATCTGGCCGAACTGCAACCGGAGTTCTTCTGCGAGGTCTCCCCGGAGCTGGCCGCCGAGCGGAGCCTGGAGCACACCGGCTGGGCGACGATCGTCAGCGCCCGCGGGGTGATCGAGGCGCGGGTGCTGGTGACCGACCGGATGACCCCGCTGACCGTGCACGGCCGGCGGCTGCACCAGGTGGGGCTGCCGTACCACTGGGGCCCCAACGGCTACACCACCGGCGACGCGGCGAACGAACTGCTGCACCTCTCCCTGGACCCCAACACCCACATCCAGGAGGCCAAGGCGATCGCGGTGGACATCCGCCCCGGGCGCCGGCCGCGCGGCCCGGCCTCCCTGGAACTGGTGCGGGCCTACCGCGCCCGGGCGGGCATCGACGAGCACACGGGCACGGAGCCGTAGACCCCGGGCGGGCCGGTCGCCGGCGGAACAGGACCCGCTAGCGGAGCACGACGGTGTGGGAGCCGCGGGGCACCAGCTCCCCCACCACCGGCGCCCCGGGGACCTCCCCGGCGACCAGCAGCCCGCCGGAGGTCTGGGCGTCGGCGAGCAGCAGCCGGGTGTCGGCGTCGGTGGGGCCGAACTCGGTGTGCGGGGCGACCCATTCGAGGTTGCGCCGGGTGCCGCCGCTGACGAAGCCGTCGCGGACGGCCTCGCGGGCACCGTCCAGATACGGCACGGCGGCGGTGTCGATCACGGCGGTCACCCCGGACGCCTTGGCGAGCTTGTGCAGATGGCCGAGGAAGCCGAAGCCCGTGACATCGGTGGCACAGGTGGCCCCGGCGGCCAGCGCGGCCTCGGACGCCTCCCGGTTCAGCGCCGTCATGGTGGCGACGGCCTGCTCGAACCGCTCACCGGTGACCTTGTGCCGGTTGTTGAGCACACCGAGGCCGAGCGGCTTGGTCAGGGACAGCGGGGTCCCGGGCCGGCCGGTGTCGTTGCGCAGCAGCCGTCCCGGGTCGGCGATGCCGGTGACGGCCATGCCGTACTTGGGTTCCGGATCGTCCACGCTGTGTCCGCCGCCGACGTGGCAGCCGGCCTCGGTGGCGATGTCGAGGCCGCCGCGCAGCACCTCGCGGGCCAGGTCGAAGGGGAGCCGGTCGCGCGGCCAGGCCAGCAGGTTGACGGCGAGCACCGGCCGGCCGCCCATCGCGTACACGTCCGACAGCGCGTTGGCGGCGGCGATGCGCCCCCAGTCGTAGGGGTCGTCCACCACCGGGGTGAAGAAGTCGGCCGTGCACACCATGGCCGTGTCCGGCCGGCCGGGCAGGGTGACCACGGCCGCGTCGTCGCCGGTGGACAGGCCGACCAGCAGCGGGGTGTCACCGCCGGCGAGCTGCGGCACGGTCAGCCCGCTGACCACCTCCTCCAGCTCACCGGGCGGGATCTTGCAGGCGCAGCCGCCGCCGTGGGCGAACTGCGTGAGTCGGACGGTCGCTTGGCGGGTCGGTGTCATTCCGGTCTCCTGGGGCACTAGCCTGACGAGCGGTGGAGGCGTGTGGGTGCCTGGTGGCCCTCCCGGTCTTCAAAACCGAGGTGCCCGAGGATCTCGGGCAGGCGGGTTCGATTCCCGTCCGCCTCCGCTCCGCAAAGCCTTTTGACCTGCGAAAACTCGCACCGCTTCATGAGTGTGGCCAAGCAGTGGCCAAGCACCCTCGCCTTCCATGCCTCTAGCATGCCCTCATGGCCACCATCAAACGGCGTGACAACGCGGACGGCACAACGACCTACCGCGTCCGCTGGCAACAGGGCGGACGCACCGGAGGATGGCAATCCGAAAAGTTCGGCGACGAGACCTCTGCCGAGGAGTTCAAGCAGCTGGTCGACGCTCACGGCCAGCAGTGGCCGCCCGGCTGGGTAAAGGGCAAGGGCTTCGTCCAAGAGCCCGCAGTCGACGGCGACATGCCCCTCACTGACTGGGCACACCGATACGTCGACCGGCTCACCGGGATCGATGAGCGCACCCGCCACGACTACAAGCGCGACATCGACAACCACTTCGCGATCATCCGACACGTACAGCCGTCCGGGCTCGTCGTGGAGGCCACGATCGCCAACGTCACCGCCGACGACATCCAGGACTGGGTGCGCGCCGAGGAGGCCGGCGAGCGCGACCCGGGCAACCCGGAGGCGTGGCTGCGGCGGAAGTCAAGCCCCAAGTCGATCGCGAACCGGCACGGGCTACTGTCGGCGATTGTGCAGGCCGCGGTCGAGTCCGATCCGCCGCGGCGGTCGAAGAACTGCTGCACGGGGACGCGGCTGCCGCGCGTCGATGACGGCATCGATGACGAGATGTGCTTCCTGGAGCACGACGAGTACGCCCGGATCGCCGCCGAGATCCAGGACCCGCACGCCCGGGACCTGGCGGACTGGCTCGTCGGCACCGGCATGCGCTGGGGCGAGGCGACCGCGCTACAGGTCCGGGACGTCAGCCTCACCCGCAGTACGGTCAGCGTGCAGCGAGCGTGGAAACGCGCAGCGGCCGGGGACGGCGGCCCCGCCTACTTCCTCGGCCCGCCGAAGACGAAGAAGGCCCGCCGCGTCATCGCGCTCAGCCCGCTTCAGATGGACATGCTGCGCCGCCGCATGGCGGGCAAGGCCCCCGAGGGCCTGCTCTTCGAGACGCCGCGCGGCAAGTCGTGGCGGCATGACAACTTCTGGCGCCGCCGCTGGGTGCCGGCGGTCGAGGCGGCCATCGCGAAGGGTTTGCCGAAGCGCCCGCGGATTCACGACCTGCGGCATACGCATGTGGCGTGGTTGATCGCGGAGCGGATTCCGCTGCCGGCGATTCAGGCGCGGCTGGGCCACGAGTCGATTACGACGACGGTGGACCGGTACGGGCATCTGGTGCAGGCGCTGGATGGGGAGATCCGGGCGGCCGT
Source organism: Streptomyces misionensis (assembly GCF_900104815.1). Lineage (NCBI taxonomy): Bacteria > Bacillati > Actinomycetota > Actinomycetes > Kitasatosporales > Streptomycetaceae > Streptomyces > Streptomyces misionensis. The sequence goes on from NZ_FNTD01000004.1 coordinate 734,498, forward strand.
GGAGGCTGCGATGGGGCCTCCTGCGGCCGCGTCCGGGATCCGCCGCGTTGTGTAACTGGGTCAGCGCCCGGGCCAGTTCTGGACCCATAGGCCTTCGCGGACTATGCGGGTGAGCATCTCCATGAACTCGTCCCGGGCCTGCTCAGTGATGTGCTCCTTGGAACCGATCCAGATGAACGAGCCGTCCTGCTCCACGCCTATGACAGCCTTTCCTCCCGGAAGGCTGTCGCGCAATTCCATGTGGAACTCTGCGTGTGGTTGTTCCGTTGTCTGCGACGCATCGTCGTCATTGGGCTTGTCGCCGGATGACCACGTACCGTCTTCGTCCGCCACCGCAACCTCCCAGGTACAAGGCGCACACTCGTTCGTATGTTCGAACGTGCGTGCAGAGTGATCCGTTTGCGCCCCCCAGGCGGATCACTGACGATGCCACACCGATCAAGCTGTGACCAGAGTGAATCACTGAGTAACGAAAAGTCGCACGATTAGTCCGACTTTCAGCCTCCGCTACCGTTACCCTGCGTTCGCCTCCGGGCAAAGGTTTCCGCGATGTCCGCGAGCTGCTGCCGCTCCTCGTCGCTCATCTCCTCGATGTGCGCAGCGAGGACGCGCGTCGTGCGGTCCTGGCTCCAGATGAACGACTCCATGTCAAGGTACTGAGCGGCGGCGGCTTCCTGGAGGACGCGCAGAGGGATGGCGAGGCCGACGGAGAGGGCTCGCAGGATGGCGGCAGAGGGAGCGTCGGTACTCTCGCCGCGCTCGACCTTGCTGATCCACCCGAACTTGGCCTGGGTCCCGGTGTCGGGGTCGACGGACTGGTCCGCCAGCTTGCGGACGCTGATGCCGAGTTCGGCGCGCCGCTGTCGTAGAAGGTCGGCGAAGTCGGTCCGCTGCTCAGTCATGGCGTGCATTCTGCCCTCTCGCTCCCCTGCGTGACGCCTGTTGTCTACGTTAAACCCTCTGATCACTGAGCAAATAGCAGGTCAGCCCGCACAACCGTTCACGACCCGACACAAAGTGTCTACGGAAACACCCCGCGTGCGCCATACGCACGGGGTGTGATGACCAAAACTCGCTGCACTGTGCGTTTCCGTAGACAAGACGTCTACGGCCATGTACTGTCGCTCTTGTTCACGGAAACGCACACCACGTCTACGGAGGTGAACGCGTGCGTCCTCAACAGAACCCGCTGATCCTCGTGAGTGCTGACCTGTTGGTCCAGCTCATGAAGCGCACCGGCGACGGCCGAGAGGTCAGCGTCCGCGACCTTGCCGATGCGGCCGGATGCCACCCCAGCAAGATCGGCCACCTCCGCTCCGGAGAGCGCCGAACCGCCACCCACGACGAGGCACTGGCAATTGCCAAACGGCTTGGAGTCGACCTCCTCGTCCTGTGGGAACACACCGGCCGCACCGTCGAGGCTCCCGCCGAACCTCAGCACCTGCTCGCGGTGCCCGCATGACCCGCCGGCTCACATACGCCGAGGCCGCCGCCGAGCTGCCGGACGGTGTCACGGAGACCTGGCTTCGCCGGCACATCAAGAAGCTGCCGCACTCGAAGTTGGGCCGGGTCGTGTACTTCACCGACGCGGACATCGAGCGCATCGACCAGATGTTCCACCACGAGCCCGTCGTTGGCCCCTTGGCCGCCGCACCGGGCGCCGCGCCGGCTGCCGGGCCGCACCCGATGGGTCACCTGGTGCCGCTGCCGTCCCGCCGCTCCGTGCGGGCCTGATCCACCCCTGAACACGCCGAAGGGCCGCCCGCTTTGACCGGCCTGGCGACCCCTGATCGGCGAACCCCTACACAAGGAAGAGAGGCCCTCGATGGGCACATCATCTCAGACCCACAGCGTGGTGATCCCGCTGCACGAGTCGCCGCAGGCGCGGCCGATGTCTGTCCCGGCGGTGTTCCGGGCGGCGGCTCGGCTGCTGGCGGCGAACGGCTTGTACCAGGGCGACTTCGTCCCGGACGCGATGGACCGGGAGATGTGCATCCCGCACTTCCTGCGGCCGATGTCGATCGTGGCGGCGCTGAAGTGCGCGACCAGCGGCGACCCGCACCTCACGACGCTGCTCGCTGACCAGGCGATCAGCACGCTGGCGCTGCGCCTGGAGGTGGACGGGGAGGGCCCGCTGTTCGGCGGGATCTTCGACCTGGAGGCGCACATCGACGCCTGGGGCGACGTGGAGGGCCGGACGACGGAGTCGGCGGTCGCGGTGCTGGAGTCGGCTGCGGACGCGTCGGAGGTGGCGGCGTGAGCGCCCCGCTGGTGGTGAACACCGCGGAGGGCACGTGCTGGACGCGCCGCGAGGCCACGCGGAACGGGCAGGCACTGTATGCGCCGGAGGCGATCCGGGAGTGCCCGGAGGCTGTGATGGCGACGTACGCCGAGCTGGCCGAGCACGGGATCGCTGGCGAGGCGAACGCGCTGCCGATGCCGGTTGGGCCCGAGCCGCGCACGCTCGACATGGTCGAGGACGAGCTGACGGGCGCCCGTCTCTCCTTGTACGAGGAGGAGTTGGAGACGGCGCGGCTGCGGCTGGCGTTGAAGTCGGCGCAGCGCGGTCGGCGGAAGCTGCGGGCTCGGGTGGCTGAGTTGGAGGCGCAGCGTGACCGGCGCCGTGCTCGGCTGGTGGCGCTCCAGACCGATGCGCTGAACATCCGTGGCGCGCTGTCCCCGAGCGGGGAGGCCCGGAGGGTGCCGATGCCGTTGGGCGAGACGCTGCTGCCCGCGGTGGAGTGGCTGATCAACCGGGTCGCCGAGTTGGAGGAGCGGGCCAAGTCCGCGCGGGTGGAGGCGATCGCCGATGTCGGCGACTTCCTGGACGAGCACAGCCAGAAGGACGCTGCCTACATCGTCTACACCGTGGACATCCCGGCGGCCCGCGCCATGAAGCGGGTGCCGCTGGAGGACCCGCACGACAGCCCCCTGCACCACGGTTACCGGCTCGGCCGGGACCTGCCGTCGGTGGGTGGTGTCGAGTGACCGGCCAGCCGTCGCCCGTTGAGGTCGTGGCTGCCGCGACCGCCCTCTACGCGCTGACCGCGGTGCCGTTGATGCGGCTGGCTCGTGCCGACCACCTGGCGCCGCGCGTAGTGCGCGACCTGCCGGTGACGACCGCCGTCCTTCTGATGCTCCTCACCCCTCCCACCGTCGAGGTGACCCGATGACCAGCCCCAACCGTCGGAACGAGTACTCGTCTGAGACCGAGTACCTGATCGGCCAGTCGATGCTCCCGGCCGACGAGGCACGCGCCTCGGTGGACCGGCTCCTCGCCGACCGGCTCCGCGTCATCGCGGACACCCTTGAGACGACGAACCCCGACCGCTGCGCGGACTTCTCCGAGGGCGTCGACTGGACGGTCAACCGGATGCGCACGCTGGCCGACAACCTCGACGGCGGTGCCCGATGACCGACATGCCCGTGGACGGCCCGTTCCCGATCCGCGTGACCGTCACCCCGGCCGGCGCCGACCTGGACGTCTCCGCCTTCCTGGCGAAGGCCGTGTTCACCGAGCTGATCACGAAGGCCGACGAGGACCCCGAGGGCCTGGTCGAGGAACTCGCCGACATGGCCCAGCTGCTCCGCTCGGCATTCCACCAGGGGCCCGACTCCCACGCCCGCCACGAGTACGACGAGCGCATGCAGCAGCTCGTGGACGAGTTCGCCGGGGGCGGCACGATCCCGGTGTACGGCTCGCAGGTCGGTCGCCTCCGTGACCGGCTCGCCGCGATCGCCACGCCCCGCCCCGTCCCCGCCCAGCCTGAGGGGAGCGCGGCATGAGTGCCCGTCGTCATCTCGTCGCCACCCTCACCGAGGGCCAGCCGGGGAAGACCAGCAGCCTCCAGGACATCGCCCACGCCGAGCAGCTGGTCAATGCCGTCATCGCCGAGCGGGACGCCGAGATCATGCGGTGGCTGGGCAAGAAGGCCCGCGAGTACCGCGCGACCGGCAGCAGGCAGCACGCCTTGCAGGCCGACACCATCGAGCTGATGGCGTCGAAGATCTCGCGGGGCGCCGTCCGACCGGACAACACCCGGCTGCCCGCCGGGGGCACACCGACCTTCTTTGAGCCCGGCCGCACGTACACCACCGACAGGTGGACGTTCCGCTGCGAGACCACCGGTCCCAGCCCGACCACAAACGAACGGCGCGCGCTGGGTTGGATGCACAAGCCCGGCTACGGCTGGTACCCGACCGCCCTCGACCCGGACGACTGGGAGCACGGCGGCTGGACCGAGTCCTCCGAGGGCGGTGAGGTCCGGTGACGATCTCCCACCACCTGCGCGTCGCTCTGCTCCTCGACGCCGCCATCAACGAGGGCGGCGAGTGGACGACCCGCCGTGTTCAGCGCTTCTACCAAGCGGCCGGATACCCGGTCCCGCTTCGGGCGACCGCGCGGAAGGACCTCCACGCCCTCCACATGCAGGGCCACCTCGTCCTCCACGACGACAACGGCCGCCGCTTCTACACGGTCAACACCCGGAAGGACACCACCGCGTGACCCAGCCCAAGCACGCGCGGGACACCGAGCGGGGCCGCTACTACAGCGACCCCGCCGGCGGACCCGACCTCGTCTCCGTCACGAACGTCATCGACACCGCGGTGAACAAGTCCATGGCCCTGGTGCCGTGGGGGGTGAAGGTCACCCTGGAGTACGCGCTCGACCGGTGGCAGCTCCTCACCGACCGCGTCACCGACGACCGAACCGAACTCACCAAGGAACTCAAGGCCGTCCACCGCGACGTTCGCGAGCAGGCCGCCGACCTCGGCGACCGAGTCCACAAGGCCGCCGAACACCGGCTCCTCGGCGCGCCGATCGAGGACGACTCCGTCGTTGCCCCGTACCTGGCCCAGTTCGACGCGTGGCTCGCCTCCTGGAACGTCGACTTCACCGAACACGTCGAGGCCACGGAGATCACGGTCCTCCACCGGCGTCTCGGTTACGCCGGCACCGCGGACCTGATGATCTGGCTCCCTACCGGCCCCGGCGGCCGGTTGGAGCTGTGGCTGATCGACTACAAGTCGTCCGCTACCCGGTCCGCGCGGTCGGTGTACCCGGAGAACACGCTCCAGCTCGCTGCCCTCCGCTACGCGGAGACCGTCCTCCTTCCCGACGACACCGAGCACCCGATGCCGCCGATCGAGCGGACCGGGGTCCTCAACCTCCGCGCCGGCTCCCACGCGCTGGTCCCGATGCCAGCCGACCGGACCGCCCACCGCGCGTTCCGCGGCGCGCTGGAAACCACGAAGTGGCTGCACGCCGCCGCGCACACCTACCCGGCGCTCTTCGCCCCCGGCCACGCCCCGGCGCCGCGCCGCCGCGCCACGACCCGAAAGGCAGCCTGATGGGCTCCCGACTCCGTAACATCCAGGCCCGCGCCGCCGAGCACGGCCGGCTCCGCACCGGCTACACGCAGGGCAACCGCCCGATGCGCTCGTCCACGTGGGTGGTGACCTCGCACAGCGAGGAGCACGTCCGCACCGCGGCGAAGCTGTGGGGTGGCGAGCCCGAGCAGTGGTCGCCGCTGAACTCCACGATCCCGCAGTGGCGGGTCATCACGAAGGCGCCAGCGATCGAGGCGCTGATCACTCCGGGTGACCCGCTGAACCAGTACAACGAGATGTGGTCCAAGGGTGGCTGCCAGCGTCGCTGCGATGGCGAGACCGAGTTGCTGTCCCGGCAACCGTGCCTGTGCGCCCGGCAGTTCGGTGAGGAGTGGCACCTCCAGCCGAAGGGCCGTGTCTGCTCCACGACGTCCCGCCTGAACGTGATGTTGCCGGACCTGTCCGGGATGGGCATGTGGCGGGCCGAGACCCACTCGTTCTATGCCGCGCAGGAGTGGGGCGGCATGGTCGACATGATCCTCGCCGGGACCAACGGGCAGGGCTTCATCCCGGTGACGCTGCGGATCGAGCCGAGGCAGCGGGTCGCGAACGGGGAGACGAAGAAGTTCCCCGTCGTCGTGGTGGAGCTGCGCGGCGTGACCCCGCGGCAGGCGCTGGCCGGGCCGATGACGGCGACGACCGCGCTGGACCCCGCGGGGCAGGCGCGGGCGGCGATCGAGGCGCCGAAGGGGCGTGACTGGATCGCCGAGGCCCGGAGCGCGCTGAACTCGGACGACGTCCGTGACCTGTGGCGTGAGGCCCGGGGAGAGGGCGTTGTCCACCCGCAGGGCGCGGACCCGTTGTCCAAGGAACTGATGGCGATCGCCGCGGAGAAGGACGCCGAGGCCAAGGACGCCACCGGCCAGCCCGAGCCTGAGCCGGACGAGGACGGTGCCTACGAGGCCGAGGTAGTCGAGGAGACGCCCGGCCAGCCGAGCTGGCCCGCTGTTGCCCAGCCGGCCGCCCGATAGCCCGCACACGAATGGGCGCCCCGCGGGCAGTGCGGGGCGCCCCTCCCAAGGAGACCACGTTGAACGAGCAGCACACCAGCGCACCGCCCTGGTACCTCGGCCGCCTCGCGGGATTCGATCTGGAGACCACCGGCGTCAGCCCGGAGCGGGACCGCATCGTCACCGCGTGCGTCGTGCAGATCGGCGGCGGCCAGCCGGCCGCGGCGGCGAACTGGCTCGCCGACCCGGGCGTCGACATCCCGGACGGCGCCGCCGCGGTGCACGGCATCACCACCGAGCGGGCCCGCGCCGAGGGGCGCCCGGCCGGCGAGGTGGTCGAGGAGATCGTGACCGCGCTGACCGCGGTCGTCCTCTCCGGAATCCCGGTCGTCGCGATGAACGCCACCTACGACCTCACGATGCTGGACCGCGAGGCACGCCGGCACGGCGTCCAGCCGCTCGCGGACACCGTCGCAGCCGACCTGAGGGTGGTGGATCCGTTCGTCCTGGACAAGCGCGTCGACCCCTACCGGCGCGGCAAGCGCACGTTGACGGACCTGTGCCGGCACTACCAGGTTCCGCTGGACGGCGCGCACTCAGCGGACGCGGACGCGGTCGCAGCGTGCAGGGTGGCGTGGCGGATCGCCTCGACGCACGGCGAGATCGGCAAGGCCAGTCTGGACGAGCTGCACTCCTTGCAGGTCGGGTGGGCGCGCGAGCAGGCCGAGTCGCTGGCGGACTACTTCCGGCGCACCCCCGGCAAGGAAGACCGCGCCAAGACGGTCCGCGGAGACTGGCCCCTCATCCCGGCGCAGCGCGGCGGTGCCGCATGAGGTGGCCGCTCGTCTCCCGCGCCCGCTACGAGGCCGCCGCCGGTGAAGCCGCCTACGCGGGCGAGCAACTGGTCGGCACGTCCATCGTCAACGACTGCCTCACCGACGCCAACCTCGCCGTCGCCCGCCGGCTGACCCGCGCGCTCCGGGCCTGCGCCCGCTACCGGGTCGCGCTCGCCGTCGACCGGCTCCTCGCCGACCGGCTCCAGGCCCGCCTGGACGACGCCCTCGGCCTCAACACCACCGCGGTCGCCGCTGGCGAGCAGTGGCAGTCCCGCCGCGACCCGAAGATGAGGTACGACGCCTGATGTTCGGCATACCGATCACTGCGGAGACCGTCGGCGGCGCCGTCCTCCTCGCCACCGTGCTCCTCACCGCCATGGCCACCGGCGCCCTCATCGCCGCCGCCTGCGCCGTAGCCCGCGCCATCGTCCACCGCGTCCGCGCCCGCCGCCAGAACCTCACCGTGGCGGAGCTCCGGCTCCTCGACGAGCTCGACACGCACCTCGACAACTACCTCGCCGACAACCCCGACATCGAGGACGGCCTCAACCGTCTCCAGGCCGCGGTCCGCGAGCACCAGCGGGAGGACCAGTGACCAGCCGCCCCGTCCACGGCGACGTCAACACCTACAAGAACGGCTGCCGCTGCTCGGCCTGCCGCGAGGCCAACCGGATCTACCAGAACGCGGCCAACGCCCGCCGCCGCAACGACCCTGCCGGCGCCGATCGGGCCGGGCACGGCAAGCGCAGCACCTACGTCAACTGGTTCTGCCGCTGCCTGCTCTGCCGCACGGCGAGCGCCGAGGCCCAGCGCGCCCAGCGCGAGCGCCGGAAGGAGCGCACCCAGTGACCGTCTACACGATCGCCCTGCCGGCCGGGCTGCGGCTGCTGAACTCCAACCAGCGCCCGCACCACCACGACAGGGCCAGGCTCACCAAGGCGCTGCGGGACGCCGCGATGGAGGCCGTCAGCGAGCACACCGCGCTCATGCAGGCACTCGCCGCGGCGAAGCCGGGTCCGTTGTTCCAGCGGGCGCACGTCCTCGGCATCCTCCGCCCGCCGTCCGCGCGCCGAGCCGACCCCGCCAACTGGTACCCGTCGTTCAAGGCCGCGGTCGACGGTCTGGTGGACGCCGGTCTGCTGGCCGACGACGACCACACCCGGCTCGTCGGCCCGGACATGCGGCTCGGGGAGAAGGTGAAGGGCGGCCAGCTCGTCCTCATCGTGCGCGGCCTCGCCGCCGGCGAAGACCCGCTCTGCTCGGTGGAGGTGGCGGCCTGATGCCGACCCCGCCAAACGCTCCAGACTCCGCGATCATCGCCCTGCTCGGCGACGGGTACAGCAACAAGCGGATCGCCACCGAACTCCACGTCGACAAGGTCCGTGTCGCCCGCCTGCGCCGCGAACACAGCATCCCCAACGTCGTGCAACAGCCACTCACCCTTGAGCAGAAGTGGGCCACCCGGACCCGGCCTGTAGAGGGTGGCCATCTCGAATGGGTCGGCGAACGTGCCACCGCATCCGGCACACCGGTCATGCGGTACAAGGAGGCGTACTACAGCCCGGCCGCCGTCGCCTTCGAGATCAAGCACGGCCGCCCGGCCGAGGGCTACGTCCGTGCCGACTGCGGCTACAAGCAGTGCGTCGCCCCGGACCATGTCAACGACGAAGCCGGACGGCAGGAAGCGCGACGGAAGCTGCGGGCCGAGCGCGGCCTCGGCGACCCATCGCAGGAGTGCAGCAGGGGCCACAGCCAGGCCGAGCACGGCCGGTTCGAACCGGACGGCACCGCGTACTGCCAGATGTGCAAGGTGCTGGACAAGCGCGCCCAGCGCTTCGGGAAGCCGTCGCTCCGGCCGCGGGCCGCTTCCCTGGAGGACGCGTTCCGGCTGCGGACCAAGCCGACCAGCGGCGGACACGTCTGCTGGACGGGCTCCTTCAACAACTCCACGCCGAGCCTGCGCTTCCAGCACGTCAACCACTCCCCGTACCGGATCGCCTTCCGTCTCCACCACGGCCGTGATCCCGAGGGCCAAGCGAAACCGGCGTGCGGCATGCCGCACTGCGTGGCCGGCGCGCACCTGGAGGACCGGCCGATGCGGCAGCGCACCAACTCCCTGTACGACGCGATCTTCGGAGCCTGACCATGAGCAAGCACATCCCGAAGCCCACCGACCGCGCGTGGGTGAAGCTGGCCTTCTGCCGCGTCGAGGACCCGGAAGTCTTCTTCCCGCCGAGCCAGAACATCGCCGGCCTCAACAGGGCCCGCGCGATCTGCGAGCAGTGCCCCGTCGCTGAGCAGTGCCTCGCCGACGCGCTGGCCGCGGAGGGCGGCAAGTCCGCCGACTCCCGGTACGGCGTGTACGCGGGGACGACGCCGAAGGAGCGGGCGCGCCTCTACCACCGGTTGCGCGTCAAGGCGAACCGCCAATCCGCGGCCTGATGCCCGTCCGGCCCGCCCCGGTCTGCGATATCCCCGCCGGCGCGCACGAGGGCCCGGTCCGCCTGTACCCCGCCGGGTGGTTGTGCTCCGCGCACAGCCCCTGGCGGGCCCGCGGACTCCCCGAACCACCACCCGGACTCAACGCCCCGAAGGGGGACTGATGACCGCCCCGATACAACCCGCCCTCGACGGCACGGTGCCCGTCGCTGGACTCGACTACCACGCCTGGTGCGACCTGGTTCAGCCCGCGTTCGTGGCCGCGGCGGCGTCCGGCCGGCGGTTCACGACGTACGAGGTCGCCGCGGACAACGACCTGCCCGAGCCGCCCTGCCCGCGCGCCGACTGGGGCAACTTCACGCAGACTCTCGTCCGCGACCGGCTCATCGAGCACGTCGGGTTCGACCGCAGCAGCCGGCCGACCGGGGAGAAGTCCGCAGTCGCGGTGTGGCGCGGCACCCGCGCGGCGCAGGCCGGGAGGGCCGCCTGATGGCCGCCCGCACCTGGCGAGCCAACGGCCCCGGCTCGTTCCAGGCCCCCATAGATGTGCGTGCGGTCACCGACCGGACCGGCCGCTGCTGGACCCGCAGTGGCACCCGCTGGACGTGCACCGGCAGCCACTACATCCGCTGGCGGGTCCTCATCGCCGACCACGGGCCACTCACCGAGGAGACCCGGCCGTGAACTGCCCCCGCTGCTCCGCCCCGGTCCCGCCGAACGCCGGCTGGTGCAAGGCCTGCTCGGCACCCATCGGCCAGTAACAGCAGAGCCCCGCCGGGCCGAATCCGGCGGGGCCACCCACCAAGGAGAACACGACATGGGCCTCTACCACTCCGTCAGCCTCGCCTACGGCTTCGAGATCCCCGCCGACACCGACCTCGACCTCATCGACCAGGTCATCGGAGACGGCCCCGACCTGGTCAAGGACAGCGTCGGCCACCACGTCATCGGCGACTACGACCAGATGCTCCTCGTCACCCGGTTCACCACCGTCGCCGAGAACACCGTCGTCCGCCTCACCGCCGACACGCTCGCGTCTGTCGCAGAGCTGGCCGCATGGGACTCAGCGCTCGACGACGTCGCCGCTCGCCTCGGCTGTTCCGACCACCCGGAGCCCGCCTGGCTGGTCATCCACAACTACCGCTGACGCACAACAGAGCCCCGCACCAGCACGGTGCGGGGCCCGGAGAGAGGAGGGGCAGTGTCAGGACTCGGCGATGTTCTTCGCGGCCTGGATGTCGCGCTGACGCCGGCGCCAGGCGTTGACCTCACGCATGACGTACATGCGGATGTCTGCGGCGCGCGCGAGGCCCTTCTCCTTGCACACCTTCTCGTAGTCCGCCCATACGTCGTCCTCGATGCGGACCATGCGGCCGGGCGTCCCCTTCGTCGTCATGTCGACAGCGTAGCTGACCGGTCACCCGCCACACACCCCCACCCGCTTGATCGTATTGCTTATGTGTTGCGGGTGACTATACACCCCAGGGTAGAATCAAGGGCAGGAAAGGCGCTCGAACAACCGCCCTGACAAGGGGCGTTACTCGACATGCCCTGACCAGCACAATCGAAAGAAGGACCGTTGAGCCTGGAAGCCACCGTGTGGGCGCTCAAGTACGCACCGCCCATGCCTCCGCAGCTGCTCGGCACCCTGTTCGGCCTCGCCGACCACGCCGACAAGCAGGGCCGCGGTGCCTACCCGTCCGTGCGCACGCTCGCCGCGTACGCCTGCAAGACGGAACGGTCCGTGCAGCGCGACCTCAAGGAACTCCTCAAGCTCAACCTCATCCGCCCCGGCGACCCCGCCGTGGCCGCGCACATCCCGGCCGAACGCCGGCCCGCGGTCTACGACCTGGCGGTGGAGAACACCGTGCCGGGTGGCCGCGCTGGCGACGATGAGGCGACGCAGGCGTCACGGGTGACGCTGACGTCATCCCGCGCGCGGGGCGGACGTAAAAACACAGCTCACCCCAAGAGTGAGGTGACGTCCACGTCAGGGGTGACGCCCACGTCACCCCCCGACACCCACGTCACCCCCGGGGTGACGCCCACGTCCGAGTGGGGTGACGCCCACGTCGCAACCGGGGTGACGCCCACGTCACCCAAACCGTCCTTTGAACCACCCACTAACCGTCCGTTGAACCGGGGGGTGGACGAGCCCGTCGACAACACCGCGCCCGGCGCCGCGCTGGCCGCCTGGCCCGAAGGGCCCCCCGCACCCATCGACACCGACGGCTTCACCGTCACCGACGCCATGCGCCGCTGGGCCAACGACGTCCACCCCCACGTCAACCTCGCCCACTCCACCCAGCAGTTCATCTCCCACTACCGATCCACCGGCACCCGCCGCCGCAACTGGCCCGAAGCCTGGCGGAAGTGGATCGCCGAAGACGCCGACCGCGGAGCCCGCCGCCCCGGCAACGTCTTCCACCTCCCCACCGGCCAGACCCTCACCGGCACCGACGCGAAGGTCGCCGGCTGGATGGCCATCGCCGAACAACTCCGCCAGGAAGGAGACTCCGCATGACCAGCACGATGGAGTGGATCCGCCGCACCTACGACGTGCCCGCCCGCCACGGCATGCGCATCACGTACGACGGCAAGCCCGCCACCATCGTTGGCGCGGGCGGCGGCTACCTCCGCTTCCGCATCGACGGCGAGAAGCACCGCACCGTCGGCCACCCCTGCTACCTGATCGTCTACCCGGCCGTCCCCGAGCCCGCCCGCCCGCGCGGCTGGTGCAAGCACTGCATGAAGGACCGCGCCATGACCCGCGACGGCGTCATGGGCAACCACCGCTGGGGCGGCAAGGGCTGGTCCGAACCGTGCCCCGGCAGCGGCAAGCCCCCGTGGAAGCCCGTCCGCAACCTCACCCACCCCGGCGAGCAGCGCGAGGAGGACGGCCGGTGAACGCCAAAGAGGCCGCCGAACTCCTCGCCCACTGCTCCGGCTTCGACAACCGGCAACCCTCCGTCGCCGCCGCCATCGCATGGGCATCCGCCCTCCACGACCTCCCCCTCGACGCCGACACCAAGGCCGCGGTCGCCGCCTACTACACGACTCCGCCGAAAGACCCCGACGCGAAACTGTGGATCCTCCCGCACCACGTCCGCACCCTCCGCAGCAAGATCCGGTCGGCCCGGCTGGAGAACTTCCAGTACGAACCCATCCCCGGCGAAACCACCAGCGAATACCTCGCCCGCTACCGCGGCCAGGTCCAAGCCATCGCCTCCGGCCGCATCGCCCCGCCCACCGGCCGACTGGCGCTGGAGGGCGGCCCGTCGAAGGCGTTCATGCAGGAGCTGGAAACCCGCGGCTGGCAGGGCAACCGCACGGTCGACAGCGAGGACGAGCCTGTCGTGGTCGAACTCCTCGACACTGTGCGCCGGTCCGGGCCCCTCGGCATCGCGTGCCCCGCCTGCGGCGCGGCGATAGGCCGCCCCTGCAAGAGCCCTGGGGCCTCGGAGAAACAGCCGTTGGGCAAGCCGCGCATCAAGCCGCACAGCGCCCGCCTGCGCGCCGCCAACGGCCAGCCGAACCAGACCCGCGACGAACGCGCCGCCGCAGAACAGCGAATCCGTGAGATGTCCGCCCGCCACCTCGCCCGCCAGCAGTCGGACGACGACATACCCGACGCCGAGATCATCACCGAGGAGACCGCATGAGCACCGACCCGATCGCCGCCCGCTTCGCCCGCCACACGATGACGGTGCTGCACGAGGACGGCCTGTACCGGCACCTGCGATTCGAGGACCCTGACGGCCAGTACCCGTTCGAGCTGATCACCTGGCCGTTCAACCTGGTCGTCAAGAGCGGCTGGACGTTCCACTTCGACATCGACGCCACCCCGGACATGTTCGACCTGTTCCGTCGTACCGCGTTCCCCGGCGAGATCAACCCCGGCTACTGGTCCGAGAAGGTCCGCGCCGGACGCGACGAGATCGAGGGCTTCAACCCGGACCTCTTCGAGCAGCAGGTGAAGCAGTACGTCGTCCACTCCATCCGACACGGCGAAGCGCCGCGCGGCATCGGCGCCGAGGTCACCCGCGAGATCTTCGAAATGGGCGACATCAGCCACGAGGCAGGCGCCCGCGCGGCATTGGCGGACTTCCGCTACAACGACTGGGACTTCGGCGACCTGCCGGAGTGGGACTTCAGCGACTACACGCCCGGCTTCCTGCACAGCTGCCACGCGATCCGCCACGGCATCGACCTGTGGACCACCTCCCGCAAGCCGGCGACCGCATGAACGCCCGCCGGCCCGGCGCCCCCATGCCCGACAGCCTCCGCGCCACCCTCACCACCACCGTCGGACACCCCGCACGCGCCATCCAGTGCCCCCACTGCCGCGCACTCCCCGGCAAACCCTGCGTACTCCGCACCAACGGCCGGGCGCTCCCCGAACCACACCACACCCGCATCACCGCCTGGGAACAGGAGAACGCCGCATGACCACCCGAGACGACCGCCGCAAGGTCTCCCTCTGCAAGCACTCCTTCCCCATCCAGCCCCCACACGGCAGCCTCGCCAACCCCGGCCCCTGCGCCCGCTGCGACACCACCTGGGCCGACGTCCAAGCCGAACTCGACCGCCAAGAAAACGCCCTCCGCCTCGGCACCGCCCACGAATCCACCTGCACCTGGTGCCACCAACACCGCGTCGTCTTCCGCTACGTCCGCGAACAGCAGCCCTGGGACGAACAGACCCCACCCGTCCTCTGGCTGTGCGCCCGCGACTGGTCCCGCGCCCGCGAAAACGAAGAGACCACCGGCTTCATCGACTTCAACGACCTCTTCGACCACGGCACCGACGAACAACTGGCGGCAGGACTGCGAGGAGCACTGTGAGCCCCCTCGAACGCCTCCTCGCCGAGGAGATACCCGTCCGACCCCAACCCGCCCAACCGTGGGGCCACTGGACACAGCAGCAGCAAGACGCTCACTGGGCCGCCCTCTGCAACACCGTCGGCACACCAGACGCCCCCAGGCCCACCCACATCAAGAACACGGTGCAGAACACCGCCTGACCCACCGCACCGACACGACCACCACACCCAAGGAGCACCGTGAACACCGAGACCGAGGCGGACCGGGCACTCCGTCTGATCGCCTCCCGCAACCTCGCAGCAACGAGCGCCCTCCAGCGCTGGATGAACATCACCTTCGCCCGCGCCAACGACCTCCTTGACGAACTGCACCAGCAGGGCTGGGTCGGGCCCGCCGACGGAAGCGCGGCCCGCACCGTGCACGCCCAGTACTGCCAGCAGTGCGGGCGCATCGGACGCCGGGGATTCCGAACCCACACCAACGACGAGCAGCAGATCAGCATCACGGTCTGCGCCAACAAGACCGCCTGCCGCAAGCGCTGGCCGAACCCGCCCCGCGACGAAGCCTGACCCGTCTACCCGAGGAGTACCCGTGACCCAGCTCGACCTCGACGCGATCGAAACCCGCGCCAACGCCGCCACCCGCTGCCCCGAGGCCGTCGTCAACGGCCGCCAGGACGGCCAGCACACCTGGACTGGCTCGCTGACCCACCTGCGTTGCGAGCTGTGCGGCTTCACCCGGCCGCGCGGGGAGCGCGCGGAGGAGGCCACCGTCATGGCCGCCGAGATCCGCCGCCTCCGCGCCCAGGCCCGCGAGTACGGCGAGCTGGCCGCACGCCGCGAGTCGGAACTAATCGCCCTCCGCGCCAAGTTGGCCCGCGAGGAGCGCGCGCACGGCGAGACCATCGACGAGCGCGACCACTTCCACGACATGGCCGACAAGCTGGCCTACGCCGTCGCCCCCGAGGAGGTCATCGGCGAGCACTCCTCGATGAACTGCCCGTGGGAGAACGCCCTCGACCTGATCACCCCGATGGCCGAGGTCGAGAAGCTGCGCGAGGAGCTGGAGCGGCAGACCGCCCTCGCAGAGCAGGGAGCCCGCGCCAACCGGGAGCTGAGCCGCGTCCGTGCCGTGGTCGCCGCCGTGATCGCCGAGCACGAGAAGGGCGAGCACAACGGCCTCGCGATCTGCCTGCACTGCGCCCAGCTCATGTTCCCGCCGCCCGAGACCGGCATCTGGTCCGAGAGTGCCTACCCCTGCGCCACCCTCCGCGCGCTCGGCATCACCGAAGACCCCGCCGTGGAGGCGCACGTCGTCGCCGACGACAGCGACGACCGCGGGCGGACCGCATGACCGCCTACCCCATCGGCGTCGAGGTCTCATGCGACGGCCCCGCCGAGGACACCGACTGCCCCGACAGCGCCGCCGTTCCCAGCCGGTTCGCATCGAGGACCGCCAGCCAGGTGCGTGCCGACGGCCGAGCTGACGGCTGGGCGCGCCGCCGTCGGGCCGGCCGCCTGGTCGACCTGTGCCCCAGCTGCGCCGCTGCCTCGTCTGCCGCCCGCCAGTCGTGACCCGCACACCACCGAACGGAGACCCGCCGTGAGCCTGCACCTGGTGCCCATACGGTTCCGCGATGCCGCGGCCTACGTCGCCATGTGGCACCGGCACCACCCGGCGCCCGTCGGCATGGTCTTCGCCGTCGGCGCGGCAGACGACGAAGGAGTGCTCCGCGGAGTCGCCATAGTCGGCCGGCCGGTCGCCCGCCACCTGGACAACGGGCAGACCCTCGAAGTCACCCGCACCGCCACCGACGGCACCGCCAACGCCAACAGCTTGCTGTACGGGGCCGCGTGGCGCGCAGCAAAGGCCCTCGGCTACACGCGACTCATCACCTACACGCAGGCCGGCGAGACGGGCGCCAGCCTCCGAGCAGCTGGCTGGCGTGTCATCGCCGAGCGCCCGGCCCGTCCCGGGTGGAGCGTCCCGAGCCGGCCGCGGACGCCGACCGGCACTGAATGGATCCCTCGAACGCTGTGGGAAGCCACCGCATGACTCACCTCTGCGCGGCTCGGGCGGCTCCAATCCGCCCGAGCCGGCGCCCCGACCATCTCACAGGAGTACCCGTGACCCAGCTCGACCCCGACCTCCGCGACCGCATCGCCGAGGCCGCTCTCAGCGCCGTCGAGGCTGCGCTGGACGACACCTTGCTGCCCGCCGCGCGCGAGAAGGCGCTCGCCGGGATCGCCGCAGTGCTGCCCGCGCCCGACCAGCGGGCCGCCGTCCTGCTGGAGGCCGCCGAGGTCGCCGAGTCCCTGCGGCAGTTCGAGCGCTGCACTGGCCCACGGGCCGCCGCGCAGGTCTCCGAGAACGTCGGCATCCTCCGCGTCGCCGAGGCGCTGCGCCGTCTGGCTGGCGAGGCGCAGCAGGACGAGGCACCGGGCGGCGAGGAGGCGCACACCGGTGGCAACGCGGAGGACTGCCCCGTCTGCCGCCCGCAGATCGACAAGACCGTCCTGTACCCGTGGATCTGCACCGGTGCCGCCCCGGCGCGGTCCGGGCAGCCCGAGACGGACTGAGCCAACCCTCTGTGGGGCCGTGTGGTGCAGCGCGGCCCCACAGAGGGGCTAGGCGGGCGCCAGACAGCCCCACAGAGCGCGCGCGACTCACGCGACACAGGGACCAACTCCAGGCCCGCAGACGGGCGTACAGGACTTTCGATCAAGGAGAACAGTGAACCCCGCAGACGAACTCGCCGCCGCAGCCGACAAACTCCGCGCACTCGCCACCGCCGTCAGCGCACCCGAACCCGCCCTCCAGCCCTTCCACGCGGAAGGGTGCGACGTCACCCAGGGCAGAACCCCCGGCCTGTACGACGTCGCCACCACCCAGACCCCCGAACTCGCCAACTACATCGCCGCCATGGACCCCACCGTCGGCCTCGCCCTCGCCGACTGGCTGGAGACCACGGCCGCCAAGCTCAACCACAGCACCCACCCAGGCTGGCAAGACCACGTCGAACCGCACGCCCTCACCGTCGCCCGCGCCATCCTCGGCGGCCAGCCGTGACCGGTCCGTCCAGCACGCCCCGCGGCGAGCACACGCCCACGACCGGCGCCACCTGGTCCACCGAACTCGTGCGCACCGAGGAGGTCATAGCCGACGACGCGCCCGACCCCCGGCCCAACCGGGCCACCCGACGCGCCCTCGCGCGCGCAGCACGGAGGAGCAAGTAGCCCTCGACGGCGGCGGCATCAAGCTCACGGCGAAGTGACCGCTCAACGCCCGGCGCCCCGCCCAGCCGGCGGGGCGCTTGCGTGTTCGGCCGGCGTCCGCGCCCTTGACCCCCACTGATCTCGGGCGCACCCTGATCCCTCACGCCCCGGAGGGAACCAGCCATGGCCGAAAACGACGACCACCGCATCGTCAGCCGCGAAAACCCCGACGGCACCCGCCACATCGCCGCCCTACAGCGCACCCCCGAAACCGACCAGCTCAGCGACGACCAGATCATCACCTCACTGCAAGAGTGGAAAGCCAACCGCCAGCCCTCCAGCAGCACCTACGAGCGGTGGCCCATGCCCGCCTCGTTCAACGACTGGCTCGACACGACGAAGCCCGCCGGCCCCGACCCGTGCCCCACATGCGGCTGCTGGAGCCTCCGCATCGGCGCCGCACCAGGCGGGCCGGGCGACGAGAAGGTGGTGTGCACGATGCTCAGGTGCGTGGCCTCCCCGTTCTACGGGGCGTCGTAGCCGCCGCTACCCCCACGCGTCTGGTCCGCCGCCCCGCCACACGATCCAGTCCGCCCGGATCACGTCCAGGTCGTCCACGCCCTCCAGGCCGGCGCGGCGCAGGAACTCCACCACATCGGTCAACCGGAACGCCCTGCCCGAGATCTCGCCGTCGATCCGGACACGCCGGCCACCATCCTCATCAGGCGGGTACACGATCACGGCAGGCATACACCCAGCGTCCCGTGACCCGGCCGCGGGCGCGCGCTCGGTACGGCCGAACGGATCTGCTTGACACCGGGGGGATGCTGGATCTGCGGTTCTGGTCTCCGCTGCTGCACCACGAATCGCGTGCTACTCGGGACGGCTCCCCGACACGACGAAGCCCCGGCCAGTGGTCGGGGCTTCTCGTCTGCGCGGGCGCGACTACGGACGCCACGCCTCGTTGTAGTCGGGGTGATCGGCGTACGCCGAAGCGAGCAGGCGCAGCGTCCGGCACGGGAACGTCTCGCCGTCGCACTCGGCGCACCAGTCCCCGGATCGCTCCTCGTGGTCGGCGTTGACCACCTCGATCAGTTCGGCGTGGTGAAGCTCAAGCAGGGCACGCTGGGCTTCGACGTCGCGCAGGACACGCGCCGGATCATGACGAACGATGTGGTCGCGCTCGCCACCGGTGATCGCAAGAGCCACACGGTGAACCGGTCCCGACGACTCCCCGACCGGGACCGCCGTCACCCAGTTGGCAGCCGGCCCGTCCACCCAGGCGCCGCCCGCGGCCTGTGCTACCCGCTCGTCCTCGTCCAGCCGGGCGCGCAGGAACTGCACCAGATCATCCATCCGACGGCTCCTCGACCCCGGTGATGTCGAACCCGAACGGGACGTCCGAGCAGGCGTCGTAGATCTCCTGCCGGACCTGCTCCGCCGTGACGTCCGAGTCGGCCTCGATCCGCATGGTCAGGATGTAGGTGCTCATCTGGGGCACTCCTTGCTGCTTGGGCGGGGCGAGGTCTGTCCGCTTGCCTTGCTGCGGCGGGTTCGCTTCGAACCACGCGGCCACCTCGTCAGCGCGGTACTGGATCTTCGTAGAGCCCTCGATCTGAACTGGCCGGGGGAAGGAGGCGCTGCGCCGGTACGTGTGCAGTGCCGACCGGCTGACCCCGTGCTCCAGCTCGATCTGCTTCAAGGTGATCAAGCGGCTCCCCTCGCTTTCAGGGTTCTTGGGCACGGCTACATCCTCCCTGAACCTCTGGACAATGTCCAGAGGTTCTGTCACTGTGGAACGGCACCAACAAGTACGGCCCCGGCGGGAGTTGCACCTCCCGCCGGGGCCAGCCATCAACCTGCCGTGAACAGGAGAGATGACCGTGACACACGGTACAAGCCCGGCACCGCAACCGCCCAGCCCCGTCCTGGCCGAGTACGCCGAAGCCACCCAAGCCTGCCGCGACATCGCCGCCAGGGTCGGCATCCGCAACTGCGACAACGACCCGGACTGGAAGGCCGCCGAGTGGCGCGCCAACGACCTGTTCGACAAGGCGCTCGCCGCCGGGCACACCATGGACGAAGTCCTGAAAGCGGGGCGAAAGCAGTGACCGCCCAGCAGCCCGAGCCCGACCGCACCCCGCGCGCCAACCAGATCCTCGCCGAACCCGCCACCGTCGAAGCCTGCCAAGCCGACTACCAGGCCGCCGCCGACGTCCGGCAGAACCTCGCCGCACAGGAAGCGAGGCAACGGTGAGCTGGCTCGACCGCCTCCTCGGCAACGACCACGAGCGCGCCGCCACCCAGTACGCCGGCCGCGAGTCCGCCACCGAACGCGCCACACGGCAACGCCGCGCCAGCCACCACCGCAGTGGCGCCCAACAAGCCGCCCGCGCCGGCCAAGCGTGGGAAGACCGCGACCGCGCCCAGGACACCAAGGGCCGCTGGTACCGAGCCGCCAGGTAAGGAGCAACGCCATGGAGAAGTTCGGCTTCGGCCTCGGCATCATCCTCAGCTTCGCCGCCGGCATCTTCGCCGTCGTCTGGATGACCACCCACTGACCCACCCCAGACCGCCGGCCCCCGCGTACCCAACATCCCCCCGTCCGCGGGGGCCGGCACCCCGGAGGCACCATGCGCCGCCACTTCCAACACCCGCTCGCCCGCCGCGGGTTCACCGTCCTCGCCGTCGTCGCCGCGCTCAACGGCCTCTGGGCTCCCGCCGTCGTCTGCACCCTGCTCGCCGCCTACGCCTGGCACAACCGCCGCCGCTAACCGCCCGGAGAAGCACCGTGAAGAACCCGACCGCCGCGCTCGCCGCCGGCGCCGCAGTCGTCACCATCGCCCTCACCGGCGCCGCCTTCTGGCTGTCCTACGAACACCTCCACGACATCGCCGGCGGCAACGGCCTCGGCGGCGCACGCGCCTGGGCCTGGCCCGCAACCGTCGACCTCTTCATCATCGCCGGTGAACTCCTCGTCCTCCGCGCATCCCTCCGCGGCGCAGTCGACCGGTGGGCATACGCACTCGCCGCAGTCGGGTCCCTCGGCTCCATCGCACTCAACGTGTTCGGCGTCGGCGACAGCGCGCAGCCGATGGAGTACGTAGTCGCAGCCGTCCCCCCATCGGCTGCACTCATCGCATTCGGTGCACTCATGCGGCAGGTCCACGACGCACTCCACCGCGCCCAGGCCACAGCGACGCCTGCGCAACCGGACGCGGGTACCGACTTCGAGCGCGCAGCCGAACAGGCGGTCGAAGTCGCCGACTCGGATTCGCGGGCCGCGTTCGTTCTCGACTTCCACCCCCACCCGCAGCCGCATCCCGACGTGTGCGCAACCGCATCCGCCGCAGCTCACGCCCCGGATGCACCCGCCCAGCAGCCGGAGAGTGCACCCTCCGCATCCGACGCGATCGTGCGCCCCATGCCCACCCCGGCTGCGGATGCAGACCTCCTTGCAGCCGCACTCGAAGTCAACGCAACCGCGCTCGCCGAGACCGGGCAGCGCGCATCTCTCCGCCGACTGCAGTCCGAGCTGCGCATCGGCCAGAAGCGAGCCCAGCGCATCCAGGCGCAGCTGCCCGACACCCTGCCCGCACCCGCAAGCAAGGAGGCGTGATGGATGCGCAGCCACCGCCCGGCGGCGACGAACTGCGCACCCGCCACTACCTCCAACATCTCGGCGCCCGCCCCATCGGCCACCAGGAGCCCACCATGACCACCCCCGAACCCCGCCGGCCCGTCACCCCCACCCGGATCATCCCCGCCAGCGCCCCGCTGCCCGCGCGAGCACCCGACCCCGACGAGCTACCGCCCTGGCGCACCCCACCACCGCCCCCGCCGGTCATGACCGCCGAGCCCCCGCCCACTCCGCCGCCCCCGCCGCCAGCCGAGGTCATCCACCACCACATCCACGAGCACATCCTCGTCCCCTACGACGAGGAGGAGGAGCCCCGGCCGCGGCTGTGGGCGCGCCTGTGGGACACGCTGGTCACCTGGCGGCTGGTCGTCGCGATCCTGCTCGCGCTCACCCCCTGGTGCGGCGGCCGAAGCCCCGTCGGGATCTGGGGCCACACCGTCCACCAAGCCCGCACCGACGTCGGCATGGGGGCCGCCTACGTCATCGCCGGGATCGCCGTCGCCGTCAGCTGGGCCCTCAGCCGGCGTACCGGCCGCGCCCTACCCCGCTTCCTCCTCGTCACCACCCTGGTCGGGGGCCTCGGCGTCCTCGACTGGTTCGACCCGATCCTCGCCCTCACCGGAGTCCACCGCTGATGACCGGCACCACCACCCTCACCCTCGGCGGCCTCCTCGCCGCCCTCCTCGTCCTCGTCGCCAACTTGCACCCCTGGTACCGCGGCGGCCGCGAGATGAAGCAACTCGCCGCGTTCGGCAAGGGCTTCGCCGCCGCCGCATGCGCCGCAGCCTGCCCCGGCGGCATACTCGGCTGGGCCCACACACACGCCGGCGGCATCGCCAACGGCGCCGGCCAGCAAGCAGGCTCCGCAGCCACCGGCACCACGGCCGCCAGCAGTCTGACCAGCGGCCAGCTCACGGGCCTGTCCGCGACCGGTGCCGTCGTGGTGGTGGTCGCGGTGGCCCTCGCGGTCCTCGCCTACAAGGCGGCGGGCAAGGCGGACAAACGGCGGATCGTCGGCGGGTTCTTCGTCGGCTCCGTGCTGCTCCTCACCGCAGGCGTCGCCGGGGCCCTCTCGTGGCTGCCTGCCGCCCTCAACGGCGCCGGGAGCGGCGTGGTGTCCGCCGTGCAGGGATCGGGGCTCCTGTGAGCCGCCTCGCCCGCCCCGCGGCCCGCCTCGCCGACGGCTCCGCCATCCTCGCCCGCGCGATCGGCAGGCGCGTGACCGCATGGGTGGCGCGCGGCCGACGCCACGACCTCACTGGGTGGCGGGCCGCGCTCGGCTGCTGGTTCCGGCTCGCCGTCCTCACCCTCGGCGTGTACCTGCTCTGGCGGCTCGTCCGCGCCATGCCGAACCTCATGTGGGTGTTCAGCGGCGTGTGGGTCATCGCCGCATGGAGGGCCGGCCGCAACGCCTCCGCGGACGTCGAGGAGGCCGACGAAGAGGCGCCCGCGCCCCCCGACGCGGAGGCTGTGCGTGCCCTCCTCCTGGCCCTCATGGGGGACGGCTCCGGAGTGCACCTGCGGACCGTCCTCGCCCACCTCCAGGAGCACGCCGGCTGGGAGGGCCGCACGATGGCCGATCTGCGGGCCCGATTGGACCGCCTCGGCATCCCCTTCGACCGCAACGTGAAGGTGGCCGGCGTGCCCACCTGGGGGGTCCGGCGGAGGGATCTTGAAGCCCCTACCCCGGTTAGGGAGACGGACGTGTCTTCCGGGACGGAGCTACCCGTTTGACCTGCACTTTCTACTGATCGTCTCCCTGCTTCTCCCGCCCGTCTCCCACCTTGGAGACGGGCCCTTTTGTGAGATAATCAAGATCCAACGAACAGACCCCGGCGAGCGCGCCAACGCTCCCGGGGCATGGCCGATCTGCTGAGGAGATCGACATGACTGAGCCTATCGCGCGCTGCCTAGGCATCGAAGAGGGTGCTCCTTGCACAGACCTGGCGACGATCACGCTGCCGGTGCCCTTGTGCACGCATCATCAGATGCAGGTGGCTATGGCGATCGTTCCCGAGATGCTTGCTTCCGCTGCTTCGCTGGCAAAGCGCGCACCACTGCCTGTGGCCGTTGACACGCAAACGCTTCGCGTGGTGACCAAAGCCCAAACCGCTCAACTCGACCTCGCCGGTGTTCACGGTGCGCGGGTGTACTTCATCCGCAACGGCGATCGCATCAAGATCGGCTACACCACCAACTTGCGTAATCGTCTCGATGCTCTGTGCCTGCGTCCAGACGCCGTTCTCCTCCTGCTGGAGGGCGGGAAACTCCTTGAGGGCTCCCTGCACAGGCACTTCGCCCAGCACCGCGTCCCGAATACCGAATGGTTCCGGTACGTCGAGGAGATCAAGACGTACATCTCCATGAAGCTGAATGGGATTCCGATCCCGGCAAGTCGAAGCGGACACATTGACGAGACCAAGGCCCAAGAGGCTGTGCGCATCGCTGGCTTCCATGCCGGGCCCAAGGGCGAGGTACTGGTCTCACGTGAAGGGCTGCTCCAGGCGATCAGGGCGCACGCGGGCAACGGCCAGGGTGTCCACCTCGCCGACATCCTGACAACGCTTCATCAGGCCGGTCTGCCCGGGTACTGGACCGTCACTGCTCTGCGTGAGGCATGCGTCGCCCATGGCATCCCTGTCGAGCGTCAGCTCAAGATCGGACGCCGCAACCGACCTGGCATCCGGATCGATGCCCTTGCGCCAACAGTTGGTTGACAGCCCCGCCACACTGAGAGTGCACCCCTGGTTTCGAGCACCTCGGGTGCTCCCCCGAGAGGCCCCTGCCGCGCCCCCGTCAGCAGGGGCCTCGCCCATGTCCAGGCTCCGGGTCGGCGGCCGGCGGGACGGGGATCGCGCGGGCGAGCCAGCCGCGGCCGACGGCGTCGGTGGGCAGGGTCGCCGGCCGGGCGCCGAGCCGGGTGCACAGCTCTTGGAGGGCGCGTTCGCATTCGTCGCGGGTGTCTGCCTGCACTGCGTACCTGATCGCCACGAGGATCAGTGTGCCGCCACCAGGCCCGGTGCGCTGCCGGTTCCGGCATGCGAGGGTCACGGATCGGAGACAACGCCCTCACACCGACTCCACACCAGCGCATGATGCGGCCAACGCCACCACCACCTCGGGGGACCCCATGCGCCGCACCGCCATCGCCCTGCTCATCACCGGACTCGCACTCGCCGGCTGCTCCAGCACGAACGCCGCCCCGAGCCCGTCGAGCCCAGCGCAGAGGCTTGCCGACCTGGATGACGGGAGCCACACCGTCAGCCAGTACCAGAAGGCGCTCGACACGTGGGGAACGCGCTGCACGGAGAGCACCACGACGCTGGCCGGCTACGTGTATGCGACGGTCGAAGACCTCCGGAAGAACGGCATCAACGACGAGTCCGAGTACAGCGCGCTCACCCACCTCCGGGATTCAACGCCTGCTGGGGTGAAGACGAAGTGCGAGGACGTGGCGGCCGGCTACCTGGCGCTGCGCGAGGGCGGGAAGCAGTAGCCCACCCAGGGAATGGCCCCGCTCCGGAGTCCGGGCGGGGCCTTCGTCATGCGGCGGGGTGGCGGGTCGGTAGCTCGTCCTCGCTCCACTGCCCGAGGATCTCGTCTTCGTGAACGTCGGCCGGGTCATGGCCTGGCGGCAGGATGCACTCGGCTTCGCATGCCTCGTCGTCCGGCCAGAACACGGCTGTCGCGCCGCAGCGTTCACCGGGCTCGCTCATGTGGTGGGCTCCTCGTCCGGGTGCACCGGGGCCGCGCCGCGCACGTGCGGGTCGATGTGGTCGGCCGCGAACTGTGTTCCCGGATCGGTGTCCATCTGCCGGATCTGCTCGGCCAGCTCGTGGGCGTAGGCGTCGATCAGCTCGTTGGCCCGGTCGTCGTCCATGTACAGGTGGTTGTGGGTCATCTCGCGCAGAAGATCGGCGCGTGCGCTCATGCGGTCTTCTCCTCGCTGCTCTTGACCAGGCGTCGGATGTGTTCGCGGGTCCAGCCGGTGATGCGGACGACGGTGGCCTGTGCGCCGCGCTCGTCGGTTTCCCGGAGGAAGGCGACGGCCTCGGCTTGCAGGTCGGCGCGCGCGGCGTCGAGGGCGGCTTCGGCTTCTCGGTAGCGCTGGGCGGCGAGTTCCAGCTTGGCAGTGTCCATACGGGGAGTCTCCCACAAGATTGGCCAACCAAGTAGGCCAAGTGTATTGACTAAAGCCAATCGAGTAGGCCAACATGGGTGGCATAAGGAAACGCCGCACCGAGGGGGACCCCGATGAACGCCGCCACCCGCACCGCCCGCCGCACCCTCCGTGACCGCACCCGCACCCACCGCGCCAACGCGAAGATCCGCCGCCACGGCGTGGCCACGCTGACGACGCACTGCATCGCCACCGGGCTCGGCGTGAAGGAGGCCCGCTCGGTGGCCGGCTCCCTCCGCAAGAACACGGAGAAGGCAGGCGTCACCGGCACCCCCGGCATCAGCTACGCCAAGAACGTCAAGGCCCGCACCTGCACCCGCTACACCCCGGCCGAGGTCGCCCGGATCGCCGTCATCTACCGGCCCCGCAAGCCCGCCTACCGCACCGCCGCCGCCCGCCTCGCCCTCGCCGCCTGACACCCGCCACCCCTCCAGCCCACAGGAGAACCTCATGGTCACCGCCCGCATCCACGGCTACCTCAACGACACCGGCACCCAGACCATCGGCGGCACGATCCTCGCCAGCGGCGGCCGGCACGACGACATCAAGACGGTGCAGTGGGACGACGGCCAGACCACCCACGTCGCCGAGCACGACCGCGGCACCACCTGGGACTACACCGAGGACTGACCTGTCGGGCCCGCCACCACGCGCGGGCCCGCACCGCCGCTTGACCCCCGCCATACGCTCAACCCACCGCCGAAAGGACCCCGCCATGCAGGTCATCAAGGTCGCCGACGACGGCACCCTCCGTATCGAGTTCACCGCCGATGAGGCCAAGCAGATCCGCGACGACCTGGACGGTGCCTGGTGCCGAGCGGGAGAAGCAGGCAAGGAGTTCGTCCGTTACGTCGACACGCTGTACGGGGAGCGCCCGGCCCCGACGTTCCCCGGCGGCGGCTTCTGACCCGCACGCCCGCCGCCTGACCGCCCGCACGAAAGGACCCCCGCCATGACCGGGCTGCCCGCCGTGAAGGTCGGCGACCCGCTGATCCTCGTCACCGGCAACAAGTACCAGGGCGACGAGCCCGTCACCGTCTCGCGTGTCGGCCGGAAGTACCTCTACGTGTCGCTCCACGGTCACGAGCGCCAGGAACGCTTCGACCGCGCGACGGGCGTCGAGGAAGGCCAGCGCGGAATCCGCGCGCGCCTGCTGACGCAGGAGCAGTACGACGACCGGGCGCAGCGCGACAGCCTGTTCACCCGGCTCTACGACGCCGGGATCGAGGTGGCCTTCCGGGTGCGCGACGACCTGACCACCGACCAGCTCCGCTCGCTGCTCGCCGTGGTCGAGACCAAGGAGGGCTGATGCTCGCAGCCAGTGAACGCGTCCGGGAGGGCGGGCAGAGCGTCCTCGTCTGGCACAAGGCTGCCGAGCCCGAGCGCTGCAACGGCGAGTGCGACTGGCACCCGATCGCGTGCAGCCCCACCGAGGGCATCGTCACGCCCGGCCCACTGAAGGATGTTCCGCCGGACCTGGACGAACCCGGCCAGCGCTGGTGCGCCGATTGCCTCACCCTCCCCACCACCTGACCACCCGACACGACAGGACGAACCCCATGACCCTGGCTGAACTCCGCGCCGCGCTCGCCAAGCTCGACCACCTGCCCGACGAGACCAAGGTGATCCTCGCCAAGGACGCCGAGGGCAACGGCTTCTCCCCGCTCGACGGGGCCGAAGAGGGCATGTACTGGGCCGAGACCACCTGGAGCGGCGAGCACTACCTCAGCGAAGAACAGCGCCTCGCGAAGGACGAGCCCGACGACTGGTCGCCCGCACCCGACGACGCGGTACCGGCAGTCTTCCTGTGGCCCGTGAACTGACCCCTGCACGCCGAAGCCCCCGCTGCGACGCCCGACGCAACGGGGGCTTCCCCCTGCGCGCCAGCCGTAGAGCCGCCACCCCGGTTGCACGCATCGTTACCATCAAACCACGCCCAACCGGTAACACCCACACGCGAAGGGGGCCCTGTGACCGCCACCAACACCCCCGACAACGGCATCCGAGGACGCGACGGCAAAGGGAAGTTCACCCGCAGCATCGAAGGCGCCGAACGAGACGCCGAAGTCGCCCGCCTCTACTCCCAAGGCGGCATCAGCTTCCGCGCGGTCGGCGAACAACTCGGCATCAGCAAATGGGCCGCCATCAGCGCCTACAACCGCGCCGTCCGCGACGTCGTCCAAGAAGCCGGCGAAGAAGCCCTCAAAGTCCACGCCGCCCGACTGGAGCACGTCGTGGCCCGCTGCATGGAGATCGCCGAGACCGACCACGTCATGGTTTCCCACGGCCGCATCGTGTACGACGACGACGGCCAGCCACTCAAGGACACCGCCCCGGTGCTGGCCGCGTTCCGCGAACTCCGCGGCGCCCTCGCTGACTTCCGCCGCATGACCGGCATGGACAAGCCGAGCAAGGTCGAGCACTCCGGTGGCGTCAAGTACGAGCTGGTCGGCGTGAACCCCGAGGATCTCGTGTGACCCCATCGGTCGTGCGGTACGAACCGCGCGGCGGCGCCAAAACCCTCCTGTCCGCGAAGGAGCAGGAGATCTGCATAGCCGGGCCGGCGGGCACCGGGAAGAGCCTGGCGATGCTCCAGAAGGCGTTCTACACCAGCCTGATGGTGCCGAACTGCCGCTCCCTGATCGTCCGCCAAACCCACGCGTCTCTCACCGGCAGCACGCTGGTGACGTTCGAGCAGCAGGTCGCCACCACCGCGCTCGCCGAGGGCGTCGTGAAGTGGTTCGGCGGCAGCCCCCGCAAACCCGCCGCCTACCAGTTTGCGAACGGCGCGGAGATCCTGGTCGGCGGCCTGGACAGGCCCGAGAAGTTCCTCAGCACCGAGTTCAGCAGGATCTACGTGGACGAGGCCACCCAGATCAGCCTCACCGCACTGGAGACCCTGATCACCCGCCTCCGCGGCAACGCGGCCACCTACCGGCAGATCGTGCTGGCCTGCAACCCGGACCACCCGAAGCACTGGATCAAGCAACGGTGCGACGAAGGCACCATGCGGATGATCCACAGCCTGCACGGCGACAACCCCCTCTACGTCAACCTCGACGGCAGCCTCACCGAGCGCGGCGTCGACTACATGGCCAAGCTCGACGCCCTCACCGGCGTCCGCAGGTTGCGATTCCGCGAAGGAATCTGGGCCGCAGCCGAGGGCCTGGTCTACGAGGGCTGGTCCGAACCCGTCCACGTCATCGAACCGTTCGACGTACCCGCGGCCTGGACCCGCTGGGTCACCATCGACTTCGGCTTCACCAACCCGTTCGTCGCCCAACTGTGGGCCGAAGACCCCGACGGACGCCTGTACCTGATCCGCGAGTGGGTCCGCACCCGCATGCTGGTCGAAGACCACGCCGAGGTGATCCGCGACCGGCTCCTCGCCGGGCAGCCGCGCCCGCGCGCCATCATCACCGACCACGACGCCGAAGACCGCGCCACGCTGGAGCGGAAGCTGGGCATGGGCACGCAGGCCGCGCACAAGGGCGTCTCGGACGGCATCCAGGCCATGCAGTCCCGGCTCAAGGTCCAGCCCGACGGCCGCGCGCGGCTCCACGTCTTCAGCAACGCCCTCCTCGAACGCGACGCCGACATGGACGCCACCTCACTCCCCATCGGGCTCGCCGAGGAAGTCGCCGGCTACGTGTGGGCGGTGAAGCCCGGTAACGCGGGCGGGCTGAAAGAGGAGCCGGTGAAGGCCAACGACCACAGCATGGACGCCGCCCGGTACATGGTGGCGGCCCGGGACATCGGTGGTCGGCCGCGGGTCCGCTGGCTGTGAGACTGTCGTAACCCTACAAGCCGCCACGACGAGAGTGAGACCGTCATGACCAGCCGATATGAGCGACTCCGCAGGTGGGCGCAAGCGTGGCGGAAGTTGGCGCCGATTCTGCTTGACACGGCTGGGATCATCTTGTTGTCGGGTTCCGCCATGTTGTGGTGGGGCCTGGCCGCGGGTGTCGCATCCCTCGGTGTCGGGTGCTTCGTCCTGAACTGGCGGGTCCACGGCTGAACAAGGGAGGGGTGTTGGCCAGAACCCTTCTCGGCGCGCTCCTCAACAAAGCCAGCACTGCTCAGACCCCGGTCCCCTTCGCCTCCCGCTCCCAGTCCACCGGACGCGGCCTCTTCGGCGCCAACCGATCCACCACCGCCCAGCTGAACTCCATGGGGTCGGTCGGCACCCTCTTCGCCATCGTCAACCGCACCGCCAAAGCCGAAGCCGGCGTCGAGTGGGGGCTGTACCGCAAGGCCAAGTCCGGCCTGAAAGAGGACCGGACCCCGGTCACCTCGCACGCCGCCCTCGACGTGTGGAATCGGCCGAACCCGTTCTACACACAGTCCCTGTTCGTGGAGACCGGCGCGCAGCACAAGCAGCTGACCGGCGAGTGGTGGTGGGTCATCGCCCGCAACGAGCGCTCCCCGATCCCGCTGGAACTGTGGCCGGTCCGCCCCGACCGGATGACGCCGGTCCCGGACCCGGACCTGTTCCTCGCCGGGTACATGTACACCAGCCCGGACGGACAGCAGATCGCGCTCCGCCGCGAGGACGTCATCCTCATCCGGACCCCGCACCCCACCGACCCCTACCGCGGGATCGGCCCCGTCCAGGCGCTCCTCACCGACCTGGACGCGGTCCGCTACTCCGCCGAGTGGAACCGCAACTTCTTCCTCAACTCGGCCGAGCCCGGCGGCCTGATCCAGGTCGACGGGCGTCTCGACGACGACGAGTTCAACGAGCTTCGCGACCGGTGGAACGAGCAGCACAAGGGCATCGCCAACGCCCACAGGGTCGCGATCCTCGAAAAGGGCCAGTGGGTCGACCGCAAGTTCTCCCAGCGCGACATGCAGTTCGCCGAACTCCGCGGCATCGGCAGCGAAATCATCCGCGAGGCGTTCGGATTCCCCAAGCCCATGACCGGCGCCGTCGATGACGTCAACCGCGCCAACGCCGAGGCCGGCGAGGTCATGTTCGCGCGCTGGCTGTGCGTCCCCGACCTCGAAGCGATGAAGGACGCGCTCAACCACCAGCTACTGCCCCTCTTCGGGCGCACGGCGGAGGGTCTGGAGTTCGACTACGTCAACCCGGTCCCCGAGGACGTGGAGAAGGAGGCCACGCAGCTCACCGCGCGCGCCAACGCAGTCAGCCTCCTCGTCAACGCCGGGTTCGAACCCGCTGGCACCCTGTCCGCCGTCGGCCTCCCGGAGATCCCGTTCGTCGGCCGGCCTGATGCCGCGCGCGCCGCGGTGGCCCCGGTGCCGGACGACTGGCAGGACTCGGTGACCGGGCTGCTGAGCGACGGCTTCGAGGCGGCACAGCGGTGGGTGGCGGTCGAGCACGACGACGACCACACCTGCGGCCCGTGCCGCGAGGTAGCCGGCAAGACGTACCGCAACCGGGCCGAGGCGTACGCGGACTACCCGGACGGCGGCGGCTACAAGGACTGCGTCGGCGCCCAGTACGGCAACCCCTGCCGGGGGCACGTCGAGAAGCGCGGCCGTAAGGGAGAGGGCTCATGAACATCCAGCTGCCCGGTAAGGCAGCCACCTTCCAGGCCAACCAGCGTGAGCGGGCCGAGAAGCAGCGCGCGCAGCTCGGTGTCGAGGCCCGGTCCTGGTACCGCATCACCAACGCTGCGGACTCCGACGAGGCCGAGGTGATGCTGTACGACGAGATCGGCGGCTGGTTCGGCGCGACGGCTGACGAGTTCATCGCCGATCTCAAGGGCATCACGGCGCAGAGCATGCGGGTCCGGGTCAACAGCCCTGGTGGGTCGGTGTTCGAGGGCATCGCCATCGCCAACGCGCTCCGGAGCCACCCGGCGAACGTCACGGTGCAGGTCGACGGGATCGCCGCCAGCATCGCCAGCGTGATCGCGATGGCGGGTGACCGGGTCGTGATGCAGCCGCAGTCGATGCTGATGGTGCACGACGCCTCCGGTATGTGCTTCGGCAACGCGGCGGACATGGCCGACACAGCCGACCTCCTCGACAAGATCAGCGACAACATCGCCGACGCCTACTCGCAGCGCGCGGGCGGCAGCCGGGACGACTGGCGTACGACCATGCGCGCGGAGACCTGGTACACGGCTCAGGAGGCCGTGGACGCTGGTCTCGCCGACGAGGTCATGCCGTCGCCGAAGAAGCAGGGGCAGCCCGACCCGGACGAGGCTGAGCCGGAGATGCGGCGCCGCTACGACCTCACCGCCTACGGCTACCAGGGGCCGCCGCAGAAGACCGAGCCGACGCTGACGTTCAACCTCGGCGAGGCGTTCGGCGAGCAGCTGCTGGCAGCGCTGCGCACGCGTCCTGCCGAGGTGAAGGCTGTGATGCGGCAATTCGATGAGGGCGACCGCGTCCGCGTGACCGGCACACCGCACGAGCCCGGCCACAGCGAGGGCGTCATCGCCGTCGTCAACGGCAACGCCTACGGCATCATCTTCGACAGCCCGGACGACGACACCGAGCCCGGCGAGCCGTACCTCTGGTACGTCGACAACGAACTGGAGTTCGTCGCTGAAGGCCCGGACGGCGGCGGCCAGGGCGGCAACTACAGCCAGCCCGCTCCCGAGCCCGAGCCGGAACCGGAGCCCGAGCCGCTCCTGCCCGGCGTCTCCCACCCGATGGGCGTCCCCACCTCCCAGACCGAGGCCCAGCCCACCGCAGCAGCCGACCCCGTAGACGACTGGACGGCGCTGGTCGCCGCCCTCATACCCGACGACACCGACGACTGGTCGGCGCTCGTCTCCAACCTGACCGAGCCCGACACGTCGTCCAGCGCGGCGACGGACGCCTGAAGGAGGCACCTGTGGCAACCCCCACCAACACCGTCCCGCGCAATGCCGACGAGCTTGCCGAGATGCTCAGCGACCCGGCGAAGGTCCGCGAGATCGCGAACAGCCGGGAGTCCCTGACCGAGTTCATCGACGCCTACGCCCAGAAGCAGCAGGGCGAGGGCACCGACCTCAACCGGCTCGTCGCCGAGGAGACGCAGAAGCAGTTCGCGGACTTCCTCCGCGAGCACGGCGCCGACATCAAAAACAAGGACGCCGCCGGCGCCATCAAGCGCCTCGACCTCGACCCGCAGGCGCGTCGCGGCGACGGCAACATGCTCACCTCCCACCGGCAGGCCACCGCCCACAACTCGGCGGCGTCCGGCGCGGTCCTCGACGGCGTCTTCGACAACGCGATGGACTACGCCAAGACCATCTGGCACATGAACAACCGGCCCGACGCGGAGAAGCTGTCCGCGCTGCGCAACGCCGCGTCCAGCGTCAGCCCGTCCGACGGCGGGTTCCTCGTCCCGGAGACCCTGCGGTCGAACCTGGCGCAGATCGCGCTGGAGGACTCCGTCGTCCGGCCGCGCGCCACCGTCGTGCCGATGGACAGCGCCAGGGTGCCGATGCCGATGATCGACTCGACCACCAACCAGGGGTCGGTGTTCGGCGGCATGGTCGCCTACTGGGGCGAAGAGTCGGCGATGCTCCAGGACTCCAACCCGAAGTTCGGCCGGATCGTCCTCGACGCGAAGAAGCTCACCGGCCTGAGCGCGGTGCCGAACGAGTTGCTCCAGGACTCCATCGTCTCGTTCTCGGCGCTCCTGGAGTCCCTGTGGCCCAAGGCCATCGCGTTCTCCGAGGACGCGGCGTTCCAGACCGGGTCGGGTGTCGGCGAGCCCAAGGGCTACCGCGGTGCCGCGAACAAGGCCGCCGTCGCCATCAGCCGCGGCACCGCCAACACCATCAAGTACACGGACATCGTCGCGATGTACGCGCAGATGCTTCCGTCGTCGCTGAGCCGCGCGGTGTGGATCTGCTCCCCGGACGCGATCCCGCAGCTCCTCCAGATGTCCCTCACCGTCGGCACCGGCGGTAACAGCATGTTCGTCGTCAACGCCACCGACTCGATGCCCATGAGCATCTTCGGTCGGCCGCTGATCATCACCGAGAAGGCCAGCCCGCTCGGCACCCGCGGCGACCTGTCGTTCGTGGACCTCAGCTACTACCTGATCGGTGACCGGCAGCAGATGTCCATGGACTCCTCCACGGACTACCGCTTCGGCAACGACCAGACGACCTTCCGCATCATCCAGCGCGTCGACGGCCAGCCCTGGCTGAAGTCCGCGATCACCCCGCAGAACGGCAGCTCCAACAAGCTCAGCCCCTTCATCGAGCTGGCGTAACCCGCCCGACGAACGCCAACCCCACCACCAGACGAAAGGCAAGCTCATGGCTCAGAAGGCGCTCGGCAGGCTCGTGAACTTCACCCCTGCCGCGGACGGCAAGTGGATCTCCCTCCAGGACGCGGGAGGCGTGCTCTTCGAGTGCTACCTCGCCGGCGCCGTCGGCGACACGTACACGCTCCAGGAGGCCAAGGACTCCTCGGGCACCGGCGCGCAGAACCTCGCCGTCATCACCGAGTACTACACGAACACCGGCGACGGCACCGACGCGTGGGTGAAGCGCACCCAGCCCGCCGCCGCGACCGTGGTCACCGCAGCCTCCGCGACGCAGAACGCCATGGCCGTCGAGGTGCAGGGCACGTCGCTCGACGACGGCTACAAGTACGTGAAGCTGACCAGCACCGGCGCCGGCCTGGTCTTCGCGAACACCCGCGATCTGATGGCCCAGCGCGCCCCCGAGATGCTGCCCGCCATGGGGGCCTGACATGGCGGCCTGGGAGTGCGCCGAATGCACCACCACCTACGCGGTGGGGCTGCCGAAGTGCCCGCAGTGCGGGTCGGCCATCCGCGTCAACGAAGCGACCCAGCCCCCGGAGGAGCAGGACATGCCGAAGGTGACCGTGCACGGCGGCCCGTCGATCGAAGGGCACGCCGTCGACCCGGAGACCAGCGAGGTCACACCGATCGAGCCGGAAGAAGGTGAGGGCGTATCAGCTGGTACGAGCTCCTCGACATCCTCCGAGACGCCGTCGCAGAGCGACGAGCAGAGCGAGAAGCCGGACCGGTCTCGTGCCCGTGGGACGGGGAGCCGCTCCACCCGAAGCCGCGAGGAGGAGGGCTCTTCTGCCCGTCGGACGGCTACCGGTGGCCGGAAGACGGCTGGGGACCACTCGGCTGAGGATGGCGACGCGTGACACCGAGCGTGGGCCGCACCGTCCACTACGTCAGCTACGGCACCCCCGGCCGTGAGTACACCTCGGAATGCCGGGTCGCGATCGTTACGGCCGTGCCCAAGTACCTCACGGCCGAGCCGATGGACGGCTGCCCGAACGGTACGGACGGTGAATGGATCGCTTCTCTCGCTGTCCTCACCCCGACTGGCCTGTTCTTCAACGAGGACGTGCCGTTCAGCGAGGACAACCACGCGGGCGGCACCTGGCACTGGCCCGAGCGCACCGACTGATCCACACCGCTACGAGACGCAAAGGAGGGAGGTGACATGGGCAGCATCCTCGACACCAACACGGCTCCGGACGGCATCCGGTACGCGACCCGCGAGGACGTCATGCGGGCGCTCGACGTGCAGACCACGGCACGCAACCGGCGCCAGATCGACGACGCTATCGAAGCCGCCTCGCGCGGCGTCGAGGGCCTGTGTCACCGCCGCTTCTACCCCGTCCTCGGCACTCGGTACTTTGACTGGCCCGGCCGTCCGTCCGCTGGCTACACGCCGTGGCTGCTTCGCCTGGACGACTCCGAGCTGATCTCGTTGGTGAGCATCACCAGCGGTGGCATCAGCATCCCTCTGGAAGACGTCAACCTGGAGCCGAACCGTAGCGGCCCGCCCTACTCGCGGGTCGAGATCATCCTGTCCACGAGCGCGGCCTACGGCGGCGGCCAGACGTACCAGCGGGACATCACCATCACCGGCCTGTGGGGCTACCGCGACACCGAGACCACCCTCGGCGCGACCACGGCGGCCGTCGGCTCGGAGACGACGCTCACCGTGGACGGCGCCACCTCGGCGGCCGTCGGCGTCGGCAGCATCCTCCGGATCGACACCGAGCGGATGCTCGTCACCGAGCGCGCGCAGGCCAGCACCGGGCAGACCGGCACCCTCACCGCCAGCAAGGGCGACACCACCCTCACCGTGGCGGACGGCACCGCCTTCGCCGTGGACGAGGTGCTGCTCCTGGACTCCGAGCGCGTCCGGGTCGATGACATCGCCGGGAACACGCTGGTCGTGGAGCGGGCCTACGACGGCACCGTCCTCGCCGCACACACCAACACGGCCATCTATGCGCCGCGCGCGCTCACCGTGACCCGCGGAGCCCTCGGCACCACCGCGGCCACGCACGCCAGCGGGGCCACGGTGTACGCGTGGCAGCCGCCCGGCCTAATCCACCAGTTGGTCAAGGCGGAAGCGATCTGGGCGTTGCTGCAAGAGCGGTCCGGTTGGTTCCGGCTCGCCTCGTCGTCCGGGAAGAGCGCCCCCGAGGTGTCCAGGGTCTCGATCGACGCCCTGCGCGACCAGGCGTACACCGAGTACGGCCGCAAGGCCCGCACGAGGGGAATCTGACGTGCCCGGAATGGACTTCGATGTCCGCGTCGCCAAGCGCGGCCCCATGTTCGACGGGCGCACCGCGAAGGCCGTGCACGCCTACCGCGACGAGATCAGCCTCCGCATCGCCGAGGAAGGCGAGAAGCTGGTCCGGCAGCGTCTCCACGTCGTCCTGAAGAACCCGACCGGTTACTACGAGTCGCAGATCAGCGTCGGCCGCGCCGGAGACGGCTACCGCGTCTCCGACAGCAACGTCATCTACGGGCCCTGGCTCGAAGGCGTCGGCAGCCGCAACAGCCCCGTGACCCGTTTCCCCGGCTACGCAACTTTCAGGCGCACAAAGCCCTTGGTCGACCAGCGGGCCCGGCAGATCGCCGTGCAGCTCCTGGCCCGCTACAAGGCGATGGGGCTGATCTGACATGGCCCTCGACATCACCACCATCCTCGACACCGTCCAGACTCACGTCCTCACCAGCGGCTACTTCGACACCGTCAACGGACACGAACCCAAGTCCTCGCCAGGGAACGGGCTGTCGGCGGCGGTGTGGGTGGAGCAGATCGGGCCGGCGCGCGGCGGCAGCGGCCTCGCGGCGACGAGCACTCGGCTCGCCCTGTGCGTGCGCCTGTACACGCCGATGGTGCAGGAGCCCGAGGACGCCATCGACCCGAACCTGATGACCGCCCTCGACGCGCTCATGGCCGCCTACTCAGCCGACTTCACGTTGGGCGAGATCGTGCGCGAGGTCGACTTGCAGGGCATCTACGGCGACCCGCTGTCCGCTCGCGCCGGCTACCTCACGACGGCCGGCGCGGAGTACCGGGTGATGACGATCACCCTCCCCCTCATCGTCAACGACCTCTGGGAGCAGGCGGCATGAGCAAGAGCAGCGGCCTCGGCGACAACCTCTACATCTCGGGCTTCGACGCCTCCGGGGACATCAGCGCGCTCGGCAACGTCGGCGGCGGCCCGGCAGCGCTGGACTTCACCGCGATCAACAAGTCCGCGATGGAACGACAGGGCGGCGTCCGCGACGGCCGGATCGAGTTCACCGCCTTCTTCAACCACGTGGCCGCCGGCACCGGCACGCACGAGAAGCTGTCCGCGCTGCCGACCAGCGACGTCATCCTCACGTACTGCCGCGGCACCAACGTCGGCGATCCGGCGGCCTGCCTGGTCTCGAAACAGATCAACTACGACGGCACCCGCGGCAACGACGGCGCGTTCACGTTCGCCGTGTCGGCGCAGGCCAACGGCTACGGCCTCGGCTGGGGCCGCCAGCTCACCGCCGGACTCCGCACCGACACGGCTGCCACACAGGGCGCGAGCATCGACACGGTGGCGGCGACCAGCTTCGGCGCCCAGGCGTACATGCAGGTAACCGCCTTCACCGGCACCGACGTCTCGGTGAAGATCCAGGACAGCGCCGACAACGTGACCTTCGCCGACGTGCCTGGGCTGACCTTCACCCAGATCACCGCCGCGCCCGCGGCGGAGCGGATCGCCACCGCACCCACCGCGACGATCCGCCAGTACCTCCGCGCAGTCACCGTGACGACCGGCGGCTTCACCAACCTGAGCTTCAGCGTGGTCGTGGTCAAGAACGAGTCGGCGGTGACCTTCTGATGCACAGGATCGAACCGCAGATGCCGGCCGCCGCGTACAAGACGTACGCGATCGTCGCGCCGAAGAGCACCCACTGGGTGGACGCGACGTGCGCGGAGGTGGACTGCGCGCACTACCTGAACGGCTGGCAGTCCGTCATCGACGAAGCCACCGAGCTAGGCCAGCGGCAGGCCCACTACATCCGCAAGCGGTCCGGCCGCGCCTACCGCGAGGAACGCCGCCCGGACGGGCTGACCGCGTTCACGTTCGAGGCCGGACAGCCCTGCTTCAACGCGGCCAAACACCAGAAGCGGACCGGACGGCCGGAGCTGTACATCGTCCGCGACGGCGACCACCGCGGTAACCCGCGAGGCACCGCTCCGCGGCAGCACGTCCGCGCGGCCGACTGGGTCGAGGACTTCGCCGAGCACCAGCAGGCGCTCGCCAACGAACACCAGAAGGGATAGATCATGGCCAAGGCTTCCGGTCTCGGGTGGTCCGTGCTGTCGGTGGACGACAGCACCGGCACCCCGAAGGACATCAAGAACGACGTCACGAACCTCCAGTTCGCGACGCCGCGCGCGACGCAGGACATCACCGGCGTCAACAAGTCCGCGATCGAGCGGCTGCTGTTGCTCGCGGATTTCAGCATCACCCTGAACGGCGTCTTCAACGCCGCGACCGGTGCGAGCCACGACGTCTTCAAGACCGTGCCGTCCACCTCGGTCGCGCGGACCACGTCCCTGACCGTCAACGGCGTCAGCCTCAACAACGAGGTGCTGTATACGGACTACCCGCTCACCCGCTCCAACTCGGGTGAGCTCACCTGGGCCGTCCCCGGCGTCCTCGCCGACGGCACCGTCCCCGTCTGGTCCTGACCCCCTGAGAGGAGGCCCGCGATGGGCTGCAAGAGGAACCCCAAGCTGTACAAGCTCCGCTTCGCCGACGGCGACTACGAGGGCCTCGAAATCACGATGCGGTCGGTGTCCATCGGCGAGATGCGCGCCATGCAGGGCACCAGCGAAGAGGGCTCGGGCCGGGACGGCTTCGACCGGATGGCGGACCTTGTCGCCTCCCACATGGTGGCCTGGAACCGCGAGGACGAGGACGGCAACGCGCTCCCGCCGACGATGGAGTCCCTCGAAGACGAAGAGCCGTCGCTCATCAACCTGATCATCGACCGGTGGACGGACGCGGTCGCGGGTGTCGCCGCCCCTTTGGAGCAGCCCTCGAACTCTGGCGGCAGTGCCCCGGAGGAGTCCATCCCGATGGCTCCGTTGTCACCGAGCCTCGCGAGCTGACCGACGCGAGATTCATCCTCGGCCTCTGCGACCGCTGGCACAAACTGCCCAGCGAGATCTTGGCCGAGCCTGCCGAAACGCTGCGCCTGCTGACGATCGAATCGATGGGGGTGAACCCAGATGACCAACGTGGTAGAGATCCTGATCACGGCTAAGAACATGACTGGCCCGGCCATGGCCAGCGTGAACGCCGAAGTCAGCAAGGCAGGCCGCGGCATGGCCGCCTTCCACAAGACCGCGTTGATCGCCGGTGCCGGGCTCGCCGCGATCGGCGTCGAGTCGGTCAAGATGGCATCGAAGTTCGACGCTGCGATGGCGCAGCTTCACACGCAGGCCGGCGTGTCGCAGGACAAGATCGCCGGGTTGAAGCAGGGAGTCCTCGACCTCGCCGGCAAAGTTGGACAGGACCCCGACAGCCTCGCCGAGTCGCTGTACCACGTGGAATCGAACTTCGAGTCCATGGGCATCAGCAGCAGCAAGGCGCTGAAGCTCACCGAGACCGCGGCGAAGGGCGCCACAGTCGGGCACGCGGACCTGGTCGACGTCACCAACGCGCTGACCGCGGCCGTCGCCTCCAGCATCCCCGGCGTGCAGAACTTCGACAAGGCGATGGGCGTCCTCAACGCCACCGTCGGCGTCGGCGACATGAAGATGCAGGACCTCGCCAACGCGTTCAGCAGCGGCATGGTCGCCACCGTCAAGGGCTTCGGCCTGTCCATCACCGACGTCGGCGCCGCCCTCGCAGTCTTCGGCGACAACAACATCCGCGGCTCGCTGGCCGGCAACCAGCTCCGCATGTCGGTTATGGCCCTGGCCCACCCGGTGGCCACCGCAGGCGACGCGCTCCAGCGCCTGGGCCTCCAGCAGGACACCCTCTCGAAGGACATGCAGCGGGGCGGTCTGAAGCTCGCTCTGGAGGACCTGGTCGGCCACATGAAGAAGGCCGGGATCTCGTCCAAGGAGCAGGGCGACATCATCACCCAGGCGTTCGGCCGGAAAGCCGGCGCGGGCCTCAACGTCCTCGTCAGCCAGATGGACCGCCTGGAGTCGAAGTACCCGGCGCTGGCCGAGGGCGCCAACAAGTTCGGGGACGCGTGGGCTGGCACGCAGAAGACGTTCGCGTTCCAGATGAAGGCGCTCCAGGCGTCGTTCGACGCGCTGATGATCACGCTGGGGAACAAGCTCATCCCGCCGTTGCAGTCGTTCGTCAGCCTCATGCTCGCGCACAAGTCCGCCACCACCGCCGCGGTCGCCGCGCTCGGCGGGCTCCTCGCCGCCACCGTCGCCGTGTCCGCCGCGATGAAGGCAGCCGCCGCGGCCCAGATGCTGTGGTCGGCCAGCGGCCGGGGGCTCGCCGCGCTCGCGGGCGTGTTCGAGTCGGTAGCGCTCAAGGCCATGTACATGAAGCAGGCGTTCGTCGCGGCCGGCGGCGGCATTGCCGGGCTGAAGGCGGCGTTCGCTGAGCTGAGCATGCTCGGTAAGGCCGCGGTGATCACGGCCGGGCTCGCGGCTGTGGTCGCGGGCGTGATGGCGCTGTCGCAGGTCGGGAAGCGGACGCCGCCGGACATCGACCGAATGACGACCGCCCTCGGGAAGCTGGGCACCACCGGGCAGGTCACCGGCGAGGCCCTGAGGGTCTTCGGCAAGGGCCTG
The DNA here is from genome assembly GCF_900104815.1 of Streptomyces misionensis. NCBI lineage: Bacteria > Bacillati > Actinomycetota > Actinomycetes > Kitasatosporales > Streptomycetaceae > Streptomyces > Streptomyces misionensis. The sequence continues at coordinate 774,995 of NZ_FNTD01000004.1, forward strand.
GGCGACCTCGCCTACGACGTCGACCGGGTGGCCGGCAAGTCGTCCGGGATGGACGCGTTCAACGACACCATGAACAAGGTCTTCACCTTGGGCATGGCGCACTCCAACAGCCTGAACATGGCCAAGGAGGACATCGACGCCCTCGACAAGTCGCTCGCGAGTCTGGTCAGTGGTGGCAAGGCGCAGCTTGCGGCGGCGGCCCTGTCGAAGATCGAGGACGCCTACGCGAAGAAGGGCGGCGACCCGAAGAAGCTCGTCGGGGAGTTGGACGACTACAAGGCCGCGCTGGCGTCGTCGTCGCTCCAGGAGGAGCTGACCGCTAAGTCCATGGGCCTGTTCGGGGACGCCGCCGTATCAACGCAGAAGGCACTCGACGCCGAGAACCAGTCCGCGCAGGGCCTTGAGCAGTCCATCATGGCGTTGAACCAGGTGCACCGCGGTGCGTTCGACGCGGAGACGGCCTTCTACCAGGCCATCAGCGACGCCACCAAGGCCATCAAGGAGAACGGCCGCACCCTCAGCCTCGGCAGTGAGGCGGGCCGAAAGAACCGCGACGTCCTCTCGCAGCTCGCCGCGAAGACCGAAGACCTGGTCGACAAGAAGCTGAAGGAGAAGGCCAGCTGGGACCAGGTCGACAAGATCTACGAGAAGGGCCGCAAGACCCTGATCTCCGTCGCCGAGCAGATGGGCGACACCAAGTCGCAGGCCGAGAAGCTCGCGGACACCCTGCTGAAGGCGCCCGAGGCGAAGAAGCTGAAGCTCCAGGTCGATGACAAGCAGGCCACCGCCGACCTGAATGCCTTCAACGCGGCCGTGCGGAAGGCGCCCGGCTCGAAGTCGGTGACGCTGTCGACGCTCAGCAAGACCGCTGAGTCGGTGCTGGAGGCGTTCGGGTACAAGGTCACGCACCTGAAGAACGGCAAGGTCACCGTGTCGGCTGCCGCGGGCGGCGCGCTCGGCACCATCGCCAGCGTCGCCGCAGCCATCCGCGCCCTGAACGGCCGAACCGCCACCACCTACGTCAAGACGGTCCGGCTCGGCGGCAGCAGCATGTGGAGCAGCAAGCCCATGCCCTCAGCGGCCACGGGCGGGCTGATTCCCCGGTATGCGGACGGTGGCGACGTCCAGCACTTCCCCGACGGCGGGTACATCCAGGGCCCGGGGAGCGGCACCTCGGACAGCATCCTCGCCCTCCTGGGCTCGGGCGCGGTGGCCCGAGTCTCCAACACCGAGTACGTGATCAAGGCGGCGGCCGTCCAGAAGTACGGCGTGCACATGCTCGACGCCATCAACCAGGGCAGGCTGCCGGTCGCGCACTTGGCCGGCGGTGGCCTCAGCCAGGGCGCGAAGGACGCTCGTAAGCAGCTCAGCGGCTCGTTCGGCATCAGCTCGTTCGGGCGGATGGCCGGATACCACAGGACCCCGTTCGAGCACGGTCTCGCCACACCGGACAGCGTGGACTCCCTGGTGTCGAGCCTCAACGATGCCGCGAGCAAGATCAAGGCCGCGTTCAGTGGGAAGACCGAATCGAACCTGCTCAAGCACCTGAACAGCGTCGGCAAGTCCCTGCTGGGCTACGAGAAGCAGCTGACGAAGGTCACCGCGAGCCTGGCGACGGCGAAGGACAAGCTCAACTCGTTGAAGGACTCCGCGAGTCAGCTGTCTGACTCGATCAAGAGCAACCTGATCAGCAGCGCGAACGTCACCAAGGCGGCGTCGGGCGCCGACGGCGGGACCGTCACCCTCGGCACCATCCGCACCGGCCTGTCCGTGTCCCGCGACAAGGTGACCGCGTTCGCCAATGCGCTCAAGCAGCTCGCATCGAGGGGCTTCTCCAAGTCCGTCATCCAGCAGGTCGCCGAGGCCGGCATCGACGGTGGCGGTCTGGAGACCGCGGGCGCACTGCTGACGGCGTCGGCGTCCGAGGTGTCGTCCATCAACTCGATGCAGTCGCAGATCGAGTCGGCGGCTGGGTCGGCTGGGAAGACGACGGCGGACTCGGTGTACGCGACGGCGATCAAGGACCAGACCGCGGCGGTGAAGAAGCTCGCCGACCAGCAGTCGAAGCTCCAGAAGTCCATGGACAAGCTCGCGGCGTCCATGGAGAAGCTGATCAGCAAGGCGCTGAAGGGCAAGGCCGCGGGCGGCATCGTCGGCGCCGCCGCGAATGGTGGCCTGCGCTCGAACCTGACGTGGGTGGGCGAGCAGGGGCCCGAACTGCTGGACCTGCCCGCCGGATCGCGGGTGTGGTCGAACCCGGACTCGCAGCGGATGGTGCAGACCCCGTGGGCGTCCATGCTCAACGCCCCGCGCCGCGCGGCCACCGCTCCCGTGGTCGCGCCGTCCAGTTCGGAACCCCAGCGGATCATCTTGGAAATCCGGGCGGGCGACAGCGGCCGGTACACCGAGTTCCTGGTCAGCGAACTGCGCAAGGCGGTCAAGACACGCGGCTCCATCGAAGCCACCTTCGCGCCGCCCCGCGGCCGATAGAGAGGAACGCAAGTGCATCGCTACAAGGTGTGGAACGGGCCGATGCCGACCACGGCGGCCCAGCAGAAGGTGACGACGGGCACGGCGATCAAGACCATGCTTCAGATCGCGCTGCCGAGCACGAGGCAGATCCAGCTGATCAGCTGGGGGTTCACCCTGGACGCCGTTCCTGCGTCGGCCGGTCAGGTGGAGTTGATCCAGACCGATGTGGCCGCCACGGTCACCGCGCACGTGGCCACCGGCCTCCAGCCGCTCGACCCGAACGCGCCGGCCAGCCTCATGACTCTGAGCACAACTGGCACCGGCTACACGGCGACCGCCGAGGGCACTGTCACCGCGACCCGCACGTTCGACACCAACTTGGTGCCGCCCGCTGCCGGGGCGACGGACATCAACTACTACTACCAGTGGATGCCCGACGAGCGGCCCATCGTCGCCGCCGGGAAGTTCCTCCGCGTCCGGGCCACGTTCGGGGCCGCGGTCAACATGACGACGTTCGTGACCTGGGACGAGTAGCCGATGCCTGGAGGTGGTCTCGCAGCTCGGGTGATGGGCTGGCAGCGACGCATGGGCGTCACGGCCGGTCCCCTCGGCGCGTCCGGAGAGGCGTCCACTGGCGATCCGGTCACGGTCGAACTACTCGTGTCCGGCGCCTGGGTGGACATCACGAGCTATGCGCTGGTCCGGGACGACAGCGGCACCATCAGCATCACCAGCGGCATCCGCGACGAGGGCTCACAGACCGAGGCCGGAACCTGCTCGCTGGAGTTGAAGAACCAGGACGGCAGGTTCTCGCCGAGGAACCCGATGGGCCCGTACTACGGCGCCATCGGCCGCAACACGCCCATCCGGATCAGCGTCCCGGACGGCGTCGGCGGCAAGTCGTACCGCATCTGGGGCGAGGTCTCCTCCTGGGCGCCCGGCTGGGACACGTCCGGCACCGACGTCTACACCAACGTCTCCGCCAACGGCATCCTCCAGCGCCTCGCGCAGGGCCCGGCGCCGGCGCACAGCGTCATCTACAACGCGATCACGAACCCGCAGCCGTCGGGGCTGGTGGCGTACTGGCCGTGCGAGGACGCCACGGGGTCCACGTCGCTGGCGTCGGCGCTGACGTCGGGCTCGCCGATGAGCTGGACTGGCACGCCCAACCTGGCGTCGTACAGCGGGTTCGCGGCGTCCGATCCGCTGCCGGACCTGTCGGCGGCCACCCTGTCCGGCGGCGTCGCCGCCTACGCTGACCCGACCGCGACGCAGGTGCGGTTCTTGGCCTACATCCCGGCGTCGGGCCTGTCGGACGGCAAGGTGCTCTGCTCCATCAGCCAGCAGGACTACGCGGCCGGGTCGCCGCAGTTCTGGGAGCTGTACTACTCCACCACCGACGCCAGCAACTCGCTGGTGCTGCGGTCGTGTGCGTCGGACGGCACCGCCCTGGGGGCGATCCTCCCGCACACCCTCGACGTGCGCGGGCGCCTGCTGTACGTCTCGGTGGAGATGCAGGAGACCGGTGCGGACATCACCCGCGCGATCCGGCTGGTGGACGTCACCTCGGGCCGCGTGTACAGCGCCAACGACACCCAGTTCGTGACCCAGCTGACCCGCGTCACCAAGCTGAGCTTCGGCACGGCGTCCCGCAGCGCCGTCGGCCTCCTCGGCACCGCCACCCTGCCCGGCGTCGCCATCGGCCACGTCACCGTCGAAAGCCAGATCACCGCCATCGGCGCGCTCGGGGTGCGTCTCAACCCGATCGGCGAGACCGCGGGCCGCCGAATACAGCGGCTGTGCGGGGAGGCCGGGCTCGCGTGCGAGTGGGTCGGCGACCTGGACGACACCGTGCCGATGGGCGCGCAGGGCAAGGCGAATCTGCTGTCGCTGGTGCAGGAGTGCGCGCTCGCCGACGGTGGCCTGCTGTACGAGACGCGGGGCGCGCTCGGCCTCGGCTACCGCACCCGCGCCAGCCTCTACAACCAGGACCCGGCGCTCGTCCTGGACTACCCGTCCGCCCAGCTTGCTGCTGTGCCGACGCCGGTTGAGGATGACCGCTACATCCAAAACAAGATCACCGTCACCTGCGGTGGCGTCACCGCGACCTACGAGCAGACCACCGGCACCCTCAGCACCCAGCTCCCGCCGGCCGGTGTCGGCGAGTACGGGCAGGACACGACGCTGAACCTCGCGGCCACGGACTCGGGCACGCTCCAAGACCAGGCGGCGTGGCGAGTGCACCTCGGCACCGTGGACGAGGCCCGCTTCCCCAGCATCTCCGTGAACCTCGCGCACCCGTCGATCAGCCCGGACATGCGGCGCGCGATCCTCGCCATGCGCCCCGGCGACCGCATCCAAATCACCAACCCCCCACCGTGGTTGCCGCCGGACACCATCGACCAACTCGTCATCGGCGTCAGCGAGACGCTCACCCACTTCGAGCACAAGCTCACCTTCAACTGCCAGCCGGCCAGCCCGTACTCGTACGTCGGCATCCTCGACACCACCGCGCGCATCGACACCGACGGCTCACAGATCCTCGGTCCCCTCACCCCGACCACCACCCTTTTCAGCGTGCAGCCCACAGACCCCTACGACATCCTCTGGACCACCGACCCAGCCGATGTCCCGGTCGACATCCAGGCTGGCGGGGAGGTCATGCGCGTCACCTCCATCAGCGACATCGTCGCCGACGCGTTCACGCGGACCGTCACGGGCGGCTGGGGTACCAACGGCACCATCACGTGGTCTACGACCGGCGGCACCGCGAGCGACTACTCGGTGAACGGCAGCGCGGGAGCCCATCTCCTGCCGACCGCGAACCTCGCGCACTACTCCTACTTCGCGACGACCATCGCCGATGTCGACTGCTACGTCAGCGTCACCACCGACCAGCTTCCGGCCGGCGACAGCCTGGTAGGCGGTCTCACCGCTCGCTTCATCAACGTCAGCAACCTGTACATGGCGCAGGTGCGGTTCACCACGGCAGCCCAGGTGGCCGTTGCCATCGTCAAACGGGTCAACGCCGTGGAGACGACCCTCGGCAGCTACACCATGCCCGCCACCGCGTTTGTCGCGGGGACCGTCTACCGGCTGCGGTTCAAGGTGAAGGGCAGCTCACTGAAGGCCAAGATCTGGCTGGCGACGGACGCCGAACCAGCCGCCTGGGCGGTGTCCGTCCTGGACACCGACCTGATCAGCACAGGATTCCTCAGCACGCGGTCCTTCTCCGGTCCGGCCAGTACGAACACCAACCCGAGCATCCTCTACGACGACTACCGGATCGTCAGCCCGCAGCTGTTCCAGGTGATCCGCAGCATCAACGGCGTCGTGAAATCTCATCCCGCAGGCGAGGCGATCTCGCTCGCTCACCCCACCGTCCTCGCCCTGTAAGGAGCCAGCGTGCCCGAGGCATACCCGAATCTCGTCGCCGGTCAGCGGCTCACCGCGAGCCTGCTGCGAAGCATGCAGCCGCAAGTCGCCCGGAAGACCGCTGACACGGCACTGTCTGCCACGACGACGCAGACGCTGGACCCGCACTTGCAGTTCACCGCCGAGGCCAACTCGGTGTATGTGTTCGACGGCTGGCTCGCCTACGACTCCGACATCGCCGCCGACCTGGTCATCGCCTTCAGCACCCCCTCGGGGACGAAGGGCAAGTGGTGCGGTTTCGGAACCGGCACCACGGTGATCTCCGGAACCAGCGGAAACGCCACCCAGCAGAACGCGGTCAGCACCTGGGGCTACACGGTCCGCGTCGAGTACACGGACATCGCCTCGCCCAGGACTTTCGGCGGCCTCAATGTCGGCAACCCCGAATCCATCTACCTGTACGGCACAGCCCGTTTCGGGCCGACAGGCGGCACATGGGGACTGACCTGGGCACAGGCAGTCTCCACCGCCTCAGCCACCACCGTCTACACCGACAGCTGGCTCAAAGCCCAGCGCATCGCATAGGAGCACACACATGGCGCAGTACATCGTCACCGGCCGCAACACGAGCGGCGAGGGCATCGTCGCCGTCACGGTTAGCGCGATCAACCAGGACAGCCAGGTCGTCGCGGACTTGGATGTCGTGGCCGCCCTCCGCAGCCTGCTGGCCGGCGCGCCGGGGGTCGTCTCCGTCGGCGCGCAGAAGTACGAGCAGGTCATCACCAACGTCTGACTGTCCCTGGAGGGCACGTGAGCACCACCCCCAAGTACGGCCGGCGCGCACCGAAGCGCGCCGCCGCGATTCCCTTCTCCCGGATCCGTACCGGGCAGATACCCACCCACCCGGTGCCCATCGACCACCTCGGTGCCACCGGCTGGGAGATGCTCGGCAACGACCGGGCCGGGGACTGCGTCGCGGTGACGTGGGCCAACGTTCGCAGACTCGTCACCTCGGTGGCCGGCGCCGAGAACTACCCGTCGCAGGACGAGGTGTGGGCCGTCTACAAGACGCAGAACTCCGACTTCGACCCCAGCGGTGACGAGTCCACCAACGGGCCCGGCTCCTCGGCCGACGGCGGCATGGACATCCAGACGCTGCTGGAGTACCTCGTCAAGCACGGCGGCCCCGACGGCGTGAAGGCGCTCGCGTTCGCCCGCGTCGACCCGACCAACACCGAAGAGGTCAAGGCCGCGATCGCGATCTTCGGGTACGTGTGGACGGGCATCGTCGTCCAGGACGCCAACATGACCCAGTTCAACACCGGACGCCCGTGGGACTACGTCGCCCGGTCGGCGGACGACGGCGGCCACTCCGTCATCACCGGCGGCTACGGCACTCCCGGCAAGGGCGCGCTCGGCGGCGACGAGCGGTTCATCACCTGGGCGCAGGAGACCTCGTTCACCGATCGGTTCTGGTCCCGGAAGGTGGAGGAGGCCTGGGTCGTCATCTGGCCCGAGCACCTGTCGCATCCGGCGTTCCTCCAGGGCGTCGACCTGAACGCGCTCGCCGCCGACTACCAGGCCATCACCGGCAAGCCGTTCCCCGCCGTCATCCCGCCGCAGCCCACCCCGACCCCGACGCCCGCGCCGGATGTAACCGCCGAGCAGCTCGCAACGAGCATCCGCGGCCTGCTCACCCAGAACGGAGTCTGACCATGGCCACCTGCCGGGGCATCGACGTCTCGTCGTACCAGGCCACCGACTACTCGACCGCGGGCCTCTCGTTCGTCGGGATCAAGGTCACCGAGGGCCTGTCGTACGTGAACCCGCATTGGACCGGCCAGCGGGCCACGGCCCGCACTGCCGGGCTGGTGACGATCTTCTACCACTACCCGCACATCGCGAACTCGGCGACAGCCGAAGCCGACTACTTCCTGTCCCAGATCAAGCTCGCGCCGGGCGACGTCCTCGCTCTGGACTGGGAGTGGTACGGGCAGAACGTCACCAACCAGCAGGCCCGCGCCTACAAGACGACGTGGCTCGCCCACGTGAAGGCCAAGGCGCCCGGGCACCGCGTCATCATGTACTGCGACCGCAGCGTGTGGACGACCGTAGACACCGACTCCAACGCCGGGGACGGCCTATGGATCGCCGACTACGTCACCGCGGGCAAGCCCCGCATCAAGGCGAAGTGGCTGTTTCACCAGTACAGCTCCAATCCCGTCGACCAGGACGTGGCGAACTTCGCCGACCAGGCCGCGCTGAAGGCGTGGGCCAACCCGACGGCGCCGAAGCCGCCGGCCCCGACGCCGGCGGTGTCGCTCGCGCACGTTGTCGCGGCGGCCCGGAAGGACCCGTCCGCGCCGCAGGGCCACACCACGTACAAGGCGGAGGTGCTGGTCGTAGAGAAGGCGCTTCGCTCCGAGGGCCTGCTGGCCGCGCAGTACGTGGACGGCTCGTTCGGCTCGCTCACCGTGAACGCGTACGCGCGCTGGCAGCGCGCGCTCGGCTACTCGGGGTCGGCCGCCGACGGCATCCCCGGCAAGACCTCCCTCACGAAGCTCGGCGCCAAGCACGGCTTCACCGTCACCACCTGAAGGACTCCCTCATGACCCTCTCCAACGCCGAACTCTGGGCAGCAGGCCTCGGCTACGTCCTGCCGCCCGTCATCGCGATCGTCAACCAGCCCCGCTGGTCCAGCGCCGTCAAGGGCCTCCTCATGCTGGTCGTCGCCGTCCTCGACGGCCTCGGCACCGCCTACTTCAACGACCAGTTCACCGGGAAAACCATCGTCACCTGCATGCTCACCGCCGCCATCGCGATAGGCGTCGCCTACCACACCGTGTGGCGGCCGTCCGGGATCGCGCCCGGCATCGAGCAGGCCACGTCCACCAGCAGCCCCCGCCCGGCGCCGGGCGCCTGACTCTGCCCGCGCACGCCCCTTGGGAGGTGGTATGGACGCCGCCATGGTCACGGCCATCGCTGCACTCATTGGCGGGCCAGTGGCCGCGGCGGCGGCCATGTACGGCAGCAGGGGCGCGAACAGGGCAGCCCGGGAGGGCACCGCGGTGACAGGGTTCAGCACGTTGACGAACGAACTTCAGGAGGAGCGCAAGGAGTTGCGTGCCGACCTCGCGACGGTGCGCGCCGAACTGGCCGCCGAGCGAGCCGAGAACGCGCGCCTACGCCTGCTGGTGGAGCAGCTTGGGGGGACACCGTGACCCGCGCGCAGAACGCGCTCCACCGGGCCCGGCGTCTGCTGTGGGCGGTCGCGGTCCTGCTGTTCGCCGGTGGGGCGATCGCAGTCGTCTACCTTCTCATCGACCGCGACCACATGGCCCACCAGCTTGCGGCCGAGGCAGACCGGCGCGGCACCGCGGTGTCGACGCTGGCGGGCGATGTCCGCGCGCTCAGGGCGCAGGTGAAATCCCAAGGCGCCACCCCAGTAGCGCCGGACCCGACGAAGGCCGTGGACAACTTGCCGGCGCGAGCGCAGGTGCCGGTGCCGATCCCGGGGCCGCCCGGCCCGACCGGTGCGACAGGCTCGCCGGGCCCGTCCGGAGCGCCGGGGAAACCGGGTGGGCAGGGCGCGGTGGGCTCGCCGGGGGCGGTGGGGCCGACGGGCCCGGCCGGCGCTCAGGGCGCACAGGGGGTTCCGGGCCCGGCGGGGCCCGCGGGTCCGGCTGGACCGCAGGGACCGCAGGGCGCGAAGGGCGACACCGGCGACCGGGGGCCGGCGGGCCCGGCGGGGCCGACATGCCCGGAGGGGTACTCGCTCCAGGCGCCGTCTTGGGACCCGAATGCGCTGGTCTGCCGGAAGAACGGCGCCCCCGACCCGGCGCCCACCAACGGGGCCGGGGCCGCGCAGGGCTCGCCGGCGCTGGACCCGCAGCGCCGCCAGTACCGCTAGGCCGCAGGCAGCATCCGGGCGCGATCGGCCGCCGCAGCACCGCCGCGCTCGACCCGGCGGAGCTCGGCACACAGCCGCTCGTACTCCGCCCGCTGCTCCCGCGTCAAAGGCACCGCCGGATGCGACCACAGCGCACGGATCTGCGCGTTCAACTCCGCAGCAGACCGCACAGCACCAGGACTGGCAACAAGATCGGGGGACATGACCCCAGGTTACGCGCTTCAAGCACGCAAAGCGCTGACACGAAAATGGTCCCGCCCCATACCCTGACAGTGACGAAGCTGTTCAGAGAGGGGCGAGACCGTGCCATCTGATGCTACCCCCGACCCGTACGCCGACCCCATGGCATTCGGACAACGAATGCAGATCTACCGCCAGCGCCGCGGCATGAGCCGGCCCGTCCTCGCCGGCCTCCTCGGCAAGAGCCCATCGTGGGTGAAGCAGGTGGAAAACGGCGTCATCCAGGTACCCAAGTTGCCCACCATCCTCCGCATCGCCGAACTCCTCCGAGTCCGAGACCTCGCCGACCTCACCGGCGACCAGACGCTCAGTGTCGACCTGTTCACCGGCCCCGGCCACCCCCGGCTCGCCGCGGTGAAATCAGCGGTGGACGCATTCCCGCTCGCCGCTGACCGCGAGGCGCCTCCGACGCTGCACCTCCGCCACCGACTCGATGCCGCATGGGCGGCCCGCCACTCCGCTCCCAACCACCGCGAAGTCGTCGGCAGCCTGCTGCCGGATCTGATCCGGGACGCCCAGCTCGCGGTACGGCAGGCCGACACCGCCCCGGAGCGGCGCGCGGCGCAGGCGGTCCTGTCCGAGGTGTACAGCCTCAGCCAGTTCTTCTGCGCCTACCAGCCAGACCCGGCCCTGCTGTGGCGGGTTGCCGAGCGCGGCATGGTCGCAGCGCAGGACAGCGACGACCCGCACGCTGTTGGCGTAGCCGCGTGGCTGGCCGCGCAGGCCCACCGCGACAGCGGACCCGCCCACTTCGATGCCGCCGACGCCGTCACCTTGCAAGCGTTGCACTACCTGGAGCCGCACCTACCGGACGCTGAAGACCGTGTCCTCGCTATCGCTGGCGCCCTCCAGTTCGAGGCCGGATACACGGCCGCACGCCGGGGCGAGACCGGAGAGGCGTGGGGGTGGTGGGACAAGGCGGAGAAGACCGCGAAGAAGCTGCCCCCGAGCTACTACCACCCCGTCACCAGCTTCTCGCGAGCCATCATGGGCGCCCACGCCGTCACGGTCGCGGTCGAACTTCACCAGGGCGGGGAGTCCGTGCGACAGGCCGCGCGCGCGGACAAGCACGTCATCAAGTCCCGGCCGCGGCGGGCACGCCACCGGATCGAAGAGGCCCGCGCCTACCAACTCGACGGGCAGCCGGACACCGCGCTCGCCACCCTGGATAAGGCGTGGGAGTCGGCGCCCGAGACGATCCAGTACAACGGGTACGCGCGCCGGATCGTGCTGGAGGAGACCGAGTCACGGCAGCCGGAACGACGGCAGCGGGCGTCCGTCCTGGCAGTGAAGCTCGGGATGCTCGCGGCATAAGGCATGGGGCAGGATTCCTGCCCCACCATCAGATCCGGGGCCTCTACGGTCAGTTGTGTCAGACAGACGCGCTGGTCGTGGAGGCCCTTTCCGATGCCGAGTGACACCGTGAGCAGCCCACCGAGTACTGCCGCGTTGCTTGCCCACCTGGAGCTTCCGGCACCGTCCCGGCTGACGGCCCCGCAGGTACGGGGTGCTCACTGCGTCTGGTGCGGAGTGCAGCTGGAAGGCGCCACCGCGGTGGACCTCGGCCAGCGGTATGAGGCGATCCACGGCGTCGTCGGCCGCTGGTTCCCCCGCAGCTGCCGCCCCTGCACGCTGCCCTACGCCCTCACCGCCTACAAGACCCACTGGGCGACCTGCGAGCAGTGCGTGGACGACGAAACCCTCTGCGAAACCCAGCGCGGTCTCCGCGCCCTGGCCCTGGAGCTACGCCGATGATCTGCGCCCGCTGCAACGAGGAGATTAAGGGCAAGCCGGAGCCGGTCATCATCGAGACCGGTTCCAGCGTGAGCGCCACCGTCTACATCTGCCCCATCCCATGCCGACCTGCCCCGCAGCAGACGTACCCCGTGAAGTAACCCCTGAGCCGCGGCCTCGCCGACCCCCTGGAGGGGAGGCCGCAGGGTCCCGCCGCCGGCGCGCCCCCGTCCCGGCGGCGGGACCCACCAGCCCTAGACTGACGGACCCCACTCCGCCGACAGAAGGAATGATCCACATGCGTCCGGAACGGTTCCAGAACTGGCTGCTCGACACCGTGAAGAACACGCCGGATGTGGGTCGCGTCCAAACGCTCGCGGAGGCCGGCATCAAGAAGTACCCCTTCGGGATCGCCATCACCCGCGGCGGCCGGGAGGAGCGGTGGCAGATCATGCACCAGCTTGCCGAGGGCGAGAAGCTGGACCACGCGGAGAGCCCGGTCGAGGGTGTCCCGTTTACGTCTCCTGCCCCTCATCCTGGTGATGCCGCAGATGTCTGGCTGGCTGGGGTGATCGGCGCCGCCGAGTGCCCGGAGATCTCCCGAGTCGACCGCTGGGCCGCGCGCCCGGAGGGTTCGCGGCAGGCCGGCCTCACCGTCTTCTTCCACTGCGGCAGCCGGAACTTCGTCCGGCCCCTGTAGACCCCCGGCAGACACGGCCGGGTCAGCACAGCACGCACCACATCAGCGCACCACCGATCACGGAGGTACTGGTATGGAATGCACCCACGCCCGCCCCGGCGGCCGCTTCGACCCCGGCTTGACTGAGGGCAGTTGCCCGGCCTGCGGCGCCATCGTCGGATCGGAGACCGGCCAGCCCACGACGATCCACCAGGGCCCGGACGGAACCACCTGCTCAGGGAGCGGCCAGCCCGCGGCCTGACGGCACATTCGGGGGCTCGGCCGGAAGATCTGGCCGGCCGGGCCTTCAGCGAACGAGGTCGGCGAGGGGCACGTCGAGGGCGTCGGCGATGCGGATCAGGTTGTCGAGGAGGGGGCTAGCGCGGCCTTGCTCGATCCGGTTGATCGCCTGCCGGTCCATCCCTGCTTCTTCTGCCAGCCGCTCTTGGGTGAGGTTCGCGTGGAGGCGGACGGCGCGGATGCGTGCGCCGACGGCCCGGCGGCGTTGGAGCACCCAGTCGGGCGGTGGAGCGGATGGCACCCGCCCACCGTTTCGTGATCATGTTCAGTTGTCTGTATCGTCCACCGTACATTTCTGGATCAAGACCTTCCGGTCTTGGCAAGCCCTTGGACAGCGAATCACCCGGTCGGGTGGTTGCAGATTAGGGCCCACAGACGGGGCAACCCCAGTAGGGGAACCCCATCGACAGACCGGCCGCCCTTTGCCCCCCAGGCGTGGCGGTCGGTCGACCGCCCCCCGATCGCATTGCGGTCGGGGGGCTCTGTCGTGTGCGGCCATCTGCACTCAAGGGCGGCCGCACCTGGGAGGCCCGAGCGTTGCCGCTTGGCCATGGCCAAGCAGAACGCCTCTGTGCGGCATGCAGCGACATCGAGCGACATCGAAAGTCGCTCATTTGTCACGGTTTTCAGCATCGCCGCAGGTCACAATGGGGTGAAAAAACGGGTTCGATTCCCGTCCGCCTCCGCTCCTACCTGTACCGATCGCCGTCACGGCCAAACGCCGCGACCGGTCGGCCGCGACCGGCCGCGGGCCCGGTCCGGCACCGTCTGCGCTGGTCGTCGACGCGTTCCGTGAGGCCCCGGGCGTCCAGGAACTCCAGCAGCGGTACGGCCACCCGGCGGGTGGTGTCGAGGGCGCGGCGGGCCTCGCTGAGGGTGAAGGGCTGGGGCAGGGTGCGCAGTACGGCCGCGGCCTCGGCGTCCGCGCCGGGCAGCAGGACGATGCCGTCGGCGATGCGCAGCAGGGCCCCGGCGGTGACGGCGGCGGCCAGCGTCCTGCGGTTCAGGCCGAGTTCGTCGAGCCGTCCGGCCTCGGGCGCGCGGAACGGCGTCCGGGCCAGGTCGCGGCGTACGGCGTCCACGGCGGCGCGGACGGGGGCGGGCAGGCCGGGTGTGTCGGGGGCGTACAGCCGGCCGTTGTCGGCCCGGAGCCGGGGGGACGCCTCGGCCAGCGCGTCGACGAGGGCCCGGTCGGGCAGGCCGAGGAGCCGGCGGGCGGCCTCGGTGGGCAGGCCGGGGTCCAGGGGGTGGGCGTGGGCGTGCCGTTCGGTCTCGGCGGCCAGCCGGGCGCGCAGTTCGGTCCAGTACTTCTCGTCGGCCAGCCAGTCGCCGGTGACGGGGGCGGCGGGGGCCGGGGCGCCCATCGCGATCAGGTCGGCGCGGCGGATCAGTTTGCGGCGGCGCAGTTCGGCGGCGCCGTCCGGCCGGCCGGTCAGGGCGGCCAGTTCGGCGGCGCGGGCGCGGCCCGCACCGCGCCGGGTGAGCCGGGGCGGTCGTACGTCGAGGACGGTGACCCCGCTGGGGACCCGGCCGCCGCCGGGCTCGCGCAGCACCGCGCGGTCGCCGATGCGCAGGGGCAGGCTCCGGCCGAGGGTGAGCCGGGCGGTGTCCTCTCCGACGGGGCGCAGGGTCGCCGGGACGGCGGCGGTCCCGATGTGCAGGGTGGCCTGGCGGGGCAGTTCGGCCACCGGCTCGCCGCCCACCCGGACGTCGATCACCTCGGTGGTGAGCCAGCGGTCCGGGGTGAGCAGCACCTGCCCCCGGCGCAGCGCCGCGTCCCCCTGGCCGTGCACGTTGACCGCGACGCGGGCGACCCCGCCCACAAACTCGCGGTTCTCGTGCAGGCTCTGCAGTCCGCGCACCCGCAGCACCGCCGAGCCGTCGCCGGTCACCAGCCGGTCGCCGACGCGCAGGGTGCCCGCGCCGAGCGTGCCGGTCACCACGGTGCCGTGGCCGCGCACGGTGAACGCCCGGTCCAGCCAGAGCCGTACGTCGGCCTCGGGATCGGGGTCGGGCAACTCCGCCGCCATCCGGGCGAGTTCGGCGCGCAGTTCGTCAAGTCCGGCGCCGGTGACGGAACTCACCGCGACCGACGCGACCTTGCCCAGGGAGGTCTCGGCCAGGCGCGACACGGCGTCCGCGCGCACCGGTTCGGGGTCGGCGAGGTCGCTGCGGGTGACCGCGAGGACGGCGTGCCGGACGCCGAGCGCGTCGAGGACGGCCAGGTGCTCCTGGGACTGGGGCTGCCAGCCCTGGTCGGCGGCGACCACGAACAGCACGGCGGGAACGGGTCCGGCCCCGGCGAGCATGGTCGGCACGAACCGCTCGTGCCCGGGCACGTCCACGAAGGCGAGGTGTTCGCCGTCCGGTCCGAGCCGTGTCCACACGAAACCCAGGTCGAGGGTGAGGCCCCGGCGGCGCTCCTCCTCGTACCGGTCGGGCTCCATCCCGGTCAGGGCCCTCACCAGGGCGGACTTGCCGTGGTCGACATGGCCGGCGGTGGCGAGGACGCGCATCACGCCCGCCTCCCCTCGGTGCCCGCCGAGCGCACGGCGCGGGCGAGCCGCTCGTCGTCGGCGGGCGGCACCGCCCGCAGGTCCAGCAGACAGCGGCCGGCCTCCAGGCGTCCGACGACCGGGAGCCGCCCGGTGCGCAGCGCGGCGGCGTACGGTTCGGGCAGGGAGAGCGCCACGCTGGGCAGCTCGACGCCGGGCGCTCCTCCCCCGCCGACCGTGGCGGTGCTGTCCACGGCCCGTACGTCGATGCCGTGGGCGCCGAGTTCGGCGGCGAGCCGGTCGGCGCGGGCCCGCAGTCCGGCGGGGTCGGCGGTGAGCGCGCGGGCGGTCGGGGTGGGCGGTCCGCTCAGGGTGGCCTCCAGCGCGGCCAGGGTCAGCTTGTCCACGCGCAGGGCGCGAGCCAGCGGATGCCGGGCGAGGGCGCGCACGAGGTCCCGGTCGCCGAGCAGCAGTCCGCACTGGGGGCCGCCGAGCAGTTTGTCGCCGCTCGCGGTGACGAGGGCGGCGCCCGCGCGCAGCTGGGTGGCGGCGTCGGGTTCCTCGGGCAGCGCCGGATGGGGGGCGAGCAGTCCGGAGCCGATGTCCACGACCACGGGGACGCCGAGGCCGGCGAGTTCGCCGACCTCGGCCGAGCGGGTGAAGCCGGTGATGCGGAAGTTGGAGGGGTGCACCTTCAGCACGAACCCGGTGCCGGGTCCGATGGCGTCGGCGTAGTCGGCGGCGGTCGTACGGTTGGTCGTCCCCACCTCGCGGAGCCGGGCGCCGGTGGAGACGAGCAGGTCGGGCAGGCGGAAGCCGTCACCGATCTCCACCATCTCACCCCGGCTGACGACGATCTCCTTGCCGGCCGCGAGCGCGGTGGCGGCCAGGACGAGGGCGGCGGCGCCGTTGTTGACGACATGGGCGTCCCCGGCGGCCGGCACCCTCTCCCGCAGCGCGGCCAGGGCGGAGCGGCCCCGGCGGGCCCGTACTCCGGTGGTCAGGTCGAGTTCCACGTCGGTGGGCCCGGCGGCCTCCGCCACCGCCTGCCGGGCGGCGTCCGACAGCGGGGCCCGCCCGAGGTTGGTGTGCAGCAGCACTCCGGTCGCGTTGATCACCGGCCGCAGTCCGCTCGCGGTGCCGGGCAGCAGGCCGAGCGCGGTCTCCGGCACCCGTTCCGGTGGCACCCGCCCGTCCCGGGCCCACTGCTGCGCCTCGCGCACGGCGGCCTTCACCACGGCCTGCCCGAGCCGCTCCACGGCCGCGGCAAGCCGGGGGTCGCGCAGGAGGACGTCGGTACGGGGCACCCGGCGACGGACATCGCCGCCGCCGGGGCCGTCACCGGAGCGCCCCGCCCGGGGCGCGCCACCGGCGGCCTCGCCCCGCGCGCCCGTCACGGCACCGGCCCCGGCGTCGCCTTTCACGCCCGTCGCGGCGGCGCCCTCACCTCTCGGGCCGCCCGCTTTCGCCACCGTCACGTCGGCCGTCGCCGCCTTCGCGCCTACCGCGTCCGCCGCGCGCGGTGTCACCCGCTGTTCCATGCCGCCCTTTCCCTCCGGTCCGGCCCTCGCCCTCGCCGACGGGCTCCGGCCATCGTCTCCCAGTGCCCTCGGCGGACCGTTCGACACGCCGGGCGGCGGACGTTGCGGCGGCCGGGGGTGCGGGTACCCGGCGCCGTATGAGCGAACGCAATGACCACCGCCACGACCGACCCGACCCGCGGGACGTGAACCGCCGGCACGAGGAGGAACGCCGGCACGCCGCCGAGGAGTCCGGAAACTCGCCGACGCCGACCCCCACCCCCCGCGATGTCGCGGAGCGCAGCGCCAAGGGCCGCAACGCCCCGCGGCCGGACACCCATGAGGAGGGCTCCGGGCACCGGTGACCGTCCCCGCCGTCTCATCGCCGTGACCGGCCGCCGCCGGCGCCGCCCGCGCCGTCGGCGCCGGGGGGCGGCCTGGGCACGGGGACGTCCCCGGCCGTCAGGTGTTCGAGCACCTCCACCAGTTCCTGGCAGGCCAGCTCCACCGAGCGCCGGGTGTTGCGCTGCTCGGTGATCAGGGCGGACATCAGCAGCGCGGTGAGCGCCATCGCGCCGTTGAACGCCTGGAGCTTGGCCATGACCTCGATGGCGCTCAGCCCGTGGAACGCCCCGCGGGCCTCCGTGGCCGCGAGACTGGCGAGCACGGACGTGAACAGCGCGCACAGCACGCTGCCCGCGAGCTGGAAGCGCAGAGCCGCCCAGATGATCAGCGGATACACCAGGAACAGCAGGCTGACCGAGCTGTAGACGGCCACCGGGACGAGCACGCAGGTGATGAGGGCGAGCGCGGTCGCCTCCTTCCACCGTCCGAAGGACGGGGGCAGCCGCACCCCGCGCAGCAACAGCAGCAGCGGGGTGACCAGCAGCACCCCCACCGCGTCGCCCACCCACCAGGCGAGCCACACGGGCCAGAACGCGTGCGTGGCCAGCTTTCCGGTGAGGACGAGCATGCCGACGCCGACGGTCGCGCTGATCGTCATGGCGCCCAGGGCGCCGAGGAACACCAGGGCGAGGCCGTCGCGGAAGCGGCTGAGGTCCACGCGGAAGCGGGCCAGGTGCAGCAGGATCGCCGCGCACACCGGGGCGGCGGTGCTGCCGAAGAGGATGCCGACCAGATCGGGACCGGGCGGCGCGAGGCTCAGGATGATGCCGAGGGCGCCGAGCGTGATGCCGGGCCAGCAGCCGATGCCGAGGATCAGCAGGGCGGCGACGGCGACGCCGGTCGGCGGGTAGATCGGGGTGACGACGGCGCTCTCCACGGACAGCTCGCGCAGCAGCCCGAGCCGGCCGGCGCCGTAGTAGCAGGCCGCGACGGCCAGTACCTGGACGACGTAGCCGCCCGGCCGGCGCAGTTCCGCGATACCCACCACAGCAGCCATCTCACACCGCCCGGCGCGGGTCGGCCAGGCGAGAGCGGGCGGCGTCCGGCCCTCCGGCTGAAATCCGGGACGCCGCTACAGCCGCGGTCCGGGCCCGTCGAGACCCACGACCAGCACGGCGGCGTCGTCCTCGTGTCCCACGCTTTCGGCGCCCTTGATCACGGCGGCGGCCAGCGCCTGACTCTCCAGACCGGCGACCGCGGCTATGCCCGCGAGGCGCACCACCTGGTCGAGGCCGGCCTCGACGTCCAGCAAGGGCCCCTCCACCACACCGTCGGTGAGCAGCACGCACAGCCCACCGGTGGTCAGCCGGTGCCGGGCCACCGGGTACTCGACGCCCCGCTGGACGCCGAGCGGCGGCCCGCCCTCGTCGTCGACGACGCCGGACTTGCCGTCCGCCGTGGCCCACACGAAGGGGATGTGCCCGGCCCGCGCACTCTCCAGCACCCCCGTGGCGGGGTCGACCCGCACGAAGGTGCAGGTGGCGAAGAGTTCGCTGCCGAGGGAGAGGAGCAGGTCGTTGGTCCGGGCGAGCAGTTCTCCCGGCTCCCCGGTGGCGAACGCGAGGGCGCGCAGCCCGGCGCGGACCTGGCCCATGAAGGCGGCGGCCTCGATGTTGTGTCCCTGCACGTCCCCGATGGACAACCCGATCCGCCCGTCGGGCAGCGGGAAGGCGTCGTACCAGTCGCCGCCCACGTTGAGGCCGTAGCAGGCGGGCGCGTACCGGACCGCGAGGTGCAGTCCGGGGGCGCTCGGCAGGTCCCGGGGCAGCATCCCCCGCTGGAGGGCGATGGCCAGCTCGACCTGGGTGCGCTGGAGTTCCGCGCGCTCGCGCGCCTGGGCGGTGAGCGAACCGAGCCTGGCCAGCAGCTCGTCGCCGTCGTCGGTGGAGCGCTTGCGGGGCATCGGCTCACTTCCGGCGGGAGGTGCCCGCGTCGGACACCTCCCTTGAATATCGGGCAAACGCCTAGATTTTACCTAAATCACACGAACTCGGCGCGCGCCGGAGGGATCACCCGGAACCTCCTCAGCCGGCGTCCGAGTCGATACCGGTGATCACCGCGGGGCCCAGCGGTGCGCTGCTCTCGTCCAGGCCGGCGCCGCGCAGCGCGGAGTCCGCGAGCCGGCGGGCCTCCTCCTCGGCGTGCGGGCCGGTGTCGGCCTCGACGGACAGCCGGAGGGTGAAGGTGTTGTCCTCGTTGACGTTGAGCACGTCCAGGTCCTCACTGCTGCCCATCCTGGTGCCGTGCGGGTCGGCGGGGCGCAGTGCCCTGGTCAGGCGGGTGCGGGTGTCCGCCCCGATCCCGGTGGTGAACGTGCCGGGGACGCTGATCAGGTAGGTCGTCATGACGGTCCTTTCCTCGGGCGTCCCCTCGACTACCCCGTTTCGAGCCCTTCGCACTGCGGCGCCGGCGCGACCGGCTCCTTGCGGACTCCTCACCGGGGTCACCGAGACACCGGCGTCACCGGGTCACCGGTTCACAGCGGGGAGTGCGCCACCGCCGTCACATAGGCGCCGAACGCCAGGGACACCAGGGTGAGGGCGCCGTAGACGAGCACCGCCTGGGCGGGGCGCACCCGCCAGGTCCGGGCGAGGGCGCGGGCCATGGGGACGAGGAGGGGGAAGGCGGGCAGCAGGAAGCGCGGCTTGGAGGAGAAGGAGCCGGAGCTCGCCACCACGAGCAGGATCAGGATCCCGGCGAAGGCCACCAGCACCAGCGGGGCCCGGTCCAGGCACAGCAGCGCGAACAGCAGCACCCCGGCCGCGACGACGAACAGGGCGACGGTGTAGACGACACCCCCGCCGTGCAGCAGCAGCGCCTTGACGAAGCGGGCCGAGCCGACGCCGAAGTCGAAGCGGGAGGCCCAGGCGCTCTGCACCGTGAAGTAGCCGCCGAGCGGATCGCCTACCTGGGTGCCCACCCACAGCACATAACCGAGGAAGCCCAGCGGGGCGAGGACGGCGCCGGTCCACAGGCGCCAGGGGACCCGGCCGCGCCGGCGCCACGCCTCGTACCCGGCGGCGAGCACCACGGCACCGGCCACCGCGAAACCGCTGGGCCGGGCGAGGCCGGCGAGCGCGGCCAGTGTCCCGGCCCACAGCCAGCGGCCCTTGAGCACGCAGTACAGCGACCAGACGGCGAGCGCGGCGAACAGCGACTCGGTGTAGGCGATGGTCAGTTCGACGGCGTGCGGCATCACGGCCCACAGGCCGACCAGCGCGGTGGCGACGCCCCGGCCGTGGAGCAGGTGGCCGACGGCGTAGACGCCGTACGCGGCCACCCCTGCCGCGAGCCAGGCGACGAGCAGGGCCGCCTGGCCGGGGGTGAGCGGCAGGACGGTGCCGAGCGCCCTGATCAGCGCCGGGTAGAGGGGGAAGAACGCCCAGTCGGTCTGGACGGCGCCCTGCGAGGTGAGCCAGATCTTGTGGCCGTAGCCCTCGGCGGCGATGTGCAGGTACCAGCGCGAGTCCCAGGAGTGGGCCAGCGTTCTCAGCAGCGGCCGCCCGCGCAGGGCGTTGGTCGCGATCACCACGAGGATGCCGGTGAGCCGGACGGCCGCGAACAGGGCGAGGGCCGGCACCGCCCCCTCGGGAGTCCCGCGCCGGGCGATCCGGGGCAGGTCGAAGGGGCCGGCGGGGCGGGGCGGAACGGCCGGTTCGGGCCGGGGGACGGAGGAGGTGCTCACTCTGCTGACCTTGGGCACGCCGGGTAAGACGTGCAATTCACGACTCGGGTTTCTTACGCACTTCCACCCTGAATCAGGAATTGGGCAAGCAATGGGTGTAAATCCCTTACACCCGCAGGTCGTCACCGCTTCGGGCACCCCCGTGCGGGCTCGTCCGGGGCTCCCAGTAGGGTGTGGTTACCATATGAGCGCTGCCTAGCTCGAAAGATAGATGTTGTGACTGTCAACGACGACTCGTTCACCAACTGGAAGAACCGCGAGGAGATCGCGGAGTCGATGATCCCGCTCATCGGGAAGCTGCACCGCGAGCGGGACGTCACCGTCCTGCTGCACAGCCGCTCCCTGGTGAACAAGTCGGTGGTCAGCATCCTCAAGACGCACCGCTTCGCCCGGCAGATAGCCGGCGCGGAGCTGTCCGTCACCGAGACCATGCCCTTCCTGAAGGCCCTGACCACCCTGGACCTCGGCCCCTCCCAGATCGATCTGGGCATGCTCGCCACGATGTACAAGGCCGACGAACGCGGCCTGAGCGTCGAGGAGTTCACCGCCGAGGCGGTCGCCGGGGCCACCGGCGCCAACAAGATCGACCGGCGCGAGCCGCGCGATGTCGTGCTCTACGGCTTCGGCCGCATCGGCCGGCTCGTCGCCCGTCTGCTGATCGAGAAGGCCGGCTCCGGCAACGGGCTGCGCCTGCGGGCCATCGTGGTGCGCGGCGGCGGCGCCCAGGACATCGTCAAGCGCGCCTCGCTGCTGCGCCGCGACTCCATCCACGGCCAGTTCCAGGGCACCATCACGGTGGACGAGGACAGCAGCACGATCGTCGCCAACGGCAATGCCATCAAGGTGATCTACGCCGACGACCCGTCGTCCGTGGACTACACGCGGTACGGCATCCGGGACGCCATCCTCATCGACAACACGGGCAAGTGGCGCGACCGCGAGGGCCTGTCCAAGCACCTGCGCCCCGGCATCGACAAGGTCGTGCTGACCGCGCCCGGCAAGGGCGACGTCCCGAACATCGTGCACGGCGTCAACCACGACACGATCAAGCCGGACGAGCAGATCCTGTCCTGCGCCTCCTGCACCACCAACGCGATCGTCCCGCCGCTGAAGGCCATGGACGACGAGTACGGCGTGCTGCGCGGCCACGTGGAGACGGTCCACTCGTTTACCAACGACCAGAACCTGCTGGACAATTACCACAAGGCCGAGCGCCGTGGCCGCTCCGCGCCGCTCAACATGGTGATCACCGAGACCGGTGCCGCCTCCGCCGTGGCGAAGGCGCTGCCCGACCTCAAGGCGAAGATCTCCGGCAGCTCCATCCGCGTCCCGGTGCCGGACGTCTCCATCGCGATCCTCAACCTCCAGCTGGCCCGCGAGACCACCCGCGAGGAGGTCCACGACTACCTGCGCGAGGTGTCGCTGACCTCGCCGCTCAAGCGCCAGATCGACTTCACCACGGCGCCGGACGCGGTCTCCAGCGACTTCATCGGCTCGCGCCACGCCTCGATCGTGGACGCCGGCGCGCTGAAGGTCGACGGCGACAACGCGATCCTCTACCTCTGGTACGACAACGAATTCGGCTACTCGTGCCAGGTGGTCCGGGTCGTGCAGCACGTGTCGGGCGTGGAGTACCCGACGTACCCGGCCACGGCGGTCTGACGCCTGGCCCACGGCACCCGACGGCCGCCGACCGGAGTTCCGGTCGGCGGCCGTTCGCGCTTTCCATGACGGCGCCCGGATTTGCCTAAAGCCTTTAGGGAGACGCATAATCTGTTTCGGAAACAGGGAGGAAGCTGATGGTGCGTGCCGGACTGACCACCGAGCGACTGGTCCGCGCGGGCGCGGAGCTGGCCGACGAGGTGGGCTTCGACCAGGTGACGGTGTCGGCGCTGGCCCGCCGGTTCGACGTCAAGACGGCGAGCCTGTACTCGCACCTGAAGAGCTCCCAGGACCTCAAGACGCGGATCGCGCTGCTCGCCCTGGCGGAGCTGGCCGACCGCGCCGCCGAGGCACTCGCCGGACGGGCCGGCAAGGACGCGCTCGTCGCCTTCGCCGACGTCTACCGCGACTACGCCCTCGCCCACCCCGGCCGCTACACGGCGGCCCGGTACCCGCTGGACCACGAGACGGCCGCGGCGAGCGCGGGAGTACGGCACGCCCAGCTGATGCGGGCGATCCTGCGCGGCTACGACCTGGCCGAACCCGACCAGACCCACGCGGTGCGGCTGCTGGGCAGCGTGTTCCACGGCTACGTCAGCCTGGAGGCGGCCGGCGGCTTCAGCCACAGCGCGCCCGACTCGCAGGAGTCCTGGACCCGGATCGTGGAGGCGCTGGACTCCCTGCTGCGCAACTGGCCGGCTCGTTGAGCCGCGCCCCCGAACCCATGGAAAAGCAGGACCGGATGATGCACACCACCCCGCTCACCGCCGACCTGATACGCGGCGCCCTCGACCTGGAACGCACCGAGCGGGGGCTGTTGCCGCACCGGCTGCCGGCCAGGGCCCGCGCCCAGTGCGCCGACCCGCAGCTGGCCCTGGCGGAGGCCCAGCCCTCCGGCGTGCGGCTGGTGCTGCGCACCCGCGCCACCACGATCGAGCTGGACACGCTGCCCACCAAGCGGGTCTACGTCGGCGCTCCCCCGCGCCCCGACGGGGTGTACGACCTGCTGGTCGACGGCCGCCCGGCGGGCAGCGGCCGGGCCGACGGCGGCGACACCCTCACCATCGACCTGGCCACCGGGAACACCGAGCACACGCCGGGCCCGGTCGCCACCGTGCGCTTCACCGGGCTGCCGGACACGCCGAAGGACGTGGAGATCTGGCTGCCGCACACCGAGACCACCGAGCTGGTCGCGCTGCGCACCGACGCACCCGTGGAGCCGGTGCCGGACCGGGGCCGCAGGGTCTGGGTGCACCACGGCAGTTCGATCAGCCACGGCTCCGACGCCGCGAGCCCCACCACCACCTGGCCGGCGCTCGCCGCCGCCCTCGGCGGCGCGGAGCTGGTCAACCTGGGCCTCGGCGGCAGCGCGCTGCTCGATCCGTTCACCGCCCGCGCGCTGCGCGACACCCCGGCCGACCTGATCAGCGTCAAGCTCGGCATCAACGTCGTCAACTCCGACCTGATGCGGCTGCGCGCCTTCGGCCCGGCGGTGCACGGCTTCCTGGACACCATCCGCGAGGGGCACCCAGACACCCCGCTGCTCGTCGTCTCGCCGATCCTGTGCCCGATCCACGAGGACACGCCCGGCCCCACCGCCTGGGACCTCGCCGCCCTCGGCGAGGGCCGGCTCGGGTTCCGGGCGGCCGGGGACCCGGCGGAGACGGCGGCCGGGAAGCTGACGCTCGCCGTCGTCCGGGCGGAGCTGGACCGGATCGTGCGCGAGCGGGCGGCCGAGGACGGCCTCCTGTTCCACCTCGACGGCCGCGAACTGTACGGCGAGGCCGACTTCGCCGAACTGCCGCTGCCCGACGGCCTGCACCCGGACGCCGCGGCGCACCGCCGGATCGGCGAGCGGTTCGCGGCGCGGGTGTTCGGCGCGGGCGGGGCCTTCGCGGCGGAGCGGGGCTGATCGCCGGTCACACGAGGTGGGCGAAGACCACGAGGTTGTCGGTGTAGTCCTTCGCCGTGTGGTCGTAGTCGCCCGCGCAGGTGATGAGGCGGGCCTCGGGGCGCGCGGCGTCGGCGTAGACGCGTTCGCTCGGGAAGTCGTCCTTGGCGAAGGTCTCGGCGCTGTCCACCACGAAGTTCGCGGTCCGTCCGTCGGCGCGCTCCACGGAGAACCGGTCGCCGGTCGTCAGCCGGTCGAGATCGACGAAGACGGCCGCGGAGATCTTGGTGTCCACGTGTCCGGCGATGATCGCCGTGCCCTTCTCCCCGGGGGCCGCGCCCTTGGCGTACCAGCCGACGAGATTGGTGTCGGCGGCGGGCGGCGGTTCCAGCTGGCCCGTGGCGGCGAGCGACAGCCGGGTGAAGGGGGCGTCGACCCCGATCTTCGGGATGAGCAGGCGGGTCGGCGCGGAGCGGGGCAGCGCGGAGCCGACCCGGGGGTCGGCCTGACCGGCGGAGCTGGCGCCCGAGGCCGGGGTCGCCCGCGGCGCGGGGAGCGTCCCGTGATGGCCGCCGAACACGCTGACGGCCAGGAAGAGGATCGCCACCCCCCACAGCACCAGCCGCCCACCGCGGCCGGCGGCTCCCGGGTCCGGCGCCGGTTCGCCGGACGGGGAGGAGGACGGTTCTGCCGCCATCGGACACCACCTCAACTCGGGCAGGGCAGCACGGGGATCGGAGCCGGGCCGGGCGCCGGGGCGGCGGACGGCCGGCGGGGCCGGGACACGGGGCCCACGGCGGGTACGGCGTCGAAGCGCACCGGGCGGCCTGCGCGGGCGCCCGGCACCCGGGTCCCGCCCCGCACGGGCCGCCGGCACTCCTCGGGGCCGGCGGCGTCCGCGTCCTGCGGGGCGGGCGGGTGGTCAGGAGGCCGGCCGGCCTGCCTGCTTGCGGCGCAGCGCGTACACGCCCGCCGCGGCCACGCCGAGCACCGCCAGGCCGCCCGTGGTGACACCGGGATCGGCGAGGGCACCACCGCCGGTGTGCATGCCGCCGCGCGGCTTGTCGCGGCCGCCGTCGGAGCCGCCGCCCCAGTCGTCGCCGCCCTCGTCGCCGCCGCCCTTGCCGCGACCGCCGCTGCCGCCCTCGTCGTCGCCGCCGCCCTTGCCCCGGCCGCCGCTGCCGCCCTCGTCGTCGCCGCCGCCGCCCTTGCCGCGGCCGCCGCTGCCGCCCTCGTCGCCGCCCTTGTCCTCCCGGTAGGTCTCGGGGTTGAACTTGCTCTCGCCGGTGCCGGAGGCCCAGCTGTCGCCGCGCAGCACGGTGGCGAGCGCTCCGCCACCCGTGTGCATTCCGCCGCGGGGCCGGTCGTGTCCGCGCTCGTCACCGCCGCCGCTGCCGTTGTCTTGTTCCCGGTCGGAACCCTTGCCGCGGTCGCCGCCGGAGTCACTGCTGTGCGAGGAGGAGTCCCCACCGCCCGAGTCGTGCCCCGCCGGGACCGCGAACGCGGCGCCGGGCGTGGCGAAGGCGAGGGCGGCCGCGGCGGCTGCCGTGGCCAGGAGGGTACGGGCAGAACGCATCGTGTTGTCCTTCCGCCGGGGCCGGGCAGCGGATACCTCATCAGCTCGATGGACCCGGTCTCGACATGAACCACCGTCAGTGAGGGCACCGGCTCCCACCATCCGGGCCGCCCAGCCGGGTCACCCGGCCACCCGTCTGCCCCAGTGCGCCCGCCCCGCGGCCCCTCGTCCGGCCCCGTCGCCACCGCCACGGGAAATCCGCCACCCCCTCTTGTTATGACAGCCGTCATAGCGCACTCTGGTGCCGGACGGCACGACACGCGGCGGGAGGCGGCAGTGGTGGAGGGAACGGCGCGGGCCCTGTGGCAGCGCTACGAACCGGTGCACGATCTGGTGTACTTCGCGCCGCAGGCCCGCCGCGCGGCGGACGCGCTCGGGATGCGCGGGTTCTGGATGGGCTACTTCGCGCTGCGCGCGGCCCCGCTCGGCGAGGTCTCCCCCGCCGTCGTGACCAGCGCTTTCTACATCTTCCACCCTGCCCGCGCGGCCCGGGCGCTGCCGGACGCGTGGACGTACGCGGCGCCCGCGAAGGTGCTGGCGGCCCGCGAGGACGCCATGGACGCGGCGATGACCGAGTTGTTCGGGGCGGACGTCACCGGCTCCGCCCGGTTCGCGGAGGCCGCCGACCTCGCCTGGGCGGCCGCGTCGGCCGCGGACACCTCCGGCCGGGTGCTGGCCGCCGCCAACCAGGCGCTGGAGCGCCCGGAGCGGCCCACGGCCCGGCTGTGGCAGGCGGTGACGACCCTGCGCGAGCACCGGGGCGACGGGCACGTCGCGGCGCTGGTGAGCCGGCGGCTCGGGCCGGTCGAGGCGATGCTGCTCAAGGCGGCCGCCGGCGAGTCGGACGGGGCCTTCCTGCGGGAGACGCGCAGGTGGGAGCAGGCCGACTGGGCGGCGGGCGGGGACCGGCTGCGCGCCCGGGGGCTGCTCGCGGCGGACGGTTCGCTCACCGCGGCCGGGGCGACGGCGCGCGCGGAGGTCGAGGCGCTGACCGACGCGGCGGCCGAGGGCCCGTGGGCCGTGCTCGGCCCGGACCGCACCGCGCGCCTGGCCGCCCTGCTGGATCCGCTGGCCGACGCGGTGGAGAACTCGGGTCTGCTGCCGCCCGGCAACCCGGTGGGCCTGACCCCGCGCCGGCGGCCGGCCGGCGACTGACGGTACGGGCCGCGCCTCGTGTGACCCTTCGGCGCACTCGTGCCGCCGGAGCGCGCCCGGGCGGGCCGGCGGCCGCCGCCGATCGGCCGAAAAGTGTCGTATCAACGGTCGAAGTACCCTCTCCTGGCCTGGTGTTGCGAGCCGTACTCTGAAGCCGTGGTCACGCGAGACGAGGATCCTGGACAGGTCGCGGCCCGGCTCACCGGGCGCGCGGTCAGCGGCACGTATGCGGTGTCCGCCTCGCCCGTCGAGGTGCGGCTGGACGACGGCACACCGGTGATGGTCAAGCGCGCCGACATCCCCGGGGCGGTGCGCGCCGAGGCGGCGGGGTTGCGCTGGCTGGCCGCGGCGGGAGCCGTACGGCTGCCCGCGGTGCTCGGCTGCGACGAGCGCTGGCTGGTGACCGAGCGGGTGGCGACCGGCCGGCCCGACCCGGAGGCGGCGTTCCGTTTCGGTCAGGCGCTGGCCGCCCTGCACGCGGCGGGCGCACCCTGCTTCGGGGCGGCGCCGCCCGGGGGCCCCGAGGACGCGTACATCGGGCTCGCCCCCATGCGCAACGCCCCCGGCGCCGAGTGGAGCGGCTGGTACGCCGAACGGCGCGTGCTGCCGTATGTGCGCGGCGCGGTCGAGCGGGGCACGCTGCGACCGGGCGAGGCGGCGGTGTTCGAGCGGCTCTGCGCCCGGCTGCCCGAGCTGGCCGGTCCCGCCGAGCCGCCCGCCCGGCTGCACGGCGACCTGTGGAGCGGCAATGTGCTGTGGGGCGCGGACGGCGCGGTACGGCTCATCGACCCGGCCGCGCACGGCGGGCACCGGGAGACCGATCTGGCGATGCTTCAGCTCTTCGGCTGCCCCCATCTGGACCGCGTCCTGGCGGGCTACGAGGAGGCGGCGCCGCTCGCCGACGGCTGGCGCGCCCGCGTCGGGGTACACCAGTTGTTCCCGCTCCTGGTGCACGCGGTGCTGTTCGGACGCGGATACGCGGAGCAAGCGCTGACGGTGGCGCGCGAGGCGCTCACGGCGTGAACACCGGCGCACACCGGACCGGTGGAACGCCTCCCTCCGTGGCACCGTCACGCAGCGTAAGGAAACCATTCACCCGTTCGATTCGTATAAGGACGTGAAAGCCGAACCAGGGAGAGACCATGCAACCGTTCACGCTCAACTACGCGCGCCCGGCTGTGCAGTTGGAAGTCACCGTTCCGTACGCGTACGACTCCGGACTGCAGTTGAACGTCCTCCCGGACGGGCGGATCGCCGCGACCGATCACGCGACCTTGCGCGCGCTGGGAACCACGACCTCGACCGCCGGTTCCAAGACGCACTTCGACGACTGAGCCGCGGACCCGCAGACGATGACCGTGCTCATCCTGACCAGTGAAGAGGACGTGACGGCGGACATGGTGGTCCTCCGGCTCGGCGAGGCCGGCGTGCCCGTCGTCCGGCTCGATCCCGCCGATCTGACGAACGGGGTGGCGCTGTCGGGCGAGTACGGGCGGGGCGCCCGCCACGGGCAGCTGTCCGTGGGCGGGCGCCTCGTGGACATGGACGGTCTGCGCTCCGTCTGGCTGCGCAGGCCCGGGACCGCGGCGGCCCGTGCCGCCCAGCCGTCCGCCTGGCTGACCGAGGAGTCCGCGCAGGCGCTGTACGGCATGCTCCGCTGTACCGGCGCGCGCTGGATGAACCATCCGGACGCCGCCCGGCGCGCCCGGTACAAGCCCTGGCAGTTGCACCTCGCGCAACGCGCGGGACTGCCGGTGCCGGAGACGCTGATCACCACGCTCCCGGGGGCGGCGCGGGAGTTCGCGGGGCGCCATCCGGACCTGGTGGTCAAGCCGGTCTCCGGGGCGCATCCGCAGGAGCCGCCCCGGGCGGTGCCGACCAGCCGGGTCGCGCCGGACACGGACTTCACGGCGGTGGCCTACGGGCCGACGCTGCTGCAACGACGCGTGCCCAAGCGGGCCGACATCCGGCTGACCGCCGTCGGCGGCACCCTGCTGGCGGCCCGCAAGCCGGTCGCCCCGGACGCCCATCCGGACGACGTGGACGTCCGGTTCGCCCCGTCGGTCGCCCCATGGGCCCCGGCGAAGGTGCCCGCTCCGGTCGCCGAGGGGGTGCTGCGGTATCTGCGCGGTGCCGAACTGGCCTA
This sequence comes from Streptomyces misionensis, assembly GCF_900104815.1. Lineage (NCBI taxonomy): Bacteria > Bacillati > Actinomycetota > Actinomycetes > Kitasatosporales > Streptomycetaceae > Streptomyces > Streptomyces misionensis. The sequence goes on from NZ_FNTD01000004.1 coordinate 804,240, forward strand.
TGGTGCCTTCGACTTCGCGGAGGACGCCGACGGCGTCTGGTGGTTCCTGGAGTGCAACCAGTCCGGTCAGTTCGGATTCGTGGAGATGGACACCGGGCAGCCGATCGCCGCCACCATCGCCGACTGGCTCGCGGGCAGCGGGAGTCCGGACGACGGGCTCCTGGACGACGAACAGTTCACGGGTTCTTGAGAACGCGGGCCACGGCCCGCCGAAAGGAACGTCATATGCGCATCGGACTGCTGGGAACGGGCCCGTGGGCCCGGGCGGCGTACGCCCCCGCCCTCGCCGGGCACCCCGGCCTGGAGTTCGCCGGGGTGTGGGGCCGCAGACCGGAGGCGGCCGGCGCGCTCGCGCGGCGGTACGACGTCACGGCGTACGACGAGGTGGACGCGCTGCTCGCCGATGTGGACGCGGTCGCCGTCGCCCTGCCGCCGTCCGTGCAGGCCCCGTTGGCGGTGCGCGCGGCGCGGGCCGGACGGCATCTGCTGCTGGACAAGCCGCTCGCGCTCACGGTCGCCGACGCGCGGGCGGTGGCGGAGGCCGCGGAGCGCGCCCGGGTGGCGTCGGTGGTGTTCTTCACCACGCGGTTCCAGAAGGAGCCGGAGGCCTGGATCGAGGAACAGGCCGCGGTCGCGGGCTGGTTCACGGCGCGGGCCCAGTGGCTGGGCGCGGTGTTCACCACCGACAGCCCGTTCGCGGCCTCGCCGTGGCGCCGGGAGAAGGGCGCGCTGTGGGACGTGGGCCCGCACGCGCTGTCGGTGCTGCTGCCGGTCCTCGGCGATGTCACCCGGGTGGTGGCCGCCGGGCAGGGTCAGGGCGACACCGTGCACGTGGTCCTCGACCACGCCGCCGGGGCGTCCAGCACCCTCACCCTGAGCCTGACGGCCCCGCCCGCGGCGGCCGGGGCCGAGGTGGAACTGCGCGGCGAGGCCGGGGTCACCGCCCTGCCGCCCGGCACGGAGGACGCGACCACCGCGCTCACCCGGGCCGCCGACGCCCTCCTGACCGCCGCCGCCACGGGCCGCCCGCACCCCTGCGACGCGGCCTTCGGCCTCCGGGTCACCGAGGTCCTGACGACCGCGGAGGCCCGTCTGACGGGCGCCGGGGGTTGACGAAGGACCCTGGCGAGGACCTGTCCGACGGTTCTCGTCTGCCCGGTGCGCCGGCGCAGCTCTCGCCGGCGCGGGAGGCGGCCGCGAAGACCCAGCGGTTGGCGGCCAGGGCGTCATGGGGTTCCGGCAGCGGGCCGCGGCCGTGGCGGCGGGTGAACTCGTAGGGGGTGCGGACGGTCACCGTCCAGCCCCGGTCCGCGAGTTCGCCCGCCGAGTCGGGGCGCGGCTCGCCGTCGAAGAGGGCGAGCAGGTCTATGCCGAGTCGCCGGCGCGCGTCGGCGTAGACGGGGCTGGACCGCACCTCCGGTGACTCCGCGATCGTCTTGATCTCGTAGGCCAGGGTGCTGCCCGCGGCGCTGAACCGGTCGACCGTGGCGACGAGGCGCCGCTCGGCCGCCGCGGGCAGGTAGAGCAGCAGCCCCTCGGCGAGCCAGGCGGTGGGCGCGCCGGGGTCGAAGCCCGCGTCCCGCAGTGCCCCGGTCCACTCATGCCGCAGGTCGGCCGCGAGCGGGCGGCGGTCGGCCAGCGGGACCGCCCGGACGCGGTCGAGCACCGACTGCTTGAACGCCAGCACCTCGGCGGTGTCCACCTCGTACACCGCGCACCCCGGCGGCCAGTCGAGCCGGTACGCCCGGGAGTCCAGGCCCGCGCCCAGCAGCACCACCTGGCGGACGCCCAGGTGCGCCGAGCGGAGCAGGTGATCGTCCAGAACCCGGGTGCGCAGGGCGAAGTACCGCCCCAGCCGGCCCCACAGCGGGTCGGCCTCCCCGCCGGGCACCTGTCCCGGGCGGACCGGCCAGCCGGCCGAGACCGGGGCCGCGCGCACGAAGTGCTCGGCGAGCGGGTCCCGGGCCAGGGCGTCGGGGCGGTGGGTCTCGATGGCGCGGGCCGCGGCCACCAGCAGGGCGGTGCGCCCCACTCCGTGGGCCACCCCGCCCGTCAGCCCGACGGCCGCAGGCACGGTTCCTCCTCGTTCCGGTCCGCGGGCGCGGTCCAGGCCGCGGGATCCTCCACGGTGGTGGTCCGGGCGCCGTACACCACGCGCATGAACCGCAGGACGGCGTCGTACGGCAGGTGCAGGGCGGTGGTGCAGTCCGTCAGGACGGTGACGTGGAAGCCCTTCTGGAACGCGGTGCGGGCGGTGGTGTCCACGCACACGTCCGCGAACAACCCGGCGAGGACCAGGTGTCTGGTGCCCCGGGCGGTGAGGTGGGCCTCGAAGCCGTCGCCCAGGAAGGCGTCGAAGCGGGCCCGTTTGGTGAAGACGCGCTCGCCCGGCGCCGGGGAGACCGCGTGGAAGTCGGCGCCCCAGGAGCCCTCCAGGCACTTCGGCCGTTTGCCGAGGGCGCGGTCCCGCAGCCGCCAGGCGGGGCCCTGGTGTCCGGGGTCGCCGGTGAAGCGTACGAAGACCACCTCCACGTTCCGGGCGCGGGCCTCGGCCACCGCCCGGACGGTGCCGGCGACGGCCGCCTCCAGCACGGCGGGGTCGCCGGGGAAGCGGGCCAGGGCCGTCGGGCTCGCGCAGAAGTCGTTCTGCACGTCCACGACGACCAGGGCCGTCCCCTCCTCCGTCCCGCCGGTCACGACCCGCCGACCAGGGCGGCGTCCGCCGGTGTGCCACCGGTCCCGGGCGCGTCGAGGGTGGCGAGCAGGGCGTCGGTCACGGCGCTGGTGGAGTGCCGTCCGCCGAGGTCGGGGGTGCACACGCCCTGTCCGCCGAGGATCCGCAGGGCCTTCTCCACGGCCGCCACCGCGCCGGCGCGTCCGGCGTGCCGCTCCGCGACGAGCGCCGCCGCGCGGATCGTGGCCACCGGGTTGACGAGGTCCCGTCCGGCGAGGTCGTCGGCGGAGCCGTGCACCGTCTGGTACTCGGTCAGCCCCGACAGCGCGGGGTCGAGGAAGACGTTCTCGGTGCAGCGGTTCTCCTGCCGCTCGGAGTCGAACCGGTCCAGCAGCACGGTGTGCATGATGTCGGCCCACTCGTTCCCGGCGATCAGCAGGGTGCGGTCGGGCAGGCCGTGGGTGATCAGGTCGCGGTTGACGGTGTCCGGCTGGAACAGCCCGATCTCGACGCCGAGCCGGTCCGCGAGGGCGCTCACCCAGGCGTCGAGCGCGCCGTCCAGCAGATGGAACTTGTAGGCCATCACGACGCGGCCGATCCGCCCGTCCGGCCACTCCTGCCGGGCCCGGCGCAGGGCGTAGGCGACGACGGCCTCGGTGGTGTCCCGGCTGAAGGTCATGGTGCGGGTGACCTCGCCGGGCGTGTGCCGGTTCCCGCCCGTGTAGAAGCCCTGGGCCTGGTCCCGCACCAGCAGCAGGGAGCGTCCGCGGGTGCCGAGCAGGTCCACCTTGACGGCGCGCAGCCGCTCGCGGACGAGGTACAGGGACTGGGCGTTGATCGCGGTGCGGAACACCGCCGTGGTGCCCCGCTCGGCGCGGGTGCGGCAGAACCGCTCGTAGTGGTCGGCGTCCTCGGCGGTCAGCGCGCGTATCCGGGCGATGTCCCGTTCGGCGCGCAGCGAGACGTAGGAGTGGTAGAGGCGTGGGGAGCGCTCGATCGTCACGCCGTGCGGGTGGCCGGCGGTCAGCGCGCCGAGCACCCGCTCGAAGACGTCCGCGAGTTCGGGTCCCGTGCCCCGGCCCACGGCCAGCCCGACGACGGGGGCGTCCTGGGCGCCGGTCACCGGGCGACGTCCGTGACGAGGTGGTCGCCGGGGATGCCGGACTTCTCGGGACGGTAGTAGTCGCGGATGCCGTCGGCCCAGGTGACCACGGGGATGCGGTCGCCGTGGACCGGTTCGAAGGCGTCGAACAGGGCCTCGATGTTGGGGCGCCGGAATCCGATGGCGGTCATCAGGGCGACGAAGTGGGGGCGTTCGACATAGCCGTCGCCGTCCGGGTCGCCCAGGGCGGCGAGCGCCTCGGCGAACTCGTCGACGGTGACGTCGAACCGCTGGGGGTCGAGCACGATGGCGTTGAACTCCTCGGGGCTGACCTGCCCGTCGCCGTCGGCGTCCAGCTCGGTGCGCAGGGTGTCCCAGTAGCCCTGGAACGCCTGGAGCATCCTGCTCTTCGCGCGGTCGTCGGCCTCGGGCACGGCCTCCACCACCCGCCTGCCCATCAGCTCGAAGTCCCCCGGGTCGAGCACGCCGTTGCCGTTGGCGTCGAACAGGGAGAAGACGAGTTCGACACGGTTGTTCGCCTCGCTGGTGGGCATGGTTTTCCCTCCGGTCACGCAGTTCACCAGAACACCGCCGGACCCGGGCCCGGTGGCCGCTCCACTATCGGCTGGCCACCGGGACCCGGACGGGGAAAGACCGCCACCTGACCCCGAAGGGAGGAATTCCCCGCGGGGAGGCATGAAGCCCCAACTCCCTGGAAAGTACGAAGGGTTCGGGCGATAGGCCGTCGACGGCGAACCCGGGGCGGGGTGAGGCAGCCGGAGCGCCGGCGTCGGACCCCCATGCCCCTCCCCCGCTTCGCCGCCGGTCACCGCACGGTCAGCGCGTCACCCGGCGCTGCCCGCGCGGCCGGCCCAGAAGTTCACCCGCTCCCGCACCACCGGGTAGCCGGCCGTCGCGAAGTGGGCCGCCATCGGGAAGTTGCCCTGGTCGGTGGCGGCGGCGATGAACTCGGCGTCGTGCGCGGCGAGGAGGTGGGTGCACTCGGCGAGGAGGTCGTAGGCATAGCCGTGGCCGCGCTGCTCGGGGACGACACCGATGAAGCCGACGCAGGGGCCGGAGGGGTTGCGGCCGGGGATGTGGATGCCGACCGGCTCGCCGTCGCGGGTGCGGGCGATCTGCCACCAGGAGCGGGGCGAGGGCATCCAGTGGAAGAAGTCCATCTCCTCCTGGGCGGCCTGTTCCACCCCGCCCTCGGCGACGGCCCGGCGGGCGTGGGCGTCGAGGGTGACGGAGTGGATGCGGCGCAGGAGGTGGTGGAAGACGGCGTCGTCCGGCTCGGGGGCGAAGACCAGGCGGCCGGGGCGTTCGGGCAGGCCGCACTGCGGGGTCCAGCGGTAGAGGAAGCGCTCCACCAGGGGTGTGTAGCCGGCCGAGCGCGCGGCGGCGGCGCGGGTGTCGGCGGCGGCCCGCAGCCGGGGGTCGTCGCGCCAGCCGGTGGGCAGGTCGAGTTCGAGTTCGTCGCAGTGCCACGGCGCGGTCCGCAGCAGTTCGGCCCCGGCCGCCTCCTCGCCCTCGGCGACGTCGAACCAGTTGATCAGCAGCGGCTCGGTGTCTTCCGGCCGCGCCCACCAGGCGGCTCGGGCGACGGTGCGGCCGTCGCGCTGGGCGATGCGCTGCCACTCGGGGCGGAAGCGGCTCTGCCGGTGCCGCTCGGCGAAGGCGAGCAGGTCGGGCATGGTGTCGAACAGGTGTGCACTGCTCGCGTCGAGCGTGCGGATGACCAGGTCGGTCATGAAGGGTTTCCTCCGGGATGCGGGGCGCGCTCCCGGTCAGGCCTGGCACACCCGGGCGACGGGAAGGGGGGAGCGCATGATGACAACGGCCATGACACTCACTCCTTCCGTCGGTCTCGGGCGTGCGGCCACACGTTAGGCGGGCCGCGGCTTCGCTGTCCACCGGTTTCTCCGTGCCGTCCACCGGCGGGCCCTCCTCGCGGGGGCGGCGTAGCGTGGGCTTGTGCGATCGGTGCGCGGGTGGTCGTCGCGCGGGAGCCAGGAGGATCGCGGCTGGTTGCGGGGCGCGCCACCGCCGTGGTGGATACGGCTGCTGCCGGTGCTGCTGCTGGTCGCGGTGACCGTCGCGGCGACCGTCACGCCGCATGCCGCGGATCTCGGCTTCCTCCTCGGGGCGATACCGCCGCTGGCCGTGCTGTCGTACGGCCCCGCCGGCACCGCCCTGCTGGGCGCCCTGGTGGTCCTGGCGCTGAACGTGCCGGGCACCCATCTGAACCGGCCCGGCAACACCGATCTGCTCACCATCGCGTTCGTCGCCCTGCTCAGCGTGCTGGTGGCGTTCGTGAGCAGCCGCCGCGACGCCCAGCTGAGGGTGGAGCGCGCCATCGGGGAGGCGGTGCAGCGGGCCGTGATGCCGCCGCTGCCGGCGCGGGTCGGGCGCATCGGCTGCACGGGCTTCTACCGGGCCGCCGAGAACGGCACGCTGGTGGGCGGGGACTTCTTCGACGTGCGTGAAGGGCCGTACGGCGTACGGGCGGTGATGGGTGATGTCCGCGGGCACGGGCTCGCGGCGGTCGCGACCGTGGTGTCGCTGCTGGGGGCGTTCCGGGAGGCGGTCCTGGACGAGCAGGACCTGGAGCAGGTGGCGGCCCGGATGGACCGCCGGCTCGACGTGGACGCGGCGGGAGTGTCGGACGGGGAGATGTTCGCGACCGCCGTGCTCCTGGAGTTCCAGGGCGACGCGCGCACCACGCGGGTGGTGGTCTGCGGTCATCCGGCGCCGGTGCTGCTGCGCGAGGGCGACGCCCGGGAGATCACCGTCATGCCGGGCACCCCGCTGGGGCTCGGTCTGGTCGGGATCGATCCGCCGAAGGAGGTCACGGTGCCGCTGGAGCCGGACGACCGGCTGCTGCTGGCCTCCGACGGCGTCTGGGAGGCGCGGTCGCGCTCCGGCACCTTCTATCCGCTGCCGGACCGGCTCGCGGCCCTCGCGGGCACCGGGCACGGCGAGCTGCCCGACGCGGTGTGGGCCGACCTCGCGCGGCTGCGCTACGAGGTGCGCGACGACGCGACCATGCTGGTGCTGGCCCCGGACCCCGGCGGCCCCGCGGCATGAGTCCAACGGGCCGGGATCGATCGCCGCGCCGGTGTGCGCAACCTCGTGCGGGTGACGCGTCCCCCCTCGCCCAACTGACGAACTGGTGCGCGGAGTTCGACGTCCCCACTCAAACGCCAGGGCACGCCACCCCTTCCGCCACGTAGAAATATCTACGAGCATGCATATGCCGGGATGTTGTGCGAAGGCACGGAGTGCCCGGACACGGCCCTTTCCTGCGTCCATGGCAGGCGAGCGAGAACATGCGGAGCAGTGCATGACGAACACGATGTGGATGCGGGGCGTGGAATGGCTGGCGGCAGCCGCGGCCGATCCACGGGCGTGCAAGTGGGAGTGGGACCACGGCGAGGGGATCGCGCTGCTGGAGGCGGGGCGCTTCTGGGACGTGCTCAGCGTCCCCGAGCGGCTCGGGCTGCTCACCCTGGATCTGCTGTGGCAGCCCGCCCTGCCGGTGCCGGGCCCGACCCTGGTGGACCTCACGGCGGGCCGGGTCGGCTTCTTCCTGCCGCCGGACCCCTCCGGGGGCTGGGTGGGGGCGGGGCTGCGCCATGCGACCAGGGGTTCCTGGGTCGCGGTGCCGCCGCCGTACCGGCCCGCCCGCTCGCTGGAATGGCTGGTGCCACCGGACGGCACCGGCACCCTGCACTCCCCCGGCACCCTCGAGGACGCGCTGCGACAGGCCAACGGCACACTGGCGGTCCTCGCCGCCCAGACCGGCGGCGACCCGGCACCGGGCGGCCGGTAGGGGTGGCGGGGCCGGGGTGCGCCGGTGACGTGGGAACGCCGGGTGGCGGGGACGGAAGCGCCAGAGGCGTAGGAACACCGGGTGGCGGGCCGGGGTGGGCCGCAGGCGCAGGAACGCCGAGGGGGCGGGCCGGGCTGGGCCGGAGACGCGGAAACGCCGGGCGGCGGCAGGCCAAGGGGCGCCGGAGACGCGGAATCGCCGGGTGGCGGCAGGCCGGGAACGCCGGAGACACAGGAAAGCCGGGCGGCGTGGCCGGGAACGCCGGAGGCGCAGGAACACCAGGCGGCGGGGCCGGGAACGCCGGAGGCGCAGGAACACCAGGCGGCGAGGCCCGAGTCCGCCGGAGACACAGAAACGCCGGACGGCGTCGGGCCCGGGCGGCGGCAGGCCGGGAGCGCCAGGCGGCGGCAGGCCGAGCGCCGGAGGCTCAGGAACACCGGGCGGTGGTACGCCGGGTGCGCCGGAGGCACAGGAAGGCCGGGCGGCGGCAGGCCGAGCGCCGGAGGCTCAGGAACACCGGGCGGTGGTACGCCGGGTGCGCCGGAGGCACAGGAAGGCCGGGCGGCGGCAGGCCGGGAACGCCGGAGGCACAGGAACACCGGGCGGCGTCGGGCCCGGGCGGCGGCAGACCGAGAGCGCCGAAAGCTCAGGTACACCGGGCGGCGGCAGGCCGAGCGCCGAAAGCGCAGGAACACCGGGCGGCAGCAGGCCGGGAGCGCCGGAGGCTCTGGGAACGCCTGACGACGGGCCAGGGTGCGCCGTAGGCTCAGGGGCGCCCGGACGGCTCCGCACCCGACCCGGTGCGCAGGGCGAGATCGGCGAGATCGGCGAGGCCGGCCAGGGAGGTCCACGGCATCTCGGGGTCGGTGGGCACGGCCCTGCCCTGCGCCCGCCACTCGGCGACGAGCCGGGCGTAGATCGGCTCCCGGCTCCGCGGCACCCGGGCTCCTTCGACGCGGTCCATCCGATCCCCCCGTGGCATCCGGTCCATCGGGCCCACCCGGTCCGTTCGATCCGTCCGGCCGATCCGGTCCCAGTGGCTCCTGCCGGGGCAACGTCCGTCACCCGCCGCCGGTACGCCCGGCGCGGCGGGCTCACCGGGTCGGGTGAGGGCATCGCTCGAACGGGGTCTTCCGCCCGTCCGACAAACAGCCCGTCGGACGGGGGCGGGGAGCACGCGGAGCGGGGCCCCGACCGGCCCCCCGTTCCGGTCGTGCCCCGCGGAAACTGAACCTACGTGCGATACGCGGTCCGGACCAGCGCACCGGTGCCCGGCGCACGGCGTCCGGCACTCACCTGTGCACAGCCGCGTCCGCTTGGTCCGCATTCGCCGGTCCCAAGGCGGGTACGGGCAGCTCACCGGTGACGAGATGGGCGAGGACGACCTCGTAGAGATCGGTGCCGCCGGTCAGCAGCCGGCGTTCGAGGACGGGCTCGGCGGCCCGCACGTGTTCCCGCACGGTCTGGGCGTGCACGCCCCGCGCGTCGGCGGCCGGCCCGGCGTTGGCGTCGGCGGCCAGCCAGGCCCGCAGCGTGCCGCGCAGGTCCCGGCCGTCGTGGTCGAGACGGCCGAGCAGGCCCTCGGCCCACGAGCGCAGCGCGGCGGAGCCGAGCAGGTCGGCGAACCGGGCCGGCGGGGGCGGGGCCGTGCCGTCGGGGTCGTACGGTCCCTGCGCCGCCTCGGTGTTCAGCGCGACGTGCGCCACCGCGCGGACGGTGAGGGCGGAGAAGTCGGCGCCGATCAGCGCGGCCACCCGGTCCATCCGGGCGCGTACCGTGTTGCGGCTGACGCCGAGCACCTTGGCCGCGCTCACCGCGGTGAACTCCAGGCCGAGACGGGTGGTGGCGAGGAGTTCGGCGCGGACGTGGTGGGCCAGGGTGTCGAGCGGGCGCAGCACGGCGGCCGACCAGGCGAGCAGCGCGGCGGGGTCCATCAGACGGGCGGGGCGGGTGCGTTCGGCGTACACGGCGGCCCGCTCCGGGCGGAACCGGGCCACGGCGAGGGCGGTGACCGCCTGCCCGTAGGCGGTGGCGGTCAGGGCGAGGCGCTGGCGGGGGCTGCCGCCGAGGTAGGTGCCGGGCCGGCCGGCGACCAGGGAGCGCAGCCGCTCCTCCACCTCGGTGGCCGGGCCGAGCACGATGACGTGTCCGTCCATCGCGGGGCAGCGCACGACGAGCGCCCCGCCGCCGGTGGCCACGCCGCACTCGTCGGCGATCCGGTCGCGTTCGGCGGCGGAGCCCTCGATGACGTAGACGCGCGCGGTGTCGTTCTCCAGCAGCCCCGGCCACAGGCCCGCGGCGACGCGGCGGGCGGAGACGGTGTCCTCCACCATCAGCAGTTGCAGGATGGCGAGGCGGAGATCGGCGGTGGCCCGCCGCAGCCGGTAGTCGGCATGCACCAACTCGCGCTCACGCAAGAGCAGTTCGAGGACGCCCGCGGTGTGGCCGAGGATCTCCGTGGTGTGCCGGTCGAAGGGTTCCCGGCGGGCCACGGCCAGCACGGCGGAGGCGGCCGGGTCCGGTCCGGGGTGCCGTATCCCGACCAATCGGGCATGGCGGGTGCCGTCGTCCAGCGCCGCGGCGGAGACCCGGCCGGCGGCCACTTCGGCGACGACGGAGGGGTCGAGGGACAGCCGCTCCCCCGCTTCGGCGAGCAGGGTGCCGCGCGCGTCCCGGAGGCACACCGACGCCCCGGTGCCGCGGGCGAGCCAGGCCACCAGCCGGTGCAGATCGCGTCCGGCGGGGCGCAGTTGATCGAGCAGTTCCCGCGCCCAGCCGTCGGTCCGGTACGGCTGCGGCCCCTCCTCCGCTCGGCGAGCCACGTGCCCCTCTCCTTGTCGTCCCGGTCCTCGGTATTCGCAGCGGGACGTTACCCGAGGGTTCGCACCCCCGTCCCCCGCGGACATGGCTCCGCCGGCGGTCCGGAGGGCGGACCGCCGGCGAAGGCGCCGCGCCCGGACGGGGGACTCCGGGCGACTCCACCCTCGGGTGCCCGGGAATCGGGGGCGTACACCAGGACGTCCCGCTCCGCTTCGCCGACGCCGGGCGGACCACACCCCCGGCTGCCGGCCGCGCCGCCCTCCACCGCATAAGCTCGACGAATGGCGAAGTACTTCGACGTGCACCCCGAGAACCCGCAGGCCCGCAGCATCGCGCAGATCGCCGACGCGGTGCGCTCGGGGGCGCTCATCGCGTATCCGACGGACTCCTGCTACGCGCTGGGCTGCCGGCTGGGCAGTCGCGACGGGGTGGACCGGATCCGGGCGATCCGGCAGCTGGACGACCGGCACCACTTCACCCTGATGTGCCGGGACTTCGCGCAGCTCGGTCAGTTCGTGCGGGTGGACAACGACGTGTTCCGGGCCGTGAAGGCGGCCACGCCCGGCAGCTACACCTTCATCCTGCCGGCCACCCGCGAGGTGCCGCGCAAGCTGATGCACCCGAAGAAGAAGACCGTCGGCGTGCGCATCCCGGACCACGTGGTCACCCAGGCGCTGCTGGCCGAGCTGGGCGAGCCGCTGCTGTCCAGCACGCTGCTGCTGCCGGACGAGGAGGAGCCGCTGACGCAGGGCTGGGAGATCAAGGACCGTCTCGACCACGTGGTGGACGCGGTCGTCGACTCCGGGGACTGCGGGACCGAGCCGACGACGGTGGTCGACTTCTCCGGCGGGGAGGCGGAGATCGTCCGGCGGGGCGCCGGGGACACCTCGCGGTTCGAGTGACCGCGGTGGCGATACGGCGGACCGGCCGCGAGCGCGTGGATCTTGCGTGGCAGCATGAGACGTGCCCGTCGCGCCCCACGCCACCGCGGGGCGCGGGGCACCCGCCGTCCGCCACCGACTCCCCAGGAGGCCCGTCAGCATGACCGACGTACAGGGAACATCCGTCGACATCACCACCGAGGACGGCACCGCCGACGCCTACCTCGCCCGTCCCGCGGACGGCGAGCCGCACCCGGGCGTGCTGCTCTACCAGGACGCCTACGGTCTGCGCCCGCAGCTGAGGTCGATGGCCGACCGGCTCGCGGCCGCCGGCTACACGGTGCTGGTGCCGAACGTCTTCTACCGGCACGGCCGCACCCCGATCGGCGAGCTGCCGGAGTTCATCGACCCGTCGGCCGACCCGACCATCTGGCAGCGGATCGGTCCGGTGATGGGCTCCCTCACCCCCGAGCAGTCCCGGCGCGACGCGGACGCGTACCTGGGCTTCCTGGCGGACAGTCCGTTCGTCGCCGAGGGGCCGGTCGCGCTGACCGGCTACTGCATGGGCGCCCGGCTCGCCCTGCGCACGGCCGCCACCCATCCGGACCGGGTGGCCGCGGCGGCCGGCTTCCACGGCGGCAGGCTCGCCACCGACGCTCCGGACAGCCCGCACCGCGGCGCCAAGAACGTCACCGCGGAGCTGTACTTCGGCTTCGCCGACCAGGACGCCTCCATGCCCGAGGAGCAGATCCGCGAGCTGGAGGCGGCTCTGGACGCGGCCGGTGTGCGGTACACGTGCGAGGTGTACCGGGGCGCACAGCACGGCTACACCCAGGCGGACACCCCGGCCTACGACCAGCAGGCCGACGAGCGGCACTGGGCGGCGCTGCTGGCCCTGCTCGACCGCGCCTTCTGAGCGTTCCGCGCCGCCCGGCACCGGCCCGCGGCGCCCGCCCCGTGGCGGGCGCCGGGCCGCGCCCAACACCCTTTTCCCGCCCGCTCATTGACATGCACGCAACTTCAGCACCACGCTGAGAGCGCTCTCACGCAGGTACGGACCAAGAACCGGAGGTCCGTACGACCCCGACCCCACACGGAGGTGGAGAGTGCCGTACATATCGACTCGCCCCGCGGCAGCGCTGGTTGCCACGGCGGCACTCCTCGGCGGAGCGCTCGCGTTCGGTGCCCCGGACCGGGCCGCGGCCGCCGTACCGGACACCATCGCGCTCACCGTCACCAACAACTCGGGCCGCACCGAACCCGTGTACCTCTACGACCTCGGCACCCAGCTGTCCTCGGGACGACAGGGCTGGGCCGACGCGGGCGGTACCTTCCACGCCTGGCCCGCGGGCGGCAACCCGCCCGTTCCCGCGCCGGACGCGGCGATCGCCGGCCCGGCCGCCGGCCAGTCGCTGACGATCCGCATCCCGAAGTTCTCGGGGCGGATCTACTTCTCCTACGGCCGGAAGCTGGATTTCCGGCTCGCCACCGGCGGGTTGGTGCAGCCCGCCGTGCAGAACCCCTCCGACCCCAACCGCGACACCCTCTTCAACTGGTCCGAGTACACGCTCAACGACTCCGGGCTGTGGCTCAACAGCACCCAGGTGGACATGTTCTCGGCGCCGTACTCCGTCGGTGTGCGGCGCTCCGACGGCACCGTGAGCACCACCGGCCGGCTGAAACCGGGCGGCTGGTCGGGCTTCTTCAGCACCCTGCGCGCCCAGTCGGGCGGCTGGTCCGGGCTCGTCCAGACGCGGGCGGACGGCACGGTGCTGCGGGCGCTCGCGCCGCTGTACGGCGTGGAGACCGGGGCGCTGCCCGCGAACGTGATGGACGACTACGTCAACCGGGTCTGGCAGAAGTACACGACGTCGACGCTGACCGTCACGCCGTTCGCCGACCAGCCCGGCAAGAAGTTCTACGGCCGGGTCTCGGGCGGCGTCATGAACTTCACCGACTCCTCGGGCGCGGTCGTCACCACCTTCCAGAAGCCGGACGCGGACAGCGTGTTCGGCTGCCACAAGCTGCTGGACGCGCCCAACGACGACGTCCGCGGGCCCATCTCCCGTACGCTGTGCGCCGGTTTCAACCGCTCCACCCTGCTGACCGATCCGAACCAGCCCGACACCACGCCCGGTGACTTCTACCAGGACGCGGTGACCAACCAGTACGCGCGGGCGGTCCACGGGCAGATGGCCGACGGCAAGGCCTACGCGTTCGCCTTCGACGACGTCGGCAACCAGGAGTCCCTGGTGAACGACGGCGCTCCGCAGCAGGCGTACCTCACGCTGGATCCGATGAGCTGAGCACGCCGAAAGGGTCCCGCTGCCCGGCCGGCTGCCGGGGAGCGGGACCCTCGTGTTCAGGTGGCGCGGATCAGCCGGTGGTCAGGGACGTGTCGTCCACGACGAAGCTGGTCTGGAGCGAGACGTCCTCGACGCCGTTGAACTTCAGGGTGACCGTCTGGCCCGCCAGCGAGGACAGGTCGAAGGTCTTCAGGGCGTAGCCGGAGGCCGCGTTGGCGTTCGAGTACGTCGCCAGGGTCTTCGAACCGGCGGTCACCGTCAGCTTGTCGTAGGCGGTGCTGCCGCTCTCGGCGGTGTCGATGTGCAGGTAGAAGGAGAGGGTCGCCTTGCAGCCCGCGGGGATGGTCACCGACTGGGACACGGTGTCGGTGTGCGAGGTGCCGTACCCGTCCATCCATGCCTTGTAGGAGCCGCCGTGCGCGGCCTCACCGCTGTCGGTGGTGATCACGCCGCTGCTCGCGGTCCAGCCGGTGTTGCCGGACTCGAAGCCCGGGTTGGCCAGCAGCTGGGTCGAGGTGCAGCCGCCACCGCCGCTGGTGCTGACGGTCCAGGTGAAGGTCGCGGTGCCGGTGGCGCCGGTGGAGTCCTTCACGGTGACGGTGGTGCTGTAGGTCCCGGCCGTGGTCGGCGTACCGGAGATGACACCGGTGGAGCTGTTGACGGACAGGCCGGTGGGCAGGCCGGAGGCGCTGTAGGTGAGCGCGCCGCTGTTGGTGCTGGACGCCTGGACCTGGAGGCTGACCGCGGTGCCCACGGTGGAGGACTGGCTGCCCGGGTTGGTGACCGTCACGCCGTTGCTCGGCGGGGTGATGTGGCTGCCGACGTTGATGCCCGCGAAGGCGTTGCCGACGGCCGCGTACTGCGCCGAGTTGGCGCCGTACAGCGCCGAGGCCGCGTTGAGGGCGGCGGTGCGGGCACCGGCGTAGTTGGTGCTGGACGTCATGTACGACGTCAGCGCCTTGTACCAGATCTGCAGGGCCGCGTCGCGGCCGATGCCGGTGACGGCCACGCCGTCGGAGGTCGGGCTGTTGTAGGTGACACCGTTGATGGTCTTGGTGCCGCTGCCCTCGGCCAGCAGGTAGAACATGTGGTTGGCCGGACCCGAGGAGTAGTGCACGTCGAGGTTGCCGACGCCCGAGTACCAGCTGTCCGCCGAGCCGCCGTCCTTGCTCGGCTTGTCCATGTAGCGCAGCGGCGTGCCGTCGCCGTTGATGTCGATCTTCTCGCCGATGAGGTAGTCACCGGGGTCGGAGCTGTTGTTGGCGTAGAACTCCACGCCGGTGCCGAAGATGTCCGAGGTGGCCTCGTTCAGACCGCCGGACTCGCCGCTGTAGTTGAGGCCCGCGGTGTTGGAGGTGACACCGTGGCTCATCTCGTGACCCGCCACGTCCAGCGCGGTCAGCGGGTCGTTGTTGCCGCTGCCGTCGCCGTACGTCATGCAGAAGCAGCTGTCGTCCCAGAACGCGTTCACGTACGCGTTGCCGTAGTGGACGCGGGAGTAGGCGCCGACCCCGTCGTTCTTGATGCCGCTGCGCCCGAAAGTGTTCTTGTAGAAGTCCCAGGTCTCCTGCGCGCCGTAGGCGGCGTCCGCGCCGGCCGTGGCGGCGTTGGAGTTGGTGCCGTCACCCCAGGTGTCGTTGCTCTGCGAGAAGAGAGTGCCGGTGCCGGAGGAACCGTGGTTCAGGTTGTACGTCTTGTGGCCGCCGCGCGCACCGTCGGTCAGGGTGTACGACGAACCCGACTGGGTCGTGGTCAGCGAGACCTGGCCGCTGTAGCGGGTGTTGCCGACGCCGGTCTCGATGCCCTGGTACCGGTACAGCTCCTTGCCGGTGGTGGCGTCGGTGATGACGTGCAGCTTGCTGGGCGTGCCGTCGTCCTGGAAGCCGCCGATCACGGTCTCCCAGGCGAGCTTGGGGGTGCCGTCGCCGGCCCAGATGACCTTGCGGGCGCTGTCGGCGGCGGGCTTGGCGGCGTCGAGGGCCTTGGCGGTCTTCAGCGCCTTGCTCTCGGCGGCCGACTTGGCGACGGTCGCGGTGGTGGAGGACACCGCGATCCTGTGCTTGTTGTTGTACGTGGCGCTCACGGTGCCGGCGGCCAGCGAGGCGGGCGGGGTGTGCACGACGATGTCGCCGCCGAGGACGGGCAGACCGTCGTAGGTCCGCTCGTAGCGCGTGTGCAGGGTGCCGTCGGCGTCCTTGACGACGTCCCGGACGACCAGCTTCTCCTTGGCGCCGAGGCCGAGGGTGCGGGCGGTGTCGGCCGTCTTGTCCTGGGCGCTCTGGATCAGGGCCTTGTGCTGCGCCGGGCTGAGCTTGGCCTCCAGGGCACCGGTGCGCAGGGGGCTGAGGTGGTGCGCGGCGGGCGTCGCGGTCGCCGGGACGGCCTGCATGCCGATCGCGAGAAAGGCCGCGGTGGAGAGCAGGGCGGCTCCGACCGTGGCCCGCTTGCGGGAGGGACGCCCTTGGGGCAGACGTCCGTGAGAAAGGGGTCTGTGGGGTCTCACTCTTACTCCTCCTGCAAAGGCCGCCGGGTCGCGGCCGGTGAGGGACCGGGCAGCCGGGTCTGCTGTCCGGAGGGTTGCGCTGTGCGGGGACCGTGGTGCGTGATCCGACCGTGGGGGATCAGCGTGCGCAGGGAGAATGACAGTGTTGACCCGTCCATGTCACCAGGTCGGAAGCCAATCGAGGGTTTTCCCTATGATGTCGCTGTGCGCTTCCCGGGCGGCCAATTCACGTTCACGAAACACTCGTTGGCGCGGGCCGACCGGTCCCGTCCCCCCGGCGCCGCCCTGGCATGATCGACCGCATGGTGGACGACAAGGTGC
This sequence comes from Streptomyces misionensis, assembly GCF_900104815.1. Taxonomy (NCBI): domain Bacteria; kingdom Bacillati; phylum Actinomycetota; class Actinomycetes; order Kitasatosporales; family Streptomycetaceae; genus Streptomyces; species Streptomyces misionensis. The sequence continues at coordinate 820,682 of NZ_FNTD01000004.1, forward strand.
GGGCGATCTTCGAACGCGCGGGGTGCACGGGCTCCCCGCCGGCCCGTTCCCTGGGCGGGGAAACGGAGTTCGGGCCGCGCGCCGAGGAGTGCGTGGCGCCCGCCTCGGTCGTCAAGGCGTCGGTCGCGCTGGTGGCCGAGACGTGGTTGGCCGAGGGCCGGCTCGACCCCAGGGAGCGGGTGACGCTGGCCGCCGCCGAGCGGAGCTATGGGCCGGCCGGGGTGCCGTCGGTCGAGGACGACGCGGTGCTGTCCTGGCGGGACTCGGTGGTGCCGATGCCGACCATCGGCGACGACCCGAGCGCCGGGCAGGACCTCGGGCACGCGGGCCGGGCCGAGCCGGTCTCCCGGTCGGACCGCGCGTCGGCACGGGAGTCGGCCCGCGCCGACGAACGACTGGCGACGACACGGGCGTTGACACCCGGCGCGGGGACCCGCACGACACCGCGCGACATGGTCACGCCGCTCCGCCCCGACGCCTGCGCCCCGGGGCACGGCCGCATGGCCCGGCAGCTCACCCGGCACCGGATCGCGAGCGCGTTCCGGACACCCGTGCGGGCGGCCAAGAGCGGCGGCCTGGCCGGGATCGTACGCAACGAGGTCGGCATCGTCTCCTTCCCGGGCGGCCGCCGGTACGCCGCCGCGGTGTTGACCACGTCCCGGCCGGGCTCGGACGACGCCGCCGGCGACGCCGCCACCGAAGTCGCGACCGCGCGCACCGCCTCGCGGGCGCACCGGACCGCCTTCGCCTCACGGGCGCACCGGACCACCTGACGAACACCCGTTTCCGACCTGCCCACAGGAGGGCGCATGTCTCACCACCCGACCGAGTTCACCCACCGGCTGGTCCCCTCGCCGGCCGGCCGGATCCATCTCGTGGAGCAGGGCAGCGGACCGCTGGTGCTGCTGGTGCACGGCTTCCCGGAGTCCTGGTACTCCTGGCGCCACCAGCTGCCGGCGCTCGCCGCGGCCGGATACCGGGCGGTCGCCATCGACGTACGCGGCTACGGCCGTTCCTCCAGGCCCGCCGCGACGGACGCGTACCGGCTGCTCGACCTGGTCGAGGACAACGTCGCGGTCGTGCACGCGCTGGGCGAGGAGTCGGCGGTGATCGTCGGCCACGACTGGGGCTCGGCCATCGCCACGGGCTCCGCCCTGGTCCGGCCGGACGTCTTCCCCGCGGTGGCGATGCTCAGCGTTCCGTACTCCCCGCGCAGCGGGCGCCGCCCCACCGAGGTCTTCGCCTCGATGAGCGGCGGCGACGAGGAGTTCTACATCTCCTACTTCCAGGAGCCGGGCCGCGCCGAGGCCGAGATGGAGCCCGATGTGCGCGGCTGGCTCGCCGGCTTCTACGCGGCCCTGTCCGCCGACACCATGCCCGGACCCGACGCCCCCGTGCCGTACTTCGCGAGCCGGGGCGGCACGCTGCGCGACCGCTTCCCGGCCGGCCGGCTGCCCGCCTGGCTCGGTGAGGACGATCTCGACGTCTACGCCGGGGAGTTCGAGCGGACCGGGATGACCGGCGCGCTCAACCGCTATCGCAACATGGACCGCGACTGGGCGGACCTCGCCGACTACGACGGCGCGCCGCTCACCCAGCCGTCCCTCTTCCTCGGCGGCGCCCTGGACGCCACCACGTCATGGCTGGGCGGCGCCATCAAGGCGTTCCCGGTCACGCTGCCCGGCCTGGTGTCCTCCCACGTCCTGGACGGCTGCGGCCACTGGATCCAGCAGGAACGCCCCGACGAGACCAACCGGTTGCTCGTGGAATGGCTCGGCGCGCTGCCCCGCTGACAGCTCCCGCCCGCGGGAACCCCCCGGTGGGCCGGCTCGTTGTGCGGGGGTCCACCCGCGCTGCCGTGCCGAGGAGCATCGTGTCCGAGACCGTGCCCACCACCCCTTCCCTCCCGCCGCTCCCAGCCCCGAGCGCGCAGGCCGAGCGACTGATCGAGTGCGGGGTGCCGGAGGTGGCCGGGCTGGCGCCCGCCGCCTTCCGCGCCTTCGCCGCCCGCGCCGACACCCTCGCGGGCGGCGGGGGCGCCCTGCTCGCGGTGCACCCGGACCTGGCCCCCGCCTCCGCACTCGCCCCTCTGCTCCGCCGCGACGGCAAACCGGGTTTCGTCGTCACCGACATGACCGACGTCGACCTCTTCGGCCCGCTCGACCCCGGCACCCTGCCCGAGGCCCCGCTCTACCTTGTGACCGGCCTCGACCGCGGCGACCACCTGGCCGACTGGAGCCCGGCGGAGGCCCTGCCCGCGCTGACCGCCCGGCACCGCACCCCCCTGCTGCTCACCGAGGGCATCCACTGGGTGCTCCAGCAGCCCCGGGCCCTGGAGCGCAACCACTGCTTCATGACCATCGGCTCCCGGCTGCGCAAGGCGGACGGCACCCTGGACTCCCGCACCCCGGCGCTCTGGATCAGCAACGGCACCGGGCGCGACGGCCGGGAGCGCCGCGACGCCCCCAAGGTGGGCTGGTGCTGGTGGGGCAACCGGCACACCTGGCTGGGCTTCGCCTCGGCGACGGGCCGCGAGGCCCCGGCGGCTTAGGGCCCTGGACCAAGCCGGGACCGGTCCCCCGAGGCCGGGGCCGATTGAACGCGCCTCGTCACCCGTGTCAGCATCGAGAGGTGACGACACCCCGTGCGCAGGAGGCGACCGCGGCGTCCGCGTATCCGCGCCGCTTCCGCCGGGCCGAGGAGCGGGGCCGGCGCATCGGCCGGATCCTGCGCCGGGTGGCCGGGGTCCGGCACGTGGACGAGGAACTGCTCGACCGGATCGGACGCCGCATGTACGCCCGCGACGAGCCGGGGGCGGCGCTGGTGCGCGCCATGCGCCGGGACGGCCGCCCCGGCGCCGAACGCGTCACCATGGCCCAGTTCGAACGGGCGCTGCGCGAGGGGGTCCAGGCCGTCCCCGACGCCCCGCCGGAGCTGGTGCGGTTCTTCTCGCTGGTCGACGCCGTGCCCGCGTGGGTGGACTTCGATCTGGTCGAGCGGGGCGCCGGGGTGATCCGGCGGCTCGGCCGCACCGCGAGCGACGTGCTGCTGCAACTGTCCCTGATCGGCGGCTACCGGTTCGGCGGACCCGCCGAACTGCTCGTCGCCACGGGCGGTCTGTCGGGGGCGACGGCCATGCGGCGGCTCGGCGAGACGGAGACGTGGAGCAACGCCGTCGCCCGGCCGGGCGGGCTGCGGCGCGACGGGGAGGGGTTCCGGCTCACGGTCCACGTGCGGGTGATGCACGCGCTCGTCAACGACCGGTTCGAGCACAACGGCCGCTGGGACGTCCACGAATGGGGGCTGCCCGTCAACCAGTCCGACCTGGCCGGCACGCTGGGCCTGTTCAACAGCACCCTGCTGCTCGGCGCCCGCGCGCTCGGCTGGTGGGTGAGCGCCGCGGACGCGCGGGCCGTGATGCACCTGTGGAAGTACGTCGGCCTGCTGCTCGGGGTGGACGAGGACTGGCTGTTCGACACCGAACGCGAGCAGAACGTCTTCAACTACCACGTGCTGCGGGCGCAGGACGGCCAGACCCCGGCGGGCGCCGACCTCACCGAGGCGATCCTGAAGGGGCAGCGGCGGCTGACCGAGGCCCGGTCGAACCGGCTGCGAGCAGCTTACGCGCGGGCCCGGCTGCTCGGCATGCTGAGGTGCTTCCTGGGCAGGCAGAGCCTCGAAGAGCTCCGGATACCGGTGACGCTGCCCTGGGCGGTGCCGCCCGTGCTGGTCAGGAACCTCGCCGCCTCGCTGCTGCTCGGGCGCACCGAGCACGGCCGCCAGCTCCTGGAGCGCGCCGGCGAGCGGTTCCGCGACCGGCGCGGCGCCCTGCTCTTCGCCGGGGCCCGGCCCCGGGTCGGCCCGCTGCCGCTCTGAACCGGCTTGTGCGGGAGGGTGTCGGCTCGGGAAGCCGTCGTGGCTGCCGAAGTGATCAGGCACCGGCGCCGGAAAACCGATCACACGCTTGTCACATTCGGCTGTCAGACTCGGAAGGGAACCGAACCGATGTACGACTGCCGGAGGAGCCCGTGCCATCCGTCCCCCGTCCCCTGCGCAGACTGGGCTTCCTCACCATCGGCCTGTTCGACCCGGCGGACCCGGCGCGGGGCCACGAGTCCACGCTGGAGATCATCGAACTGGGCGAGCGGCTCGGCTTCGACAGCGCCTGGGTACGCCAGCGCCACCTCCAGTACGGCATCTCGTCCCCGGTCGCCGTCCTCGCCGCCGCCACCCAGCGCACCCGCCGCATCGAACTCGGTACGGCGGTGATCCCGCTGGGCTGGGAGAACCCGCTGCGGCTCGCCGAGGACCTGGCGACCGTCGACGTGCTGTCCGGCGGGCGGCTGAACCCCGGCGTCAGCGTGGGCACCCCGGCGCACTACGACCGGGTGCGGGACGCCCTGTACCCGGACAGCGGCGGCGCCGAGGACTTCGGATACGCGCGGGTGCGGCGGCTGCTCGACCTGGTCCGGGGCAGGCCGGCCGGCGACGTCGCCGGGGTGGAGGGCTTCGAGGTGTTCAGCGACGTGGTGCAGCCGCACTCCCCCGGGCTCGCCCGGCGGCTGTGGTACGGCGGCGGCAGCCTCCGCTCCGCGCGCTGGGCGGGCGAGCACGGGATGAACTTCCTGACCAGCAGCGTCGTCAAGGCGGAGGCTCCCGAGGGGCCGTACGACTTCGCGGAGATCCAGCGGTCCCTCGTCCGGGAGTTCCGGGCGCACCACCCCGACGGCGCGGCGGCCCGGGTCTCGCAGGGCCTGGTGGTGATCCCCACCGACTCGGCGACGCCCGCGCAGCGCGCCAAGTACGCCGAGTACGCGGCCCGGCGGCTGCCCCGCACCGGTGCGCCGCAGGGCCCGGCCCGGCTGCTGTTCGCGCCGGACCTGGTCGGCCCCGCCGCGGAACTGGCCGAACGGCTGCACGCGGACGCGGTGTTCCGCGAGGTGGACGAGGTCGCCTTCGCGCTGCCGTTCACCTTCGAGCACGAGGACTACGTGCAGATCCTCACCGACATGGCGACGCGGCTGGGTCCCGCGCTCGGCTGGCAGCCGGCCGGCTGACCGCCCGGGCGACCCGCCCCGGGGCCTCCTCGTGGTCCCTGCCGAACCGGCCGGTACGCCCCTGCGTCCGCCCGTCCGGTTGATCACCACTGGCCCTTTCCGTGAGGCTGGGGGTACGACACTGTCGAGGGAAGGTCCCAACGTGAACGGCATACCGGCGCACACGCTCAACGACGGCACGGTGATCCCCGCCATCGGCCTCGGTACCTGGCCGCTGGACGACACGGCGGCCGAGCGGGCCGTACGCGACGCCCTCGGCCTCGGCTACCGGCTGGTGGACACCGCGGCGAACTACCGCAACGAGACCGGTGTCGGCCGGGCCCTCGCCGGCAGCGGGGTGCCCCGCGCGGACGTGGTGGTGACGACCAAGCTCCCGGGCCGCCACCACGGCTACGAGGAGACCCTCGCCTCCTTCGAGGAGTCCCGGCGGCGCCTCGGCCTGGAGTACGTGGACCTGTACCTGATCCACTGGCCCAACCCCCGGGTCGGCAAGTACGTCGACTCCTGGAAGGCGATGATCAGGCTGCGGGAGGAGGGCCTGGTGCGTTCGATCGGCGTCTCCAACTTCACCCCGGAGCACATCGTGCGCCTGGAGAAGGAGACCGGGGTGCTGCCCTCGGTGAACCAGATCGAGCTGCATCCGCTGTTCCCGCAGGAGGAGCTGCGCGCCTTCCACGCGGACCAGGGCATCCTCACCGAGAGCTGGAGCCCGCTGGGCCGGGGCGGCCATCTGCTGGCCGACCCGGAGGTCACCCGGATCGCCGCGGCGCACGGTGTGAGCCCCGGGCAGGTGCTGCTGCGCTGGCACCTCCAGCTGGGCGCGCTGCCCATCCCGAAGTCGGCCGATCCCGAGCGGCAGCGCGCCAACCTGGACGTCTTCGGCTTCGAGCTGGACTCGGACCAGATGGCGGCGGTCGCCCGGCACGCCGCGCGCCGGCTCGGCGGGGACCCGGAGACCCACGAGGAGTTCTGAGGCTTCCGCCGGCGAGGGGGTACCCGGGGCCCGTGAGGCGGGCGCACGGAAGGAGCCGCACGTGGCAGCGGAGGACCGGCTGCGGACGTACCGCGGCAAGCGTGACTTCGAGCGGACCCGGGAGCCCTCGGGAGGGCCGGCGCCCGGGGACGGCGGCCGGCCGCGGTTCGTGGTGCAGATCCACGACGCGCGCCGGATGCACTTCGACTTCCGGCTCCAGGTGGACGACGTCCTGAAGTCCTGGTCGGTGCCGAGGGGACCGTCCACCGACCCCGGGGACAAGCGGCTCGCCGTGCCCACCGAGGACCATCCGCCGGCGTACGAGGACTTCGAGGGCGTGATCCCGAAGGGCGAGTACGGCGGGGGCACGGTGATCGTGTGGGACCGCGGGACGTACGAGCCGCTGAGCCACGACCGGCGGGGGCGGCCGGTGGACTTCGCCGAGTCGCTGGAGCGCGGGCACGCCACCTTCCGGCTGCACGGCACCAAACTGCGCGGCGAGTACGCCCTGACCCGCTTCCGGGGCAGGGACGGGGAGGACGCCTGGCTGCTGGTGCGCAAGGGGCCGGCGGGCACCGGGCACGGCACCCCCGACCCCCGGCGCGCCCGCTCGGTGCGCACCGGACGCACCCTCGCGCAGGTCGCGGCGGACGGCGGCGAGGTGTGACGGACGGTGTCAACGCGCGGCTTCCTGAAGGGGATTGACCGGTTCCGGCCACAGCCTGATCGCTTTGCGCCTATGTTCGCGCCGACATCCCTCGCTTCCCGGGAGGCATCCGTATGCGCACAGCACTGCGCGGCGCCCTGATCGGCGCCGTGACCGCCGCCACCGTACTGACCTGCGGCACGGCCGGGGCGACCCCGTCGGGCCCCGGGGTGACGGCCCGCACGATCACCGAGCGGACCGTCGACGGCACCGACTACACCCTGCGCGAGATCACCATCCCGCCGGGCCAGAGCACCGGTTGGCACTACCACGACGGCCCGCTCTACGGCGTGGTCAGGCAGGGCACGCTGAGCCACTTCGACTCCTCCTGCGCCTCGGACGGCGTGTACCGGGCGGGTTCGCCGGTCAAGGAGCCCGCCGGGCCCGGGCATGTGCACATAGGCCGCAACCTCGGTGACACGCCGGTCGTGCTCGACGTGTGGTACGTGCTGCCGCACGGCTCGCCGTTCTCCGAGGACGCCCCGAACCCGGGCTGCGCCTTCCAGTAGGGCGGCCGGTCAGGCCGGGAGAACCGGCCGGTCGGCGCGGCCTCGGGAACGCCGAGGACCTTGCAGGCGGCGTCGCCGGCGCCCAGGTAGCGCTGCCGGAGGTCGGAGACGGACATGACAGCGGAAGCGTGTTCGAACGCCTGGGCGGCCGACGCGGCGCGGGCGGCTCCGGGCGGCTAGGCGACGAGCAGGCCGGCCGGGGTCCTGCCGGACGTGTCCCCGGCGAACAGGCCGGTGGCCACCCGGCCCACGACGTCCTGGGCCGGGTGGCCCGTGAGCAGCCGGGCGCCCTCGCTCCACCCGGTCACCACACCCTGGGCCTCGACGATCGCCATGGCGGCGACGCGGCCCATGGACCCCAAAGGGATCCCATCGCCCCGGCTCCTCGAGCGCGGGCCCGGCGACGGCGGGCCGGGGTCAGGACCGGTGGGCGCGCAGGGCCGCGAGGGCCTTGTCGGCGTGGGTGTTCATGCGCAGCTCGCTGCGGACGATCTCGACGACGGTGCGGTCCGGGGCGATGACGAAGGTGACGCGCTTGGTGGGGGCGAGGGTGAAGCCGCGCCGGACCCCGAACCGCTCGCGGACGGCGCCGTCGGTGTCGGACAGCAGCGGCATGCCGAGGGTGTGCCGCCCGGCGAACTCCCGCTGTTTGCCGACCTCGTCGCCGCTGATCCCGACGGGCCGGGCGCCGAGCGCCGCGAACTCGGCGGCCAGGTCGCGGAAGTGGCATGCCTCGGCGGTGCAGCCCGGGGTGAGGGCGGCGGGGTAGAAGAAGAGCACCACGGGGCCGTCGGCCAGCAGGTCGGCGAGCCTGCGGACGGTGCCGGTCTCGTCGGGCAGGGCGAAGTCCTCGACCCTCTCCCCCACTTCGATCCGCCCGCTCATGACCGCGCCCTCGCGGGTGCGGCGGCGGACGGCAGGGGCGGGCGTTCACAGCGGGGCACGGTTCCTCCTCGGGGGATGGCCTGCCGCCGGATATTACGGGACGGTACGGCACCGGGCGGGCCGTTCGCGCGACCGCCTACGCCGGGCCCGCTCAGCCCGCGCCCTCCCCGGCCGCCTCCGGCCCCGCGCCGACCTGCGCGGAGTGCGCCAGGAAGTCGTCGACCATGCGGTGGAAGAGCGTGGCCAGCTCCCGCAGCTCCTCGGGCCGCCAGCCGGCGAGGGCGAGCTGCATCTCGTGGGCCCCGGCCTCCCGGATCCGGCCGACGGCCCGCCGGCCGGCGTCGGTGAGCCGGATGCGCTGGGCGCGCCGGTCGTCGGGGTCGGGGACACGGGTGACGTATCCCGCCCGCTGGAGCTGCTGCACCGTCCGCGTCACGTGCGAGGCCTCTACGCCGAGCCGGTGGGCGACCTCCCCCGGCCGCAGCGGCTCACAGTCGGCGATCTGCCGCAGCAGCGCCACGGCGGCCCGGTCCAGGGAGATGCCGGTCAGGGCGCGCATCCGTTCGTGATGGCGGGTGCGCGTGCCGAGATAGGTGATGCGGGTGAGGGCGCGCTCGATCTCGGCGACCTCCGGGGAGGCGGCGGGCGGGCCGGACGGCGAGGGCGCGGGCATGTCTCCGAGTGTACGCAGACATTGCCCGGCTCATCCTTTTCATCCCGGTACGGCGGACGGCACGCCCCGCTCCCGCCCGGCACGACCGCCGGACCTCGCGCACCCCGGCAGGCGGGGCGCCCCGGGGCCTCGCGCCCGTGTGCCGGGACGTCCCGGGCCGTCCCAGGGGACGCCGGACCGGCATGGTGACGGTTCGTCACGGCAAGACTGGGCGACGTGATCGCTGCTCGTGGTCACGAGATCGACAGCCGGAGGTTTCCATGATCCGACGGGCCCTCAAGAGCGTCCTGCCGGCCGCGGCCGCGGTGCTCGCCCTGCTGCCCGTGACGGCCGGTGCCGCCGCGGCGAGCACGGTGGCCGCGCACCCGGTGGCCGCGGTCGCCGCCCCGCACCACGCCCGCACGCACCACTACCTCAACGGCCGGGTCGCCACCCGGCACGGCCGGCTCAACGTCCGCTCCGGACCGGGCACCCGCTACCGGGTCGTCGGCCACCGGGACGCCCGCCGGCTCATCTCCGTGAGCTGCAAGTCCGAGGGCTCCCGGGTGCACGGCAACCGCCTGTGGTACCGGCTCCCGAACCACCGGGGCTACGTCTCCGCCCACTACGTGCGCACCGGCCGGTACGTCCCCTGGTGCTGACGCCCGAAGTCCGCACCGACCACTGACCGCCGAGGGCCTGTCCGGGAACCGCTTCCCGAACAGGCCTTCGGCGCAGGGGTGCTTGACCCCGCCCATACCTCGTCACGGGTTGCAGCCGCCGCACGACAGGGAAGCCATCCCGGCAACAGGGGCGAAACGCCCATACGGGAATGGGAGTCGAGGAACGCACGATGCGGCACCCCCAAGGATCGACCGCGCCGGACGAGCCACTGGTGGTGAGACTGCGCGAGCTGAAGGACCGCACGGGGCTGAGCCTGGCGGCGCTGGCCGCGCGCACCCCCTACAGCAAGTCCGCCTGGCACCGCTACCTTTCGGGCGGCAAGCGCCCGCCGCTGCCCGCGGTGGAGGCCCTGTGCCGGCTGGCCGACGCCGATCCGGCGGCCATACTGGCGCTGTGGGAGGCGGCCGACGCGCCCGCTCCCCCGGACCCGCCCGACGAGGCGCCCCGCGGCAGGCGGCCTTCCTGGCTCCCGCTGTGGCTCCCGGTGTCCGCGCTCGCGCTGTTCGGCGCAGCCACCGCGGTGGCCGCCGCCGTGGCCCTGTCCGGGCGCCCGGGGTCCGCGCCCGCGGCCCGGCCCCTGACCTCGGTACCGCGCTGCCACGGCACCTCCTGCCAGGGCGTGTTGCCCGACGCCTCCTTCTGCGCCCGGGACGCGCAGACCCGCAGCGAGGTCACCGACCCGGCCTATGCGGTGCGGCTGCGCTACTCGCCGTCCTGCGGCACCGCCTGGTCGGAGGTGCGGATGCGCGTCCGGCACGCCCGGGAGGTGTCGGTGCGGGCCGGCGAGAACGTCCTCACCGCGAGCTATCCGGCGGACGACACGACGGGGACCAACAGCCCGATGCTTCCGGTGACTTCGCCGCGGGGCGTGGCGGCGTGCGCCGAGGTGGACGGGGAGGTGGTGTGCGCGGGCCTGGAGGGCGACGGGCCGCCGGGCGACCGGGACTGAGCCCGGCGGCCCCCGCAGCCCGTTCAGGGGAACCGGCGGCCGAAGGCGCGTGAGGGGGGCGGGAACGGTCGACATCTTCTGCCGTGACCGCCGTAGCCCTGCCGCTCATCGCGCCCATGCTCGCCACCCCCGGCTCGCTGCCGCCCGCCGCGCAGGACGCCCGGTGGGCCTACGAGACCAAGCAGGACGGGCAGCGGGTGATGGTCTACCTGCCCGGGGACGGCCGGATGGTGCTGCGCGCCCGCTCGGGCGAGGAGATCACCGGGGCGTATCCGGAGCTGCGGCCGCTGGGCGGCGCGCTCGGCGGGACGCCCGCGATCCTCGACGGCGAGGTACTGGCCCTGGACGCGCGCGGCCGGGCCGACTTCCAGCTCCTGCAGAGCCGGATGGGGCTGGCCCACGCGCCCGCGCGGGCCGCCCGCCGGGCCGCTCAGGTGCCGGTGCACCTGGTGCTGTTCGACGTGCCCTATCTGGTGGAGCCGCTGCTGCGGCAGCCGTACGCGCGGCGCCGGGCCCGGCTGACGGAGCTGGGCCTCGCCGGGCCGCACTGGTCGACGCCGGGCGCGCTGACCGGGCACGGCGCCGAGGCGCTCGCGGCCACCCGGGAGCACGGCCTGGAGGGCCTGGTGTGCAAGCGGCTCGATTCCGTTTACGAGCCCGGGGTGCGCTCCCGCGCCTGGATCAAGATCCGCAACATGCGGGCGGAGGACGTGATCGTGGGCGGCTGGCTGCCCGGCCGGGGGCGGCTGACCGGATTGCCCGGCGCCGTGCTGGTGGGCCAGCGGGACGCGGCGGGCCGGCTGCGCTACGTCGGCGGGGTGGGCACCGGCTGGAGCGGGGCGGAGCGGACGGCGCTGGCGCAGCTGCTGCGGGACGCCGCGAGCGAGCGCTGCCCGTTCGTACCGGTGCCCCGCGTCCCCCAGGCCCGCTGGGTGCTGCCCCGCCTGGTGGGCGAGGTCTCCTACAGCACCCGTACCCGCTCGGGGATGCTGCGCCAGCCGTCCTGGCTGCGGCTGCGCCCCGACCTCACCCCCGAGGACTCGGCCGCGGACCTGCCCGCGGACGCCGGGTGAGGGCCGTGGGTCTATCGTGTGCGCATGCCGGTTCCCGAACTGATCCGAATCGTCTCCCGTGACTCGCCCATGGCACTGGCCCAAGTGGAGCGGGTACGCGCCGAGTTGGCCGCCCTGCACCCGGGGGTGCGCACCGAGGTCGTCCCCGTGAAGACCACCGGGGACAAGTGGCTCGGCGATCTGTCCCACGTCGAGGGCAAGGGGGCGTTCACCAAGGAGGTGGACGCGGCCCTGCTGGCCGGCGAGGCGGATCTCGCCGTGCACTGCGTGAAGGACGTGCCCGCGGACCGGCCGCTGCCCGCCGGGACGGTGTTCGCCGCGTTCCTGAAGCGGGACGACATCCGTGACGCGCTGGTTCACCCGGGCGGGCTCACCCTGGACGAGTTGCCGGCCGGCACCCGGATCGGCACCTCCGCGGTGCGCCGGATCGCCCAGCTGGCCGCCACCCACCCCCATCTGGAGTGCGTGCCGTTCCGCGGCAACGCCAACCGCCGGCTGCAGAAGCTGGCCGAGGGCGAGGCGGACGCGCTGCTGCTCGCGGTGTCCGGTCTGGAGCGCATCGGCCGGTCGGACGTGATCACCGAGGTGCTGTCCGCGGAGACGATGATGCCGCCGATCGGCGCGGGCATCCTCGCCCTTCAGTGCCGGGAGGACGACACGGCGCTGATCGACGCCGTCAGCGGGCTCGGCGACCCGGACACCCACCGGGAGGCGACGGCCGAGCGGATGTTCCTGCATGTGCTCCAGGGGCACTGCAACAGCCCGATCGCCGGGTACGCGCGGGTCGACCGCGGCGGTGAACTCTCCCTGCGGGCCTGTGTGTTCACGCCCGACGGCAAGACCCGGCTGAACGCCCACGAGTGGGCGGGCCGGCTCGACCCGGCGACGCTCGGCACCTCGGTCGCGGTGGCGCTGCTGCGGCAGGGCGCGCGGGAGATCATCGACGGTATCGCGCACTGAGCGGCGGGCACCGGGCGCCGGTTACGCGGCGCCCGGTTCCGTCTGCTCCTTCAGGAAGGCGGTGACCTGGTGCGCCAGGTCGGCGGCCGGCCCGCAGCCCGTGGGGGCGGCCGTCGCCGTCCCTTCCGTCAGTCCGGCGCCGCCGGCCCACAGCCGGCGGTCGGTCCACTCCTCGTCCACCCGGAGCTGCACCTGCACGTCCACCTGGGTGAGGGCGGCCTCGGGGGCGGCGGCGTAGAGGACGGCGGTGGCCCGGCGCAGCGGATAGACGTCGAAGCCCTCGATGAACTGCGAGTTGCGCCAGTCGATGAAGGCGCCCTCGCCGTCCGGGCCGACGCGGATGTCGACCTGCCCGTCCTCCAGGTGGACGCCGAAGTGCCGCACGCCGCGGTTCTCGACCGTCACCCGGACGCTGAAGTACGTCAGCCCGGCAGCGGCGTCGTCGCGTCCGCGCGGTGGTTCGCCCGCCTCCAGGCGGTGGACGCGGACCCGCAGACCGGCATGCTCCTCGTACTCCTGCCAGTCACCGACCACGTTCGGCTCGTACACACTGCCCCTCTCGACCCCGGAGTGTCTATCTGTGGGCTCAGCGCACTGTCAAATGAGCGGAATGCGCCCGGCCCAGGGGGTTCGCCCCCTTTGATCGTCGATCAAGCGCTGCCCAGGAGGAATCCCTCCGGGCGGCCCCGGGCGCGGTCCCGGCGCGTGCCGCACATCACGTTCGGCGCGTGATCACCGAGCGAGCCGGCCGAGCAGTGAGGAGGCCGCCGTGATGCCGAGGGCCGCGGCGACCACCAGCACCCCGAAGTCGGCGCCGAGGTGCGCGGGCGTGCCGAGCAGCAGCCCGCGCAGCGCGTCGACCTGATAGCTCAGCGGGTTGACCTTGCTGACGGCCTGCAGCCAGCCCGGCATCACCGAGACCGGATACAGGGCGTTGGAGCCGAAGAACAGCGGCATGGTGATCGCCTGCCCGAAGCCCATCAGCCGGTCGCGGCTGAGCACGATGCCCGCGATGGTCATCGAGAGGCAGGAGAAGAACACCGAGGCCAGCACCACGGCCACCGCGACGCCGAGCAGCCTCAGCGGGTTCCAGGTCAGGGCGACGCCGAGCAGGGCGGCGATGACGATCACGACGATCGCCTGCACCAGCGACTTCACGCCGGCCGCGAACGCCTTGCCGGTGATCAGCGCCGAGCGCGGGGTCGGGGTGACGAGGAGCTTGTTGAGGATGCCCGCGTCCCGTTCCCAGATGATCTGGATGCCGTAGAAGATCGCGATGAACATGGCGGACTGGGCGATGATGCCGGGCGCCATGTAGTCGATGTACGGGATGCCCCCGGTGGGTATCGCCCGGATCCGGGTGAAGGTCTGCCCGAAGATCAGCAGCCACAGGGCGGGCTGCACCGCGCGGGTGTACAGCTCGGTGCGGTCGTGGCGCAGCTTCTGGAGCTCCACCGCGCACATGGCGACGACCCGGGCGGGCAGCAGCCGCCACCCGGCGCGCGGCACCGGGGGCGTGAGCAGCAGCGCGGCGTCCTTCCCGGCGGTGCGGTCAGCCGACGCGGCGCGCGGTGCGGCGGGTGCTTCGGACATCGCGGAAACCTCCTCCGGTGTTGTCGTCGAGGCCGCTGCCGGCGATGTCCCGGAAGACGTCCTCCAGCGTGGGCAGGGTCTCGGTGCCCCGGCGTTCGGCGAGGCCGCGGCGCAGTTCGGCCGGGGTGCCGAGGGCCCGGACGCGGCCGCGGTGCATCAGGCCCACCCGGTCGCAGTACTGGTCGGCCTCGTCCATGTAGTGAGTGGTGACGAGGACGGTCATGCCGGTCGCCTCGCGCACCGCGTTGATGTGCTCCCACACGCCGGTGCGGGCGATCGGGTCGAGGCCGATGGTCGGCTCGTCCAGGATCAGCAGCCGGGGCGCGCTGACCAGGGCCTGGGCGAGTTCCAGGCGGCGGACCATGCCGCCGGAGTAGGTGCCGGCGAGCCGGTCGGCGGCGTCGGCGAGGTCGACGGCGGCGAGGGCCTGGTCGACGCGCGCGGCGCGCTCCCGGCGCGGCACGTCGAACACGCGGGCGAACAGGGCGACGTTCTCGCGCCCGGTGAGCCCGCTGTCGGCGGACAGCTGCTGGGGGACGTAGCCGAGCAGGCGGCGCACCCCCATGCGCTCCTTGGCGGCGTCGTGCCCGAAGACGCGCACCATGCCGGCGGGGACCGGCAGCAGGGTGGTGATGCAGCGGATGGCGGTGGTCTTGCCCGCGCCGTTCGGTCCGAGCAGCCCGAACACCTCGCCCTGGCGGACGGCCAGGTCGAGCCGGTCGACGGCCTTGGTGTCGCCGAAGGCGTGGCTGAGGCCGGTGCAGCTGACGGCCTCCACCGGGGCGCCGGCCGTCTCCGCCGGGGCGGCCGCCGTCGGTGCCGGGGTGGCGGGCGGGTCCGCCGGGTCGGTCGTCATGATGGCGTGTTCTCCGTCCAGGGTGCCTCCGGGGCCGCCGTCGCCCCGGCCTGCGCGCTCACGGGCTCCTCGATGTCCTCGCGCAGCCGGCCGGCCAGCCTGCGCAGGGCGGGCAGGGCCGCGTGCAGGGCGTCCCGGTCGGCCTCGTCCAGCCGGGACAGCTGCCGCCCGACCAGGTCGGCGCGGCGGCGGTGCCAGTCCGCCAGGCGCTTCTGCGCGGCCCCGGTCAGCCGCAGCCGCGCGGCCCGCCGGTCGGCCGGGTCGGTCTCCCGGATCAGGTAGGCGTCCCGTACGAGCTGGTTGACCAGCGTCGAGACCGAGTTGCTCGCCAGGTGCAGCTCCTTGGCCGCCTCCGAGACGCCGATCCCCGGCCGGGACTCCACCAGCCGCAGCAGTTCCACCTCGGCGCCGCGCAGCCGCGGCCCGGCCAGGCCGCCGCGCAGCCGGCGCCGGATCAGCCGCTGGATGCCGACCAGCGCGTCGGTCAGCTCGGCCTCGAAGGTCCCGGGCGGCGCCTGGCCGCCGGAGCCCTGTATCGCTTCGTCGTCCACGGCTGGAGATTACCTCTGTTACAGAGGTAATAACCGCCGGGCGCGTCCAAGAGAAGGTCAAGAGGACGAACCGATGTGCCGACGAAATTGATTTGCCCGATATAGGCCGAGTTGTTTGTTGATGTCCGGATGCGGGAAAATGCACGTACGTGCTTCGGACAGGAGGCACTTCCGTGGGAACCTGCCGCGCCGCGGCCGGACGCCCCAGTGTCCCTTCCCTGAGCAAGCGCGCCTCCCACGGTGTCTGTCCAGCCAGCACCGGCCGAGAGAGGTGCGCGCCATGCGTGTCACTGCCAGCACCAAGCCCCGTCCGCACCCGCACGACGACGCCCCCGACACGGGCGAGTCCTTCGAGCGGCTCGCGAAGCTGTCCGACGGCCCCGAGCGTCGAGCACTGCGGGACGAACTCGTGCGGCTCTGGCTGCCCATGGCCGAGCGGATCGCCGTGCGGTTCCGGGGCCGCGGGGAGTCCCTGGAGGACCTCTACCAGGTGGCCGCGCTGGGGCTGGTGAAGGCCGTCGACCACTACGACCCCGCGCGCGGGCGCGCCTTCGAGGCGTACGCGGTGCCCACCATCACCGGTGAGATCAAGCGGCACTTCCGGGACCACATGTGGACCCTGCACGTGCCGCGCCGGGTCCAGGACCTGCGCAACCGGGTCCGCTCCGCCGTGAAGGAGCTGTCCCAGTCCACCCCGGGCCGGCCGCCGACCGTGGCCGAGATCGCCGCGTACACCGAGCTGGACGAGGACGAGGTGCGCACCGGGATGGAGGCGCTGGAGTGCTTCTCCGCGCTGTCGCTGGACGCGGAGGTGGCGGGCACGGACGGGTACGCCCTCGGGGACTCGCTGGGCGGCCCCGACCCCGGATACGACCTCGTCGTGGACCGGGCGGCCGTCAAGCCGTTCCTCGCGGCGCTGCCCGAGCGCGAGCGCACCATTCTCTACCTGCGGTTCTTCCGCGGGATGACCCAGAGCCGGATCGCCCAGCAGCTCGGCATCTCGCAGATGCACGTCTCCCGGCTGCTCAGCGGCTGCTTCGACCGGCTGCGCGAGGAACTGCTGACGGAGGTCCCCTGATCAGGACCAGCTCGGCGACGTCGCGCAGCGTGACGTTGGTGTGCTGGGAGACCTCCCGCAGCACCTCCCAGCCCCGCTCCGGGGTGATGCGGCCGAGGGCCACCACTCCATCCTGCGCAGCCGCCTGCCCCCGCGCCGGCGGGGGTACTCGACAGGCGTTCCACCCGCTTCCGGTTGGACACTGGAGCCAGACCGGTGTCCGGCCGGTCCACGAAAGCAGGACGCGACTGCCATGAACCAAGACACCCCTGTCAGCGGCGGCACGAACGGCGCGGGGCACGGGCCGCGCCGCGGGGACGTCGTCTCCACCCAGTCCGTCTTCGGCGCACCGTGCTGGGTCAGCCTGACCAGCCGTGACCTCCAGGCCACCCAGGACTTCTACTCGGCCGTGCTCGGCTGGCGCTGGCGGGGGGCCAAGCTCGGCGAGCACTTCCGGATCGCGCTGGCGGACGGGGTGCCGGTGGCCGGGATCGCCGCCGTCGCCGCGATGTGGCAGATGGCGGTGGCGTGGACGCCGTACTTCGCGGTGCCGGACGCCGACGTCGCCGCGGCCCGGGCGCGGGAGCGGGGCGGTACGGCGGCCGTGGGCCCGCTGTCCTTCCCGCCGGGCCGGGCCGCGCTGCTCGCCGACCGGGACGGGGCGACCTTCGGGATCTGGCAGGGCGAGCTGGTCTCCAACTGGGAGGCGTGGCGGCGCGCGGCCCCCACCTTCATCCGGCTGCACACCCGCGACGCCTTCGACTCCGCGATCTTCTACGGCGAGATCCTCGACTGGGCCTCGGGGAAGCCGGGGTGCTGCGAGGTCGAGTACGACGGCGACGAGGTCGTCCTGCGCAGTCAGGGCGACGCCGTGGCGCGCATCGACTCCGGCGCGGTGGAAGCCGCCCCGGACCCCACGGTGCGACCGCACTGGCAGATCCACTTCGCCGTCGCCGATGTCACGGGGTGCGCTCGGGCCGCGGAGAAACACGGCGGGAGCGTCCTCAGGGAGGACGAGACGGAGGCGATCCTGCGGGACGCGGACGGCGCCCAGTTCACGGTGACGTCCCGGCGCCCGCACTGACCCGGCCCGGCTGACCGGACCGGGTCCGTCATGTGCCCTTCGTGCGCGACGGACGGGTCAGCAGCACCAGGCTCCGGGCCTCCACCCGCAGCCGCGTGCCCGCCTTGCGCTCCCGTTCGTCCGGGACGCCCTCCGGGTCGGCCGTGTCGACCAGGGTCGTCCAGCGTTCCGCGAACGTGTGGTCGGGCAGGCGGAAGTCGACCGGCTCCCAGTAGCCGTTGAGCAGCAGCAGGAAGGAGTCGTCGGTCAGCCTCCGTCCGTACTCGTCCCGTTCGGCGATCGCGTCGCCGTTGAGGAAGACGCCGACGGAGTGCGCGTCCGCGCGCTGCCAGTCCCGCCCGGTCATCTCGCGGGCGTCGGGCCGCAGCCACATCAGGTCGGGCAGCGGCTGCGCGGCGTTCGTCGCGGTCTCGCCCCGGAAGAAGCGGCGCCGGCGCAGCACCGGGTGCGCGGCGCGCAGCGCGATCAGCTGCCGGGTGAAGTCGACGAGGCCGCGCTGCTCGCCGGTGAGCTTCCAGTCGATCCAGGAGATCTCGTTGTCCTGGCAGTAGGCGTTGTTGTTGCCCCGCTGGCTGCGCCCGAGTTCGTCGCCGTGGCAGAGCATGGGGATGCCCTGCGACAGCAGCAGCGTGGCGAGGAGGTTGCGCTGCTGACGGGCCCGCAGTTCGAGCACGGCGGGGTCGTCGGTGTCGCCCTCCGCCCCGCAGTTCCAGGACCGGTTGTGGCTCTCGCCGTCCCGGTTGTCCTCGCCGTTGGCCTCGTTGTGCTTCTCGTTGTACGACACCAGGTCCCGCAGCGTGAACCCGTCGTGCGCGGTGACGAAGTTGACGCTCGCGCGGGGCCGGCGCCTGCTGTGCTGGTACAGGTCGGAGGAGCCGGTCAGCCGGGATGCGAACTCGCCCAGCGAGCCGGGCTCGGCGCGCCAGAAGTCCCGTACGGCGTCCCGGTAGCGGCCGTTCCACTCCGACCACAGCGGCGGGAAGTTGCCCACCTGGTAGCCGCCCTCCCCCACGTCCCAGGGTTCGGCGATCAGCTTGACGCGGCTGATCACCGGGTCCTGCTGGATCAGGTCGAAGAACGCGGACAGCCGGTCCACCTCGTGGAACTGCCGGGCCAGCGTGGCCGCGAGGTCGAACCGGAAGCCGTCGACGTGCATCTCGGTGACCCAGTACCGCAGCGAGTCCATGATCAGCTGGAGCACGTAGGGGTGCCGCATCAGCAGGCTGTTGCCGGTGCCCGTGGTGTCGTAGTAGTGCGCCCAGTCGCCGTCCACCAGACGGTAGTAGGAGGCGTTGTCGATGCCCCGGAAGGACAGAGTGGGGCCGCGTTCGTTGCCCTCGGCCGTGTGGTTGTAGACCACGTCGAGGATGACCTCCAGGCCGGCCGCGTGCAGCGCCTTCACCATCGCCTTGAACTCGTTGACCTGCTGGCCCCGGCTGCCGAAGGCGGCGTACGCGTTGTGCGGGGCGAAGAAGCCGATGGTGTTGTAGCCCCAGTAGTTGGACAGCCCGCGGTCCTGGAGCACCCCGTCCTGGACGAACTGGTGCACCGGCATCAGCTCGACCGCCGTCACCCCGAGCGAGGTCAGATGCTCGATGACGGCGGGGTGGGCGAGCCCGGCGTAGGTGCCGCGCAGCCGGGCCGGGACCTCGGGGTGCACCCGGGTCAGCCCGCGCACATGGGCCTCGTAGATCACCGAGTCGGCGTACGGCGTGCGCGGCGGCCGGTCGTCGCCCCAGTCGAAGTACGGGTCGGTGACCACGCCCAGCATGGAGTGCCCGGCGCTGTCGGCGGGGGCCGGGCCGTCCGGTGAACGCTCGTACAGGGAGGCGTGGTTGTCGATCTGACCGGCCACGGCGCGGGCGTACGGGTCGAGCAGCAGCTTCGCCGGGTTGCAGCGGTGGCCGAGCGCGGGCTGCCAGGGGCCGTGCACCCGGTAGCCGTAGCGCATGCCGGGCCCGACGCCGGGCAGATAGGCGTGCCAGACGAAGCCGTCGACCTCGTGCAGCCGTACGGGTGTCTCCCGGCCGTCGTCGTCCACGAGGATCAGGTCGACCCGCTCGGCCACCTCGCTGAACAGCGCGAAGTTGGTGCCCTGTCCGTCGAAGGCGGCACCCAACGGGTAGGGCTGCCCGCTCCACACGGGCAGCCCCTTCCGGGTGGTGCGGGGGCTCACCGGCGGCCCTCCGGGGTGGTGTCGCCGGCGGGCACGGGGGCGGCCAGGACGGCCACGCGGTGCCGGCGCGGCTCGGTCAGGCCCGTGCTCAGGAAGGGCTCGGGCGGCAGCGGCACCAGCGGGACGCGCTCGCCCGCGCGGGCCCGCTGCGAGAACCAGATGATCTTGCTGCCGGTGTCGGGGGCGCAGCAGCCCCAGCCGTCGCTCATGGCGGCGATGTCCGCGAGGGCGGCCCGCAGGTCCTGGTCCGGGCGCAGGTCCGGGTCGTCGTCACCGAAGGCGGTGATGAGGTGCTGCCCGTTCCACCACATCTCGATGGAGGTGTGCTTGTCCGTCGCGTGCTGGTCGATCGCGTGCAGCAGCAGTTCCGCGCCGCGGCAGACGGGGTCCACGAGATTGTCGAGGTCCCAGTAGCGGAGGTGGGCGGCCAGGATGCGGCTGACCTGTCCCACCCGTTCCGGGCTGACTTCCACGTCGAGGTGGTAGTAGCAGGGCACTGCGGTCTTCATCGTCGCTTGCTCCTCACCGGCGCGGCTCTCGCTCCCCTCGCCCTGTCCGGGAGGGATCCCGGACACACAGCGTGAGCGTTGATCGCTTCTGAGTCACCTCCACGGTGAGGGCACTACGCCATTCGTGCAACACGAACACCGCCGCCCGAGTTGATTGAAGCTCCAACAAGACGCTGCGTCGTCACCCGTGCACCATGAGTGAAAGCCTCGATCGCCGTAACGGTGCCGCGCCCACCCCCGCGCGGTCGCCACCCGACCGTCGGGAACGCGCCCAGTCGAGAGCGTGGAAGGTGAAGAGGGCCATGCTGCTACCCGCCAAGGCCGAAGTGGCCCGGCAGTTGCGGCGTTACCGGGCTTGGGAGCGCGTGATGCTCGCCTCGCCGTACGACCGCAGGGTCCGGGCCACGTTCGAGGACTCGGGGTACACCCTGTGCGTGCTGATGGGCAAACGCTGCGCCCGCGAGGCGGCGGACGCGGCGGAGCGCTATCTGCGCACGAGTCTGGTCACCTACCTGCGCGAGCAGGACGGACGGCCGAAGGCGCGCCGTTCGGCACGAAGGACGCCGACATCGGAGCGGCGTTCCACGGCGCCGAGCTCCTGAGCTGGCACCGTACAAGGCGTTCCCCCGGGGACCGGCTGGGGCCGGCCCCGCTCTCGGATCGCGGAGCCGGGCCGGTGCCCGGCTCCGCGCACGGCGGAGGTGAGATACATGCGCAGGACCCCGGCCATCGGCCGTGTACCGGTACGCGACGTCCGGCCGGCCGTGGAGTGCGGCAGGCGCCCGGCGAAGGCGGTGACCGGGGAGACGTTCCAGGTCACCGCCACCGTGTTCCGCGAGGGGCACGACGCCGTCGGCGCCAATGTGGTCCTGCGCGATCCGAGGGGCCGGCGCGGCCCCTGGACCCCGATGCGCGAACTGTCGCCGGGCAGCGACGTGTGGGGCGCCGAGGTCACCCCGGACGTGACGGGCCGCTGGACCTTCCGGGTGGAGGCCTGGAGTCATCCGCTGGCGACCTGGCGGCACACCGCCTCGGTCAAGGTGCCGGCCGGGATCGACACCGGGCTGGTGCTGGAGGAGGGCGCGGAGCTGTACGAGCGCGCCGCGGCCGGAGTCCCGAAGGGCCCCGAGCGGGACCTGGTGGCCGCCGCCGCCCGCGCCCTCGGCGACGACTCCCGCTCGGTCCACGACCGCCTCAAGGCCGCGCTCTGTCCAGAGGTCCAGGACGTGCTCGCGCGGTTTCCGCTGCGGGAGTTGGTGACCGCGTCGGACCCGATGCCCCTGCTGGTCGAGCGCGAGCGCGCGCTCTTCGGCTCCTGGTACGAGTTCTTCCCCCGCAGCGAGGGCACCGACCAGTGCCCGCACGGCACCTTCCGCACCGCCGCGCGGCGGCTGAAGCCGATCGCGGACATGGGCTTCGACGTCGTCTACCTGCCCCCGATCCACCCGATCGGCCACACCTTCCGCAAGGGCCGCAACAACAGCCTCACCGCCACCCCCGACGACGTCGGCGTGCCCTGGGCCATCGGCTCCCCCGAGGGCGGACACGACACCGTCCACCCCCAACTCGGCACCATCGAGGACTTCGACCACTTCGTCGGCCAGGCCCGCGCGCTGGGCCTGGAGATCGCCCTCGACTTCGCCCTCCAGTGCTCCCCCGACCACCCCTGGGTGCACAAGCACCCCGAGTGGTTCCACCACCGGCCCGACGGCACCATCGCCCACGCCGAGAACCCGCCGAAGAAGTACCAGGACATCTACCCCATCGCCTTCGACGCGGACATGGACGGCCTCGTCGCCGAGACCGTGCGCGTGCTGCGGCACTGGATGGACCACGGAGTGCGGATCTTCCGCGTCGACAACCCCCACACCAAACCGGTCGTCTTCTGGGAACGCGTCATCACCGAGATCAACGGCCGGGACCCCGACGTGATCTTCCTGGCCGAGGCCTTCACCCGCCCCGCCATGATGCACACCCTGGCCCAGATCGGCTTCCAGCAGTCCTACACCTACTTCACCTGGCGCACCACCAAAGCCGAACTCACCGAATACCTCACCGAGTTGACCGGCGAGGCGGCCGCCTACATGCGGCCCAACCTCTTCCCCAGCACCCCCGACATCCTGCACGCCTACCTCCAGCACGGCGGCCGCCCCGCCTTCGAGGTCCGCGCGGTCCTCGCCGCCACCCTCTCCCCCAGCTGGGGCATCTACAGCGGCTACGAACTGTGCGAGAACACCCCCCTGCGCGAAGGCTCCGAGGAATACCTCGACTCCGAGAAGTACCAGCTCACCCCACGCGACTGGGACACCGCCGCACGCGAGGGCCGCACCATCGCCCCGCTGATCACCCGCCTCAACCACATCCGGCGCCGCCATCCCGCGCTACAGCGCCTGCGGAATCTCCGCTTCCATCGGACCGACAACGACGCCGTGCTCGCCTACAGCAAGAGCACGGGGGCGGACACGGTCCTCGTGGTCGTCAATCTCGACCCGCATCACGCCCAGGAGGCCACGGTCTCGTTGGACATGCCGCAACTCGGCCTGGACTGGCACGCCGACCTGTCCGTACACGACGAACTGACGGGCGAGACGTACCACTGGGGCAGCACCAACTACGTGCGCCTGACACCCGGCCGGGTGCCCGCGCACGTGCTCCACGTCCGGCGATCGACGCCCGAGAACGGAGGGCCCGCAGCGTCATGACCGTCAACGAACCCGTACCGGACACCTTCGAGGACACCCCTGCCCGGGACCGCGACCCGCAGTGGTTCAAGCGCGCCGTCTTCTACGAGGTCCTGGTCCGCTCCTTCCACGACAGCAACGGCGACGGCGTCGGCGACCTCAAGGGCCTGACCGCCAAGCTCGACTACCTCCAGTGGCTCGGCGTGGACTGCCTGTGGCTGCCACCCTTCTTCAAGTCCCCGCTCAGAGACGGCGGTTACGACGTCGCCGACTACACCGCCGTGCTGCCGGAGTTCGGCGACCTCGCCGACTTCGTGGAGTTCGTGGACGCCGCCCACCAGCGCGGCATGCGCGTGATCATCGACTTCGTCATGAACCACACCAGCGACCAGCACCCGTGGTTCCAGGAGTCCCGCAAAGACCCGCACGGGCCCTACGGGGACTACTACGTCTGGGCCGACGACGACAAGCGGTACCAGGACGCCCGGATCATCTTCGTGGACACCGAGGCGTCCAACTGGACGTACGACCCCGTGCGCGGCCAGTACTACTTCCACCGCTTCTTCTCCCACCAGCCCGACCTGAACTACGAGAACCCGGCGGTGCAGGAGGAGATCCTGGGCGCCCTGCGCTTCTGGCTGGACCTGGGCATCGACGGCTACCGGCTGGACGCGGTCCCCTACCTCTACGCGGAGGAGGGCACCAACTGCGAGAACCTGCCCGCGACCCACCAGTTCCTCAAGCGGGTCCGGCGGGAGATCGACGCGATGTACCCGGACACCGTGCTGCTGGCGGAGGCCAACCAGTGGCCCGAGGACGTCGTCGACTACTTCGGCGACTACGAGCGCGGCGGCGACGAGTGCCACATGGCCTTCCACTTCCCCGTGATGCCGCGGATCTTCATGGCAGTACGGCGCGAGTCCCGCCACCCCGTCTCGGAGATCCTCGCCAAGACGCCCGCGATCCCGTCGGGCTGCCAGTGGGGCATCTTCCTGCGCAACCACGACGAGCTGACCCTGGAGATGGTCACCGACGAGGAACGCGACTACATGTGGGCCGAGTACGCCAAGGACCCCCGCATGCGCGCCAACATCGGCATCCGGCGCCGGCTCGCCCCGCTGCTCGACAACGACCGCAACCAGATCGAGCTGTTCACCGCCCTGCTGCTGTCCCTGCCCGGCTCGCCGATCCTCTACTACGGCGACGAGATCGGCATGGGCGACAACATCTGGCTCGGCGACCGCGACGCCGTGCGCACCCCCATGCAGTGGACCCCCGACCGCAACGCCGGCTTCTCGACGTGCGACCCGGGCCGGCTCTTCCTGCCCACGATCATGGACCCGGTCTACGGCTACCAGGTCACCAACGTGGAAGCCGCCATGTCCTCGCCGTCCTCGCTGCTCCACTGGACCCGGCGCATGATCGAGATCCGCAAGCAGAACCCCGCCTTCGGCCTCGGCACGTACACCGAACTGATTTCCTCCAACCCGGCGGTGCTCGCCTTCCTGCGGGAGTACGAGGACGACCTGGTGCTGTGCGTGCACAACTTCTCCCGCTTCGCCCAGCCCACGGAGCTGGACCTGCGGGCCTACGACGGACGGCACCCGGTCGAGCTGATCGGCGGGGTGCGCTTCCCCGCCATCGGTGAACTGCCCTATCTGCTCACCCTGCAGGGCCACGGCTTCTACTGGTTCCGGCTCACCCGAGTCGCATCCCGCATCGGCCGCCGCCGCTGAGCGCGCGGCGCCGAGGAAAGGACGCGTCACCATGCCGAAGACCATCACCCTCCGGCCGAGAACCGCGGCCGGCGTCGACGGCCCCCTCGCCTCGCTCGGCGGGCTGCTGCGCCAGTGGCTGCCGCGGCAGCGCTGGTTCGCGGGCAAGGACCGGCCCGTGACCGATCTGTCGGTGCTGAGCGTGACCGAGCTGTTCCCCGGGTGTCTGCATCTGCTGGTGCACGCCTCGCACGCGCCGGTGCCCGCGCCCGGCGGCACCGCCCCGCCCGGCGACTGCTACCAGTTGCTGCTCGGCCTGCGCGAGCGGCTCGCGCCGCGCCTGGAGCGGGCGTTCATCGGGCGCGCCACCGCGGGTCCGCTGGCCGGGCTCGCGGTCTACGACGCGCTGTACGACCCGCGCTCGGCGAGCCTGCTCCTGGAGCGGCTGCGCCGGCCGGGCACCGCGGGCCCGCTGCGCTTCGAGGCGGACCCGGCCGCGCCGGTGCCCGGGGGTCTGCCACCGCGGCTGCTGGACGCCGAGCAGTCCAACACCTCGCTGGTGTACGGCGACGCGTACATCCTGAAGCTGTTCCGCCGCATCCAGCCGGGCGTCAACCCGGACCTGGAGGTGTCGGCGGCGCTGGCCGCGCTGGGCTGCACCCGGGTGCCCGCGCCGGTGGCCTGGTTCGCCACGACCGCGCCGCGCCCGGCCACGCTGGGGGTGCTCCAGCCGTTCCTGCCGGACGCCGCCGACGGCTGGACGCTGGCGCTGGCCGCGCTCGCGGCGGGCGACGACTTCACCGCCGAGGCCCGGGCGCTGGGCCGGGCGATGGCCGAGGTGCACCTGGCGCTGGCCGAGGCGTTCCCGCCGGCCGGGCCCGGCGAGAACGGCCGTACCGCCGAGGAGATGTGCGCGCGCCTGGACGCGGCCGCCCACGCGGTGCCGGGGCTGAAGCCGTTCGTGCCCGGACTGCGGGCCGCGTTCGGGGCGCTGGCCACCTGCGACACCGGGCCGCCCGCCCAGCGCATCCACGGCGATCTGCACCTCGGGCAGGTGCTGCGGGCCGGCCGCGACTGGTTCGTCATCGACTTCGAGGGGGAGCCGTCCCGGCCGCTCATCGAGCGGCGGGCCCCGCAGTCCCCGGTGCGGGACGTGGCGGGGATGCTGCGCTCCTTCGACTACGCGGCCCGGCAGCGCCGCCCCTGGCGACCCGAGTGGGCGCGCCGCTGCCGGGAGGCGTTCTGCGCGGGCTACGCGGCCCGCGCGGGCTGGGATCCACGCAAGAAGCACGCGCTGCTGCGCGCGCACGAGACGGACAGGGCGGTGTACGAGGTGCTGTACGAGGCGAGACACCGGCCGGACTGGCTGCCGGTACCGATGGCCGCGATCAAACGACTCGCGGTGTGGGGAGGCTGACGGCATGGCACTGCGCGACACCTCGCGTCCCGAGGCCGCGGGCCCGGTTGCGGCCTCGGCCGTCCTGGACCCCGCGGACCGGGACCGGCTGCTCGGCGGGGCGCACCACGACCCGCACGCCCTGCTGGGCGCCCATCCGGTGCCGGGCGGCACCCTGTTCCGGGCGCTGCGCCCCAACGCGCGGGCGGTGAGCGTCCTGGTCGACGGGATGCGCAACCCGCTCGTGTCGGAGGGCGGCGGGCTGTTCTCGGCCGTGCTGCCCTACCCGCGGATCCCGGCGTACACGCTGCTGGTGACGTACGACGAGGACGAGCGGGAGGTGCACGACCCGTACCGCTTCCTGCCCGCGCTGGGCGAGCTGGACCTGCATCTGATCCGCGAGGGCCGGCACGAGCAGCTGTGGCGGGCGCTCGGCGCCGAGCCGATGGTCCACCAGGGCGTGGCCGGCACCCGGTTCACCGTGTGGGCGCCCAATGCCCGGGGGGTGCGGGTGGCCGGGGACTTCACCTACTGGGACGGCACCCAGTACCCGATGCGCTCGCTGGGCGCGTCCGGGGTGTGGGAGCTGTTCCTGCCCGGGGTCGGCGAGGGCGACCGCTACAAGTTCGAGATCACTTCCCGCCACGGCCACCGGTTCCTCAAGGCGGACCCGATGGCGCGGTGCACCGAGGTGCCGCCGGACACGGCGTCGGTGGTGACGGCCTCGCACCACGAGTGGGGCGACGCGCAGTGGATGGCGCACCGCGGCGACACCCCGGTGCACGAGGCGCCGTTCTCCGTGTACGAGGTGCATCTGCCGTCCTGGCGACCCGGACTGACGTATCGTCAGCTCGCGGACGAACTGCCCGCCTACGTCAAGGAGATGGGCTTCACGCATGTGGAGCTGATGCCGGTCGCCGGGCATCCGTTCAGCGGCTCCTGGGGCTACCAGGTCACCTCGTACTACGCCCCGACGCCCCGGCTGGGCTCCCCGGACGACTTCCGGTACCTGGTGGACGCGCTGCACCGGGCGGGCATCGGCGTGATCGTGGACTGGGTGCCTGCGCACTTCCCCAAGGACGACTGGGCGCTGGCCCGGTTCGACGGCGATCCGCTGTACGAGCCCGGGAACGCCTCGCGCGCCGAGCACCCGGACTGGGGGACGTACGAGTTCGACTACGGCCGCACCGAGGTGCGCAACTTCCTCGTCGCCAACGCCGTGTACTGGTGCGAGGAGTTCCACGTCGACGGACTGCGGGTGGACGCGGTCGCCTCCATGCTCTACCTGGACTACTCGCGGGACTCCGGGCAGTGGGAGCCGAACGTGTTCGGCGGCCGGGAGGACCTGGACGCGGTGGCGTTCCTCCAGGAGATGAACGCCACCGTGTACCGGCGCTGCCCGGGCGTGGTGACCATCGCCGAGGAGTCCACCGCGTGGGACGGGGTGACCCGGCCGACCGACAGCGGCGGGCTGGGCTTCGGGCTGAAGTGGAACATGGGCTGGATGCACGACTCGCTCCAGTACATCCAGAAGGAGCCCGTGCACCGCAAGTACCACCACCACGAGATGACGTTCTCGATGGTGTACGCGTACAGCGAGAACTACGTCCTGCCGATCTCGCACGACGAGGTGGTGCACGGCAAGCAGGCCCTGGTGTCGAAGATGCCGGGCGACTGGTGGCAGCGGCGCGCCAACCACCGCGCGTACCTGGGCTTCATGTGGGCGCACCCGGGCAAGCAGCTGCTCTTCATGGGGCAGGAGTTCGCCCAGGGCGCCGAGTGGTCCGAGGCGCAGGGGCCCGAGTGGTGGCTGCTGGACGACGACTACCACTCCGCGGGCGACCACCGGGGCGTGCAGGCGCTGGTCCGGGACCTGAACGCGCTGTACCGGGCGCGGCCGGCGCTGTGGCAGCGGGACACCGACCCGGGAGGCTTCCGCTGGGTGCAGTGCGACGCGGCGGACGACAACGTCTTCGCGTTCCTGCGGTTCGCCGCGGACGGCTCCCCGCTGCTCGCGGTGTCGAACTTCTCCCCCGTGGTCCGCGACGACTACCGGCTGTGGGTCCCGGAGGAGGTCCCGGCCTGGCAGGAGGAGCTGAACACGGACGACGCCCGCTACGGGGGCGGCGGGGTCGCCGTCGGCCCGCCGGGGGCGCTGAAGCCGGCCGACGGTTCGCTCGCCCTCACGCTGCCGCCGCTGGCCACGGTGTTCCTGGCGCCCGTGCGCTGACGGCGCAGGTGTCGGCGGCCGTCACCGGGGCAGTCGGGGTCGTACGGACAGACCCCTGGCTGCCCCCGGTGACGGGGAGGAAGGCGGCACCGAGTGCGCACGGTCGGAGTGGAGGAGGAACTCCTCCTGGTCGATCCGGACAGTGGCGACCCGAAGGCGCTGGCGGCTGCCGTGCTGGCGCGGGCCGCGCACGACGATCCCGGGCAGGACGTGTTCGAGCCGGAACTGTTCGGGCAGATGCTGGAGTTCGCCACCCACCCGCAGGCCGAGATGTCGGACCTCGGCGAGGAGATCGTGCGCTGCCGGAAGGAGGCGGCCCGGCACGCCGGGCAGATCGGCTGCGCGGTCGCCGCGCTCGCCACCTCGCCGCTGCCGGTCAGCCCCTCGCTGACGGTGAACGAGCGGTATCTGTGGCTGGCCGACCGGTACGGGGTCGGCACCCGTGACCAACTGGTCTGCGGCTGCCATGTGCATGTGTCGGTGGAGTCCGACGAGGAGGGCGTGGCGGTCCTGGACCGGCTGCGGCCCTGGCTGCCGGCGCTCACCGCGATCAGCGGCAACTCCCCCTTCTGGCAAGGGCATGACACCAACTACCGCAGCTATCGCAGCCGGGTGTGGTCGCGCTGGCCGTCGGCCGGGCCCACCGAACTGTTCGGTTCGCCCGAGCGGTACCACCGGCGGGTGGCGGACATGGTGGCCTCCGGGGTCATCCTGGACGAGGCGATGGCGTACTTCGACGCACGGCTGTCGGCCAGCTATCCGACGGTGGAGCTGCGGGTCTCGGACGTGTGCCTGTACGCGGAGGACGCCCTGCTGGTCGCCACCCTCGCCCGGGGCCTGGTGGAGACGGCCGCCCGGGACTGGCGCGCGGGCCGCCCTGCCCCCGACCACAGTGTGAGCCTGCTGCGGCTGGCGTCCTGGCAGGCCGCCCGCTCGGGACTCGACGGCGACCTGCTGGACCCCCACACCATGCGGCCCCGGCCCGCCGGACAGGTGCTGCGCTCGCTGCTCGACCACATCGGGGACGCCCTCGACGACAGCGGCGACGGCGCCCGCGCCGAGAAGGGCGTCGAGGAACTGCTGCGACGCGGCAGCGGCGCCCGCGAGCAGCGCCGCCTGCTGGAGCACACGGACAGCCTGCGCGACGTCGTCACCGAGTGCGTCCGCCACACCCAGGGCTGACCGGCCCCCGCGGCCGGCAGGACCGTACCGGGCACGCGCGGTGCGGGTCGGGATGGTCAGCGGATCAGGACGAGGGCGTAGACCAGGAAGAACGCGGCGATCAGCACGACGACGGCCAGGATCAGCGCCAGTGGCGCCTTGGCCCAGCCGCGCTGGTTCGCGTGCGGCTCCCGGGTCGCGGCCTGGGGCATGCTGCTCTCGGCGGGCGGGGTCTCGCCGGGCGGCACCGAGCCGCCCGGCTCCAGGCCGGTGGTGCGCTCGGGTTCCGGGTCGGGGTTCACATGGCTCATGTCACTCATGTCTGCCGAGTCCCCACACGCGCCCGCCTCACCGGCCGATCACGCACGGAACCCCGCCGCGGCCGGGAGGCGGTGTGCCGCACCGGGGGCCTCAGGGTCTACCGTGTCCCGCGGAAACCGTCCGAGCCCGCACGGGTCACCCGCACCGTCCGCGGAGCCGCACCGGCAGACGGCCGCACGGACGGATATCCGGCCCGGCTGTGGGAACCCGCACCGCAGCGAAAGATCAGCGACGACGACCGTCCTGGCCGCACGGGGCAGCACAGGGGCTCCGTACGGCCGAGGCCGGGGGAATGCGAGACCGTGACCGAGCCGCGTTGGGACGAGACCCCGCCTTCCGAGGAGACGTACGAGCGGACGTTCTCCTTCGCGGGCGAGCTGCGCAACGTCACCGAGGCGCGGCTCGCCGCGGAGGACTTCCTCGGTGCGCTGGCCCGCGCCGCGCCGCCGGGCGAGGACGAGTACTGGGACGACATCCTGCTGGTGGTGACCGAACTGGCCGCCAACGTGATCCAGTACGCGCCCGGCCCGTTCGACCTGCGGATGCGGCGCACCTTCGACGGCGTGCACGTGACGATGCGCGACAGCAGCACCACCCGCCCGGAGCCCCGGCCCTTCCATCCGCGCACGGGCGGCGGAGGCATCGGCTGGCATCTGGTGCACACGCTGTGCACCCAGGTCAGTGTGGTGGTGCACGACGAGGGCAAGGACATCCACGTCTTCCTGCCCTGGTGACGCGGCCGACGTGTAACCACGCCTCAGCCGGTTACTCCACCGCGTGCGGGGGCCCGCATTCGTCTGCCTGCCGCACCCGGCTGGCACAACGGCCCGGGGCGCGGTGGGATCGGAGTCGGTGCGCATCGATCCAGGGCATGCGAACGGCGACGAGTCGGACCGCCGCCTGGAGCCGCAGAAAGGGATGGACACCGTGACACGACCCAGGATCCTGGTGGTTGGCGCCGGCTTCGCCGGAGTCGAGTGCGTCCGCCGCCTGGAGCGGAAACTCGCCCCCGACGAGGCCGACGTCACCCTGGTGACGCCCGTCTCCTACCAGCTCTATCTGCCCCTGCTGCCCCAGGTCGCCTCCGGTGTGCTCACACCGCAGTCGATCGCGCTCTCGCTGCGCCGCAGCAGGCGGTACCGCACCCGGATCCTGCCGGGCGGCGCGATCGGCGTGGACCTGAAGGCCAAGGTCTGCGTGATCCGGACCATCACCGACAAGATCGTGAACGAGCCGTACGACTACATCGTGCTCGCCCCCGGCAGTGTGACCCGCACCTTCGACATCCCGGGGCTGACCGAGCACGCCTTCGGCATGAAGACGCTCGCCGAGGCGGCCTACATCCGTGACCACGTCATCTCCCAGCTGGACCTGGCCGACGCCAGCGACGACCCCGCCGAGCGGGCCGCGCGGCTCCAGTTCGTGGTGGTCGGCGGCGGGTACGCCGGCACCGAGACCGCGGCGTGTCTGCAACGGCTCACGCACGCCGCCGTACGGCGCTATCCGCGGCTCGACCCGGGCCTGATCAGGTGGCATCTGATCGACATCGCGCCCAAGCTGATGCCGGAGCTGGGCGAGAAGCTCGGCCGCAGCGCGCAGGAGATCCTGCGGCGCCGCGGCATCGACGTCTCCCTCGGGGTCTCGCTCGACAAGGCCGGGGCGGAGGAGGTCACCTTCACCGACGGCCGGGTGGTGCCCACGCGCACCCTGATCTGGACCGCCGGCGTGGTCGCCAGTCCGCTGATCGCCACGCTGGGCGCGGAGACGGTCCGCGGCCGGCTGCTCGTGGACCCCGAGCTGACCGTGCCGGGCCAGGACGGGGTGTTCGCGCTCGGCGACTCCGCCGCGGTGCCCGACCTCGCCAAGGGCCAGGAGGGGGCGATCTGCCCGCCGACCGCGCAGCACGCCTCGCGCCAGGGCAAACGGGCCGCCGAGAACGTCATCGCGACACTGCGCGGGGAGCCGCTGCACCCGTACGTCCACAAGGACCTCGGCCTGGTCGTGGACCTCGGCGGCAAGGACGCGGTGTCCAAGCCGCTCGGCGTCGAGCTGCGCGGGGTGCCCGCACAGGCGGTGGCCCGCGGCTACCACTGGTCGGCGCTGCGCACGGGCGTCGCCAAGGCCCGGGTAATGACCAACTGGCTGCTCAACGCGGCGGCCGGCGACGATTTCGTCCGCACCGGTTTCCAGGCCCGCAAGCCCGCCCGGCTGAAGGACTTCGAGTTCACCGACTCCTATCTGACGCCGGAACAGGTGCGGGCCCGGGCGGAGGGCCGCGCCATCGGCAGCCAGTGATGTGACACGGGTCACCAGGGGCCGCCGATCAGTTCGCCACCGGTCGGCGGTCTTCTCCGGTGACCGGAGAACGTCGCATCGAAGGAGCGCGCGCAGATGACCGAGAAGCAGGCCGTGAAGGGCCCGGCAAGCTACTTCCCGTCCATCGAGAAGAAGTACGGCCGCCCGATCGGCGCGTGGCAGGAGCTGATCCGTTCCTCGCCGCTGACCAAGCACATGGAACTGGTGGCCTGGCTCAAGTCCGAGCACGGACTGGGCCACGGGCACGCCAACGCTCTGGTGGCCGCGACCCTGGCCGAAAGCAGCTGATCCGGTCGCTCGTGCGATGCTGGGGCGTAGATCGATTTCTGGCACGGGTTCACGGACACGGGAGAGCGCGGCGGCGTGAGGGCAGTGGGACGGTCGGGGCGGGTACGGATGTGGGACCGGCTCGCGGCGTGGGATCCCGGACTGCTCCGGCTCACGGCGGGGTTGCGCACGGTCGCCTCGATCGCCCTCACCCTCGCGGTGCTCGCCGCCCTGCGCGCCCCGGTGCCGCTGCTGGTCGCCGGGGCCATCGCGGCGATGGTGGCCACCTTCGCGATCCGGGAGAAGCAGCGCGGCCCGCAGGCCGTCACCCTCGCCATCGGGCTTCCGGTGGCGCTCGTCTCCGTCACCCTCGGCACACTGCTGAGCCGGTACGTGATCGCGGGCGACCTGTTCTTCGTGGTGCTCATCGCCTGCGCCGTCTACGGCCGCCGGTTCGGCGACCGCGGCACCGCGCTCGGCCTGATCGGGTTCCAGACCTATTTCCTCTCCCTGTTCGTGCACGCCACACCGGCTCTGCTGCCGAAGCTGTACGGCGTCGTCCTGACCGCGTTCGTGTGCGGCGCCCTGGTCCGGTTCGTGCTGCTGCCGCAGACCCCGGCGGGCACCCTGGAGCGGATGCGGCAGGCCTTCCGGGCCCGCCTCGCCCAGCTGATCGACACCCAGATCGAGCTGCTGGACGCGGGGCCCGAGGAGGTGGAGAAGGTCTTGGAGGAGCTGCGCACCGGCACCGCGCGGCTGCACGAGACGGCGCTGCTGATCCAGGGCCGGCTGGAGGACGGCACCTCCGAAAAGTCCGTGGCCCGGCTGCTGCAACGGCGCGTCGCGGACGCCGAGATCGCCTCCGAGCGGCTCGGGCTGCTGCTGCTCACCGCGCGCAGCGCCGAGCGCACCGACACCCTCACCCTGCACCTGCCGGGCGCCCCGCTGCCCTCCGGCGGCGAACTGCCGGTGCGCGACGAGGCGACGGCCGCGCTGCGCCGGGACCTCAGGGCGCTGCGGCTGCTGGCGCTGCGGCCGGCCAACGAGGCCGCCGGAACCGCCCTGGCGCACGTGCGCAACCGGCTGCTCGGCTACCGCGAGGAGGAGAACCTGCCGCAGGCCTCGCCCGCCGTGCAGGACGTCTTCCGCGGGCTCGGCGAGGCGGCCCGCGCCGCGCTCGGGCTGCGGATCGCCCTCGACGGGCCGCAGGACGAGTCCGACGACTCCCCCGCCACCGCCCGCTCCCGCGAGGAGCTGGACGCGGAGGACGCCGCGATCGAGGTCAGCGAGGAGACGGAGCCCGAGGCCGCCGAGCCGGGCGGGCTGCGCCGGCCCACCACCCGGGCCGCGGTGCAGATCGCCGTCGGCTCCTCGCTGGCCATCCTGGGCGGCGAACTGCTCTCCAGCCAGCGCTGGTACTGGGCGGTGCTGACCTGCTGGATCGTCTTCATCAACACCGCGTCCACCGGGGAGATCCTGGTCAAGGGATACCGGCGGCTGGTGGGCACCGTGCTCGGCGTGGTCGCCGGCATCGGGCTCGCCGGGCTCGTCGGGCACCACACCTGGACCGCGTTCGCGCTGGTGCTGCTGTTCGTGTTCGCGATGTTCTACACGGCGCCGCTGTCGTACACGCTGATGTCGTTCTTCGTCACCGCCGCCCTGGGGCTGCTGTACACGCTGCTGAACACCTACAGCGCGGCCGTCCTGGTGCTGCGGATCGAGGAGACGGCGCTGGGCGCGGCCTGCGGGGTGATCGCGGCGGCGGTGGTGCTGCCCATCCACACCAACCGCCGCACCAACGAGCTGCTCGTGGAGGTGCTGGACCGGCTGGCCGAGGTGACGCGGGCCGCCGTCGACCAGCTCAGCGGCGGGAGCGGCGGCGATCTGGTGGAGCAGGCGCGTGAGCTGGACCAGGCGCTGGCCGACCTGCGCTCGGCCACCCAGCCGCTGACGCATCCGATCACCCCGATGCGCACCCGCCGCAACACCGCCCGCTATGTGGTGGCGCTGCTGGAGACCTGCGCGTACCACGGGCGTTCGCTCGCGGCGACGGCGGAGCTGCTGCCGACGCATCCGGCGATAGCCGCGGACCCCCGGCTGCGCGGGGCGGGCGCCCGGATCGTGCGCAACATCGAGACGATCGCCGCGCACGTGGCGGACCCGCGGTCGGGGGGCGAGATCGAAACCGGCTCCAGCATCGCGTCGATGCTGGAGCCGGGAACCCTGCGCACCCCTCGCTACGGCCGGGTTACCGACCGGGTGCTGCGCCATCTCCAGCGGCTGGACGAGGCGGTGTCCGGCCTCGCCCGCCCGCTGGGCCTGCGCTCGGAGACGCCGTCCGCGACGCGGTGACGCCTCCGCGCCGCCTTCAGGCGGCGCCGCCCGCGCGGCGGGCGCCCAGTGCCTCGTCGCGGACCCGGGCGCAGCTGCGGCTGATCAGCCGGGAGACGTGCATCTGGGAGATGCCGAGCCGGTCCGCGATCCGGCTCTGCGTCATGTCCTCGAAGAAGCGCATGTAGAGGATGGCCCGCTCGCGCTCCGGCAGCCGGCGCAGTCCTTCCTTGGCGGCCTCGCGGTCGATCACGACGTCGTACGAGCCGTCGGCGGCGCCGAGGGTGTCGGCGAGGCTGTAGCCGTCGTCGCCGCTGGACAGCTCGGCGTCCAGGGACAGCGTGCTGAAGCTCTCCAGCGCCTCCAGGCCGGCGGCGACGTCCTCCTCGCTGAGCCCGGTGTGGGCGGCGATGTCGGCGACGGTGGGTTCCGGGCTGCCGGGGTTCTGCATGAGTTCCCGGCGGGCCACACGTACGCGGTTGCGCAGTTCCTGCACCCGGCGCGGGACCCTCAGGGCCCACATCCGGTCGCGGAAGTGGCGCTTGACCTCGCCGGTGATGGTCGGCACGGCGTAACTCTCGAACGCGCCGCGCGAGGGGTCGTACCGGTCGACGGCCTTCACCAGGCCCAGCGCCGCCACCTGGCGCAGATCCTCCACGGACTCGCCGCGGTCGCGGAACCGGCCGGCGATACGATGCGCCATGGGCAGCCAGGCGGCGACCAGTTCATCGCGTACGGCGTCCCGCTCGGGACCGTCGTCCAGGGCCGCAAGCCGGGTGAACAGCTCCACGGTGTCGGGAGCGTCGTCGTGGCTCCGCCGTGCGGTCGCGGCGGTGGTGGCGGGCGTGCCGGGACGGCTTGTCGACATATCGGTCAGCATGCGGATTCGCTCCTGAACGTGGTGTCTGGGCACTGCCGGAACGTGATTCCGGTTCTGGCCCGAACGGTGCTGTCAGGGTTCGCCGCGGGAACGCCCAGGGCCCACCGAGAGGGGACCCGGTCCTGACGTTCCCGCCGGGCGCGCGCCTCCGGTCCGAAGCACGAAATTCCGTCTGCCCCCCGGCCCCGGGGGCAAACACCCGCGCCGGAAGGAATCACGGAGCGCTGGTGAGGGGGTGCGGTGGCGGGGGTGTGGCGTGGGAGAACGGGTGTGGTGCACGGGTGGGATCGGCGCGCGGCGCGGCGCGACGGTCGCCGGCGCGTTCTTCACGGAAGCGAACGCGGACGCGGACAGCGGGGCGTCCGGCGGGTGTGGCGAGCAGGGCCCCCGGGCCCGGACTGAGGCCCTGGGGCGGCGCCCGGCGCGCTCAGCCCAGCGGTACCACCGCCGTGATCCGCTTGCCTCCGCATGGCAGCTCGCAGACGCGCACGTCGCGGGCGAGGTGGCAGACGATGGGCCAGCCCCGGCCGTGGCGGCGGGTGGGGGCGTGGCCGTCGACGGGGGCGGTGGCGACCGGGAGTTCGTCGCTGCGGTCGCTCACCGAGACCCGGACGCCCCCGGAGTCGACCTCCACGTCGAAGCCGGTGATGCCGCCGCCGTGCACGATGGCGTTGGTGGTGAGTTCGGAGGTGACCAGGAGTGCGTCGTCCATGGTCTGCTGGCGGAGCGGCAGATGCCGCGCCCGGCATCGGTCGGTGACCACGCGCTGAACGGCCCTGCGGGCGTCGGCCGGGCGGCACGGCGGCCGGCGCGGGGGTTCGTCCGTCGGGGCGCAGCGGCCGGTCCGGTGTATGTCTGGCATCCCTTCCCTCCCTGGGCACTGCCGGGATACGCGCTCTCTCCCTCTCCGGCTCACCCTTGGCGGCCCGCTCAAACACGCTGGGTGCCGGTGTCATCACCGCGCCCGGACTGGGTACCCGTGCCACATGACCGACGTGGTGGACGCGGACGAGTTGCTGCGGCGCATCCAGCGGGGCAGGGATCGCGCGGCCGAAGGGGA
The DNA here is from genome assembly GCF_900104815.1 of Streptomyces misionensis. Taxonomy (NCBI): domain Bacteria; kingdom Bacillati; phylum Actinomycetota; class Actinomycetes; order Kitasatosporales; family Streptomycetaceae; genus Streptomyces; species Streptomyces misionensis. The sequence goes on from NZ_FNTD01000004.1 coordinate 857,314, forward strand.
ACGACTCTGGGCGGATCGCGCCCAGGCCCTGACGGCCAGCGATCCGGACGGCGCGCGGGAGGCCGCGGTGCGGGCACGGGCGTACGAGGCGGTGCTGCGGGTGCTGGAGGAGATCGTCCGGCCCGGCGGGCCCCCGCTGACGACGGAGGGCGTGAGACGGGTCACCTAGGCCGGTGTCCGGTTGCGTGAATCGCCCCCGAGTGGTTTATCGTTCATTCATAAGTGATGCGGAGCGGGTCTCCGATCCCCCGCCTCACCCTGAACTGCCCTGGCTGGCCTCCCCCGTCCAGCCAGGGCTTTTTTCTGCCCGCACGACGGCGGACGAGAAGAAAACCGCGCCCTTCGAGGTGCCCTGGGCGGCGCCAGCGGCTGAAATGGGTGTGACGAACGCACCCGGCCCGCACAGAGCCCCGCAGCACCCGAACCGCCGCCGGCGAGGAGCCCGCGCCATGACCAAAGCGATAAAACTGCTGACCGCCCTGCCCCAGGCGCAGCGCGAGCGCCTGATGGAGCTGGCCAAGGAGGTGTCCTTCCCGGAGGACACCCGTATCTTCGAGGCGGGCGGCACGGCCGACCGGTTCTGGGTGATCCGTTCGGGCGCGGTCCATCTGGACCAGGAGGTCACCGCGCGCAGGCGGGTGACCGTGGCCACGCTCGGCGCGGGCGACCTGCTCGGCTGGTCCTGGCTCTTCCCGCCGTACCAGTGGGACTTCGGCTCGGTGGCCTTCAGCAATGTGCGTGCCTACGAGTTCGACGGGCCCTCGGTGCTCGCGCTGTGCGTGGAGGACCCGCTGCTCGGGCTGTCGCTGGTGCGCTCGGTGGCCGAGATCCTCGCCCACCGGCTGGAGATCACCCGCGGCAGGCTGATGGAGCAGTACACGCTGGGCCGCCGCAGTCCGATGTAGGGCCGGTCCTTCCGGGTCCGCCGAGCGGGCCGGCCCGGAAGGCGGTCCCGTCCTCAGATCCGGTAGCGCCGCAGCGCCGGCACGGCCGCGGCCAGGGCCAGCATCAGCACGACGACCAGGGCGCCGCCGCCCGCGACGGCCGCGCGCGGACCGAACAGGGAGCCGGCGGTGCCGTGCAGCACGTCGGCCAGCCGCGGGCCGCCCGCCACCACGACGGTGAACACGCCCTGCATCCGGCCGCGCATCTCGTCGGTCGCGGCGGACAGCAGGATCGCGCCCCGGAAGACCATCGAGATCATGTCCGCGACACCGGCCGCGGCGAGGAAGGCCAGCGCGACCCAGAGATTGCCGCTGAGCCCGAATCCGGCGATGGCCACACCCCAGCCGACGACCGCGCCGATGACCATCCAGCCGTGCCGGCGGGCCCGGGAGAAGGCGCCCGAGAACAGCCCGCCGAGCACCGCGCCGACCGGGATGCCGGCGAACAGCACGCCGAGCGCGAGCCCCTCGCCCCATCCGTCGTAGGTCTGCGCGGCCAGCTGCGGGAACAGGGCGCGGGGCATGCCGAACACCATGGCGACGATGTCGGCGAGGAAGGACAGCAGCAGTACCTTGTGCCCGGATATGTAGCGGAACCCGTCGGCTATCGCGCGCACCCCGGCACGGCGGGCCGGGCCGTCGCCGAGCGGGGGCAGCGCGGGCAGCCGGAAGACGGCCCACACGGTGACGCACAGCGCGAGCGCGTCGATCAGGTACAGCTCGGGCAGCCCGATCGCCGGGATCAGCACACCCGCGAGCAGCGGGCCGGCCACCAGTCCGGTCTGCATCACGGTGGAGCTGAGCGCGTTGGCCGCGGGCAGTTCCGGGGCCGGGACCAGCCGGGCGATGGAGGCGTTGCGGGCCGGGGAGTTGAGACCGAAGAAGGCCTGCTGGAGCGCGAGCAGCACCATGAGGACGACCACCGAGTCCAGCCCGCCGACGGCCTGCGCCCAGAACAGCAGGGAGGTCACCGCGATGCCGATGTTGGTCACCAGCAGCAGCTTGCGGCGGTCCACGGTGTCGGCGACCGCCCCGCCCCACAGCGCGAACACCACCATGGGCACCAGACCGGCGAGGCTCGCGTAGCCGACCCAGGCCGAGGAGTGGGTGATGTCGTAGATCTGCTTGGGTACGGCGACCGCGGTGAGCTGACTGCCCACGGCGGTCACGATGGTCGAGGACCACAGGCGCCGGTAGGCGGGGATGCGCAGCGGGCGGGTGTCCATCGCCCAGCGCCGCCAGCCCCGGCGGGGCGGGTTGTCGGCCGTCGGGGCGTCGTCGCCGGTCTCGGTCGTGCTCTCGCTCGTGTTCACGGATGTCCTGGTTGCTCGTTACATCTTTTCAGTTCGAGAGCCTAACTATCGCATCCGTTCGACCGGGAGACCCGTCTCGGCCTTCGGCGACGGGACACCCCGTGCTCAGCCCCCGAGGAGCAGGGAGCCGCCCAGCACGAGCATGGTGGCGGCGACCAGGCCGTCCAGGATCCGCCAGGCGCCGGGCCGGGCCAGGTACCGGCCGAGCAGCCGGGCGCCGAAGCCGAGCGCGGTGAACCAGCACAGGCTGGCGAGCACGGCGCCGAGCCCGAAGGTCCAGCGCAGCGGGCCCCGGTCGGCGGCGAGGGAACCCAGCAGGAAGACGGTGTCCAGATAGACATGGGGATTGAGCCAGGTCATCGCCAGACAGGTGAGCACCGCACGGCGCCGGGAACCGGCCGCCTCGCCCACCGCGGTCAGGCCGGTGGCGGCCGGCCGCACCACCCGGCGCGCGGCGAGCAGCCCGTAGCAGAGCAGGAAGACGCCGCCGACGATCCCCACCGCGCGGACCGCGCCCGGCCAGGCCACCACCAGGGCGCCGACACCGCCGACGCCGAGGGAGATGAGCACCGCGTCGGACAGGGCGCAGATCCCGACCACGGCGAGGACGGCGTCCCGGCGCACCCCCTGCCGCAGGACGAAGGCGTTCTGGGCGCCGATGGCGACGATCAGGGACATGCCGGTGCCGAACCCGGCGACCGCGGCGGTCAGGGCGGTGTTGTTCATGCGTTCGAAACTAAGGACGCCGGCGGGCCAAGTACAGCTAAAGATTCTTACGTATCCTTAGCGCTCGTGATGGACCTTCCCCTGGACCAGGTACGGACGCTGCTCGCGGTGGTCGACGAGGGCACCTTCGACGCGGCGGCCGCCGCCCTGCACGTGACACCGTCGGCGGTCAGCCAGCGGGTCAAGGCCCTCGAACAGCGCACCGGGCGGGTGCTGCTGCAACGGACCAAACCGGTACGGCCCACCGAGTCCGGCGCGGTGCTGGTGCGCTACGCCCGCCAGCTCGCCCGGCTCGAACGGGACGCGTGGGGCGAGCTGGGGCTCAGCGGGGCCGGGGAGCCCACCCGGGTGTCGGTCGCGGTGAACGCGGACTCGCTGGCGACCTGGTTCCTGCCGGCGCTGAGCCGCGTACCGGGGCTCTGCTTCGAGCTGCACCGCGAGGACGAGGGCCACACGGCGGTGCTGCTGCGCGAGGGGCTGGTGATGGCGGCGGTGACCTCGTCGCCCGACCCGGTGCCCGGCTGCACGGCGCGTCCGCTCGGCCGGATGCGCTATCTCCCGGCCGCGGAACCGGAGTTCGCCCGCACCCGGATCGCCGGCCGGCCCCTGGTGGACGGCCTGACCACGGCGCCCGTGGTGGTCTTCGACCGCAAGGACGACTTCCAGGACGCCTATGTCCGCCGGCTGGGCGGTGCCTCGGCCGGTCCGCTCCGGCACTACGTGCCCACCTCGGAGGGCTTTCTCGACGCGGTCGCCGCGGGCCTCGGCTGGGGCATGGTGCCCGAGGTCCAGGCGTACCCCCTGCTGGACCAGGGCCTGCTGACCCTGCTCGCGCCCGGCGAGTGGATGGACGTCACCCTGTACTGGCAGCAGTGGAAGCTCGACTCCCCCGCGCTGGCGGCACTGGCCGACGCGGTGACGGCCACGGCGGCCGAGGCCCTGCGAGGCTGAAAGCCAGAGGTGGCCGAAAGACATCGGCCGGACGAGGATCCCCGGCCCGATGCGGCCGCCGCCGTTTCACTCCGCTACGACCGGTCACCCGAACTCGGAACGCCTTCGACAGGACACGGTCATTCCCGATCCGATCCAGGAGACTTCCATGGAGAACTGGCGCGATCATGCCGCGTGCCGTCATGAGGACCCCGATCTCTTCTTCCCCATAGGCAGCACCGGGCCCGCGCAGGTGCAGGCCGAGCGGGCCAAGGTGGTGTGCGGGCGCTGCCCGGTCCGGCAGCAGTGCCTCGACTGGGCGCTGGACACCGGCCAGGGCATCGGCATCTGGGGCGGTACCACCGAGGTGGAGCGCCGGACGCTGCGCCGCCGGGCCCGCTCCCACCCGCGCTCGGGCTGACCGGGCGCCGGTTCAGCCGCCGCGGCGCAGGGTGCCCCACTCCCGCTCCTGCCGGTTCACCTCCGTGCGGGCCGCCTCGATCACCTCGTCGGCGATCCAGCACAGCGGCTCGACCTCGGTCACCAGGGGCTCGTTGTCGGGGCCCCGGCCGTTCTCCCGGCCCGTGAGGACCCAGGGGCGCACGCCGGGCCCCTTGTCGTGGGGCAGGTGCGCGTAGTCGTACAGGCGACGGGCCGTCCACAGCCGGAGCGGGCGGTCACCCCACCAGTCCTCCACGTCAAGGGGGTTGGCGGACAGGCCGGGCATGAGGACGCCGGTCAGCTCGTCGATGCTGGAGACGGCGCGGAGGTCGACGCCGGGTCCCCTGGACCAACGCACGTACAGGCCGCGGTGCCAGGCCACCAGCTCGGCCGCCTCGGCGAGCGTGGACACGGTGGGCAGGTCGTCCGATGCGCTCATGATCTCCGGGGTACCCCCGGGACGCGAGGGGAACCGGACCACGGCACCCCACGACGCCCCGCTCACGGCTCCTCGCCCGGCGCTTCCCCGGCCGCAAGCCGCAGGGTGAACACCGAACCCGCGCCGGGCTCGCTCGCCGCCTCCGCGGTGCCGCCGTGCGCGGCGACCAGCTGGCGGACGATGGACAGCCCGAGCCCGCTGCCCCCGGTGCGGCGGCTGCGGGACTTCTCCGCGCGCCAGAACCGCTCGAAGACCCGCGGCAGATCCTCGGGGGCGATCCCCGAGCCGGTGTCGGCGACGGTGAGCAGCGCGTCCGCGCCGTCCCGGCGGGCGGTCAGCGTGACCGTGCCGTCGGGCGGGGTGTGCCGCAGCGCGTTGGAGACGAGGTTGCCGAGCACCTGCCGCATCCGCACCGGGTCGGCGTCCAGCCACACGGCGGGGTCGGCCTCGGTCACCAGCGTCACCCGGGCGGCGTCCGCGGCCACCCGGTGCGCGGCGGCGACCTGGGCCAGCAGTTCCGCCGCCGGCAGCGGCTCGCGGTGCAGACGCAGCGTGCCCGCGTCGGCGGCGGCGAGGTCCTGGAGGTCGTCGATGATCCGCTGGAGGACGACCGCCTCCTCGTGCAGGGAGTCCAGCAGACCCGGGTCGGGCTCCACCACGCCGTCGCGCATCACCTCCAGCCAGCCGCGGATGTTGGTCAGCGGGCTGCGCAGTTCGTGCGCGATGTCGCTGACCATGGCCTTGCGCTGGGCCTCCAGGCGTTCGCGGCGCTCGGTGAGGGCGTTGAACGCCTCCGCGAGGATGCCGGTCTCGTCCCGGGTGGTCACCGGTACCCGCACATGCCGCTCGGGCGGCGCCTGCGCGGCCTCGGTCAGCGCGCGCAGCGGCCGGACCAGCCGGACCGCGACGGCGGCGGTCACCGCGACGGTGACGGCGAGGACCAGTCCGGCGGCGGAGACCACCTTGGCCTTGTTGGCCGGGGACATGTCGAAGCGGGAGGGGTTGCGGTCGCCGATGCCGAGGAACAGTTCGGCGCCCGGGGCGACATAGGGCTCCAGCTGGGTGCGGCGGGCGGTGAGCAGACAACTCTGGGCCGCCCGGACCGTGCCGCCCCCGGCGGCGGCGAGCTTGGCGAGCAGCGGGCCGCCGCCGAAGTGGTCCTTGGCGTTCGGCTCGTAGACGGGGAACAGCGGCCGGTCGCCGACCGCCAGGCCCGCCTGGCGCAGACAGGGGCGGGCGAGGCCGGACAACGCGTCCAGGGCCCTGCGCTCGGTCGGTGTGGGGCCGCTCAGCCGTCCGTCCCCGCAGTCCGTGAGGCCGTAGCCGGCGGGGTCGGCGCCGTCGGTGTCGGCGAGCACGGGGCGTCCGCTGGGGGTGCGCGCCACGGTGACCCGGATGCCGTAGCGGGCGTAGCACCGCTGGTCCCGGTCGGCCAGCGCGGCCAGTTGGGCGCGTTCCCTCGCGGGCAGCAGATACGGGCCGACCGCGCGCGGGTCGATGCCGCTGAGCTGGGCGCCGGTCTCGCTGTAGGTGTCGGTGCGCAGCGGGTCGACGCCCGCGGCGGGCCGGGGCGGCAGCGGGGTGCCGCGGGGCGCGGAGTCGGCCAGCAGGGCGCGGTCGGGGGTGGTGAGCGCGATCCGGCGGCCGGTGCGCTCGGCCAGCTCGCGCACGGTGCGGTGGACGCCGGACCAGTCGGGATGCGCGGCCGCGTACCCGCTGAGTTGCGCGAGGATGCTGTTGTCGACGGCGAGGTCCTGGCCCTGCTCCTCCTTCAGGGCGCTGGTGGTGGTGGTCACCGCGAGCCAGGCGGTGGCCGCCACCGAGCAGACGGCGATCAGCGCCGAGACGGACAGCAGGCGGACGAGGAGCCGCTTGCGCAACGGGATCCGCCGCCGCGCCGCCGGGCGCCTGCTCCCCCGCCGTGTCCGCACCCTCACATCCGGCCCCCGCCGAGCTTGTAGCCGACGCCGAACACGGTGAGCAGCCGGACCGGACGCCGGGGGTCGGCCTCGATCTTGCGGCGCAGGTTCATGATGTGCACGTCGATGGCCCGTTCGGTGGAGGACCGGTCGAAACCCCGGGTGCACTGGAGGAGTTGGTGCCGGGTGAACACCCGCTCGGGCTCGGCCGCCATGGCCAGCAGGATCTGGAACTCGGCCGGGGTGCACTCCACCAACGCGCCGTCGCGGCGCACTTCGTGCCGCACGGGGTCGACGCTGATCCCCGCGGCCCGCACGGCCGGGTCGTCGCCGCGCGCCCGGCCGCTGCGCCGCAGCACGGTGCGGATGCGGGCCATCAGCTCGCGCGGACTGTACGGCTTGGTGAGGTAGTCGTCGGCGCCCAGGTCGAGGCCGAGCAGCAGGTCGTCCTCGCCGGAGCGGGCCGTGAGCATCACCACGGGCACCGCCGGCTCACCGTCGTCCCGCCGCAGCCGGCGGCAGACGTCGAAGCCGTCGAGGACCGGCAGCATCAGGTCGAGGACGAGCAGGTCGGGCCGCAGGCGGCGGGCCGCGTCGAGCGCGGCCGCGCCGTCGTGCACCACCGTCGCGGTGTGTCCCTCGGCCAGCAGGGAGCGGCGGATGAGTTCGGCCTGTTTCTCGTCGTCCTCGGCGACCAGCACATGTGCGCACACAAGTGCGGATCCTAAGCGGCTCAAGCGGCGAGCCAGTCGGCGTACCCCATCGCGACGACCGGGTGCCGCGCCGGGTCGAGGGTGCGCAGCAGCTCCTTCATGTGTCCCTTGGAGACGCTGACGCAGCCGTGGGTGGGGCCGCCGTGGTCGACGTGCAGCCAGACGCCCCCGCCGCGCTTCTCGCCCAGCGGGCGGGTCCAGTCCAGCGGGGAGGTGCCGGGCTTGCGGTTGTAGTCGATGGCGATGACGTAGTCGAAGCAGCCGTCCAGGGGTTCGCCCTCGAAGCCGGTGCCGGGCGAGTGGAACCGGAGGGACTGGTGGTAGGGCAGCTTGCTGCCCGGGTCGGGCAGCAGCCCCCCGGCGTCCGAGAGGGTGTAGACGCCGAGCGGGGAGCGCAGGTCGTTCAGCATGTGGTGGGCGCTCCAGCCGCGCAGGGCGTTGTGCGCGGGCCAACCGGGGCCCGCCTGCCAGCCGTCGGCGGTGCGCTGGTGCAGGACGACCGTGCACTGCGGGGAGTCGGGGCCGCGCCCGGTGGCGACGACGACCTGGCCGCACTGCTTCGGTATCGCCGCCGAGCGGAGGGGTCCGAGTCCGGGTATGCCCTGGTGGGCCTGGTCGGCCTGGGAGGTGGTGCCCGTCGCGGGTGCCGGCCGGGTGGCCGGCGTACGGCGCCCGGTCCCCCCGGCCCCGCCGCCGCAGCCGGTGAGCAGCAGCGGGGAGGCGAGGAGGCCGACGGCGGTTCTGCGGTTGATCATGCTGTCGAGCTTCGCCGACGGTTATGTGGAAATGGTAAGAATTCAGCCCCTGTTCGGCTTGCCCTTCGTGAACAGCCAGGTGCGGAAGAGGGGTTCCAGCCGCTTTCCGGACTCCTTCTCCGCGAGCCGGACGAACTGCGCGGTGGTGCCGTGCCCGTAGCGGTGCCCGGTGGCCCAGGCGCGCAGGATGCGGAGGAAGGCCGTGTCGCCGACCGCCTTGCGCAGCTCGTGCAGGGCCATGGCGCCGCGCTCGTAGACGGGGCTGCCGAAGATGTTCTCGCCGCTGCCCGGGTCGCCGGGCGGGTAGGCCCACAGCCCGTCGTCCGCCGGGCGGGCGTAGAGGGCGTCGAAGGCCTTCTGGGCGCTGGCGCCGCCGTGCTGTTCCGAGTAGAGCCACTCCGCGTAGGTGGCGAAGCCCTCGTTGAGCCAGATGTCCTTCCAGGAGGTCAGCGACACCGAGTCGCCGTACCACTGGTGGGCGCTCTCGTGCACGAGGGTGAGGATGTCGGGCGCGGAGTCGTAGAGCGGGCGGGTCTGGGTCTCCAGGGCGTAGCCGACGTCCGCGTGGTCGACGATGGACCCTGCGGACTTGAACGGGTAGGGCCCGAACAGCTTGCTCTCCCACTCCAGGACGGAGGGCAGCTTGGCGAGCACCGGGGCGGCGGCCGCGGCCTCGCGCGGGTCGACGGCGTCGTACACCTGGATGCCGTCGCGGGTGGTGTACCGGTGGACCTGGAAGGTGCCGATGGTGGCGGTGGCCAGGTAGGCGGCCATCGGCTGGGTCTCGCGCCAGCGGAAGGTGGTCTCGCCCCCGGCGGTGCGCTGCCCGAGCAGGACGCCGTTGGCGACGGCGGTGCGGCCCTTGGGCACGGTGATCGTGAAGTCGTACGACGACTTGTCCTTGGGGTGGGCGTTCGCCGGGAACCACGTCATGGCGCCCTGCGGTTCGTTGGCGACGAACGCGCCGTCGTCGGTGGGGATCCAGCCGTCCGCCGAGCCGTCCGGGTCGGTGACCGGCTTCGGGGTGCCGTGGTACCGGACGGTGACCGTGAAGTCCTGGCCGGTGCGCAGGGCGTGGCGCGGGGTGACGACGAGTTCCTGTCCGGAGCGTGCGACGGCGGTGGCCGCGGCGCGGTCGACGGTGACGCCGTCGACCGTCAGCCCCTTCAGGTCGAGGTCGAAGCGGGTGAGCGGCTGGGTGGCGCGGGCGGTGAGGACCGCGGTGCCGGACAGCCGGCCGCCGCTTTGGTAGCGCAGCGTCAGGTCGTAGTGGCGCACGTGGTAGCCGCCGTTGCCGCTGAGCGGGAAGTAGGGGTCGCCCGCGCCGGCCGCTCCGGTGGTGCCCGTCCCTGCCGGTGCGGCGGCGCCGAGGAGGGCGGCGACGGCGACGGGCACGGTGGCGAGGACCGTCCGGCGGCCGAATGCCGTGCCACGGCGGCGTGCGGGCTGTCTGCGGGGTGGCGTCACGTGCGCTCCTTGTGCGGGGGCTGGTGCTCGGCTGGCCCACAGATTAGGCGCCCCGGTGACCCGGGCTCCGTCTGATTCCGGCCAAGTGGCGCCGACCGGCGCGTGCCGGGCGGGCGCAGTACGCTCGCGGAAACGGCCCCTGGTGTGAAGGAGGGTCCCGGCCATGAGCGTGCGGGTACGCCGGATCTACGAAGAACCCGATCCCGACGACGGCCTGCGGGTCCTGGTCGACCGGCTCTGGCCGCGCGGGATGACCAAGGGCGAGGCGCACGTGGACGAGTGGCCCAAGGGGCTCACTCCGTCGGCCGAGCTGCGCACCTGGTTCCACGGCGGCGGCTCCTACGAGGAGTTCCGCCGCCGCTACGAGGCGGAACTGGACGCCCCGGAGGCCGCCGAACTCCTCGACGGCCTGCGTGAGTCCGTCCGCAAGGGCCGCGTGACCCTGCTGACGGCGTCGAAGACGCCCGAGCGCAGCCACGCCCAGGTGCTGCTGGAACAGCTCGGCGGCTGACCCCGCGGGAGCCGGCCGGGCACCAGGCGGCCGGGCTCAGCCCGTCTGGCGGGCGGCGTGCCGGCCCGCGGCGCGGCCGGAGAAGAGGCAGCCGCCGAGGAAGGTGCCCTCCAGGGAGTTGTAGCCGTGCACCCCGCCGCCGCCGAAGCCGGCCACCTCGCCCGCCGCGTACAGCCCCTCGATCGGGCTGCCGTCGGTGCCGAGGGCCCGGGAGTCGAGGTCGGTCTGGATGCCGCCGAGCGTCTTGCGGGTGAGCACGTGCAGCCGTACGCCGATCAGCGGGCCCGCGGCCGGGTCCAGCAGACGGTGCGGGGCGGCGACCCGGCCGAGGCGGTCGCCGAGGTAGCGGCGGGCGTTGCGGATGCCCTGGACCTGAGAGTCCTTGCTGTACGGGTTGGCCATCTGGAGGTCGCGGGCCTCGATCTGGCGGCGCACCTGGGCGGCGTCGAGCAGCGGCTTGCCGGTGAGGGCGTTCATCTTCTCGACCAGGTGCTCCAGGGACCCGGCGGTGACGAAGTCGGCCCCCTTGTCGAGGAACGCCTGCACCGGACCGGGCGCCCCCTTGCCGAGGACCCGGTCGCGCAGCACCGCCTTGCGGTCCTTGGCGGTGATGTCGGGGTTCTGCTCGGAGCCGGAGAGGGCGAACTCCTTCTCGATGATCTTCCGGGTGAGGACGAACCAGGAGTGGTCGTAGCCCGCGATGTCCTCGGTGGTGCGCAGGTACTTGAGGGTGTTGAGGGTGTCGTAGCCGGGCAGGCAGGGGTCGGGCAGCCGGCGGCCGAGGGCGTCCAGCCAGATGGAGGACGGGCCGGGCAGGATGCGGATGCCGTGGCCGGACCAGACCGGGTCCCAGTTCCGCAGGCCCTCGGTGTAGTGCCACATCCGGTCCCGGTTGACCAGCCGGACGCCGGCCGCCGCGCTGATGTCGAGCATGCGGCCGTCGACGTGGGCGGGTACGCCGGTGACCATCTCGGCGGGGGGCGTGCCGAGGCGGGCGGGCCAGTAGCGGCGCACGATGTCGTGGTCGGCGCCGATCCCGCCGGTGGTGACGACGACGGCCTGGGCGGTGAGTTCGAAGTCGCCGACGCGCTCGCGGCTGGTGGCGACGCCGCGCGGTGCGTCGTCGGGGGCGAGGACGGTGCCGCGCACGCCGCGGGCCGTGCCGTCCTCGATGACCAGTTCGTCCACCTGGTGGCGGTGGTGGAAGGTCAGCAGCCCGTCGCGGGCGGCCTGCCGGGCGTGCTCGACGAAGGGTCCGACCACTCCGGTGCCGGTGCCCCAGGCGATGTGGAAGCGGGGCACGGAGTTGCCGTGTCCGTCGGCCCTGAGGTCGCCGCGCTCGGCCCAGCCGACGGTGGGCAGCAGTTCTATGCCGTGGCCGCGGAGCCAGGACCGCTTCTCGCCGGCCGCGAACTCCACGTAGGCGCGGGCCCATCGGACCGCCCAGGAGTCCTCGTCCTCGATCCGGTCGAACTGCGCGCTGCCGCGCCAGTCGTTCCAGGCCAGTTCGAAGGAGTCCTTGATGCCGATGCGGCGCTGTTCCGGGGAGTCGACGAGGAAGAGGCCGCCGAAGGACCAGTACGCCTGGCCGCCGAGGTTGGCGCCGTTCTCCTGGTCGACGAGGGCCACCCGGCGTCCCCGGCTGGTGAGTTCGTGGGCCGCGACCAGGCCGGCGAGGCCCGCTCCGACGACGATGACGTCCGCGTCCATGACGTGGGGTTCCTTCCTCAGTGCGTGGATGAGGGGGTGGCGGCGGTGGGCGGCGCGGTGCGGCCGTCGGTGAGCAGGGCGGTGAGCAGTTGCTTGAGCCAGGTCCGCGCGCGTTCGACGTCCTTGTCCAGCAGCAGCTGGACGGTGACGCCGTCGTACGCGGCGACCACGGCGTGCGCGGCGCCCGCCACGTCGCCGAGCACGGCGGGCAGCGCGGTGTGGCCCCGGGCCCGGAAGAGGCGGTCGGCGACGGCCTCGCGGAGCCGGGCGCGGTGGTCGAGGAGGGCCCCGGCGACGGCCGGGTCGCGGGCGGCGTGCACCAGGAAGTCGGTCTTCACCAGCAGCCAGTCCACGTCGAGCAGCAGCACCTCGGTGACGCGGTCCACGGCGGCCGGTACGTCGAGGCCGGGGCCGTCCTCGGCGAGGGCGCCCGCGACCTGGTCGGCGATGAGGTCGGCGCGCTCCTGGTAGAGGGCGAAGAACAGCTCGTCCAGGGTGGCGAAGTTGGAGTAGAAGGCGCCCCGGCTGTACCCGGCGGCCTCGCAGACCTCCTCGATGGAGACCCGCCCGAAGCCCTTGGCGGCGAACACCCGGAACGCGGCGTCGAGCAGCCGGGCACGGGTGTGCGCCCGGCGCCGGGGGACGCGCTCGGCGGTCTCCTGCATGGCGGCACCTCGCTTTCGATACAGGAATGTATCCAATACATCCATGTATCGAAAGGGGGCGGACGCGAGGGGACCCGGCGGAGCCGGGATTGATCAAATGGAACGGATTTTCGATTAAGGAGTACGCTGGCTCCATGGCCACGCACCTCCAGGGCTCCCTGTTCGACCAGACCGACGAGCTGGGACTCGGCCCGCTGGACGGACTGCGCCGGACCGTGCTGGGCGCCGGCGCCTGGATCGACGTGCTGCCGGGCTGGCTCGGCGGCGCCGACACCCTGTTCGAAACACTGGCGGCACAGGTGCCCTGGCGCGCCGAGCGCCGCAAGATGTACGACAACGTGGTCGCCGTGCCGCGCCTGCTGGCCTTCTACGGCGCGGCGGACCCCCTCCCCCACCCGGTCCTGGACGAGGCCCGCGCCGCGCTGTCCCGGCACTACGCCGAGGAACTGGGCGAGCCGTTCACCACCGCCGGGCTGTGCTTCTACCGCGACGGACGGGACAGCGTGGCCTGGCACGGCGACCGGATCGGCCGGGGTTCGCGCGAGGACACGATGGTGGCGATCCTCTCCGTGGGCGAGCCCCGCGATCTGCTGCTGCGCCCGGTCGGCGGGGGCGGCCCGACGGTGCGGCGGCCGCTCGGACACGGCGATCTGATCGTGATGGGCGGCTCCTGCCAGCGCACCTGGGAGCACTGCGTGCCGAAGACGGCGCGGGCCGCCGGACCGCGGATCAGCATCCAGTTCCGGCCGCACGGCGTGCGCTGAGACTCCGGCCGGCCCCTTGCGCCGGGTGGTGCCCGATCTGATTGGCTGTCCTCCCGACGATCATCGACACTCGGGGCGGAGAGAGCATGCGGGCACAGGTACACCAAGTCGCCGACGGCACCTATCTGGTGCACGGCAACAACGTCAACTGGGTGATCCTCAAGGACGGGGACGGCATCACGCTGATCGACACCGGCTACCCCGGGGACCGGCCGGGAGTTCTGGAGTCCCTCGCGGAGGTGGGCGGTTCGCCGGAGGCGGTCGCCGCGGTGCTCATCACCCACGCGCACAACGACCATCTGGGCTCGGCCGAGTACCTGCGCACCACCCACGGCACGCCCGTCTACCTGCACCCGGCGGAAGTCCCGCACGCCCGCCGGGACTTCCTGCACCAGGCCACCATCGGCGACGTGGTCCGCAACGCCTGGCGGCCGGGCCTGCTGCCCTGGGCGGCGCACGTCATCAAGGTCGGCGGCATCGAGCACAACCCGGTCTCCGCGCCCGAGCCGTTCCCCGCCGAGGGCCCGCTGGACCTGCCGGGCCGCCCGGTGCCCGTGCACACCCCCGGCCACACCGACGGCCACTGCGTCTACCACCTGCCCGAGGCGGGCATCGTGATCTCCGGCGACGCCCTGGTCAGCGGGCACGCCACCTCGCGGGTGAAGGGACCGCAGCTGCTGCACGGCTTCTTCCACCACGACGGCGGCCAGGTGCTGGACTCCCTGGACGTGATCGCCGCGCTCGACGGCGACACCCTGCTGCCCGGCCACGGCCCGGTCCACCGGGGCGCGGTGCGCGCCGCCGCCGAACAGGCCCGCGACCGGGCCACCCGCGGGTCCCGCGGGCGGGCCTAGGGTTCACGTCCCGCGCTACACGTGCGGGACCACCGCCACCGGGCAGTCCGCGTGATGCAGCACGCCGTGGGCGACCGAGCCGATCCGGGCCCCCACGGCGGTGCGCCGGGCCCGCCGGCCGACGACCATCAGCTGGGCCCGGCCGGCCAGCGACAGCAGCACCTGCCCGGCGCTGCCCATCTCCACCTGCTCGGCCACCGGGACCCCGGGGAACCGCTCGCGCCAGGGCCGCAGCGCGTCGGCCAGGGCCTGCCTCTCGTACGGTTCGAGACCGCCGGCCTCGTCCAGCAGCCTGAGCGAACCGGGGCTGTAGGCGAAGACCGGCGGCAGGGTCCAGGCCCGCACGGCCCGCACGGTGGCGCCGCGGGCCGCCGCCGTCTCGAAGGCGAAGCGCAACGTGGCGGCGCTGTCCTCGGGGTCGCCGTGCTGGCCGACCACCACCTCCCGCCCGGCCGCCTCCAGCGCCGGGCGGTCCCCGGCGCGCACCAGCACCACGGGCCGGGTGGCCTCGGCGATGACCTGCTGTCCGACGGAGCCGAGCAGGAAGCCGACGACCGGTCCGTGCCCGCGCGAGCCGAGCACCAGCATCTCGTCCCGCGAGGCAGCGCCGCCGAGCGCCGCCACGGCGCCCTCCTCGACCACGTCGGCGCTCACCGTGAGCTTCGGGTGCCGCTCGGCGAGCGCGCGCACCGTCTCGGCCACGCCCTGCTCCGCCCAGCCCCGCTGCGTCTCCCGGTCGGCTCCGGCGAGCTTGTCGGCGTGGTGCCACGCGTGCAGCACCCGCAGGGGCAGGTCCCGGCGCACGGCCTCCCGGGCCGCCCAGTCGAGCGCGGCCCGGCTCTCCTCCGTGCCGTCCGTGCCTGCCGTGATCGGCCGTGTCATGCCTGGTCTCCTCGTCGTCCCGGGGGTGCGTGCTGCCGGTGCCCACTATCGGGCACCGCGCGGCCCTTGCCGCCCCCGGCCCCGCGCCCGTCCGGACGAACCGGGGCGAAGGCGGGCGATCGAACTTACGACGGAGGCATACCGGTGCGGTGGCAGCGCGGCGACGGGCCCCGGGACATCCGGTGACGGTTCGGCGGCGGGCGCCACGGCACCCGCGGGCCGACACGGAGGAATCCGCATGAGCACCCCTGAGGGCATCGACCCGGGCGTCCCGCCGAGCGGCACCGGCTGCGTGGAGTGCGAGGCCACGGGCGGCTGGTGGTTCCATCTGCGCCGCTGCGCCCAGTGCGGGCACATCGGCTGCTGCGACGACTCCCCCGCCCGGCACGCCACCGCCCACTACCGGGCCACCGGACACCCGGTCATCCGCAGCTTCGAGCCGGGCGAGCAGTGGTTCTGGGACTACACCACCGAGGAGTTGTACACCTCGGGGCCCGAACTCGCCCCGCCCGCGGGTCATCCCGCCGACCAGCCGGTGCCCGGTCCCGCGGGGCGGGTGCCGGAGGACTGGGCGCGCGGCTCGGGCTGAGCCCCGGCGCGCGCGGGGCGTCCGGCCCGGCGCGCGCACTGGAGGCGGTCCAGGTCGACGCCGCCGGCAAGGGCCCGCATGCCCCGGTCGCCGGGGTGCAGATGGTCGCCGCCGTCGAGGTCCGGGCGCAGCCGCTCGGGGTCGCGGGGGTCGCGCAGCACCCGGTCGAAGTCGGCGACGGCATCGAACTCCCCGCTCTCGCGGACGAACCGGTTGACGTCCCGGCGTACGGCCTCGGCGCCGGGGTTCCATTCCGGCCGGCCCTTGAACGGGCCGATGGTCGCGGCGACCACGCACAGGTGGGCGGCGTGCGCCCGGCGCACGATCCGCCGGTAGCCGGCGATCAGGTCGGCCGCGGTGGCGCCGGGGCGGGCCTTGAGGTCGTTGACGCCCTCGAAGAGGAAGACGGTGCGCACCCCCGGCAGCGACAGCACGTCGCGGTCCAGCCGGTGCAGGGCGCTGGGCCCGGCGTCGTCCGCGAGCACCTTGTCCCCGGAGATGCCCTCGTCGGCCACGCCCTCGACGGCGGCGCGGGCCGCGCGCAGGCGCCGGGCGAGGTGGTCGGGCCAGCGGCGGTCGGTGTCCGGGGTGGACCTCTCGCCGTCGGTGAGGGAGTCGCCGAGCACGGCCACGGCGCCGGTCGCCGGGCGGCCCGGCCGTACGGAGACGGCGTCGAGGTACCACCAGGAGCCGGTGGTCCCCGTCCAGTGCGCGGCGCCCGGCGCGGCGGTGTGCGCGCCCTGCCCGGTGTACGACGTCCGCAGCGCCATCCGGTGACCGCTGGCCGGTCCGGCGGCGTGCGGGGTGTGCAGGCTGACGGCGAGGTCCGCGCCGGCCGGCAGCCGGCCGGGCAGCGGGTCGCTCCACGCCATGGTGCCGGGGGGCAGGGTGATCCGGCGGGCGCCGCCGAAGGTCAGCGGGCGGTTGGCGCCGGGGCGCACGGCGGCGCCGCGCAGCCGCGGTCCGGCGTAGACGTGGTCGAGGGTCAGCGGGCGGTCGCCGAAGGCGTTGGTGAAGCGGACGCGGGGCGCGCTGCCGCCCACGCTGGTGTGCACGATCATCCGGTAGTCCCGGCCCGCCGCGCCCGGGCCGAGCCGTTCGGCGCTCGCCGCCCAGGTGACCACGCCGGAGGGGTGCCCGGTGGCACCGGGCAGGTGGGGTGCCGCGCGGGCCGGGCCGGCCTGGCAGGCGGCGGCCGTCAGCAGGGCGGCGGCGACGCGGCAGCCGCGCCCGCACCGGCCGTTCACGGGGTGCCCGGTCCGCCGGGTCCCGGCCGGGCCCCGGGGGACGTGTCGGCGTGTCCCACGCTCGTCATGGTCGCGCCGCCACGCCGGCCGCGCACCTCGGTGGGCGCTCTCACCGGGGGTGCCCATCCGCTGTCCCTCCCGCCGTACGGTCCCGGTCTCGCCGTCGGTGCGGGTTCCGGGGGGCGGCGCCACGATGCGGTGGCGGATCGGCGGCGGACCTGCGGATGCCCCGCGCGGGGCGGGGCATCCGGTGGTGCGGGGGTCGGTCAGTGCCGGGCGGCCGGCGTGTTGGCCGCGGTCACGTCGACCGCGGCCCACGCCTTGTCCACCGTCTTGTACTCGGTGCTGCTCGCGCCGTACAGGTCCTTGGCCGCCTTCAGCGTCGCGACGCGCGCGTCGTGGAAGTCGGTCGTGGAGACCATGTAGCGGGTGAGCGCCCGGTAGAAGATGGCGGTGGCCTTGGTGCGGCCGATGCCCTTCACCGTGGACCTGTCGTACGTCGGCGAGTCGTACGCGACGCCGTTGATCGTCTTCTTGCCGCTGCCCTCCGCGAGGAGGTAGTAGGCGTGCGACGAGACGCCGGAACCGGCGTGCACCTCGGTGCCGTAGGTCTCCGGCGTCCAGTAGTCGATCGTGCCCTCGAGCTTGTCGAGCGAGGGGTGGTCCAGGCGGCGCAGGAACTTCTGCCCGATGCCCAGCTTCTCGCCGATCAGGTAGTCGGGCGTGTCGCTCTTGTTGGCCGCGAAGAACTCGACGTTGGAGCCGAAGATGTCCGCCAGCGACTCGTTGAGCGCGCCCGGCTCGCCGTACTGGTTGCCGTCGGGGTCGACGTAGGTCGGCTCCAGCTTCGCGGTGGCGTCCACCACGCCGTGGGTCAGTTCGTGACCGGTGACGTCCAGGACGACCAGCGGCTTCCTGAAGGTCCGCCCGTCGCCGTCGCCGTACAGCATGCAGGTGCAGGTGGGGTCCCAGAACGCGTTGGCGACCTTGTCGCCCCAGTGGACCATCCCGTGGGCGGCCTTGCCGTTGCCGGCGATCCCCTTGCGCCCGAACGTCTTCTTGTAGAAGTCCAGGGTCTTGGTGATGCCGTACTGGGCGTCGGCGGCGGCGCTGGCACGGTTGGCGGTCGTGCCGTTGCCCCACACGTTGGTGGTGCTGGTGAACTTCGCGCCGGCGCCGAAGCTTTCGGGACTCCTGCCCTTGGCGTCGCGCACCTCGGTGCCGTACCGGGTCGGGTCGGCGAGCTGGTAGTGGCCGCGCGAGGTCTGCGTGGTGGTGAGGCCGACGCTGCCGACGAAGAGCGTCTTGCCGGTGCCGCTCGCGGCCGACGGGTACGACGTCCTGGCACCGGTGGTGGTGCCCGAGCCGGCCAGGGCGGCGCTGCGCGCGGCACCGACGGCCGGGTCGAGCGTCACGCCCTTCTTGCGCAGGGAGGCGAGCAGCCTGGGCGACAGGAACTGGTCGCTGTCGGGGGTGTTGCTGCGCACCTTGCCGGTGACGGCGTCCACGACGACGGTGTTGGTGCCGTCCTGGGCGGTCACGGTCACCTGGTAGGCGAGCGCGGAGGCGCCGCCCCGGGCGTCCACGACGAGCCGGGCGGTGCCCGCCTCTCCCTTGGCGGTCTGGGCGGCCTTGGCGGCGGCCTGGCCCGCGGTGAGCCTGGCCTGCGTGGCGGCGGCCGGCTTGACGGTGTGGTCGGCGGCGCGGGTCACGCCCGTGTAGCGGAGCGCGTGGTTGAGGTGGACCACGAGGTCGCCGCCGAGCACCGGCAGGCCGGCGTGGGTGCGCTCGAAGCGGACGTGCCGGGCGCCCTCCGGGTCCAGCATGACGTCCTGGGCCCGCAGTTCGTCGCCCTGCGTGACCCCGGTCGCGGTGGCGTGCGCGAAGGCCGCGGCGCGCGCCGCGCTCACCACGGTGGCGTCGGCGCTGGTGGCGGCGGACGCGACGGAGCGCGCCTCCCCCGTCGTGGTGGGTCCCGCGAAGGCCGTACCGGCCAGGCCCGTGGCAACCGTCGTCACCGCGACGGCGACCGCCACCGAGCGTATGTGCGGTTTACGCAATCTGATCAGGGTTCCTTCTGTGAAGGGCGGCGGGATCGTCAACCGCCCTGTGACATGGCGCGATCGCGCGCGCCACGGGGGCTGGTCGGGCCCCCGGGGTCACCCTTACGGATCAGTCATGTGCACGTAAAGCTGGAATGATCCATTTCGCGATCTTCTATGGCAATCCTTTGCAAACGAAAGCCAGAGAGTGATCGGTAGTTGACCAGCTGTGTGTCGACTGTGGAGATGCCGCCTCAATCCCCTAGGTTCCCAGGCCGGAATGTGACTGATGTCGCATCAACAGACGTACGGATGGGAGTGGATGCCCGATGGTGTCAGCCACGGTGGGCAGGGGTGCGGTGCTCGGTGCGGTCACGCTGGCCCTGCTGGCGGTCCCGGCACAGGCCGCGACCGGTCAGGTGAAGTCCCCGGCGGCGGCCGGACTTCCGAAGCCCGACGCGGCGGGTCTGGCCCGGGTGCTGCGCTCGGCGGTGGAGCAGGGCGCGCCCGGCGCGCTCGCCCGGATCGACGACCACGGCACGACGTACACGGCCACGCACGGGTTCGCCGACCGCGGCACCCGGCGGGCCATGGCGGCCGGCGACCGGTTCCGCGTCGGCAGCGTCACCAAGACCTTCTCGGCCGTCGTGCTGCTGCAACTCGTCGACGAGCACAAGCTGTCGCTGGACGCGCCCGTCGACCGGTATCTGCCGGGGCTGCTGCCGGACGACCGGATCACCGTCCGCCATCTGCTGAGCCACCGCAGCGGACTGTACGACTACACCAACGACATGTTCGCCGACAGCGTCCCGGGCTTCGAGGCGGTGCGGAACAAGGTCTTCACCTACCGCGAGCTGGTCGCGCTGTCGTTGAAGCACCCGCGCACCAACGCGCCAGGCGCCGCCTACTCCTACTCCAACACCAACTTCGTCGTCGCGGGCATGCTCATCGAGAAGCTCACCGGGCACCCCGTGGCGACCGAGTACCGCACGCGCGTCTTCGAGCCGCTGAAGCTCCGTGACACCTTCTACGTCCACCCCGACACCCGCATCCCGGGCGCCCACGCCCACGGCTACCTCACCCCCGACAAGGCGGGTGACCCACTGGTGGACGCCACCGACCAGACGGTGTCCTGGGCGCAGAGCGCGGGCGCCGTCATCTCCAGCGCGCGGGACCTGGACACGTTCTACGGCGCGCTGCTGGGCGGCAGGCTGCTGTCCCCCGCACGGCTCGCCGAGATGGAGAAGATGACGCGGGTGAACGCCACGACCGCGTACGGGCTCGGACTGCGCCGGCGCGATCTGTCCTGCGGTATCTCGGTCTACGGGCACACGGGCACGGTGCAGGGCTACTACACGTACGCGTTCGCCACCAAGGACGGCGGCCGCCGCATGACCGCCGTCGCCACCACCTCGAACAACGGCAAGGTGCTCGACACCCTCGCGGGGACGCTGGAGTCGGCGTTCTGCGGCAAGCCGAAGAAGGGCTGATTTCCGGCGGGCGGATCACGATCTTGGCGGAATGCCCCCTTCCGGGTGAGGATTCCCCCATGAAGGGTGATCTTTTCTCCAGCCGGTACGTGGTGCGCCCCGCCGCCGAACCGGGCATGTCCGTCGAGAACGCCAAGTGCCTCAAGTACACGGTGGACGGCGAGATGTACGCCCGCCAGGGCGCGATGGTCGCCCACCGCGGCAGCCTCCGCTTCGAGCGCAAGGGCCAGGGCGTCGGCGGCATGCTCAAGCGCGCCGTCACCGGCGAGGGGCTGCCGCTGATGGCGGTGCGCGGGCAGGGCGAGGTCTGGCTCGCGCACGAGGCGCAGAACTGCTTCGTCCTGGAGATCGAACCCGGCGACGCGTTCACGGTGAACGGCCGCAACGTGCTGTGCTTCGACCCGACGTTGTCGTACGAGATCAAGACGGTGAAGGGCACCGGCATCACCGCGGGCGGCCTGTTCAACAGCGTGTTCAGCGGCCACGGCCGGCTCGGCCTGGTGTGCGACGGCAACCCGCTGGTCATCCCGGTGTCGGCCGAGCAGCCCGTGTACGTCGACACCGACGCGGTGGTCGGCTGGACCGCACACCTGGAGACCTCGCTGCACCGCTCGCAGTCGATGGGGTCGATGCTGCGGGGCGGCTCCGGGGAGGCCGTCCAGCTGATGCTGCGCGGCGAGGGCTTCGTCGTCGTACGGCCGAGCGAGCTGACCCAGCACAAGCCGCAACAGCACTGACCGGCGAACGCCGTTGACCTGGGGTCGCCATACGCGTCAAGGTGCGTGCGGCGCGGTCCCCACCCCCGCGCCGGAAGGGTGAAGCACCTTGATCGGCATCTCGGACATCGAAGCCGCCGCCCGGCTGATCGCCCCGCACGTGGTGCGGACGCCGACCGTGGCGAGCCCCGGGCTCACCGCGCTGCTCGGCGTCCCCGTCACCGCCAAGCTCGAACTCCTCCAGCGCACCGGCTCGTTCAAGGCCCGCGGGGCCGCGGCGAAGCTGCTGTCGCTGGGCGAGGCCGAGCGGGCGGCCGGCGTGGTGGCGGTCAGCGGCGGCAACCACGGCATCGCGCTCGCGGTGATGGCGGCGGCCCTCGATGTGAAGGCGACGGTGGTGATGCCCCGCACCGCGCCCGCCCGCTCCCTCGCGCTCGCCGAGGCGGCCGGGGCGACGCTGCGGCTGACCGACGGCATGGACAGCGCCTTCGAACTGGTGACCACGCTCAGGGACGAGGGGCTGACCCTCGTCCACCCGTTCGACGACCCGATGGTGATCGCCGGGCAGGGCACGGTCGGCCTCGAACTGGCCGAGGACGCGGCCGACGAGCCCACCGACGTCCTCGTCAGCATCGGCGGGGGCGGCCTGATCGCGGGCGTCGCGGCGGCGCTCCGGGCCCGCCGCCCCGGCGTCCGGGTGTGGGGCGTGGAGACGCGGGGCGCCGAGGCGATGTCCGCCGCGCTGAGGGCGGGCGGTCCGGTGCCGGTGCCGCTGTCCTCGGTGGTCACCACGCTCAGCGCGCCCTCCGTCTCCCGGCTGACCTACGACCATGTCCGCGAACTGGTCGAGGAGGTGCTGGTGGTGCCGGACCGGGAGGCCGTGCGGGGCTGCCTGGAGCTGGCCGACCACGCCAAGGTGTGGGCGGAGCCCGCCGCGGGCTGTCTGCTGCCCGCCGCCCGCGAGGTGATCTCCCGGGTCGGCCCCGGCGCCCGGCTCGCTCTCGTGGTCTGCGGCGGCAACACCGCCCTCGGCGAGCTGACCGGCTGGGCGGACCGCTTCGGCCTGCGATGACTCCCGGCAGTCCGCCCCGGGCCGTTTTCCCGCGGCTCGCCCGGGGACTCGGCCTCCATGGTGCAAATCGGATACACGATGATGACCGAGCAGGCCGGTCCCCGGGAGCTGGTGGACCACGTGGTGCGCGCCGAGGAGGCCGGGTTCGACTTCTCGGTGACCTCGGACCACTACTTTCCGTGGCTGCGGTCGCAGGGCCACTCCCCGTACGCGTGGAGCGTGCTCGGCGCCGCGGCCCAGGCCACTTCGCGGATTCCGCTGATGACCTACGTGACCTGCCCCACCCGGCGCTACCACCCGGCCGTGGTGGCGCAGAAGGCGGCCACCGTGCAGCTGCTGTCCGAGGGCAGGTTCCGGCTCGGGCTCGGCTCCGGCGAGAACCTCAACGAGCATGTGGTGGGCGGCGGCTGGCCTCCGGTGGACGTGCGGCACGAGATGCTGGAGGAGGCGCTGGAGATCATCCGCGCGCTGTTCCGGGGCGATCACGTCACCTATCACGGCGAGCACTTCGACGTGGAGTCGGCCCGGCTGTGGGACCTGCCGGACCAGCCGCCGCCGATCGGCGTCGCGGTCTCCGGGGAGCAGTCCTGCCGGCTCGCCGGACACCTCGCCGACCTGGTGATCGCGACCGAGCCGAAGGCGGGCCTGCTGGAGGCGTTCGACCGGCACGGCGGCGAGGGCAAGCCCCGGATCGGCCAGCTGCCGGTGAGCTACGGCACCGACCGGGACGCGGCCGTCGAACGCGCGCACGGCCAGTTCCGCTGGTTCGGGCTGGGCTGGAAGGTGAACTCCGAACTGCCGCACCCGGACTCCTTCGCGGCCGCGACGCAGTTCGTCACCCCCGACGACGTGGCCTCCTCCATCCCCTGCGGCGACGACCCGGAGGACTTCGTGGCGGCCGTACGCCCGTACGCCGAGGCGGGGTTCGACGAGATCGCCCTGGTGCAGATCGGCGGGGAGACCCAGCCGGAGTTCCTGGACTGGTCCGCGAAGACGCTGCTGCCCGCGCTGCGCGAGGCGTTCGGCTGACGCCCGCGCACCGCGCATGTCAACTTCCGCCGAACCGGGGTACCCGGAAGATCCACGCCGATCGTCGCGGAGGTCCTCGCGTGAACACGTCCGTGCACACGTCCCTGGTGGTGCAGCTCCACACGCCGGGCACCGGCCGGTACCCGGTGTTCGTCCATCTCGGCTACGACGCCGCCGACCCGTTCGCCGTCACGGCCGTCTTCGCCCACGACGGCCGGGTACTGGCCCACTGGCGCCTGGACCGGGAGATGCTGGCCGCGGGACTGTCCGGGCCGGTCGGCATCGGCGACGTACGGCTGCGTCCGGCCGGCACCGGGCCGGGGCACGAATTGCGCATGGAGTTCCTCGGCGACACCCGCCCCGACGGCGGCCGGCAGCGCGCGGTGGTGTACGCGTGGGCGTCGGCCGTCGCCGGGTTCCTGCGCGAGACCCACGCCGTCGTGCCGCCCGGCAGTGAACGGGCCCCG
This sequence comes from Streptomyces misionensis, assembly GCF_900104815.1. Classification (NCBI taxonomy): domain Bacteria; kingdom Bacillati; phylum Actinomycetota; class Actinomycetes; order Kitasatosporales; family Streptomycetaceae; genus Streptomyces; species Streptomyces misionensis. The sequence goes on from NZ_FNTD01000004.1 coordinate 880,999, forward strand.
GTGGACGAGCTGCTGGCGGACATCCTCGCCACCGGCTGAGCGGCCGGGAGACGTCCCGCGGCGTGGGGCGAGGTCCCCGGCCGGTCCGAGCGCGTCGGACCGGCCGGGGACCTCGCCCGCTGCGGCCGCTCAGGCGTCGTCCCTGCTGGTGGTGTGCCGTCGGCGGGCCCACATCGGGAGACCGAACCAGCACGTCAGGTACCAGGCGACGACTCCCGTGACCAGCCAGGGCACATAGCTGTCGTGCGTGGCCACCCGGAGGATGAGCAGCAGGGCGGAGGTCGTGGTGGCGAGCAGCATGACCAGGCCCACGAAGGTCAACCGGGCGGCGAGCCGCACCGCCTGGGGTTTGATCCGGCGCCCCGAGACCAGCCGGTGCAGGGAGACCGGTCCGATCAGGGCGCCGGTGGTGCAGGCGCCGAGGACCACCGTGACGATGTAGATGTGCTGGTCGTCGGCGGGCAGCCGGGTGAACTTCGGGTAGAAGACGACGGTCAGCAGGAACCCGAACAGGATCTGCACTCCCGTCTGGGCGACGCGGACCTCCTGGATGAGTTCACCCCACATCCGGTCGGCCCGCTCCTCCTCGGTCTCGTGTCGTCCTCTGCGTCGTCCGTCCTCGGTCATGCGATGCAGGTAACCGCCCGGCCGTTCCTTCAAACGGTGGGCATCAGCGCCGTCACCAGCGGTGTTCGACCTGCTCCCGGATCCGCTTGTCGTACAGGCCCCGGATCGCGGCGAGGGTGTCCTGCGACAGCGGCGGCAGCGCGGCGGCGGCCGCGTTGGCACGGGCCTGCTCGGGGTTGCGGGCGCCGGGGATCACCGTGGTGACGCCCTCCTGCTCGATGATCCAGCGCAGCGCCAGCTGGGCCGGGGTGTAACCCTCGGGGGCCAGGGCGGCGAACTCGGCGGCGGCCTCGACACCGGTCTCGTAGTCGACGCCGGAGAAGGTCTCGCCCTGGTCGAAGGCCTCGCCGTGCCGGTTGAAGGTGCGGTGGTCGTTCGCCGCGAAGACGGTGTCCTTGGTGTACTTGCCGGACAGCAGCCCGGAGGCGAGCGGCACCCGGGCGATGATGCCGACGCCGGCCTCGCGGGCGGCGGGCAGCACCTCGTGCAGCGGCTTCATCCGGAACGGGTTGAGGATGATCTGCACGCTCGCCACATGCGGCCGGGCGATCGCGGCCAGCGCCTGGGCGCAGGTCTCCACGCTCACGCCGTACGCGGCGATGCGCTCCTCCTCGACCAGGGTGTCCAGGGCGTCGTACACCTCGTCGGAGGTGAACACCGGGGTGGGCGGGCAGTGCAGCTGCACCAGGTCGATCCGGTCGACGCCGAGGTTGCGGCGCGAACGGTCGTTCCAGGCGCGGAAGTTGTCGAGGACGTAGTTCTCGGGGAGCTGTTCGACACGGCGGCCCATCTTGGTGGCCACCAGCACACGCAGGTCGGGCCGGCCGCGCAGGAAGGCGGCGATGGTCTGCTCGCTGCGTCCGTCGCCGTAGACGTCGGCGGTGTCGAAGAAGGTGACCCCGGACTCGGCCGCCGCCTCCAGGACCGCGAGGGCGTCCTTCTCGTCCACGTCGCCCCAGTCCGCGCCCAGCTGCCACGTGCCGAGACCGACCACCGACATCTTCTGACCCGACCTGCGGATTTCACGTTCGTCCATGCCGACAGTCTGTCACCCGGTGGCCGGCCCCGAGGCGCGGGCCCGCCGCCGGCTCAGGCCTCCGCGGTGCGGCACTCCGGGTGGCCCCAGCCCTGCGCGTTCTTGGCGATGGACTCGCCGGCCGCGTACGAGCGGCCGCAGACGCAGCGGCCGGGGAACTTCGCCTTGAGGGTGCGCGAGGAGGACGCACCGCCGGCGCGGCGGACCGTCTTCTTGCGCGGGGCGGACGCCTTCGGGGTGTCGGGCGAGGGCGGCGGCACCGGCGAGCCGAGCGCGCTGCCCGCCGCCTCCTGCACCGTGGCGGCCTGACTGGCGGCGCGGTCGGCGAAGTCGTTGAGCGGGTCGCCGTCGACCTGGTGGGCCGGGACGTAGCGGAACTCCACCGACCTGCCGTCCAGGAGGGCGTCGATGCGCACCACCAGCTCCTGGTTGGCGACCGGCTTGCCGGCGGACGTCTTCCAGCCGTTGCGCTTCCAGCCCGGCAGCCAGGTGGTGACGGCCTTCATGGCGTACTGGGAGTCCATCCGGACCTCCAGCGGCACCTCGGGGTCGACGGCGGTCAACAGCCGCTCCAGGGCAGTGAGTTCGGCGACGTTGTTGGTGGCCCGGCCGAGCGGGCCCGCCTCCCAGCGAGCGGGTGTCCGCTCGTCGTCGTCCGAGACCACCCACGCCCATCCGGCCGGCCCGGGGTTTCCCTTCGAAGCCCCGTCGCACGCGGCCACCACTCGTTCACGCATGCGCACGATCATCCCACGGCCGCGCGGGTGCCCGGTCCGGGCCGGTCAGACGTCCTCGATCCGGGGCGGCTCGCCCTCGGTGGCCGTGATGTCGATCACCGAGAAGTCGGCGCCCTGCGGATCGCTGAGGGCCGCGAACCGGCCGAAGGGGCTGTCCATCGGCCCGAAGCGGACGGTGCCGCCGAGCCGGCCCGCCACGGCGACGGCCGCGTCACAGTCGGCGACGGCGAAGTAGACGTTGATGTACGACGGCACCTCGGGCGGGAAGTCCTCGGTCATCCGCATCCGGCCGAGCACGGTCTCCTCACCGACGTCGAACACCCGGAAGTCCACCGCGTCGTCCGCCAGGTCCCGCGCGCGGTACGGGAAGACCGCGGTGAGGAAGGCGTCCGTCCGCTCGGGATCACGGCTGAAGACCTCCGCCCAGCAGTAGGCGCCGGGAGCGGCGGTCTCCTCGAAGCCCTCGTGGGTGCCCGCCTGCCACACCCCGAAGACGGCCCCGCTGGGCTCGCGGGCCAGGCACATGGTGCCGACGTCGGCGATCTGCATCGGCTCCATCAGCACGTCGCCCCCGCTGTGCCGGACCTTCTCCGCCGTGGCGGCGGCGTCCGGCGAGGCGAAGTACAGGCACCACTGCGAGTGCCCCTCCTGGCCGGGCATGGGCGGGACCACGGCGGCCACGGCCCTGCCGCGCACGTAGGCCTGGGTGTAGTTGCCGTACTGGGACGTGGACTCGCCGAAGGTCCAGCCGAGGACGTCGCCGTAGAACCTCTTGGCGCCCTCCAGGTCGGTGAACATCGCATCGGCCCAGCAGGGGGTTCCTTCCGGTTGTACGGCCATGCCCGCCGCCCTCCTGGTGTCGCGCCGGCCCCCGTCTGCCCACGCTAGCCAGCCCCCGGCCGCGCCGCGCGCCGAGCGGGGGCCTGCCGGACACTGGGGAGGGGACCGGACCTCGCGGAAGGGCACGGGCGATGACGGCAGCGGTGATGCGGGCGTGGTCGGTGGTGGAGCAGGGCCCGGTCGAGGGCGAGCCGCTGCGGCCGGTCGAGCGGCCGGTGCCCGAGCCGGGGCCGGACGAGCTGCTGGTGCGGGTGCGCGCGTGCGGGGTGTGCCGGACCGATCTGCACGTCGCCGAGGGCGACCTGCCGGTGCACCGGCCGGGGGTCACGCCCGGCCACGAGGTCGTCGGCGAGGTGGCCGGCACCGGGTCGCAGGTCTTCGGCTTCGCCCCCGGCGACCGGGTGGGCGTGGCCTGGCTGCGCCGCACCGACGGGGTGTGCGCCTACTGCGCCCGCGGCAACGAGAACCTGTGCCCGCGCTCGCGGTACACCGGCTGGGACGCGGACGGCGGTTACGCGGAGTACACCACCGTCCCGGCGCCCTTCGCCTACCGGCTGCCCGAGGCGCTGGACGACGTGCCGGCGGCTCCGCTGCTGTGCGCCGGGATCATCGGGTTCCGCGCGCTGCGCCGTTCCGGGCTGCCGCGCGGTGGCCGCCTCGGGCTGTACGGCTTCGGGGGCAGCGCCCATCTGTGCGCGCAGGTCGCGCTCGCCGAGGGCGCGACCGTGCACGTGATCACCCGGGGCGAGGCGTCCCGCGGGCTCGCCCTGGAGCTGGGCGCGGCCTCCGCGCGGGACCTTTCCGAGTCGCCGCCGGAACCGCTGGACGCGGCGATCCTCTTCGCCCCGGCCGGCGAGCTGGTGCCGGTGGCGCTGCGTGCCCTGGACCGGGGCGGGGTGCTGGCCCTGGCGGGCATCCACCTCACCGACGTGCCGCCGCTGCGCTACGAGACCGACCTGTTCTACGAGAAGGAGCTGCGCAGCGTCACCGCCAACACCCGTGCGGACGGCCGGGAGTTCCTGGCGCTGGCGGCCCGCCACGGCGTCCGCGCGACCACCCACCCCTATCCGCTCGACCGGGCCCCCGAGGCCCTGCGGGATCTGAAGGCGGGCCGCTTCGACGGGGCGGCGGTGCTGGTGCCCGAATGACGTCCCGGTGAAATCCCCTCGACAGGAGGGGCGTCGGGGCGCTCGGATGGGGGCCGTGAACGCGCAGCGCATGCACGCCGACGAACTCGGCATCGACGCCCCGCTGGTCCGGCGGCTGATCGCCCGGCGCTTTCCCGAGTGGGCCGGGCTGCCGGTGCGGCGGCTGGTGTCCTCGGGGACGGAGAACGCCATGTTCGGCTGGGCACGGAGCTGGTGGTCCGGCTCCCCCGGCACCCCGGCGCGGTGCCCGACCTGGCCCATGAGCAGCGCTGGCTGCCCCGGCTCGGCCCGCTGCTCCCGGTGGCCGTGCCCGAACCGGTGGGCCGGGGCGAGCCGGACGAGGACTACCCGTGGTCCTGGTCCGTCTACCGCTGGCTGACGGGCGCCAACCCGACGGCGGGTGCCGTGTCCGCGCCGCGGCGCCTGGCCGAGGACCTGGGGCGGTTCGTCCACGCCCTGCGCCGCGTCGCCCCGCAGGACGCGCCGGCCGGCTACCGGAGCGGCGCCCTGAGCGAGCGGGACGCGCCCACCCGTGCGGCCATCGCCGAGCTGGGCGGGCGGATCGACACGGCCGCGGTCACCGCGCTGTGGGAGCGGGCGCTGCGCGCGCCGCGGCACGAGGGGCCCCCGATGTGGTCCCACGGCGACCTGTCGCCCGGCAATGTCCTGGTGGACGGCGACCGGCTCGGCGCAGTCATCGACTTCGGCTGCGCGGGCGTGGGCGACCCCGCCGTGGACCTGATGCCGGCCTGGAACCTGCTGCCCGCCGCCGCCCGGCCCGCCTTCCGCGAGGCCGCCGGAGCGGACGACGCCGAGTGGGCCCGCGGCCGCGGCTGGGCCCTGTCGGTGGCCCTGATCCAACTGCCCTACTACTGGCGCACCAACCCGCCGCTGGCGGAAAACTCCCGCCATGTGATCGCCGAGATCCTCGGGGAGCGGGACTGAGCGCTCACTCCCCCGCGTACGCCCGCTCCAGCGCGGCCGCGTCCAGCTTGCCCATGCTCATCATGGCGCGGGCGGTGCGCGTGGCCTTCTCGGGGTCCGGGTCGGTCATCAGGGTGAGCAGCCGGTCGTACACGACCTGCCAGGAGACGCCGTAGCGGTCCTTGAGCCAGCCGCAGTCGCCGCCCGCGCCGCCGTCCGCGGTGAGGGCGGTCCAGTAGTGGTCGATCTCCCGCTGGCCGGAACAGAGGATCTGGAAGGAGACCGCCTCGTTGAAGGTGAACTGCGGGCCGCCGTTGAGCGCCATGAACCGCTGTCCGTTGGCCGTGAACTCGACGGCCAGGACAGAGCCCTCCGCGCCCGGGCCGGCCGCGGTGTGCCGGGTGACGCGGTCGACGCGGGAGTGCTCGAAGATCGACACGTAGTAGTGCGCGGCCTCCTCCGCCTGGCCGTCGAACCAGAGGCATGTGGTGAAACCGTCGGTGGTCATGAGCACTCCCGGGGGATGGGGGAAACGGGTCCGGCGGTGAAGACTCCCCCGCGGGCCGGAAGTCATCGGTGCCCCACGCCGGGTGGTGCCGGAGCGCACCGGCGATTTTCCGTCAGTGCGCGACGACGGGGGCATGCGCGGTGTCACGGGGGGTACCCGCCCGGTGAGCGACCCCGTGGCCGGCATGAGACGCCGTTCTCGGGGTACGCGAGCAGCGCAGGGACCGACGCCCCGACCGAACGGCGCCGGACCGTGACTTTCGTGGGAGTGTTGATGGACACCGCCGGGAAGCGGGCGCAGACAGCGGTCATCGAGAAGACCGGGCAGGAGCGGACGAGCGAGGAGGCGCTGCCCGGCATCGCCGACCCCTCCTCCGTGGCCCCGCTGGACGCACGCTCGCTGTCCCGCCAGTTCTTCCGCCGGCTGGCCGAGCTGGAGGAGGGCACCCACGAGTACCAGTACGCGCGCAACACCCTCATCGAGATGAACATGTCGCTCGTGCGGTTCGCGGCCGGCCGGTTCCGGGGCCGCGGCGACGACATGGAGGACATCGTCCAGACCGGCATGATCGGCCTGATCAAGGCCATCGACCGGTTCGACCTCTCCCGGGAGGTGGAGTTCACCTCCTTCGCGCTGCCGTACATCGTCGGCGAGATCAAGCGCTTCTTCCGGGACACCACCTGGGCGGTGCACGTCCCGCGGCGGCTCCAGGAGCTGCGGGTGGAGCTGGCCAAGGCCCGCGAGGAGCTGTCCAGCAGGCTCGACCGCGAGCCGACGGTCGCCGAGCTGGCCACCTTGATGAACCTGTCCGAGGACGAGGTGATCGAGGGCCGGCTCGCCGCCAACGGCTACAACTCCTCCTCCCTGGACGCCGCGCTGACCGGCGACGGCCCGGAGAACGGCGAGGCGGTGCTCGCCGACTTCATCGGCGTGGAGGAGGAGGGGCTGCGGCTGGTGGAGGACTTCCACGCGCTGGCGCCGCTGATGGCGCAGCTCAGCGAGCGGGACCGGCAGATCATCCATCTGCGGTTCGTGGAGGAGGCCACCCAGGCGGAGATAGGGGAACGGCTCGGCTGCTCCCAGATGCACGTCTCGCGGCTGATCAAGCGGATCATCACCCGGCTGCGCCAGGGGATGCTGGGCGAACTCGGCTGCGCCTGAGCAGCGGGACGACGGCCCGGGACCGCTGGGGCGGTTCCGGGCACCCGGCGCGTTCGGGGATGGTCAGCGCCGCAGTTCGAGGCGGGCGATCACCCGCTTGCCGACGGGGATCCGCTCGACGACGACCTCGGTGGCGAGGGCGTGCACGATCTCCAGCCCGTGCCGTCCGACGCGCTGCGGGTTCTTCGGGAACAGGTGCGGCACGGCCGTACTGCTGTCGCAGACGGAGACCACGACGGCCGCGTCCGTGCCCTCGAGTTCCAGGATGTAGGGGCCGTCGCTGTGCCGGTCGGCGTTGGTGACCAGCTCGCTGACCAGCAGGAGCAGCTCGCCGTCCACGCCTTGGTCGATCCGCGCGCACCACTCGGTCCGCAACTGTTCGAGGAACTGGGCAGCGAACGCCCGTGCCTCGGCGATGCAGCCGGGCTCGCCGGTGAAGTGCGTCGCTCGTCTCAGCGGCTCGACGGGTACGTCGAAACCGGTCGGTATCACTGCCCCGCCCAGGTGCTCGGTCATGCTGTCTTCCTCGCGGGCCACGGGCCCCGTCCGTTCGGTCGTATGCGTCGCACCTGTCCTCCTACCCCGAGCAGTGCCGTCCAGTCCAGGCGTTCGCCCACCGCGCACAGTGGCACGCGTCACGGCGCCGGACCGGCCCGCGGCGCGGACGGACCACCCGGCGGGCAGGGAGCCCGGTCGCTGCCTAGCGTGGCAGACGTGAGCCCTGTGACCGTCTGCGTGCGGCCCGCCGCCCGGCACGGCCTGCCCGAGGCCCTGGCCGTGGTGCTGACCGGGGTCGCGGTGATGGTGCTGGTGGCCGCGGCCGGGCTGTGGGCGGCGGGTGCGGCGGGGCTGCCCGACGGCGCGTTCCCACGGGTGCTGGCCGCCACCGTGGTCACGGCGGTCGGCGGCAGCGTCCGGCTCACCGGGAACGCGGGTACCCTGGCCAGGACCGAGGCCGGTATCACCGTACTCCCCCTGTCGGTGGCGCTCGCCGGTGCCCTGGTGATCGGTGCGGGCTTCCTGCGTCCGCTGCGGCACCGGACGGTCGTCACGGCCGGGGAACTGGCCCGCTGGGCCGCCCGCATCGTGGTGCTGTGGCTGCTCGCGCTGACCGGGCTCGCCTTCGCGGCCCGGCAGACGTTCGCGGTGGACGTGGGCAGTGGGACCCTCAGCGATCTCACGCAGTTGTTCGAGGCGGAGCCGCGGATCGGGTTCGCCGCGGACGTGCCGTCGAGTGTGCTGTTCGCGCTGCTGTGGCTGGCCGGGGTGCTGGTGATCGCGCTCCTGGTCGCGCGCGGGGTGCCACTGCCGGGGCGGCTGCCGCACCGGCGGGCGCGGGTGCGGCCCGCGGCCCGCGCGATGGTGGAACTGCTGCTGGCCGCCGTCGTCGTGGGCCTCGTCGTCGCGCTGGTCACGGCGGGCACCCGGGGGCATGCCCGGACGACGTTCGCGCTGATCCTGCTCGGCCTGCCCAATCTGGTGTGGCCGGCGCTGACCGTCGGCCTCGGGGCGACCTGGCAGGGCCGGGTGGACGGCCCGTTCGGGCTGCCGGTGCCGCACATCCTGGACGTGCTGCTGCGCACCCCGGACGTCTCCGAGCTGAACCTGCGCACGCTGACCGGGTACGACGGGCGGATGTGGTGGCTGCCGGTGGCCGCCGGGGCGCTGCTGCTGGTCGCGGCGGTCCGGGCGGCGCTGCGCTCGCCGGCCGGCACCCCGTTGTGGTCGGCCGCCGTGCGGCTGGGGGTCGCACTGGCCCTGACGGTGCTGATGATCTGTCTGCTGTGCCGGGTCTCCGCCCACTACGGGCTGTCCCTGCTGGGCATCGGTGATCTGGGCGGCGGTCTGTCCGGGGAGCTGCTGCTCAGGCCGGTGCTGTGGCAGGCGGTCGGGCTGGGCGCCCTGTGGGGGCTGGTCGCCGGTTTCCTGGGCGCCCTGCTCGCCCGCCCGCTGCGCCGCCACCAGGCACCGGGCCGGTCAGCCGATGGGCACGACGAGCGCGGGCACGGTGCGCTGCATCCGTAGCGCGTCGACGGACTCGGCGAGCAGTTCGTACTCGGTGGTGTCGTCGCTGGCGGCGATCCTGACCAGCCGTCCGCCCGCCAGCTCGTCGGCCACGCGCTCCTGCTGGCCGTCGTCGGCGCACCAGGCGCGCAGCAGGGCGGGGACGTCGGCCACGGTGTCGGCGACCGGCACCAGCGCCCCGGCCGGGAAGGGGGCCGCCTCCGGGCTCGGGTCCAGCCGCTCGGCGATCCAGGACGCGCGGTCGCGCAGCCACCACAGGGCCAGCGCCAGGGTCGGCGCGCGGTAGGTGCCGAGAGGTACGCCGATGCGCCGGCCGTCGCACATCCCGTACGCCGTGACATGGCACAGGAACTCGTCGTGCACGTATCACTCCCCGTCGCCTCGTCCGGGTGTGCCCGGCGGACCTCGCTCTCGGTGCGGCTCCGTGCGGTGAAGTGCCCCTCGTTGTCGAGTATCGCCCCGGCCGAAACACTGTCACCACGATTTTCCGGCCAGTCTGTCGGCATTCCTCCCGCCCTTTTTGACTTGGATGACCCGGTGTCATCGGGGCGTTGGGGCATGACCCCGGAGGTAATCGACCCGCGGGGCGGCGGTGCGGCAAGGTGTTCACACCGGGTCGGCGAGACCGCGATCCGGGTTCCGACCAGCACAGACGACCCTCGACGGAGGCTGATTCACCATGTCCGAGAACACCGACCGCTACGAGAGCGCTGCCGCCCGTTACTTCGAGGCCTGGAACGCCACCGAGCCGGAGGCGCTGCGCAAGGCGGTCGCCGCCGCGTGGACCCCGGATGGCGGCTACACCGACCCGCTCGCCGACGTCCGCGGGCACGAGGGCGTCGCCGCCGTGATCACCGCCGCGCACGAGCAGTTCCCGGGGTTCGTCTTCCGTCCGCTCGGCGCGGTGGACGGCCACCACGACACCGCGCGCTTCGGCTGGGAGCTGGTGAACGAGGCCGACGGCTCGGCGCCGGTCGCCGGGTTCGACGTGGTCACGCTGGACGCCGAGGGCCGTATCCGGCAGGTGCTGGGCTTCCTGGACCGGGTGCCGGCGGGTGCGTGACGGCACCGGGGCCCGGCTCGCCCACCCCGGACGGGGAGGAAGCCGGGCCCCGGTGGGGGCGCCGGCCCGCCGGGCCCCGGCGGGCACGGCAGGGCCGCGGCGGCCTCACGACCGTACGATCGCGTCGATCCGCTCGAGTTCCCCGGCGTCGAAGTCCAGGTTGCGCAGCGCGCCCACGCTGTCCGCCAGTTGCTCGGGGCTGCTCGCGCCGACCAGGGCGGAGGTGACCCTGCCGCCGCGCAGCACCCAGGCCAGGGCCAGCTGGGCGAGGCTCTGGCCGCGGGCGGCGGCGATCTCCGCCAGCGCGCGCAGCCGCCCGAGCAGGTCCTCGGTGACCGCCTCCGGCTTCAGGAAGGGGCTGTCGCCCGCGGCGCGGGAGCCCGCCGGGATGCCGTCGAGGTAGCGGCCGGTGAGCAGGCCCTGCTCCAGCGGGGAGTAGACGATGGAGCCGGTGCCGAGCTCGTCCAGGGCGTCGAGCAGGCCCTCGTCCTCGGGGCGCCGGTCGAGCAGGGAGTAGCGCGGCTGGTGGATGAGGAGCGGGGTGCCGAGTCCGGCGAGGATGCGGGCGGCCTGACGGGTCTGCTCGGCGGAGTAGTTGGAGATGCCGACGTAGAGCGCCTTGCCCTGCTGGACCGCCGTGTGCAGGGCGCCCATCGTCTCCTCCAGCGGAGTCTGCGGGTCGGGGCGGTGGGAGTAGAAGATGTCGACGTACTCCAGGCCCATCCGTCGCAGGCTCTGGTCCAGGGAGGCCAGCAGGTACTTGCGCGAGCCGAACTCCCCGTACGGCCCCGGCCACATCAGATAGCCGGCCTTGGTGGAGATCACCATTTCGTCGCGGTACGGGGCGAGGTCGGCGGCGAGGGCGGCGCCGAACGCGGACTCGGCGGCGCCGGGCGGCGGGCCGTAGTTGTTGGCCAGGTCGAAGTGGGTGACGCCCAGGTCGAAGGCCCGGCGCAGGATGGCCCGTTGGGTCTCCACCGGACGGTCGGGACCGAAGTTGTGCCACAGGCCGAGCGACAGCGCGGGCAGCTTCAACCCGCTGCGCCCGGTGCGCCGGTAGGGCATCTCGGCGTAACGGTCGGGGGATGCGGTGTACAACGCGACTCCAGGGGATGGGCGTGGATCTACGGACCCCAGGATTCCCCGGAGGGCGGCCAGCGGTCCAACCGGAGAATCGGATGGAATTGAGCGACTAGGCTGCTCAATCATGGAACTGCGCCATCTCCAGCACTTCGTCGCGGTCGCCGAGGACCAGCACTTCACCCGGGCCGCCGAGCGCCTGATGGTGTCCCAGTCGGGCCTGTCCGCGTCCATCCGGGCGCTGGAGCGGGAGCTGCGGGCGCCGCTGTTCGTGCGCACCACCCGGCGCGTGACGCTGACGGAGGCGGGGCGGGCGCTGCTGGTGGAGGCCGAGCGGGTGCTCGCGCAGGTGCGCGCGGCGCACGAGGCGGTGGCCGCGGTGCAGGGCGTGCTGCGCGGCACGCTGGCGCTGGGCACCGAGCAGTGCATCGCCGGGGTGCACGTGGCCCGGCTGCTCGCGGCCTTCCGGGGCCGGCATCCGGACGTGGAGATCCGGCTGCGCCAGGCGGGCTCGGGCGAGCTGGCCGAGGAGGTCGCGGCCGGACGCCTCGATCTGGCGTTCGCCTACCGCACCCGGGCGGACGGCGACCAGCTGCGCTCGGTGGCGCTGACCAGTGAGCCGATGACGGTGCTGTGCCATCCGAGCCACCGGCTGACCGCCGCCGGGGCGCTGCTCGCCCCGGACGACCTCGCCGGGGAGGTGTTCGTCGACTTCCACCCGGACTGGGGTCCGCGCCGGGCCACCGACGCCGCGTTCGCCGCGGCCGGGGTACGGCGCACGGTCGCGCTGGAGGTCAACGACGTGCACAGCCTGCTGGACCTGGTGGACGAGAACCTCGGGATCGCGGTCGTGCCCCGCCACTTCCGGCACAAGCGGCCCACGCTCGCCGCGCTGCCGCTGAAGGGCACGGGCGAGGCGGAGTACGAGACGGCGGCCCTGCTGCCGCCCGAGCGCTCCACCAGCCCCGCCGCCCGCGCGCTGATCACCCTGCTGGAGACGGAGGGCGGGGCGTCGCCGTCCTGAATTGCGCACGCGGGAGCGCCGCCGATCTGTGATGGTGGACGGTATGCATGCGAAGGACATCCTCATCGACGGCTACGGCCGCATCCAGGAAGAAGTCCACGACACCCTCGACGGCCTCGGACCGGACGAGCTGAACCACCGTCCGGCCCCCGGCGCCAACACCGTCGCCTGGCTGGTCTGGCACCTCACGCGGGTACAGGACGACCATGTGGCCGACGCCTTCGGGCTCGGCCAGGTATGGCTCGAGCAGGGTTGGGAGAAACGGTTCGGCCTCGATCTGCCCCGGCAGGACATCGGGTACGGGCACACCCCCGCCAAGGTCGCCAAGGTTCGGGTCGACAGCGCCGAGCTGCTGACCGGGTACTACGACGCCGTGCACGAGCAGACCCTCGGCGCCCTGCGCTCCCTCGCCGCGAAGGACCTCGAACGCGTCGTGGACGAGCGCTGGGACCCGCCGGTCACCCTGGGGGTGCGCCTGGTGAGCGTCCTGTCCGACGATCTCCAGCACATCGGACAGGCCGCCTACCTCAAGGGTCTGCTTCAGAGCACGGGCGCGTAACCGGGCAGGATCACGTCCTCGATGAGGGCCTTGCGCTCGTCGAACGGGATGAACGCGCTCTTGACGGCGTTCACCGTGACGGTGCGCAGGTCCTCGGCCGTCCAGCCGGCCTCCTCGACCAGCAGCCCCATCTCCCGGGTCATCGTCGTCCCCGACACCAGCCGGTTGTCGGTGTTCACGGTGACCCGGAAGCCGAGGTCCTTCAGCGCCGTGACGGGGTGCTCGGCGATCGAGGTGGCGCAGCCGGTCTGGAGGTTGGAGGTGGGGCACATCTCCAGGGCGATCCGGCGGTCGCGCACCCAGGAGGCGAGCCGGCCGAGCTTGCCGTCCACGATGTCCTCGGTCAGGCGCACCCCGTGTCCGATGCGCTGGGCACCGCACACCTGGACGGCCTGGTGGATGCTGGGCAGCCCGTACGCCTCCCCGGCGTGGATGGTGAACGGCACGCTCTCGCGGCGCAGGTGCTCGAAGGCGGCCAGGTGGTCGGCGGGCGGGAAGCCGTCCTCGGCACCGGCGATGTCGAAGCCGACGACCCCCGCGTCCCGGTAGGCGACGGCCAGGTCGGCGGCCTCCCGGACCCGGTCGAACATCCGCATGCCGCACAGCAGCGTGCCGACCCGCACCGGGGTTCCGGCGGCCGCCGCCTTCGCCATGCCGGCGGCCAGGCCCTCCTGCACCGCCTCCACCACCTCGGCGAGGCCCAGCCCGCCGCGGGTGTTCAGCTCGGGGGCGTAGCGCACCTCGCCGTAGACCACGCCGTCGGCGGCGAGGTCGAGCACGTACTCCTCGGCGGTGCGCAGCAGGCCCTCGCGGGTCTGCATGACGGCGAGGGTGTGCTCGAAGGTGGCTATGTAGCGCACCAGGTCACCGGAGTTGGCGGCCTCGACGTACCAGGCGGCCAGCTCGTCCGGGTCGGTGGTGGGCAGCCGGTGGCCGGCCTCGGCGGCCAGCTCCACGACGGTGGCGGGACGCAGACCGCCGTCGAGGTGGTCGTGCAGCACGGCCTTGGGCAGGCGGGCGATGGTGTCGGTGTCGATGCGGGGGGCGGTCATGGCAGGGCGTTCCTCAGCGGGTTGTACCGGGGTCGATCAAGGCGGCCGACGGTGCCGACGGGGGTGGTTAGCCGGTGAGGTTATACGTAAAACGACGCGGACGCCACTTCCTTGTCTACGCGCGTTACCCGGTGCGGTGACCGGGGTCTCGGTGCGTCAGGGCGTCTCCTCGCCCTGCGCCACCTCCACCCGGTGATGGAAGTCCGCCAGCCCCGCCCCGGCGGTCACGCCGGACAGGGCGGTGCAGACGACGAGCAGGGCGGCGACGGCGCGCCCGGCGCGGGGTGCCCGAGGGGTGTCCAGGAGGGCCTGGACCCGCTGGGGCACGGGCCCCGCGGTCGCGGCGGCGGCGAAGTCGGGGCGCGGGGTGCCGGCCGCGTGCCCGGCGAGCGCGGCGCGGGCGATGGCCCGGGCGGTCAGCCGCCGGTCGCCCACCGAGGCGGCCGCGGCCTCGTCGGCGGTGCGCTCCACGGCGAGCCGGATGGTCTCGCGGACCGGGCGCAGGGCCGGGTGGCAGTGCGCGGCGAGTTCGGCGGCGGCGAGGAAGTAGTGGTGGCCGCCCTCGTTGTGGGCCCGCTCGTGCGCGAACAGCGCCTCCCGCTCGGCGCCGTCGAGGCTGCGCAGCATGGCGGTGGTGACGACGATGCGGTGCGGGCGGCCGGGCAGGGCGTAGGCGTCGGGGCGGGGCGAGTCCACCACGCACAGGTCACCGGCGGCGGGACCGCTGCCGGCCTCGGTGCGGGCCGCCCGGAAGGCCCGGCTCTGCCGCAGCACCGACCGCACGAGGGTCCAGGAGCAGACCGCGAGGACGCCGACGGAGGTGGCGGCGGCCGGTACGACGATCAGGGCCGGTGCGGTGTGCAGCGGGTGGGTCAACTCGCCGAACGCGGCGAAGAGGGGGAGCTTGAGCAGCCCGATCAGCACGAAGGCGCCCAGCGCGGCGAGCGAGCAGCCCGCGAGCGCGACCGCGCAGCCGGTGACCGCCCACAGCGCGGCGGCCGGGGCCAGCCGGGCCAGCGCCCGCCGGGCCAGCGCCGGCAGCACGCAGGGCAGCAGCAGGGGCAGCAACAGCAGCGCGGTCATCGGCCGTCGGATTCCAGCAGGTCCCGCAGGATGCGCTCGTCGTCCGGGCTGAGCTGGGCGACGAAGCGGGCGAGCACCGTCTGCCGGTCGCTGTCCCGGTCCAGTTCGCTGTGCATCCGGCGGGCCGTGAGGCCATG
The DNA here is from genome assembly GCF_900104815.1 of Streptomyces misionensis. Lineage (NCBI taxonomy): Bacteria > Bacillati > Actinomycetota > Actinomycetes > Kitasatosporales > Streptomycetaceae > Streptomyces > Streptomyces misionensis. The sequence goes on from NZ_FNTD01000004.1 coordinate 896,003, forward strand.
GGCGTCCTGGACCTCCTGGACCGGGGAGTACACATAGCCGCGCCCCTTGCGCTGCCGCTCGACGACGCCCTTGTCGTGCAGCCTGCTGAGGATCGTCGTCACCGTCGTGCGGGCCAGGTCCGCGCCCAGGACGGCCTGGACCTGTCCGGGGGTGCGGGGCCCGCCGGCGGCCCAGAGCGCGGCCAAGACGCTCGCCTCCAGTTCACCGGCCGGCCGGCGTTCGTCCTTGCCGTCGGTCATGGATACGTTCTCACCCCGTCCTCGTCGTGTGCGGACCGTCTACACGATGGTAGTCATACGGGCGCCCGGAACCGCCCCGGACCGCCGGCGGTGTCCGAGTGGGTGACGTCGCGGGGTCCGGCCGTGCCGTCGTCCCTGCCCCCGGCCGGCCGGTACCCGCCGGGGAGCCCCTACGCCCGAGGCGCCGCCGCACGGAGCCGGCCCAGCTCGCCGGGGGTGAGGCGCAGGGCGCCGGCGGCGATGTTCTGTACGAGGTGGTCGGGGTTTCCGGTGCCGGGGATGGCGAGGACGTGCGGGCCCTGCTGGAGGGTCCAGGCGAGCCGCACCTGGGCGGGGCTCGCCCCGTGCGCGCGGGCCACGGCCCGTACCTCGTCGTCCGGGCCCGGCTCGACGGCACCGGCCTCGGCGCCCTTGCCGGCCATGGCGTAGTACGGCACGAAGGCGATGCCGCGCTCGCCGCACATCCGCAGCAGCTCGTCGGCCTCGGGGTCGGGGGTGCCGAGGCCGTACCGGTTCTGCACGGCGACGACCGGGGCTACGCCCAGCGCCTCGGTCAGGTGCCGGGGCGAGACGCACGAGACGCCGAGGTGGCGGATCAGCCCCGCCTCGCGCAGTTCGGCGAGGGCGCCGAAGTGCTCGGCGATGGAGTCCTGGCGCATCCGGCGCAGATAGACCAGGTCGAGGTGGTCGCGGCCGAGCTGGCGCAGGTTCTCCTCGACATGGCCGCGCAGCTGGTCGGGGCGCGCGGAGGTGCCCCACTCGCCGGACCATTCCCGGAACGGGCCCACCTTGACGGCGATCACCAGGTCGTCGGCGTACGGGGCGAGGGCCGTGTTGATCAGTTCGTTGGCGGAGCGGCGGGCGGAGAAGTAGAAGGCGGCGGTGTCGATGTGGTTCACGCCGAGTTCGACGGCCCGGCGCAGCACGGTGATCGAGCGCTCCCGGTCGCTGGGCGTGCCCAGGTGGAAGGCGGCGCTGCCGGTGAGCCGCATGGCCCCGAGGCCGACGCGGTGCACGGTCAGATCGCCCATCCGGAAGCTGCCGGAGGCTTGCGCGGTGACTGTTTCGGAGATCATTCGGCGGAGTGTGCCACACACACCGTGGGCGGCCTCGCCCGGCGAACTCCCTTGCCCCGCCGGTCGATCGGCCCGCCCCGGCCCCGGCCGGTCACCGGCCCCGCGAACGCCGACGCGCCCAGGGCGGCAGCCGCCACGCCCCACCGACCCGGCGCCCGGCGCACAGCCGGGGCCGGCCGATCCAGGCCACCGGCCGGACCCCGGAACACGGGCCCCGCTCCCCCGCTCGCGCCCCCGCAGGTCTCAGCGGTGGCGCAGGCGGTGGGACAGGGCGTGGGCGCCGGCCGTGGCCGCCGCGGCGAACGCCAGGCGCCGGGCCGCGTCGCGTGGGCGGGTGGGCCGCAGCACCCCGGCGGCACGCAGCCGGGAGCGTGCCCACAGGGTGAAGGGCAGCACCAGCACCGGTGTGGTCGCCGAGCCCGGGGTGTGGCGCGCACGAGGGCCGCCTGTGCCAGATGGACCAGGCCGTGCGGGCCGAAGGCGTTGAGCGCGGTCTGGTACACGGCGGAGCGCCCGCCCGTGCGCCATCCGTCGGCGGCGGCCGCGCACACGACGACCGCCATCGCGGCGACCGCCGTGTCGAAGCCCCTCCGGTCCACGGACTCCAGCCCCCGCCACACCGCCTCGGGCACCCCGGTCAACCGTTCGCGCAGCTCGGGCACCCGGGCGCGCAGCCGGCGCGGCACCATGACGATCTCTTCGATGTCGTGCAGGGTCCACACGGCGGGCAGTCCGAGGGTGACCGAGGCCCCCACACCTCGCGATGCGCATGTCAGGAAAAGGCAGTCTGTCAGGGCCGGTTGATCGCCCGCGAGCCGCTCCCCGACCTCCGTACATCACAATCCGCCCCGCTCTACACATAAGCCATGAATAAGAGCAAAATGGGTAGTGCCGCGCTTCCCGAACGACGCGGCGGAAGCGGTCTGGCCCGCACAGCCGAAGGAGACGAGAGTCATGGCCAACGTCTCGCACAGGGGCGACATGTCGACCCATCCCGATGTCGGCGAAATGCGGGAACGCTACGCCCGCATGCTCGGCGGCCGTGATGTGGCGCTCGTGGACGGGCCTGTGTTCCTGCTCGGCCTGTACTGCGCGGCGTCCCCCTGGATCGTGCACTACACCACCAGCCAGCCCGCGCTGATGACCCACAACCTGATCATGGGCATCGCCATCGGGCTGCTGGCACTCGGCTTCACCAGGGCGCCCGAGCGGATGTACGGCCTCAGCTGGGCCATGTGCGCGCTGGGCATCTGGATGATCATCGCTCCCTGGATCGTGGGCAGCGCCCCGGACACCGGCGTGATCATCAACAACGTCGTCATCGGAGCGCTGACGCTCGCCCTCGGACTCGTCTGCGCCGCCACGGCGGCGAAGAGCACCCCCAGGCCCTAGCGGGGAAGGAAGCACAACGGGAGAGCACGGGAAGGAGAGACCGTCGAGCAAGGGAAGAAGCGCAAGGAAGGAAGAACGACGGAGGGCCGGTGCGCCCCGTGCGGACCGGCCCTCCCGCCTGTCCGGTCAGGGCCGCACGGTCAGGGAGATCCACAGGTCCGGCGGCAGCTCCGGGCGGCCCGGCACCGGCCGCGCCTCACGGGTCCAGCCGCCCGGGGCGAGGTCCTCGGCGAGGCGGTGCCAGAACGCGACCGCCCCCGGGTTGTTCTCCTGGAACGCGATTTCCCAGCGCCCTGGATGCCGTCGCAGCACCTCCCGCGCGGCCCGCAGACCGACCCCGGCGCGCCGCGCCCCGCGCGCCACGAAGAAGCTGTTGAGCACCCGCACCGGACCGTCGAGCCCGCGCACGAAGGCGAGCCCGGCGGCGCGATCACCGCGGGTCAGCAGGTAGGGCGCCCAGCCGGGCGCGGAGAAGGCGGCGTCGACGCGCTCGCTGCGGAAGGTGCCGTCGGCGGCGGGCAGGTCGCCCTGGAACTCGGACAGGTCGTGGCGGAACATCAGCCACAGCCGCTCGACGGCGGGCCGGTCCGCCGGGGTCGCGGGGCGGACGCGGACTTCCGTGTCGTCACTGGTGGTGCGGATCTGGTTCTCTGTCATGAACGAAAGCCTCCCCGGCGGACTTCGTCCGTGCCGGGGAGGCTTTCACGTCGAGCAGGGATCTTAGCGCATCGAGCCTCAGACCGCCTCCGCCTCCGCCTCCGCCTGCGCCTTCCCAGCCGCCAGGAAGTCCTCGCCGATCTCCTTCGCCCCGAACGGCCAGACCCGCTCCAGCGCGGCCCACACCAGGAAGGCCACGCACCCGAGGACGAGCCAGGCCAGGGACCACTCGATGGGGTGGCGGCCCGGGGAGTTGCGGTCGGCGTAGCCGTAGATCACGCACCAGCCGACGAAGGCCACGAGGCCGGGCACCGGGTAGAGCCACATCCGGTACGGCCGGTGCAGGCCCGGCTGCCGGGCGCGCAGCACCGTCAGCGCGACGATCTGGGCGAGCGCCTGGACGATCACCATCACCGTGGTGAGCAGCTGGATCAGGGTGGCGAGATCGGTGTGCCGGCCGATCAGGAAGCCGACGGCGGTGATCACGCCCATGGTGGCCAGGCCCAGGGTGGGGAAGCGGTGCCGGGGGTGCAGCCGCTCGTACGGCCGGAAGAAGACCCGGTCGCGCGCCGCGTCGTACGGCACCCGGGAGCCGCCCAGCAGGCCCGTGAACACCGAGGCGAACGCGGTGACCAGGATGAGCACGGTGACCGTGTCGGCGGCTCCCCTCCCCCATGTCCTCTCCAGCACCGCGGAGGCCACCGAGGTGGCGGCGACGTCGTGCGGGTCCGTCATGCGGTGCCAGTCGACGACGCCGAGCGTGCCAATCTGGAGCAGCAGGTAGATCGCCATGATGCCGGCGATCGACAGGAGGATGGAGCGCGGCAGGACCCGGCCGGGGTCCTTGATCTCGGCGCCCATGTAGGCGGTGGTGTTGTAGCCGAGGTAGTCGTAGACGCCGATGGTCAGGCCCGCGGCGAACCCGGTCCAGAAGGCGCCGTCGGTCAGGTCGAAGGCGTGCGCCGGGTAGGCGAAGGCGAGGTGCGGGCTGAAGTGCGAGGCGGCGGCCGCGATCACCAGGACCACCGAGGCGATCATCACGGTCCACATCACCGCGGTGATCCGCGCGATGTGCTCGATGCCGCGCCACAGCAGGAGCACCACCAGGGCGATGACGCCCAGGCCGATCAGATCGCCGGCGGTCCGGCCGAGGCCGGGGGCGAGGTAGCCGAGGTACTGGACGAAACCGACCACGCCGGTGGACATGATCAGCGGGATGAAGAGCATCGCCGTCCACACGAACAGGAACGGCATCAGCCGGCCGGTGCGGTACTGGAAGGCCTGGCGCAGATAGACGTAGCTGCCGCCGGAGCCGGGCATGGAGGCGCCCAGTTCGGCCCAGACCAGCCCGTCGCACAGGGCCAGCACCGCGCCCGCGACGAAACCGATAACCGCCTGCGGACCGCCGAACGCGGCGACCATCAGCGGGATGGTGACGAAGGGGCCGATGCCGCACATCTGGCTCATGTTGATGGCCGTGGCCTGGAACAGCCCGACCCGTCGCACGAAGCCGCCCGGGGGCGGCGGGCTACCGGACATGGGGACTCCTGGGACCGTCGGGGAGGCGTCGGGTAGGGGACCTTACGAGAATCCGGGCGCCGGGAGAAGGAAGGTGACGGAGATTCAGCGGGCGCCGGGGCGGGGGTCGTTGACAGTGTCCGGGGGGCCGCCTAGCTTAAGCCCGGTTAGTAAAGTTTCCTAACTTTGCGAGCCTGGAGACCGTCTGTGTTCCCTCGCCCCGCCCCCGGCCTGAGGCTCGCCGCGGCCACCGGCCTCCTCGCCCTGCTCGGCTCCCTCGCCACCGGCGCCTGGGTGGACCCCCGCTCCCCCGGGCCCCCGCTGCGGCCCGTCGCGGCGCCGATGGGCCCCGCCCGGACCACCGAGGTGGCCCCGGCCGCCGGTGCCGCCACCCCGCTGGCCGGCTACGCCATCCAGTCCACGGCGCGCACGGCCGACTCCCCGGCCGCCGTCTCCTCCCCCGGCTACCCGGCGCGGGGCTGGTACCCGGCGGGCCCCCGCTCCACCGTGCTGGCCGCGCTGCTCGCCGCCGGGAAGTACCCCGACCCGTTCCGCTCCACCAACCTGGAGAAGATCCCGAAGGCCGACTTCGAGGTGCCCTGGTGGTACCGCGCCGACTTCCTCCTGCGCGACACCGGCCGGCGCACCTACCTCGACTTCAGCGGGGTCGTCTCGGCGGCCGACGTCTACCTCAACGGCCACCGGGTGGCCCGGGCCGCGGACGTGACCGGTGCGTACACCCGGCACGAGCTGGACGTCACCGCGCTGGTCCGGGCCGGCCGCAACACGGTCGCCTTCCGCATCCGGCCCAACCAGCCGAGCAAGGACCTGACCATGGGGTGGCTCGACTGGCTCCAGCCGCCGCCGGACCGGAACATGGGCATCGTCCGGGACGTACTGGTGCGCCGGGGCGGGCCGGTGGCGCTGCGCGACGCGCACGTGGTCACCAGGCTGGCCGTGCCGTCCCTGGCCACCGCCGACCTGACGGTGCGGGCGAAGGTGCGCAACGACACCGGTTCCCCGGTCACCGCGGAGGTCGCCGGCCGGGTCGCCGGGACGCGTCTGCGCACGACCGTACGGCTCGCCGCGCACGAGACGAGGACCGTCACCTTCTCCCCCGCAGACGTTCCCGGGCTGCGCCTGACCGCGCCGAGGGTGTGGTGGCCGGCCGGGATGGGCGGGCAGCCGCTGTACTCCCTCGACCTCACCGCGAGCGTGTCCGGCACGCCGTCGGACACCGCGCACGAGACCTTCGGCATCCGGGACGTCCAGGCGCCGCTGAACGCCGCCGGGGCCCGCCAGTACCGGATCAACGGGCGCCCGCTGCTGGTCAGGGGCGGCGGCTGGTCACCCGACGAGTTCCTGCGCTGGGACCCCCGCTACGTCGAGGACCGGCTGCGGTACGCCGTCGACCTCGGCCTCAACACCCTGCGCCTGGAAGGGCATCTGGAGCCGGACGAGTTCTTCGCGCTGTCGGACCGGTACGGCGTGCTGACCCTGCCCGGCTGGGAGTGCTGCGACAAGTGGGAGGGCCAGGTCAACGGCACGGAGAACGGGGAGCAGTGGACCCCGGGCGACTATCCGGTGGCGAAGGCGTCGATGGCCGCCGAGGCCGCCCGGCTGCGGGACCACCCGAGCGTGCTGTCCTTCCTGATCGGCAGCGACTTCGCGCCCGACGCCAGGATCGAGAAGGACTACCTGGACGCCCTGCGCGACGCCGACTGGAACCTCCCGGTGATCCCCGCCGCCTCCGACAAGTCCTCGCCGCGGCTCGGCCGTTCGGGCATGAAGATGACCGGCCCCTACGACTGGGTGCCGCCCGGTTACTGGTACGCGAAGCGCGAGGGCGGCGCGACCGGCTTCAACTCCGAGACCAGCGCGGGCCCGAGCGTGCCCACCCTGGACACCCTGCGCCGGATGCTCACCCCGGCCGAACTCGACACCCTCTGGAAGGACCCGAAGGCGAAGCAGTACCACCGCTCGCCCTCCGCCACCTTCGGCACGCTGGCGCTGTACGACGACGCCCTCGCCGCCCGCTACGGCTCCCCCGCCGGCCTCGCCGACTACGTGCGCAAGGCGCAACTGGCCCAGTACGAGAACGTGCGCGCCCAGTTCGAGGCGTACGGACGCAACGCGACCGACACCGACGCGCCCGCGACCGGGGTCGTGCACTGGATGTTCAACAGCGGCTGGACCTCCCTGCACTGGCAGCTGACGGACCGTTATCTCGACCAGGGCGGCGCCTACTTCGGCGCGAAGAAGGCCAACGAGCCGCTGCACATCCAGTATTCCTACGACGACCGGACGGTGGCGGTGGTGAACAACCGGCACGCGGCCGCCGACGGTCTCACCGCGCGGGCCACGCTCTTCGACCCGGACGGCACCCTGCGCTACGACGGCAGGGCCGGCGATGTGTCGGTGGCCGGGGACGGGGCCCACGCCACCGCGCTGACCCTGCCCCGGTCGGTGCCCGGCCTGGCCCGGACGTATCTGCTGCGGCTGGTGCTGACCGACGCGGACGGCCGGGAGGTGAGCCGGAACGTGTACTGGCTGTCCACCCGCCCCGACGTCCTCGACTGGGACCGCACCACCTGGTGGTACACGCCGACGACCGGCCACGCCGACCTCACCGGCCTGGCCTCGATGGCTCGGGTCCCGGTGACGGTGACGGCCGGCACCCGGTCCGCGGGCGGTGTGTCGACCACGACCGTGACGCTGCGGAACACCACGGACGGCGCGACACCCTCGCTGCTGACGGACGTGCACCTGGTGGACGGACGCGGGGCGCCGGTGCTGCCGGTGCGCTGGTCGGACAACGAGGTCGGACTGTGGCCGGGCGAGTCGGTGACGCTGACCGCCGTCTACCGCACGGCCGACCTGCACGGCGCGGCGCCCCGGGTGCGGGTCTCCGGGTGGAACACCCCGGACCGGACCGTGCCGGCGGCATGACGAGGGGGGCGGGCCCCGCCGGGCCCGCCCCCCTGCGCGTTCCTCGGGTCAGGCGACGTTCAGCGCGGTGTCGTCCAGGACGAACGAGGTCTGGTACTTGGAGCCCTCGGTGCCGGTGAACTTCAGGGTGACGGTCTGCCCGGCGTAGCCGCTGAGGTCGAAGCTGCGCTGGGTGTAGCCGGAGGCGGCGTCCAGGTTCGAGTACGTCGCCAGGGTGCCGAGGACCGTGCCGGAGCCGTTGAGCACCTGCGCCTTGAGGGTGTCGTAGGCGGTGCTGGTCGAGGTCTCGGCCGTGTCGACGTGCAGGTAGAAGCTCAGCTTGGCCGAGGTGCAGCCGGCCGGGATCGTCACCGTCTGGGAGAGCGTGTCGGTGGTGGCGGTGCCGTAGCCGTCGAGCCAGGCGTCGTACGAGCCCGAGTGCGCGGGCTCGCTCGCGGAGTTGGTGATGACGCCGCTGGACGCGCTCCAGGTGGTGTTGCCGGACTCGAAGCCGTTGTTGCCCAGGAGCTGGCCCGCGGTGCAGGTGCCCGTGCCGCCACCGCCGGTGCCGCCACCGCCGCCGCTGGTGCCGCCGGCCCCGGCCAGCCACGCGGTGGCGTTGAGGGCGAGGGGCGCGTTGGTGGCGCCGGAGTCGTTCCAGCCGTCGTACAGGGTGTTGCCGGAGCTGCCGGTGCCGTCGTCGATCGGCGAGCTGTCGCCCCAGAAGGCGACGCGGCCGCTGCCGAAGGTGCTGGTCAGGAAGAAGGCCCCGGTGTTGCCCGAGTAACCGCTGCGGTAGACCAGGCCCTTGACGGAGGAGTTGTCGGAGGGCTTGAGGGTGGCGGTCGTCCCGTCGGCGAACAGGCTCTTGGTGACCTTGCCGAAGGAGCCGTTCAGCACCGGGTCGGTGCTGTCGTTGATCGCGGCCGGGTAGCCGGAGCTGATGTCGAGGGCGTCGATCGAGAAGCCGAACGGGTCGGAGGAGTCGACACTGTTGTTCGTCATCAGGTCGTTGAGGATCTTGACCGCGTCGGCGCCGTCGTTGTTGCGGTCGGCACCGGTGTGATCGGAGATCATGAACAGGCCGCCGCCGTTCTTCACGAAGGTCATGATCGCCGTCTTCTCGGCGGTCGTGAACAGCGTGTTGGGCTCCGGCAGCACCAGGGTGTCGAAGTTGGACAGGTCCAGCGCGGACGAGCCGCCGTAGCTCAGGCTCTGGCCGGACGGAAGCGTCTTCAGGCTGTAACCGCCGGTCTTCTGCAGTGCCACGCCCCAGGAGGACAGGGCGCCGGTCCAGTCCGTCTCGGCCGACGGGGAGGGATTCTGGGCGAGCGGGTCGGGCTGGCTGGTGGAGATGACCCAGTCGGCGTTGCCGGCCGTCTCGGCGTGGGCGTTGTCGAACAGGACGCGATGGGTGGTCGCGGTCGCCGCCCGGGCGGGCGTGCTCGCACCGGCCTGTACGGCGGCTCCGGTCAGGAGCAGGCCGAAGCCGGCGAGTGCGGTGGTGAGTCTGCGTCGGGATCTCCTGGATCCGAGCATCCGGCGAACCTCCGTCGTGGGGTGTGGGGAAGAGGAGTTGCGGCGCCAAATCTGCGCGCGTAGAACCGGCTTGAGGGTTCTACACGCGTCGACGGCTTGAAAGGTACATGGCATGAAGCGCCGGTGAACAGAAAGTCCGGGCAATAAACCGGACCGGACTGTCCGTGCCAGCTGCGGGCACCTTCACCAGGTAGGGGTATGCCGTGCGGAGGGGTGGAGATGGAGATATCAGGCCTCATCAGCGCCATTGTCATCGGTCTGGTCATCGGTGTGCTGGGCCGGCTCGTCGTGCCGGGGCGGCAGCACATCGGGATCCTGTGGACCGTCGTCGTCGGCATCGTCGCCGCGCTGGTCGGCTCGGCGATCGCCGCGGGGATCGGGGTCGCGGACACCAAGGGGCCGGACTGGATCGAGTGGCTCATCCAGATCGCCCTGGCGGCGGTGGGGGTGAGCGCACTCGACCGGGCGCGCCGCTGACCGCCGTTCAGCGGCCGGGCTGTTCGTACAGGTACGGGGTCGTGGTGGTGAGCGGGAGGAAACCGAGGCGTTCCAGGATCGGACGGCTCATGGGCGAGGCGTCGACCTGGAGGTAGCGGCGGCCGTGGGCGGCGGCGACGCGGGCGCGATGGGCGACGAGGGCGCGGTACAGGCCCCGCCCCCGCCACGCCTCGACGGTGCCGCCGCCCCACAGCCCGGCGAACGGGGTGCGGGGGACGAGTTCCAGCCGGGCGGCGCCGACGGGTTCCTCGCCGGCCAGCGCGACGACGGCGACCACCGTGCCCGGATCAGCCGCCAGCCGGTCGAGCAGGCGCCGGCGCAGACCGGTGCCGTCGGTGCCGAAGGCCCGCTCGTGCACGGTCACGGCGAGGTCGGCCCCGGCCGCGTCGGTGGCCTCCACCAGCCGTACCCCGTCGGGGAGCCGGGCGTCCAGGTCGAGCCGTTCGATCTCGCCGATCATCAGCGTCTCGGCGGGCTCGGCCCGGAACCCGGCCGCGACCAGCCGGGCGCCGAGGTCCTGGGGCCGGTCGTGGCCGTGCAGTTTCCACTCGAAGTCATGGCCGAGGGCGGTGAAGCAGGCGATCTGCTCCCGGATCGCCTCGTCCGCGCCCCCTTCGTCGAGGGCGGACCAGAGCACACCGTTCCAGCCGTGCGCGTCCGCGATCTGCCGCACCACCTTCCCGGCCCGCTCGACGCGGGCGCCGGGACCGTCGGGTGCGGCGTGCTCACGCAGGTCGCGGTCGTACCGGGCCAGGATCTCGTCTCTCTCCATGGCGGCACACTCGACCACGCGGGAGCGGGCACGGCAACGCAATTGCGGTTCAGCCCAGTTCGAGGGTGGTCACGCCGAACACCCGTTCCTGGGCGTGAGGGCGGACCGGGCCGGTGTACATGCGGGCCGTCTCGAAGGAGGGGGCGAGGCCGGCCGCCTCGGCGAGGGCGATGCCGTCGGCGTTGGGCTCGGGGACGTCGACGGCGAGTTCCCGGCCCGCGGCCTCGGCGGTCAGCGCGGTGAACAGGGCGCGGGCGTCCTCGGTGGTGTCGGCGAGGAGCGGGCCGACGCGCAGGGCGTCGTGGCCGGGGCGGAGGACCGCGTAGCCGGTGAGGCGGCCGTCGTCGTGGCGGACGAAGGCGCGGTGGCCGGGGGTGGTGAGCCACTCGGCGAGGAAGCGGGGCCGGTCGGCGGGGTGACAGGCGGCGTCGTAGGCGGTGATCGCGGCCAGGTCGCCGGGGGTGGCCGGGCGGACGCCGGCGGGCACGGCGGCCTCGGGGGCGGTGCCGGTGAACCGGATGGTGCGGTAGGCGAGCCGGAAGCCGGACTGGCGGTAGTTGTCCTGCTGGGCGACGACTCCGTCCAGGCCCACGGTGCGGTTCCCGGCGTGGGCCAGGGCGGTCTTCCAGGTGGTGAGGCCGTGGCCGTGGCCGCGCAGGTCGGGGCGGACGAGATAGCAGCCGAGGAAGGCGTAGTCGGCGCCGTAGTTGACGACGGAGATGGCCGAGACCGGCTCCCCGTCGATCCGGCCGAGGAAGAAGCCCTCGGTGTCCTGGGCGAAGAAGGCGGGCCCGTCGGACAGCCCGGGGTTCCAGCCCTCCGCCGCCGCCCACCCGCTGATCACCGGCCAGTCGGCGAGGCCGGCCTGGGTGACGACGAGGTCCTGGGGGGCGGAAGAGGTCATCGGTGCGCTCCGTTCCGTCGGGGCTGACTGCCGTGGTCGGTACGGCCCTCGACCGGGCCGTTCGGAGCATCCTCCCGGATCGACGCCGCACACGCCACGACAGGATCAGCCGACAACGCACGCCACAGGGGGCGGGACGTGGCGAGGACGAACAGCGCGAAGAGGGTGATCGGGAGCAGCCCCACGGGCCGCAGCAGCCGCGTCCAGTCGGCGTTCAGCCAGGACCAGTTGACGAACCAGTTGGCGAACGCGTCCGCCGCCACCACCGCACCGGCGGACGGGACGCCCGCCCGGCGGGCACCCAGTACCAGGACGGCGACCAGCGGATCGAGGACGACCAGCGCGACGAAGAACACCTGGAGCACGAGCGGGAAGGAGGAGTAGGCGTGCGGGCCGCGCCGGGCCAGGTCGGCGGCGTGCCAGCCGGTGCCCTCCAGGAATCCGGCGGCGTGGACGAGGAGGAGTACGCGAGCCCAGGGGGGCAGCGCTCGCCACCGCCGTCGTATGCCGTCCGTCACCTGGTCACTCTACTTCCCCCGCGCTGCGGGGAGTTCGGTGTCGCCGCGAGGCTCCACCGGGCCGGCGTCCTGGTCGGGAGATGGACGGTGGGGGCCCGGTGGCCGGTGGAGGCCTGGGACGGGGTGGGGATCAGCGGCCGCGGGCCGGACGGCAGCGGCGGTAGAGGATCGTGCCCGTGAGCAGGAGCGCCGCACTGGCGGCCGCCGCGGGGGCGGTCAGGTCGGCGCCGGTGTGGGCCAGCGTGCCGGCCACCGGCTCCGGTGCGGGACGCGGGGTATGCGGGGCCGGGTGGTGCCGGACGGGGGCCGGCGGCTCGGGCGTGGGCGTGACCGGGTGCCGCGGGGTCTCGCCGCCGCCGTTCACGGAGGTGTTGCCCATGGCCGGGTTGAGCAGTCCCACCACGTTGACGCTGTTGCCGCTGATGTTGACCGGCAGGTCGACGGGCAGCTGGACGCCGTTTCCGGAGATCACCCCAGGGGAGTGCGCGGCGGTGCCGTGGGCCGTGGCCCCGCCGGAGGTGCTCGATCCGCCCCGGGCGCCGCCCGCGTTGTTCGCGCAGGTGTTGCCCGCGGTCGGGTTGAGCAGTCCCACGACGTCGACCGTGTTGCCGCACACGTTCACCGGGACGTCCACCGGCAGCTGGATGCCGTTGCCGGAGATCAGTCCGGGCGAGCCGGCCGCGACTCCGTCGGCGCTCGCGCCGTCGGCCGCGAACGCGGCGGACGCCGGCCACGCCAGGGCCATCGCGCCGGAGGCGGCGACGGCGGCGATCACACCGTTTCGGGTAGCCCGTCTCATTGGTTCCCTGCCTTCCAGACATGTTCGCGGGTACTCACCCGCACCACGTAAAACGCAGACGAACCGGCCTAGTTATGGCTCATCGGTCTTTCACCCCATCGAGTGGCATGACCGTCGAACTGCTGGTAAAGCCGATCAATGATCAACAAAAAGGGGCCGACGGCGCGGGAGCATACGGCACCGCACGGCGTTCCGCCCGTCCGGAGGCGGGCCGCCCGGGGCCCACTTATGGTGAGCGAAAGGGCGCCGTCCCGGTCCGCTGCGGGCGCCCCGGGAGGCTATCGATGCTGGCCAAGCTGTGCTCACGGTACGCCGTGCGGCGCTGTGCGGGTACCGGAGTCCTCGCCCTGGCGCTGCTCGGCTCCGCCCTGCCCGCGACCGCGGCGCCCGCCGCACCGCGGGGCCCCGACCTCACCCGGTTCTACCGGCAGCAGGTGGCCTGGGGCGCCTGCGCGGGCCCGGAGATGCCGAGGGACCTCCAGTGCGGAAAGGTGACGGTCCCGCTCGACTACGCCAGGCCGGAGGTCGGCACGCTCGACATCGCGCTGGCCCGCTACCGCGCCACGGGCGCCTCGCACCATTCCGTGGTGCTGAACTTCGGCGGCCCCGGAGGCGCGGGCATCGACGAACTGGCGTACGACGGCAGGCAGTTCATGGATCTGACCAACGGCTACGACGTGGTCACCTTCGACCCCCGCGGCGTCGGCCGCTCCTCCCCCGTCAGCTGTGGCGACGACGACCAGGCGGCGGGCGTCGCCGGGGACGCCGACCTCGCGCATCCCCAGGCGCTGCTGCGGCAGTTGCGGCGCGCCGCCGCCGCGTGCGCCCGCAGTTCCGGTGCGGTGCTGCCGTACATAGGGACGGTGAACGCCTCCCGGGACCTGGACGTCATCCGGCAGGCCCTCGGCGAGAAGAAGCTGAACTATCTGGGCTTCTCCTACGGGACGCGGCTGGGCGCGGTCTACGCCGCCCAGTTCCCGCACCAGGTCGGCCGGATGGCCCTGGACGGCGTGGACACCCTGACCGAGTCGCTCGCGGAGCAGGGGATCGCGGGCGCGCAGGGGCAGCAGGCGGCGCTGGACGACTTCCTGGACTGGTGTGCGGGGAACGCCGGCTGTCCGTTCGGGCAGGACCGGCGCGCGGCCGGCGACGAGGTGGTCCGGCTGGTGCGCTCGCTGGACCGGCGCCCGGTCACCACGGAGGGCGGCGAGCCGTTCTCCGGCCAGGACCTGGTGGCCGCCCTGGTACAGGGCCTGTACAGCAGGACCTCGTGGCCGATGCTGGAGCGGGCGCTGACCTCGGTGACGCGGGACGGCGATCCCCGGGGCATCCTGGCCTTCGCCACCCCCGGCGCGGGCCTGACGAGGAGCGCGGGCCGCGGCAGTCCGCCGTCCGCCGGCGGTCTGGCCGACCCCGAGGACGTGCCGCCCGACAATCTGCGAGCCGCGCTGATGGCGATCAACTGCGCGGACGACCCCGACCGGCCCGGTGCCGCGCGGATCGCCGGGGACCTCAGGCGGCTCGGCGCCGCCTACGACGAGGCGTCCCCGGTCTTCGGCCGCTACCGGCTCACCCAGCTGCTGATGTGCTACGGCCGTCCCAAGGGCACCGACTTCATCCGCGACCGGGTGAAGGACGTGGACACGGCGCGGATGCTGCTCGTGGGCACCCGCGGAGACCCGGCGACGCCGTACCCGTGGACGGTGGAGACCGCCCGGCGGCTCGGCCCGTCGGCCGTGGTGCTCGACAACAAGGGCGACGGCCACACCGGATACGGCTCCTCGGTGTGCGTGCACCGCAGGGTCGACGACTTCCTGCTCTACGGCTCCCTGCCCGCGAACGGCAGTTCGTGCCCCGCGAACGGGAAGGAGTGGAGCGCCATCCCGGGCCGTACCGGCTGAACCGTACCGACCGAACGCACCGACCCATGACGGACGCGGCCGCCGCCCGGCGACCGTGACCGCGACGGAGGGACACCATCATGCGCATCCGCGCCGCCATCGCTGTACCCGCCGCCTCGGCCGCCGCGGCGGCCCTGCTGCTGACCGCGCCGCCGGCCCACGCGGCCACCGGGAGCCCGCAGCCGCCGCCCTGCGTCCAGGGCGCGCTGAAGCTGCGGGCGAGCACCGTGCCGGGCCGGCCGACCGTGGTGCGCGTCAGCGCCACCAACACCAGCGGGCACGCCTGTGCGATCGACCGGGTGCCGCTGGTGACCTTCGGCGGCCTGGACGGGGCGGCGCTGCCGCTGCCGGCCGGCGGCACGGGGCGGCTGCGGCTGGCGGCGGGCGAGAGCGTGCACGCCGATGTGCGCACCATCGTGCGCACGTCCGATCCGCAGGCCCGCGGGGCGCGGTCGGTCACCGTCGGCGACTGGGCGGGCCGCTGGGGCCGTGTCTTCGCCCCGGCCCGGCTCGGCACCGGCCCCCAGGTGTCGGTCTGGGAGCCGGTGACGACGTGGTGGCAGCCCTCGTCGGCGGCCGCGGACCGGGTGCTCGGGCTCAGCCGAGGATGAGTTCCGGCTGGTAGATGTCCAGCCACTGCGCGAGGTCCAGGGTCCGTTCCAGGCCGCGCCGGGCGGCCTGGCTGCTGACCGGGGCCTCGCGTCCGGCGGCCCTCTTCAGCCGGTCCCGGTCCACCAGGTCGAAGATCCGGTGGGAGGGCCGGGCGAGCAGGTCCTTGGCCTGGTCCTGGAGGGCGCGCGCGTACTGCGGGTCCTGGGTGGACGGGTAGGGGCTCTTGACCCGGTCGTACACCGACTGCGGCAGGACGTCCTTGCTGGCCTCGCGCAGCAGGCTCTTCTCCCGGCCGTCGAAGGACTTCAGGGCCCACGGGGTGTTGAACACGTACTCGACCAGGCGGTGGTCGCAGAACGGCACCCGGACCTCCAGGCCGGTGCGCATGCTCATCCGGTCCTTGCGGTCGAGGAGTATGCGCACGAAGCGGGTCAGGTGCAGGTGGCAGATCTGCCGCATGCGGAACTCGAAGTCGCTCTCGCCCGCGAGCCGTTCGATGCCGGCGATGGCCGTGCGGTAGCCGTCGGCTATGTATCCCTCCAGGTCCAGGGACTTGCCCACGTCGGTGCGGAGCATGTCGGAGTCGTCGCCGAAGTGCCGGCCGAAGCGCACCAGCCAGGGGAAGGTGTCGGCGCGGCGGGCGTCCTCGTCGAAGAACTGGAGGTAGCCGCCGAAGACCTCGTCGGCGGACTCGCCGGACAGGGCCACCGTGGACTTCTGCCGGATGGCGCGGAACAGGAGCAGCAGCGAGGCGTCCATGTCGCCGAAGCCGGCCGGCAGGTCGCGGGCGCGGATGACCTGCTCGCGCACGGCGGGGTCGGCGAGGGCCTGCGCGTCGAGCACGATGTCCTGGTGGTCGGTGCCGGCGAGTCGGGCCACGTCGTGCACGAAGGGGGTGTCCGGGGTGCCGCGCAGTTCGTCGGCGACGAAGTTCTCGGCCTGGCCGACGAAGTCGACGGCGAAGCTGCGCACCTTCTCGCCCTGGTCGGCCAGTTGCCGGGCGGCGAGCGCGGTCATCGCGGACGAGTCGAGGCCGCCGGAGAGCAGGGTGCAGCGGGGCACGTCGGCGACGAGTTGGCGGCGCACGATGTCGTCGAGGAGGGTGCGCACGGTGGCGATGGTGGTGTCCCGGTCGTCCTCGTGCGGGCGGGTCTCCAGGCGCCAGTAGACGCGGGTGGACAGTCCGGAGCGGTCGACGGTGACGACCGTGCCGGGCTCCACCTCGCGCATCCCGTCCCAGACGGCGTGCCCCGGGGTCTTGATCAGCACGAGCAGTTCGCGCAGGCCGTCGAGGGTCACGCGGGGGCGGACCAGCGGGTTGGCGAGGATCGCCTTGGGCTCGGAGCCGAACAGCACGCCGTCGGGGGTCCGGTAGTAGTAGAACGGCTTGATGCCCATGCGGTCGCGGATCATGACGAGCTTGTCGCGGCGGCCGTCCCAGATGGCGAACGCGTACATGCCGTTGAGGCGTTCGGCGAGCGCGTCGCCCCACTCCACGTAGGCGTGCAGCACCACCTCGGTGTCGGAGTCGGTGGTGAACCGGTGGCCGCGGTCCGTCAGTTCGCGGCGCAGCTCGGTGAAGTTGTAGGTCTCCCCGGAGTAGACCAGCGCGACGGTGCCCTCGGGCGTGTCGAGGGACATCGGCTGGCGGCCGCCGGGAAGGTCGATGATGGCGAGCCGGCGGTGCCCCAGGGCGGCGGGGCCCTCGGCCCAGACGCCGCGGTCGTCCGGGCCGCGGCAGGCCATCGTCTCGGTCATCGCATCCAATGTGGTGGCCTCGGCGGTCAGGTCACGGTCGAAGGAGACCCACCCGGTGATGCCGCACATGCGCTACCTCCTGCCTCCGGACGGCCTCCGGTACCCCGCTCACCTGTGCTTTCGCGGTGGCCGGGGGTCGGCCGGCGAACCAGTTGTATCGAGCACCTATATAACGAGCGTCCGTCACCGGACGCCGCCGGTCAACGTCGCCGTAACACGGCCGGAACCTCCCGGCCGATGATTTCGGCCGCTTTTTGCCTCCGCGAAATGCCAGAACGGCCATACTGTCGCCGCGCAGCCGACAGGAACCGGCCACAGGCAAAAAGTTCCCCAAACGTACGTTCGCTCATGGCTTCGCAGTCAGAAACCATCCCGGCACCTCCACGGTCCGGCCACCGCGCGCCGCCGACGACCGCGGACGGTGGCACCAGAAGTCCCGAATACCCCGAATGCCGTACATGTGAATCAGCCCTATGGTGCTGTCATGGAGCACGCACTGAGTCCCGCAACCCTTGCCGAACTGCGGCGCCCGCGGCCCTATCCGGCGGTGTCCGTGCTGACCCCGACGCATCGCCGGGGCGCCGGGAGCGACCAGGATCCGGTCCGGCTGCGCAATGTGGTGGCCGAGGCCAGGAAGCGCCTGGAGGCCGATCCGTCCGTGACCCGCGAGCGGCGCGCGGACGTCGACGCCCAGCTCGACCGGGCGCTCGCCGAGGTGGATCTCACCCATGCCGAGGACGGCCTGGTGATCTTCGCGGCGCCGGGTGAGCACCAGGTCTGGTCGCTGGCCCGCAGCGTCCCCGAGCGCGTGGTGCTCGCGGACACCTTCCTCACCCGCAATCTGGTCGCCGCCCAGGTGTCCGAGCGGCCGTTCTGGGTGCTGTCGGTCTCGGCCGACCGGGTCACCCTGTGGAGCGGCGGCGTGGACCGGGTGGTGGAGGACCACGCCGGGGGCTTCCCGCTGATCCGCAACCGGGAGAACTTCGACGCCGAGCGGCAGGAACGCATCGGCGATCTGCCGAGCACCTTCCGCGACGAGGGCACCCGCCAGTTCCTGCGCGAGGTGGACACCGCGATGGCCGCGGTCCTGCGCGAGCAGCCGCGTCGCCTCTACGTCACCGGGGAACGGGCGGCACTCTCCTTCCTGGACGAGGTGGGCAGCGTCGCGAAGGACGCCGTGCACGTGGCGCACGGCGGGCTCGCCCACTCCGGTCCGGACGCCGTGTGGCAGGCCATCCGTCCGGTGCTGGAGGAGGAGGCCGCGAAGGACACCGACAGCGTGGTCCGGGAGCTGACCTCCGCGCGCGGTCACCGCACCTTCGCGGCCGGTCTGGACGAGCTGTGGCAGAGCGCCCGGGAGGGCCGGGTGCGGCTGCTCGCCGTGGAGGAGGGCTTCCGCGTGGTGGCCCGCGACGACGGCGACCACCTGGTGCCGGCCGAGCCCGGCGACCTGGACGCCCGCGACGACATCGTGGACGAGATCGTGGAGCAGTGCCTGGAGACCGGCGCCGAGGTCCGCTTCGTGCCCGACGGCACGCTGGGCGAGGCGGACGGGATCGCGGGGGTGCTGCGGTTCTGACCCTTGGGCCGGGGCTTGAGAGCGCGCTCCCCCCTCGACGTACGCTACGCGTGATCGTCGAGGCGAGGGAGCGCGCGCATGGGTGAGCCGCTGGGTGTGGCGGTGCTGGGGGCCGGGCACATGGGGGCCGATCACATACGGCGCCTGGACCGGGTGGTCAGCGGCGCCCGGGTCGCGGCCGTCGCCGACCCCGACGCCGAGCGGGCCGCGGCGGCGGTGGCGGGGCTCGCCGGCGTCACCGTGCACACCGATCCCGAGGCCGCCCTCGACGCGCCCGGCGTGGACGCCGTGCTGATCGCCTCCCCCGGCCCCGCCCACGAGACCGCGCTGCTCGTCGCGTTCGCGCGGAACCTGCCCGTGCTGTGCGAGAAGCCCATGGTGCCGGACTCGGCCGGCGCGCTGCGGGTCGTGGAGGCGGAGGCCCGGCTCGGGCGGCGACTGGCGCAGATCGGGTTCATGCGCCGCTACGACGCCGAGTACCGGCGGCTGAAGGCGCTGCTGGACGGGGGCACGCTCGGCCGCCCGCTGATGCTGCACTGCGTCCACCGCAACGTGTCCTCGCCGCCCGGCTTCACCAGCGCCCAGCTGATCAACAGCTCCGTCTCGCACGAGATCGACGCGGCCCGCTGGCTGCTCGGCGAGGAACTGACCGCGGTGACCGTGCGCCGCCCGGTGTCCTCCGCGGGCGCGCCCGCGGGACTGGTCGATCCGCAGTTCGTGCTCTTCGAGACCGAGCGGGGCGCCCTGGTCGACGTCGAGGTCTTCGTCAACTGCGGCTTCGGCTACCAGGTGCGCTGCGAGGCGGTGTGCGAGGCGGGCTCCGCGCGGATCGGCGAGGACCACTCCATGCTGGTCACCACGGCCGCGAGCGCCCGCCGGGAGGTGGCGCGGGACTATCTCGTGCGCTTCGCCGACGCCTACGACCGCGAGGTGCAGGACTGGGTCGACGCCACCCGGGCCGGACGGGTCACCGGGCCCGGCGCCTGGGACGGCTACGCCGCCTCCGTCGTCGCGGAGGCGGGGGTCCGGGCGCTGGAGGGCGGTGACCGGGTGGCCGTCGAACTCGCCCCGCGCCCGGACCTGTACGCCGAGGTCAGCCGCTGACGCTGGGGGCGCCGGTCTCCAGGTGGCCGGTGAACCGGCGCGACCAGGTCGTGTCCGAGTCGACGGTCACCGTGAAGTCGTACCAGCCGTCGGTGTACGCGACGGCGTTGAAGAAGTCCTCCGCGAAGGCTCCGGCGGCCACGGTGTAGGTCCAGGGACCGTCGCCGCGGTAGTGGCCCGACGTGATGGTGAAGGTCACCGGCGCGCTGCCGGAGTTGGCCATCCGGAAGTAGACGGCGAGCTTCCCGGTGCCCGGCTCGACCGCGTAACGGGTGCTCACCTCGGCGGACTTGCCCGCCTTGGTGGCGTCGCCCCGGAAGCGGCGCAGGAATCGGTTGGGGCCGACCATGGTCAGGTCGTACTTGCCGTCGCCGTAGCCGGAGCCGATGTTGAAGTAGTCGGAGGCGGTGCCGCCCGCGTCGACCGTGTACTGCCAGGGCGTGGTGTCGCGGTAGGCGTTGGGGTGGATGGAGAAGTGGGCCGCCCGGGTGGCGGGCGCGCCCTGGTTGGTCATCACGAACCAGGCCAGGATCTTGCCGCCCGAGCCGAACTCCAGCCGGTCCAGGTACCCGCCCGGCTGGTACGGCAGCGCCCGGGCCGGCCGGGTGCCGGGTTCCTGGGCGGGCAGGGCGTTGTCCGTGGGCACCGGGTTGGGCAGCGAGGTGCAGTTGCCGATGCCGATGACGCTGGTCGCGGGCAGGGACACCGGGCCGTTCACCGGGTGGGCGAAGTCGAACACGCCGGTGAGGTCGCCGCTCACCTTGCGCCGCCAGTCGCTGATGTTGGGGCAGGTGGCGGGCGTGCCGAGGGCTGCCGTCCAGGTCTCCAGGAAGCGCAGCACCGAGGTGTGCTCGAAGACCTCCGAGGAGACCCAGCCGCCGCGTGTCCAGGGCGATATGACGATCATCGGGACACGGAAGCCGAGGCCGTACGGTACTCCGTTCAGGAACTCGCCGGCCGTGCCGGCGGGCGGGGACGGCGGGGGCACGTGGTCGAAGTAGCCGTCGTTCTCGTCGTAGTTGAGGAACAGTACGGTGGAGTCGAAGACCTCCTCGTCGGCGGCGAGGGCCTGGTAGACGAGGTTGACGAAGTGGGCGCCGTCGCCGGGCGGGGCGTAGGGGTGCTCGGAGAAGGCCTGGTTGGCCACCACCCAGGAGACCTGCGGCAGGGTGCCCGCCAGCACGTCGGCCTTGATGGCGGCGGCGATGTCGTCCGGGGTGGAGCCGGTCGCCTTCGGCACGGAGGACATCCCCCGGTCGTACAGCGGGTCGCCCGGCTTGGCGCTCGCGAACCTGCTGAAGTACGCGCAGCCGTTGTCGCCGTAGTTGTCGGCGGCGTTCTGGTAGACCTTCCAGCTCACGCCGGCGGCCTGGAGCGACTCCGCGTAGGTCTGCCAGGTCAGACCGGACTCGTCGCCGCCGTCGTTGCTGGAGGAGTCGACCTTGCCGCTCCACAGGTAGGTGCGGTTGGGGCCGGTGGCGCTCAGCGTGGAGCAGAAGTAGGCGTCGCAGATGGTGTAGTTGTCGGCGAGCGCGTAGTGGAACGGGATGTCCGAGCGGTCCAGGTAGCCGAGCGAGCGGACGTTGCCGACGCCCGCGACCCAGTTGTCCAGGCGGCCCTTGTTCCACGCGGAGTGCTGCGAGGACCAGGAGTGCGGCAGGTCGCCGTTGCACTGGGCGAGGGTCTCGCCGTCCTTGCCGCCCGCCGACGGGGTGGAGCTGAGCTTCCACGGGTACTGGCGGCTCAGCAGGTTCGGCTGGTTGAAGACCGAGTAGCCGCCGGAGAGGGTGATGCCGCTGCGGTCGCCGAAGCCGCGTACGCCCTTCAGCCGGCCGAAGTAGTGGTCGAAACTGCGGTTCTCCTGCATGAGGATCACCACGTGCTTGACGTCCTTGATCGTGCCGGTCGCCGTGGTGGCGGCCGCCGCGGCCGGGCGTGTGGTGGCGCCCAGCGCCACCCCCGCCGCCACGGAAGCGCCCAGCCCCACGAATCCCCTTCGGCTGATCGGTGTCATTCGCCCGCCCTCGGTCACGGGAGTGCCCCAGCGGCACACCGCGGGCCAGGGTGCCCGTGCCGGCCGGCAGCGTCCATACCCGTGCGGTGAGGTGAAGGTGAACAATGTTCAAAGATGCCGCCCGGTCGCGCGGGGCTCCCGGGGAAGCCGCTCACACCCCGCCGAACAGGGCCGTCAGTCCCCGTTCCACCACCGCCGCCATGTCCTCCTGTCCCGCCGCCACCACCCCGTAGCTGCGCACCAGGAAGCGGCGCAGGGTCGTGGTGGGGAACTGGAGCAGGGCGAGACCGTAGGGCGAATGGAACTCCAGTACGGTCCGGGTGCGGCCGTACGGCCAGATCTGGACGTCACCGCGCCCGGCCGGACTGCGCAGCCCCTGGTCCAGCAGGGACCGCGCGAAGGTCCAGCTGACGTCCTCGCCGTCCAGGGCGGCCTCCGCCGGGAAGTCCACGAAGACGGCGAGGGGATCGCGCGCGATGTAGCGCAGGGTGGCCGTGACGGGGATCTCCCGGTCCTCCGCGGTGATCAGCCGGGCGAGCGCGGGTAGTTCGATGGTGGTCTCCATGCCTTTAAGGAGTCCGCCGGGGCCTCTCGCATGCCGCCAAATCCGGTCAGAGTTCGATGGGTACAGGCCGGACCCGGTCATCGGGGAGCACGGCGCCGTCGAACAAACGGTTGACTGCGCTTCCGGAGGGCTGACCTGTACGTCAACTCCCGTATTTTTCCTACGGCTTGGCGGCTTCACCGGCGCGTCGGCGCCGTGCGGGGACCGTCGGGGGAAGACTCTGGCATATGCCGGAAGCACCACCGTATCGTGTGTTGCCAAATCCCTTACGGGGCGTCGCGCACTGTGCGACAGTCGTTGCGGTCCCCGTCCCGCAGGCCTTGCCGTCCCCCTCTTCTCGGAGTGCGAAATGCCGTCACCGGTCTCCGCGGACCGCCCAGCCGCCCAGCCGCCCGGGCGCGACCCGGTCGAGGCGCTGATCAGGCAGGCGCGGCGGCTCAAGGGCGAGGTGGACGCGGTGCGGCGGGACGCCCGCGCCGACGGCCCGGACCCCGAGGAGCGCTGGCAGCGCGCCCTGTACGACCTCGCGCTCCACCAACTGGACGACGTGGACGCCCACTTGGCGCAGCTGCGGGACGGCCCCGCTCCCCTGCCCCCGGCCCCCGCGCCGGCCCCGAGCCCGGCGCCGGCCGCCCGTACCCCGCGCGGCTCGCTGCTCAGCCGGGTCGGCAGCGCGGAGTGGAACCTGCTGACGGACGAGGCGACCTGGTCCGCCGAGTTGTACCGCATCCTCGGCCTCGACCCCGAGCTGCCCGCCCTCACCCTGGACGAACTGCCCTCGCTGGTCCTGGAGGAGGACCGCGCCAAACTGACCGCGATGGTCACGGGCTGTCTGATCGACGGCAGGCCGATCGACGGCGAGTTCCGGGTGCGCCGGCCCGACGCCTCCGTGCGGACCGTGCACATGATGGGCGAGCCGGTGCTCGGCCCCGACGGCGGCACCGCCTCGATGTGGGCCGTGCTGCGGGACGTCAGCGCCCTGCGCCGCAGCCAGCGGGCCGTGCGCGAGACCCGGGACTCGCTGCGGCAGCACCGGCACCGGGAGCGGACCGAACAGCGGGTCGCGGCCGAGTTGCAGGAGGCCGTGGTGCCGCCCTGGCGCGGTTCCCTGCGGCCCCCGCACCAGGGCCCGGCCTCCCTGGACCTCGCCGCCCACCGGCTGTCCTCGGACGGCGGCAATCCGATCGGCGGCGACTGGTACGACGCGCTGGAGCTGGCCGACGGCGAGACGCTGCTCAGCGTCGGCGACCTCACCGGGCACGGGGTGGCCGTCGCCTCCGGCATGGCGACCCTGCTCGGCGCCGTGCGGGGCATGGCGATGACCGGCACCCAGCCCGGTCAACTCCTCGCACTGCTCAACCAGTTGCTCGACGCCACGGTGCAGCCCGCCCTGGGCAGCGCCGTCTGCTGCCGCTACCGGCCCGCCACCCGGACGCTGGTCTGGGGACAGGCGGGACACCCCGCCCCGCTGCTGTACCGCGACGGGACGGGGCGCGCGCTCGGCGCACCGCAGGGCGTGCTGCTCGGCGCCACCAGGGGTGCCGCCTACGAACAGGCCGAGGTGACCCTCGTACCCGGCGACCTGCTCCTGCTGCACACCGAGGGGCTGGTGCCCGGGCAGGACAGGGTGGCGGCCGCGGACCGGCTGCTGGGCCTCGCCCCCCGGTTCGGCGCGGCGCGCACGGCACAGGACTGTGTGCGGGCGCTGGTCGAGGAGTTCGGCGGGGCCGGACGCGAGGAGGACGCGTGTGTGCTCGTCGCCCGGGTCACGGCGTGAGCCGACACCTTGTCGGCCGGGTGAGCCGGCCCTGAGGGCGCACGGGCGTACGGTCCGTTCCCCGGCGCGCCGGACACGGCGCGCCCCTATGCCTGGGCGCGGTTCTGGCTCTTCGCCCTCGGCTTGGGCAGGGCCAGCCTGATCTCCTCCCGCAGTTCGTGGATCTTCGGGTAGCCCGCGTACTCCGCGGTGAGCCGGTACATCTGACGCAACCGGTCCCAGGTGCGGCGGGAGGAGTTCGCCCCCATCGACATCAGGGCGAGGCGCGCGTAGCGGTCGGCCTGCTCCGGGTCGTCGGCGATGAAGCAGGCCGAGGCCATGGAGAGGTGGTCGAAGATCTTCGAGCGCTCCCGGCCGTCGACGCGCAGCGCCAGGGCCTTGTCCGCGTAGTGCTGGGCGTGCACCGCCGCGTCCGGGTCGAACTCCGCCAGGGTGCGGTAGGCCAGGGCCTGCATGCCGTACAGGTCCTCGGCCTTGAAGATCTGCATCCAGTCCAGCGGCTCGCCGTCGCCCCGGTCGGCGACGAACATGTCCTCCGCCTGTCCGAGGGTGCGGCGCATCGCCTGGCCCTTGCCCATGGACGCCTGTGCCCAGGCCTCGATGGTGTGGAACATCGCCTTGGTGCGCGGCTGGAGGCGGTCGCCCGCGCCGGACTGGGCGAGCTTCATCAGGTCCAGCGCGTCGTCCGGCCGGCCCAGGTGGACCATCTGGCGGGCCGCGCGGGACAGCGCCTCGCCGGCGCGCGGCCGGTCACCGCCCTCCCGGGCGGCGTGCGCCGCGATGACGAAGTACTTCTGGGCGGTGGGCTCCAGGCCGACGTCGTGCGACATCCAGCCCGCGAGGACCGCGAGATTGGCGGCGACGCCCCACAGGCGCCGCTGGAGGTGAGGGGGATGGCGGTAGGCGAGCATGCCGCCCACCTCGTTGAGCTGGCCCACCACCGCCTTGCGCTGGAGGCCGCCGCCGCGGGCCGCGTCCCAGGCGCGGAACACCTCGACGGAGCGCTCCAGTTCCTCGATCTCCTGAGACCCGATGGGGGCGGCCTCGTAGCGGTCGAATCCGGCGGGGTCGGGGTGCAGGGGGTCGTCGAGGGCAGGGGCGTCGGCCCTGAGGACCGGGTCGGTGTGCAGCCAGTCGTGCATGGCGCTGCTGAGTGTGGATCCCGCGGCGAGCGCGGCGCCCGCGCCCACCAAGCCGCGTCGGTTGAGCATGAGGTCCATTCCCGTGAATTCGGTGAGGACCGCGGCGGTCCGCTCGGGCGCCCACGGCACTCCGTCGGGATGTTCCTCGATCCCGTCGCCCTGCCGTTTCCCTGCCCGCCCGTGGCGCACCAGACCGAGGTCCTCGATGGTCACGACACGACCGAGACGCTCGGTGAACAGGGCGGCCAGCACCCGAGGCACGGGATCGCGCGGGATCTCTCCCTTGTCGATCCACCGCCGGACCCGGGAGGTGTCGGTCGCCAACTGGGGGTGGCCCATGGCCGCCGCCTGTTTGTTGACCAGCCTCGCGAGTTCGCCCTTGGACCAGCCGGCCAGGCCGAACAGGTCCGAAAGGCGGGTGTTGGGTCGTCCGCTCACGTCAAGCCCCCAGGTTCTCGGCTGAGTTGACAGTAGCCGGGTGAGGGTTGCCGGGCGACTATTCGCCAGGGTTCGCCAGGGTGCGCCAGATGGTGTGCCAGGGGCCATCGGGTGTCAGGTAGGAAAGCGCCACCCCGACCCGGTCCCCCCGGGGACATTCCCCAGGGTGTGCCCGGGAGTCCGGGCCGGGCTGGCGCAAGGACCCCACAGGCAGGCACCGCAGGCAACGAAGGGATCTGTATCTCCCATGTACGCGGCAACGTCCTCCGTGTCCGCCCCGCCCAGGCCGTTGCGCCCCCGCCCGGCGGGCGGCGGGCCGTATCTCGACCCGGCGGTGCGTCCGGGCGGCCCCGTGCTGGGCGCCCCCCGGCCGCGGCGGGTACCGGGCCAGCCCGGCGCGCAACCGCTGAGCGGGAGACTCGACTTGTCCGGCCCCCAGGGCGCCCCGTTGCGCGCGGCGATCGCCGCGGTGCAGCGGATCTGCCCGGAGTTCGCGCCGGTCCAGGTCCTGCGGCGCAGCGGCCGGTCCGTGCTCTTCGTCGGTACGACGGGACGCGCCACGGCCGTCGCCAAGTGCCTGCTGGACCACTCGCCCACATGGGCGGAGCGCAGCAGGCACGAAATAGCCGTATACCGCTCGTTCGTCCGGCACCGGCCTCCGGCCCGGGTGCCCCGGCTGATCGCGGCGGATCCGGACAACTGCACCCTGGTCATCGAACGGATGCCGGGCCGGGTGGCGGCGCTCCAGCGGCATCCGATGGAGGCGCCCCCGCGCGCGGACATCCGGGCGGCGCTCGGCGCGATCTGCCGGGTGAACGCCTGGCGGCCCCCGGCCGGCCTGTTCGACATGCCGCTGGACTACGCCGCGCGGATCTCGCGGGACCACGAGCTGGGCCTGCTCACCGACCGGGACCTCGGCGACCTGCAGAAGCTGCTGCACGGCATCGCGCACGAGGTGGGCCGCCAGGGCATGCTCCAGTTCTGCCACGGCGACGCGCTGCTGTCGAACATGCTGCTCTCCCCGGCCGGTCCGGTGCTGGTCGACTGGGAGCACGCGGGCTGGTACCTGCCGGGCTACGACCTGGCCACGCTGTGGCTGGTGCTCGGCCAGGCCCCGGCGGCCCGGCGGCAGATCAGCCAGATCGCCCAGTCGGCGGGCCCCGCCTCCCGGGACGCCTTCCTGGTGAACCTGATGCTGCTGCTGACCCGGGAGATCCGCCGGTACGAGACGGTCGTACAGCGTTCGATGCAGGACCCGGCCCCGGTGGCGCCGGGCCTCGCCCACCCGGGTGCCGTGCCGTCCGGCGAGGAGCAGCGGCTGCTGCTCAGGCGGCTGCACGACGACTGCCAGATGGCCCGCAAGGCGGTGCGTGCGGCGGTCGGCACCCGCTGACGGGGACGAAGGTCCGCGGTGCGCCAGGAGCGGCGCGCACCGCGGACCCTCCCGTTGTGCGGGTTCCGTCACCAGGCCCCTTATTGGTCTACTCCACTGACGCCCCGCAGGCCCGGCCACCATCGCGGCGAAACTCGCCGAAACCCTTCGTGACGTGGGAAATCTCGGCGGTGAAGGCATCATTGACGGATCGTCGGCGAGCCGATACCACTGACCCAGCTCGGCGCCGCACGCCCCGCCACGCCCGCCCGTCACAGGAGGCCGCATTGCGAGGTTCCGCCACTGACTCACCGTCCGCCCCCGGACACAGACATCTGCGCAGGGCCGCGGTACCGCTCGCCGCGGCCGCCCTGCTGCTGCCGCTCTTCGGCGCGGCCCCCGCCCAGAGCGCCCCGGACTCCGCCCCGGACCGGCTCCAGTCCGCGTTCGCCGCCGCGTCCACCGAGTACCACGTGCCGCAGAGCGTTCTGCTGGCCGTCTCCTACCTCCAGTCCCGCTGGGACTCGCACGGCGGCGCGCCCAGCGTCTCCGGCGGCTACGGCCCGATGCACCTCACCGACGCCCGGACCGCGATCGCCACCACCGAGCACTTCGCCGACGGCACCGAGGACGCCCGCGGCGACGACGCCCGTCCCGCCCTCGTCCCCCGGGCGACGGTGCCGGCCGACTCCGCGCTGCCGGCCCGGCTGAAGACGCTGCCCAGGGCGGCGGAGCTGACCGGCATCCCGGCCGCGCGGCTGCGCACCGACCCGGCGGCCAACGTGTCCGGCGGCGCCGCCCTGCTGGCCGCCGCGCAGCGGCAGCTGGGCGAGCCGCTCAGCGCCGACCCGGCCGACTGGTACGGCGCGGTCGCCCGCTTCTCCGGTGCCGACGACACGGCGACCGCGGCGGCGTACGCGAACGACGTGTACGACGTGCTGCGCAGCGGTGAGCGGCGCACCACGGACGCCGGCCAGCGGGTCTCCCTCACCGCCGAGCCCGCTCTCGCCCCGGACACCGCGCAGCTGGCGCGGACCGGTCTGCGCACGGCCGGGGACGACGGCGCCGAGTGCCCGAAGTCGGTGTCCTGCGAGTGGCTCCCGGCGGCGTACGCGCAGTTCGGCGACAACGACTACGGCAACCACGACCTCGGCGACCGGCCGGCGTCGCAGCGGATCAAGTACATCGTCATCCATGACACCGAGGGCGCCTGGGACGGGGTGCTGAACCTGATCCAGGACCCGACCTACGTGTCCTGGAACTACACCATCCGCTCCACCGACGGGCTGATCGCCCAGCACGTCAAGGCGAAGGACGTGGCCTGGCACGCCGGCAACTGGGACGTCAACGCCCGCTCGATCGGCATCGAGCACGAGGGCTTCCTCACCGACCCGGACGCCTGGTTCACGGAGGCGATGTACCGGTCCTCGGCGCGGCTGGTGAAGTACCTGTCCACGAGGTACGGCATCCCGCTGGACCGGCAGCACGTCCTGGGCCACGACAACGTGCCCGGCCCGACGGCGTCCAGCGTCCCGGGGATGCACACCGACCCGGGGCCGTACTGGGACTGGGCGCACTACTTCCAGCTGCTCGGCCACCCGTTCAAGAAGACCGCGGGCAAGCGGGGCGGGCTGGTGACGATCCGGCCCGACTACGCCGCCAACCAGCCGGTCTACACGGGCTGCGAGACGGCGGGCGAGCCCTGCGCGGCGCACGCGTCCAGCGAGGTGCGGCTGTACTCGGACCACGACGTCAACGCGCCGCTGATCAAGGACATCGGGCTCGGCAAGGCGCCGACCGCCGACGTCAACGACCTGTCCTCGCGGGTATCCACCGGCCAGCAGTACGCGGTCGCCGACCGCTGGGGGGACTGGACGGCCATCTGGTACCTCGGGCAGAAGGCCTGGTTCCAGAACCCGTCCAAGCATCCGGCGGCGGTACCCGCGAAGGGGCTGGTGATCACCCCGAAGGACGGGCTGACCAGCATTCCGGTGTACGGCCGCGCCTACCCGGAGAAGGCCGCCTATCCGGCGGGGGTGCCCGTCCAGTCGGTGGTGTCCCTGCCGTACACCATCCCGGCGGGACAGAAGTACGTGGTCGGTGACGAGATGCCGGGCGAGTACTTCTACGCGGTGACCTTCACGCCCGAGTCGCACCAGGTCGTGCAGGGCAAGGACCTGTACTACGAGATCCAGTACGGCCACCGGGTCGGCTTCGTGCGCGCGGCCGACGTGACGGTGGAGAACTCGGCCGGCTAGCCGCGGGGGCCTCAGCCCTGCTGGAAAAGCTCCGCCGGGAGCGGCTTCAGCAGGGCGTAGAGGTCGTCCGTGATGGGCCGGTCCCAGGCGGCGATGGTCACGAGGACGCCGTCGCTGCGGTCGAACTGCACACAGGAGATCCGGCTCTCGGAGAGCTTGAGGCGGCGCACGATGAGCAGGTTGTCGCCCTGGAGGACCGGGGTGTCCTCGGTGCCGACGACGGTGACCTCCTCGTCGTTCTCCAGCGCCAGCAGCAGCTGGCCCACCTCGAAGGGGATCTCCCCCTCGGCGACCTCGCGGGCCGGGGAGCCCTCCGGCAGATTGCCGATGATCATCGCGGGGCCGCGCCCGCCGAAGAGGTCGTAGCGCAGGAAGACACCCTGGCAGGTGCCGTCGGGCGCGGGCAGCAGCCCCGCACCGAGATTGCCCGGCCAGTCGCCCGGGTCCATGGCCAGCACGTCGAAGTCGGGCCCGGCGGGAGTGGCACTGCGGCGGCGGAGGAACGACATGCGGCCATGGTACGTGCCCGGACCGGGGCGGGTGACCTGTGGGCGCCCGGAGGGGGGGTGGGGTGCGACGGTACCGGCCGGGCGGCAAGGGGCGGCCGGTGGAGGCGTGTACGTGCCCCCGCGGCCCTCGCCGCCGCGACGCCCCGGGACCCCGGCCGCAAGCCGGCGCCGTTCCGGTCAGGCGCCCTCGGGGGCCGGCGGCAGTACCGCGACCGGGCTCGCCGCGTGGAGCAGGACTGCCTGGGTGACGGAGCCCATCATCCGGGCCGGGGCCAGCAGACGGCGGCGGTGGCGGCCGACGACGACCAGGTCGGCGTCGCGGGAGGCGGCGACGAGGCTGCCGGCCGCGTCGCCGGGGACGGCCTCGGCGTCGGCGCGGACGCTCGGGTGGCGTTCGCGGTGCGGGGCGAGGAAACCCTCGGCCAGGGTCCAGGTCTCGTTCTCGATGGCGTCCTGGTCGGGCATGGGCGGCACCAGCTGGCCCGGCGCGGACCACGTCTGGAGGGGCCAGGGGTAGGCGGCGAGCACCTGGAGGCGGGCACCGCGCAGGGACGCCTCGGCGAAGGC
Source organism: Streptomyces misionensis (assembly GCF_900104815.1). Taxonomy (NCBI): domain Bacteria; kingdom Bacillati; phylum Actinomycetota; class Actinomycetes; order Kitasatosporales; family Streptomycetaceae; genus Streptomyces; species Streptomyces misionensis. Next base: position 926,440 of record NZ_FNTD01000004.1, read on the forward strand.
GAAGGCGAGCGTCGCGTCGTCGGGGCTGTCGACGTTCAGGCCGACGACCACCCGGGGTCCGGGCTCGGCCGGGCCCTCGCCGTGCACCTCCCGGCCGGGCCGGGGTACGACGATCACTGGGCACTGCGCGTCCCGTGCGGCGGCGAGGCTGTTGGAGCCGAGCAGCAGGCTGGCGAAGCCGCCGCGCCCTCGGGAGCCGAGCACCAGCAGCTGTGCCTCGGTGCCGAGTTCGGGCAGCACCGCGCCGGGCGCGCCCTCCAGGGCGAGGTACTCCACGGCCTCGGGTGCCCGGTCGCCGAGTTTCGCGCGGGCCTCGTCGAGGACGGGGTCGGTCTCCTCCTCGGGCGGCCCGGCCACCAGGACGTCGGTCTGGCCCCAGGCGGCGTACTGGCGCACATGGACCACCCGCAGCGGTGCCGCGCGGCGCCGGGCGGCGTCGGCGGCCCACTCCAGGGCGCGCAGGCTGTCCTCGGAACCGTCGACCGCGGCGATGACCGGCTCAGTGCTCATGCTTCCTCACCTCCGGAATGCGACCCTCCCCTTGCTGGGACCAGCCTCTCAGGCGGCGGCCCCGGCGGGGCACTGCGGATCGCGTGTCCGGGCACGCGGTGTGACCGCGGGTCGGGTGCGACGGCCCGCGCGCCCCGTGGTCCGGCCTCGCTCCGCGGGGAGGTTCAGGTGAGGTCGAACTCGCCCTCGCGCGCGCCGGAGACGAAGGCGCCCCACTCGGCGGGGGTGAAGATCAGGGAGGGGCTCTCCGGGCGGTCGCTGTTGCGCATCGCGATAAAGCCCTCGACGAAGGCGATCTGGACATCGCCCAGGCCGCGGCTGCTGGACCGCCAGTCGGCCTTGCTGAGGTCCAGGTCCGGCTTGTCCCAGCCCAAGAGCGGCTGTTGCTGGGTGGTGCTGTCGGCCACGTCCGTGCTCCTCCCGGTGTCGTCGTGCGCGGCTCAGCCTAGCGACCGCTCCCGGTGCCCAACAGCCCACGTGGGGAGGACTTTCGGCGGACGGAGCCCGGCCGGGCACGGTGGTGGGCGGGTCCCCGTCGAGGGCGGTGGCCCCGACTCGATCCGCCGGCGGGGGCCGCCGTCGTACTGGCCCGCGTGGACGAGGACCGGCGCGGTCGGTTCGGCGAGGGCGGCCCGGGTCGCGGCCGGGGTGGAGGCGCCGTCGCCGAAGTACCGTTCGCCGGCCTCGTCGTTGGTCCGCGCCTCCTCCGCGGCCGCGGGCGCCCGGGCGGTGTCGTCCCAGCGGCCGTGAAAGAACGGCGCAAACCCCTGGCCCCCGAGGTAGGCCGAGGCGCGCATGGGGCCGCCGGGGAGGACGGCGAGCGTTTCGTCGTCGCCCCGCAGGTGGTGGGCGAGCCGGGTGCCGTCGGCCGCGGTGAAGGCCGGCATGGACACGATGGTCGGCGTCCGGGGCGCCGTCGCAAACGCGTTTGCGGGTGGGCGAGCCGGCGCGCCGTCCCGCGTCCGGCGCGGAAAATCCGCGCCGCCCCCTTGTCTGAAACCCCCTGCTCCTGAATTACTGGCCCCGAACAGTTCGACCGAATGATCGGTCGTCCGGAATGTGTGGTTGGTAAGGAGACGTGCCGATGGCGGATGCGAGGGATCTGCTCGACGCGGGCGAACGGCTCGGCCCCGAGGAGTTGCGGACGCTCCAGCTGGAGCGGCTGCGCGCCTCGCTGCTGCATGCGTACGAGCACGTGCCGTTCTACCGGGAGTCCTTCGACAAGGCGGGGGTCCGGCCGGAGGACTGCCGGTCGCTCGCGGATCTCGCCCGCTTCCCCTTCACCACCAAGGCGGGCCTGCGGGCGAACTACCCCTACGGGATGTTCGCGGTGCCGCGGGAGCGGATCCGCCGGCTGCACGCCTCCAGCGGAACGACCGGGCTGCCCACCCTGGTCGGGTACACCGACAACGATCTGTCCATGTGGGCCGACATGGTGGCCCGCTCCATCCGGGCGGCCGGCGGGCGCCCCGGTGACGTGGTGCACGTGGCCTACGGGTACGGGCTGTTCACCGGGGGGCTGGGCGCCCACTACGGGGCGGAGCGCCTGGGCTGTACGGTCGTCCCGGCGTCCGGCGGCATGACCGCCCGGCAGGTGCGGCTGATCCAGGACCTGGAACCGGGCGTGATCATGGTGACGCCCTCCTACATGCTGACGCTGCTGGACGAGTTCGAGCGCCAGGGCGTGGACCCGCGCGAGACCGCGCTGCGGGTGGGGATCTTCGGGGCGGAGCCCTGGACCGAGCAGATGCGGCGGGAGATCGAGGAGCGGTTCGCGATCGACGCCGTCGACATCTACGGGCTGTCCGAGGTGGTCGGCCCGGGTGTGGCCCAGGAGTGTGTGGAGACCAAGGACGGGCTGACCGTCTGGGAGGACCACTTCTACCCGGAGGTGGTCGACCCGATCACCGGCGAGGTGCTGCCGGAGGGCGAGCGGGGCGAGCTGGTGTTCACCTCGCTGACCAAGGAGGCCATGCCGATCGTCCGGTACCGGACCCGGGACCTGACCCGGCTGCTGCCCGGCACGGCCCGGGTGTTCCGGCGGATGGAGAAGATCTCGGGGCGCAGCGACGACCTGGTGATCCTGCGCGGGGTCAATCTGTTCCCCACGCAGATCGAGGAGATCGTGCTGCGCACGCCCGGGGTCGCGCCGCACTTCCAGCTGCGGCTGACCCGGGAGGGCCGCATGGACTCGCTCACCGTGCGCGCCGAGGCCCGCCCGGGCGCCACGCCGGAGGCGCGGGAGGCCGCCGTCCGGTCCATCGCGACCGAGGTGAAGAACGGCATCGGTGTCTCGGTGGACGTGGAGATCGTGGAGCCGGAGTCGCTGGAGCGGTCGGTCGGCAAGATCCGCCGCATCGTGGACCTGCGGCCGCGCGACTCCGGGCAGGGGTGAGGCCGGGCGGGCGGACCGGGCTCAGCGGCGCCCGAAGCGGTCCCGCAGGTCGCGCTTGAGGATCTTCCCGCTGGCGTTGCGGGGCAGCTCGGTCACGAACACGATCCGCTTGGGCGCCTTGAAGGACGGCAGCTTCTCCCGTACGTGCGCGATGAGTTGCTCCTCCGTCACCTCCCCGCGCGGGACGACGACCGCCGTGACGGCCTCGATCCACCGTTCGTCGGGCAGGCCGATCACGGCGGCCTCCGCCACCGCCTCATGGGTGTAGAGGGCGTCCTCGACCTGGCGTGAAGCCACCAGCACGCCACCGGAGTTGATGACGTCCTTCACCCGGTCGACGATGGTGAAGCAGCCGTCGGCGTCCCGGACGGCGAGGTCGCCGGAGTGGAACCAGCCGTCGCGGAAGGCCTCTTCGGTCTCCTCGGGCTTGCCCCAGTAGCCCTCGCACAGCTGCGGCGAGCGGTAGACGATCTCGCCCGGGGTGCCGTCGGGCACCTCTTGTCCGAGTTCGTCGACCACCCGCGCCTCCACGAACAGCACGGGCCGGCCGCAGGAGTCCAGCCGGCCCTCGTGCTCGGCGGGGCCGAGCACCGTGGCGAGCGGGCCGATCTCGCTCTGCCCGAAGCAGTTGTAGAGGTCGAGGTCCGGCAGGCGCTCGCGCAGCCGCTCCAGGACGGGCACGGGCATGATGGAGGCGCCGTAGTACGCCTTGCGCAGCGCGCCGAGGTCCCGGGTGGCGAAGTCGGGCCGGTTGGCCAGGGCGATCCACACGGTGGGCGGCGCGAACAGGCTGTCCACGCGGCCGGCCTCGATCAGGTCGAACAGCAGGTCCCCGTCCGGCGCGTCCAGGATGACGTTGGTCGCGCCGACCGCGAGGCAGGGCAGCAGGAAGACGTGCAGCTGCGCCGAGTGGTACAGCGGCAGCGCGTGCGCGGGGCGGTCGCCGGGCCGCAGGTCAAGGGCGGTGATGGCGCTCAGGTACTCGTGCACCAGGGCCCGGTGCGTCATCATCGCGCCCTTGGGCAGCGCCGTCGTACCGGAGGTGTAGAGCAATTGCGCCAGGTCCTCGGCGGACGGTCCGGGGCCGTCGTACGGCGGGGTGCAGGCGAGCCGGGCCAGGAACGAGTCGTCGCCGTCCCGCAGCGGCATCACCCGTACTCCGGGCGGGAGTCGTCCGGTGAGGCCGGGGTCGGCGAGCACCAGGGCGCTGCCGGACTGGCCGACGATGTAGGCCAGGTCGTCGCCGGTGAGGTGGTGGTTGACCGGGACGTGTACGAGTCCGGCGCGGGCGCAGCCGAGGAAGGCGATCAGGTAGGCGTCGGAGTTGTGGCCGTAGGCGCCGACCCGGTCGCCGGGGGTGAGGCCCTCCGCGAGCAGCAGCGCGGCCGCGCGGGAGACCGCGTCGTCCAGTTCCCCGTACGTCCAGCTCCGCGTGCCGTACTCGACCGCGACCCGCGTGGGGGTGCGGCGGGCGCTGCGCCGCAGCATCGCGTCGACCGTGCTGCCGTTTCCGTGCCTCATGACCGCCGATCCTCGGTGCGCCGGGCGGCCGGGTCAAGGAGCGTGACGTGGGCGGACCGGGCCTGCCGGGCCCGCCCCTGCCCGTGGGGGTCGCGCGGCCGCCCTTCGCGGGGCCTGCCTCCGTCGGCGTACCGTCAGTTCTCCTGTTCCAGCACGGCCATCGCCGCGTTGTGCCCGGGTACGCCGCTCACCCCGCCCCCGCGCACGGCGCCCGCGCCGCACAGCAGGACGCGCGGGTGCGCGGTCTCCACGCCCCAACGGCCCGTGTGCTCCTGGGCGTAGGGCCAGGACAGCGCGCGGTGGAAGATGTTGCCGCCGGGCAGCCGCAGGTCGCGTTCCAGGTCGAGCGGGGTCTTCGCCTCGATGCAGGGGCGGCCGTCGGCGTCGGTGGCCAGGCAGTCGGCGAGGGGTTCGGCGAGGTGGGCGTCGAGCTGGGCGAGGGTGGCCGCCAGCAGGCGCTCGCGGGCCGTGTCGTTGTCCTCGGCGAAGAGCCGGGCCGGGGTGTGCAGCCCGAACAGGGTGAGGGTCTGGTAGCCGGCTGCGGCGAGTCGGGGACCGAGGATGCTGGGGTCGGTCAGGGAGTGGCAGTAGATCTCGGAGGGCGGTGCGGCGGGGAGTTCACCGGCGGCGGCCTGGGCGTGTGCGGCGGCCAACTGGCCGTACCCCTCGGCGATGTGGAAGGTGCCGGAGAAGGCCTCGCGGGGGTCGACGGCCGGATCGCGGAGCTTGGGCAGCCGGGTGAGCAGCATGTTGACCTTGAGCTGGGCGCCCTCGGCGGGCTCGGGGGGCGCCTCGCCGGTGAGGGCGGCCAGTTCCCGCGGGGAGGCGCCCACCAGGACGTGCCGGGCGGCCGCGACGCCCTCGCCGTCGGCGGTGCGGTAGGCGACCTCGGCGCCGTCGGTGCCGGTGTCGATGCGGACCGCCTCGTGCCCGGTCGCGAGCACCGCGCCGGCCGCGCGGGCCGCCGTCGCGAGGGCGTCGGTGAGGGCGCCCATGCCGCCCACGGGCACGTCCCAGGCGCCGGTGCCGCCGCCGATGACGTGGTAGAAAAAGCAGCGGTTCTGGGCCAGGGAGGGGTCGTGGGCGTCGGCGAAGGTGCCGATCAGGGCGTCGGTGAGCGCCACGCCCCGGACCAGGTCGTCCTCGAAGTGCTCCTCCACCGCGGCACCGATCGGCTCCTCGAACAGGGCCCGCCAGGCGGTCTCGTCGTCGATGCGGCGGCGCAGTTCGTCCCGGGTGGGCAGGGGTTCGGTGAGGGTCGGGAAGACGCGCCGGGCGACGCGGCCGGTCATGCCGTAGAAGCGCTGCCAGGCGGCGTATTCGCGCTCCCCGCCGGTCAGCCGGGCGAAGGCCGCGCGGGTGCGCTCCTCGCCGCCGCCGACCAGCAGTCCGGTGGGCCGGCCCGCGCGTTCGACGGGGGTGTACGAGGAGATGGTGCGGGTGCGGACGCGGAAGTCCAGGCCGAGGTCGGTGACGATCTTCGGCGGCAGCAGGCTGACCAGGTAGCTGTAGCGCGACAGGCGGGCGTCCACCCCGGTGAACGGCCGGGTGGAGACGGCGGCCCCGCCGGTGTGGCCGAGCCGCTCCAGCACCAGCACCGAGCGCCCGGCCCGGGCCAGATAGGCGGCGGCGACCAGGCCGTTGTGGCCGCCGCCCACGATGACGGCGTCGTACGCGCGGGTTCCCTCGTTGGCGGACATGGTCCTTCGTAACACGCGCTGATCCACGGCGGCCAGAGGCGGTCCTGCCCGCGTGCCCGTCCGCAGCCGTGCGCCGGACACCCGTCGGCCGAAGCCCCTGGCAACTTGCCGAAAATTTCAGCAAGTTCTTGCCAGCGGTGCGGGTGGCTGCTTGACTCACCACCCCGGTCGGCCTGCCACCCGGCCGGAGCCGCGCGCGCGGTCACCCGACCCGAGAGGAACGAGCCGACTACATGACCACCGAGACCGACGTACTCGTCCTGGGCGGCGCGGGCGTGGACACCGTCGTCCACGTCCCCGAGCTGCCGCTCCCCTACGCCGACAGCTACATGATCCGGCCGGGCATCGTGACCCGCGCCGGACAGAGCGGAGACTTCGTCGCGCTCGGTGTCCGCGAATTGGGCCTGCGCACCCACCACATCGACCTGCTCGGCGCCGACCCCGAGGGCGACCTGGTGCGCGCGCTGCACCGGGACCGGGGCATCCCGTTCACCGCGGTGCCCTCGGCCGCGGGCACCAAGCGCGCGGTCAACCTGGTCGGCCCGGACGGGCGGCGGCTGTCCCTGTACGACGACACCCGCGCGCAGGAGTCCGACCGGCTGCCCGAGGACACCCTGCGCGCCCTGGCCGCCGCGAGCCGGCACGCCCATGTGGTGATCACCCACCCGTGCGCGCACGCCCTGCCGGTGCTGCGCGAGGCCGGGCCGACCATCTCGACGGACCTGCACGACTGGGACGGCGTCAACCCGTACCACGAGCCGTTCGCGCTCGGCGCGGACCTGGTCTTCCTGTCGACCACCGCGCTGGCCGACCACGAGCGCACCATGCGGGACATCGCGGCGCGCGGCCGGGCCCGGATCGTGGTGGCCACGGCCGGGGCCGAGGGCGCGTACCTGCTGGTGGACGGCGACCTCACCCATGTGCCCGCGGTGGCCCCGCCCGCGCCCGTCGTGGACTCCAACGGCGCGGGCGACGCCTTCGCCGCCGCGTTCCTGCTGGGCTGGCTGGAGGGTGCGGACCCGCTGCTCTGCGCGCGTTACGGTGCCGTCGCGGGCGCCCACGCGTGCACCGTGCCCTCGACCCGGGCCGACGCCATCGGACGCGACGAACTCCTCGCCCGCTGCGCGGAGTCGGACGCCGACAAGGTGGCCGGATGACCCCCGACGCCTGACCGGCAGGACGCGGTCGTGCCCGGCGGCGCGGCCGTGGGCCGTGTCCCCGCCGCCGCGCGACTGCCCCGGCGGGACGCCTCACGGGACGCGCAGCGCCAGCACCGCCACGTCGTCGTGCTGGACATCGCTCATCCGGCCCAGGAGTTCGTCACGGAAGACGGGCAGCGGCTCACCGGCCAGCGTGGCCGCGTGCTGACGCAACCGGGTCAGACCGCGGCCGATGTCCTCGCCGGGCCGCTCGACGAGGCCGTCGGTGTACAGCAGCAGGGTGGAGCCGGACGGGAGGACGACGCTCGCCGTCTCGCGGGGCAGTTCGGGGTCGACGCCCAGGATGGGGGCGTGGCCTTCCTCCAGCAGCGCGGTATGGCCGTCGGGCCGGGCCAGCAGCGGCGGGAGGTGGCCGGCGTTGGTCCAGGTCAGCTGCCACGGCCCGGCGGCGGGTGTCTCGATGCGGGCGATGACGGCTGTGACCAGCTCGATGCCGGTGAGGCCCTGCATCACCCGGTCCAGGCGGCACATGACCCCCGCCGGGTCGTCGCCCCTGTCGTAGGCGAGGGCGCGCAGCATGTTGCGCAGTTGCCCCATGCGGACGGCGGCCGCCAGATCGTGGCCGACGACGTCCCCGATGGCGAGGACGGCCGAGCCGTCGGGCAGCGGGAAGGCGTCGTACCAGTCGCCGCCCACCTCGGCCCGCTCCCGGGCGGCCAGATAGCTGGTGGCGAGCTGGAGGTGGGGGAGGCCGGTCAGGTCGGGCAGCAGGGACAGCTGGAGCTGTTCGGCGGTGTGCTCCTGCATGGCGTACAGGCGGGCGTTGTCCAGCGCGAGGGCCGCGCGGTGGCCCAGGTCGGCGGCGAGTGCCTGCTCCTGCTCGTCGAACGGGGTCTCGGTACGGCGGACGAAGGTGAGCGCGCCCAGTTCCTGGCGCCGTACCCGCATGGGCACGATCAGCGCGCTGCGGGCGCCGAGGGTGCGGTACAGGGACCACTGCGCGGAGCGGAGCGGATCGTTCGGGTCGGTCGTGCCGAAGTCGGTCACCAGCACGGGTCCCGCTCCGCGCAGCACCTTCGCGAGGGCGCAGGCCGAGTCGTCCGGCCCGGGGAGGACGCCGCCGGACAGCACCCGCAGCGCCCGGTCGGCGTCCCGGTCCGTGACCGTGAGCCGGCGCACGCCTTCGCCCTCGACCACGTCGACGACGCAGGCGTCGGCGAGCTGCGGCACCACGAGCCGGGCGAGGCGGCGCAGCGACTCCTCCGCGTCCAGCCCCGACGCCAGTGCGCGGCTCACGTCGGCGAGCAGCCGCAGCCGGGCGGCGGCCACCTCCGACGGCAGCTCCCCGGGGGTCGCTGCCGGAGGCGGCGGCTCTTGCCTCATCACTCTCCTCCCGCACCGGAGGACCGGTCGCACGCCCGTGACCGCGTCCCCTACGCAGATTCCATCACCGACGGCGACCGTCAGCGCGGCGCACGGGCCGGGTGGCTGACCGATGCGGGCGGCCCGGCGTCCATGAGGGCGGCGTAGGCGTCACGGCGGGCCTCGCGGCCGTACACCTTGACGGCGGAGGCGTCCTGTGGAGTGGGGGGGGCGTCCTCGACGGGACCCGAGGCGGTGCTGACGGCGCTCACCGGGAAGGTGTCGCCTGGATCTCCCGGGATCAGGCCAGCGTCTCCAGGAAGTCGGAGCATGCCGCGGCGCATGCCCGGCAGGCCGCCGCGGCGGATTCCGCGCCGGGGTGGTCCTCGAAGGCGTCGGCGCATTCGAGGCAGATCCTGCGGCACCAGTCGACGCGGCCGCGCAGGCCCTCCTCGTCCTGGTGGTTCTCCTCGCACAGCAGCCGGCAGGTGGTGTCGCACACCTCGGCGCACATGATGCCGAGCCTGCGCACCCGCTCGTGGCTTTGGGGGCCGCCCGGGTCGACCAGGCTCACCCGCACCGAGCAGGCCCGGGCGCACTCCGTGCACGCCTGGGCGCAGGTGAAGCGGTCCTCGAGGAACCGGTAGAGCTGCTGCTGCGAGGTCTGCGGGGTCACGCCGTGCGGGTAGCCCCGGTGGCGTACGGCAAACCACCGCCCATTACCACCATCGGGCACGAATGATGCCTCATTGGTCCGGTTCGTACGCTTATGGGATGGGTATTCCTGTGCTATGAACACCGCATCGATGCAGCTGGCCGCGGCGAGCGGCCTGATGAGCCTCGTCCTCTTCATCGTGGCCGTCGGCCTGCTGGCACTGCTCGCCGGAGGCTTCTGGATGACCTCGCGGGTGAAGTACCGCGAGTCGGCCCGCCCCCGTCCCGAGGAGCAGCCGAAGCTGCCGCCCGAGGGAGCGGTGCACGAGGTCCGGGAGAACCGGGACTACCACGAAGTTCCCAAGACACCCAAGGGCGGTCGTCCGCTCACCCCGTACGAACTGGGCAACGTGGACTCCAAGACGAGCGAGGAGCAGAAGCGGCCGCGCTGGAGCAGCGGTTCCAGCGGATCCTTCGGGGGCGGCGGGCTCGGCGCCCACTGAATCCGCGGGGTCCCTCGACACCCTGGCCCGCGTCGGGCCGCCGTACGCCGTTCAGGCCTCGTGCCGGGCGGTGTCCAGGCGGCCGACGCGGGCCACGTTCATGACGTCCTGCGGGTCCTGGCTGGGCTCGGCCGTGAACCAGGCGTCCAGGATCTCCGTCAGCAGCGGTTCCGAGGTCAGGCGCAGGCTCAGGGCGAGGACGTTGGCGTCGTTCCAGCGGCGCGCGCCGTCCGCCGTGGCGGCGTCCGGGCACAGGGCGGCGCGCACGCCGGGCACCTTGTTCGCCGCGATGGACGCGCCGGTGCCGGTCCAGCAGCACACCACCGCCTGATCGGCCGTCCCGTCGGCCACGTCCCGCGCCGCCGCCTCCGAGCAGACCGCCCACTGCGGGTCGGCGCCCCCGCGCAGCGCGCCGTGCGTCCGCACCTCGTGCCCGCGCCGCCGCAGCTCGGCCACGAGCCGGCGGGCGACGGGTTCGTCCATGTCGGAGGAGACGGAGATCCGCATACCGGGAGGGTAGCGCCCCGGGCCCGCGCCCGGGCGGACAGGGCGGGACCCCGGCACGCGCGCGGATGCCGCTGCCGGGGTCCGCGGACCTGACACGGTCCGGGTTCCCAGGGGCGCGCGGGTGACGGATGCCGCTCAGGGGCGGGTCAGCCGCTGGTGGAGGTGTTCGAGGGCGTCGAGCAGGACCGTACGGTGGTACCAGGCGAGCCAGGCCGCGGTGTCGGCGGCGAGCAGGTCGAGGGCCTCGGCCTGGGGGGACGCCGGCCGGTGACCGGCGTCGGGCCAGTGCACGGTGATCAGGCCGGTGCAGCAGCCGGCCGAGGACAGGACCGGGACGCACTGGAGTGCCCGGGCGCCCGCGGCGAGCAGGGCGCGCCGCCCGTCCTCGGACAGCAGCGCGTCGGTGGCCACGTCGGGCATGCTCACCCGCCGGCCCCGGGTGCGGGCGACCGCCTCGGCCGTGCCGTCGGTCCGGCCGCGCACGAGGTGGTCCAGATAGGCGTCCGCGCCGCCGTACCGGGTCTCCAGCGCGAGCGCGTTCACGGCCGGGTCCACGGACAGCACGTGTCCGGCCGGCGCGCGCACGATGGCCAGCGCCTCGTGCAGCACAGCCTCGATCATCTGGCCCCGGTAGCGGGGGTCGCGCCCCGCGCGGGCGAGGATCCGCAGCTGGGGCAGCGGCAGCGGGCGGCGGCCGGGGAACCAGGTCGGGCCGTCGGGCGGGCGGGCCACGACCACGGCGGCGGCGAGGACCCGCAAGGGCACGTTGAACCGCTGGGAGGTCTCGCGCAGCACCCGGAAGGCGCTGCCGGTGTCGGGCAGCGCGTAGCGGGCCATGAGCATGCCCTGAGCCATGCCGATCACGGGGGCGGTGCGCACCCGGGCGCGCAGGGCGCGCACCTCCTGGTGCAGGTCCTGGTAGGACGGCCGCAGCGGGTCCGCCATCTGCGAGCGCCAGGCGGGCAGTTCCTCCACCCGGGAGGCGGCGCGGGCCAGTTCGCGCAGGGCCTCGTCCAGGGTGGCGTACAGCTGGACGCCCTCCAGGCGGGCCAGGTGCACCGCCTCGCGGACGCCCGGCCGGGCCCGGACGATGATCAGGTCCGGGCGGCCGGCGCGGACCCGGGTCGTCTCGCTGAGCGTGCGCAGGACGGCGGCGCCGCCGAGCTGTACGTGGGCCATGTCGAGGACCGGCCGCAGTCCGGCGCGGTCGGCCCGGGCCAGGTGGCCGCGCAGTTCCTCGGACCAGGCGTGCGCGCCGCCCGCGTCCAGGGTGCCGGACATGCGCAGCAGCAGGGCGCCCTCGGCGGGCAGTCCCTCCACGACGGAGGACTCGATCACGAGGGGGGCCGGTGCGCCCGGCCGCGGGGAGGAAGCTTTCATGGCATCACCCGGGCAGGTCGAGAATGGGCCGTACGGCCGCTTCCTGGCCAGGAATCTGACCTTGAACCACCACCACCTTGCACGGCGGACGCCGGACTCTCAACCGCACTCGGGCGGGCGCCGGTCCGGCGGGGGCCGGTGGGCCGTGGGGGGTGCGGGGCGGATGCCGGGTCGCGTGCAGCCGGAGGCCGTCCGTGCGCGCCGCCGGCCGCGTCATGACCGGTCCCTCACTGTGCCCGCGCGCCCGTCTACCGCGCAACGACTGCGGGCCGGGCGTGTCGGACCGGGGTGTGCGGGCGGCCGGCGCGGCGGGGCGTCAGCCGATGTACCGGCGGGCCGGGGAGGTGCGGCGGGCGCGTTCCAGGGTGGCCAGGCGGTGTTCCAGGTCCGGGGGGACCGGGTCGCGCTGGCGCAGCACCCAGGGCAGCCCGGCGGTGGCGTGGGCGAAGGCGCGGGCGGACGCGGCGTCGTGGGGCACCGTGCGGATCAGGTGCCCGGTGCGGCGCAGCGCGGGCAGGAGCGGGCGGCGCAGCCAGGTGAACCAGAGGGTGTTGCGCAGGCCGAGGACGCGCCGGGCCGTGCTGTCGCGCAGCCGGGATGCCTGGTGGTGCACGGTGAGTTCCCCGACGTAGGCGAACCACCAGCCCTGGCGCAGCAGATCGCAGGCGAGCAGCTCCTCCTCGCCGCCGAGCCACAGCCCGGGGTGGAAGCCGCCGCCCGCGCGGAAGGCGTCGGTGCGCATCACCGTGGCGGCGGCGAGGAAGGAGCCGAGGGCCGGGCCGGGAAGCCAGTCGGGGCCGGACAGGGGCGACTCGCGCAGTTCGCGCACGACCGGGTCCTCGGTGCCCTCCGGCTCCACGACGATCCGCGCGGTGACGGCCGCGAGCCGGGGCCGGGCGTCGAGCAGGTCGGCGGCGCGGGCGAGGCTGCCCGGCTCCCACCAGGAGTCGTCGTCGCAGAACGCCACGTAGGGCGTGCGGACGTGCCGGACGGCCAGGTTGCGGCCGACGGCACCGAGGTTGCGGCCCGGGCGCAGCAGGGTCGCCTCCGGGAAGTCGCGGGCGACGGCCTCGGCGGTGCCGTCGGTCGAGGCGTTGTCGGTGACGACGACCCGGGGGCGCTCGGGCAGACGGCGCAACTCGGCGAGGCTGCGCAGCAGTTCGGCGCGCCTGTTGTGGGTGATGACGACGGCGGTCGTACGGGTGCAGGTCATGGCGCGGCGTTCTCCTCGTCCCGGTCGTCCCGGTCCGCCCGGTCGTCCTGGTCGGCCCGCGGTGCCGCGACCGGCGCGCGTCCTTCGGCCCGCTGGCGGTCCAGCAGGCGGGCCGCGTGTTCGACGTGCGGGGGCAGCGGGTCGCGGCGGGCCAGGGTGGCGGGCAGGCGGGTCAGGGTCTCCCGCAGGGCCCGGCGGGCGCCGGGGGCGTCGGCCGCCGCGGCGCGGGCGAGCGCGGCGCCCGCGCGCAGGGCGACGGGCCAGGGGCGGCGCAGACAGGTGGTGAGGACGTGGTTGCGCCGGACGAGGAAGGAGCGGCCGGTGCGGCCGTGGTCCTCGGGGTGGTGACGAGCGCACAGCGCGGGCTCGTAGGCCACGCCCCAGTTCCGGGCGGCCAGGTCGTAGGCGAGCAGGGTCTCCTCGCCGCCGAAGAACAGCAGCGGGTGGAAGCCGCCCGCGGCCAGGAAGGCCTCCCGGCGCACCACGCTGGCGCAGCCGAGGAAGCCGAGGACGGGGCGGCCGGGCAGATCGGGTTCGGGTGGCAGGGGCGAGGCGGCGAGTACGGCGTTGAGGGGGTCCTCGGCGGCCTCGGCGCCGACGAGGGTGCGGGCGGCGAGCAGGCCGAGCCGGGGGTGGCGGTCGAGGAGGTCGGCGGCGCGGGCGAGGCTGCCCGGCTCCCACCAGGAGTCGTCGTCGCTGAACGCGACGTAGGGGGTGCGGGCGTGCCGCACGGCCAGATTGCGGCCGAGCGCACCGGTGTTGGCCGCGGCGCTCAGCAGCCGGACGGGGGCGGGGTGGCCGGCCACGGCCCGGCGGGTGCTGTCGTCACGGGAGTTGTCGACCACGATGACCGGTGGCCGTTCGGGCAGCGCGGCCAGGGCGTCCAGGGTGCGCAGCAGGCTCGCGGCGCGGTCGCGGGTGATGACGGCGACCGTGACGCGGCCGTCGGCCGCGGCCGGCGCGCGGCGGCCGACCCGGCCGGGCGCGGGCTCAGTTGGCATGGGCCACCTCCGGGCGCGGGGCCGGCCGGGCCCGGCCCTGGCGCAGCAGTGTCAGACAGGCCGCGGCGACCTCGCCGGAGCCGATGCGCAGCAGCCGGGCGTCGGGGGTGCGGCCGTGCGGGTCGCCGGGCGGGCCGGGTTTCCACAGGGCGAGGTGGCCGGGGCCCTGCTGCGGCCCCCACAGGCGCGGGGAGACCGGGCCGAAGAGGGTGACGCTGGGGGTGGCGTGCGCGTACGCGAGGTGGGCGAGGCCGGTGTCGCCGCTGAGCACCAAGGCCGCCCCGGCCACCAGCGCGGACAGTTCGGCGAGGGGCAGGCCGCCGGTCAGCAGGTCCTCGGCGGGCGCGCCGCCGCGCCCGGCGACGGACCGTACCAGGGCCTCCTCCCCCGGGCCGCCGGTGAGCACCACCCGGTACCCGGCCGCCCGCAGGCAGCGCACGACGGCGGCGAACCGCTCGGCCGGCCAGCGGCGGGAGCCGGAGGCGGCACCGGGGTGGACGAGGACCGCGCCGGGGGCCGGGGAGGGCTTGCCGGGCGGGGGGAGGCGCAGGTCGAGCGGGTCGGCCGGGATGCCGTAGTCGTCCAGGAAGCCGCACCAGCGGTCCCGTTCGTGTGCCTGGGCCCGCCAGCCGGGGCCGTCCGGGCAGGCGTGGGCGAGCAGCCGGCGCGGGTGCAGGGCGGCGAGGGCGTCGCGGCTCTCGGGGCCGTTGCCGTGCAGGTCGATCGCCACGTCGGGCGGCGGTCCCGGCCAGTGCGTGAGCGCCGGGACCGCCCGGCCGGGCGCCTCGGCCGGGAACACGGCGTCCAACGCGCCGGTCTCCAGGGCGAGTCCGGCGAGCGCGGCGGGCTGGGCGAGCACGATCCGGTGTCCGGGGAAGCCGCGCCGGATGCCGCGCAGCGCGGGCACGCCGGCCAGCAGGTCGCCGAGGCCCAGCGCGCGCAGCACCAGGACGCACGGGGGCCCGGGTGCGGGGGTCGCGTCGGACGTCGCGGTCACCGCCGCCGCCCTCCCGACCGCACCGGCGAGGAGGCCGCCCGGCGGGCCAGGCCGGTGGTCGAGCGGCCGTCCAGGTAGGGCAGCAGGAGGACCTGGCCGCCCCAGCTCTCCACGAGGGGCTGTTCGGGCAGGGGGGTGCGGGCGTAGTCGCCGCCCTTGGCCCAGATGTGCGGGCGCAGTTCGGCGAGGAGGCGTTCGGGGGTGTCCTCGTCGAAGACGGCGACCGCGTCCACGCATTCCAGGGCGCGCAGCACCCGGACGCGGTCGGCGACCGGCACGAGGGG
Source organism: Streptomyces misionensis (assembly GCF_900104815.1). NCBI lineage: Bacteria > Bacillati > Actinomycetota > Actinomycetes > Kitasatosporales > Streptomycetaceae > Streptomyces > Streptomyces misionensis. Next base: position 941,627 of record NZ_FNTD01000004.1, read on the forward strand.
GCGGCCGTCGCCCTTGCGGCGGCGCACCGAGTCGTCGGAGTTGACGCAGACGATCAGGCAGTCGCCCGCCCGGCGGGCGGCCTGGAGCAGGGCGACATGGCCGGCGTGCAGCAGGTCGAAGCAGCCGCCCGCGGCGACGACGGTGCGACCCGCGGTGCGCACCCGGGCGGCGGTGCGCAGGGCGTCCGCGGTGGTGTCCCCGTCGGGCAGCGGCTGTTCGGGCCGCCGTGTGCGCTCGTCCTCGCCGGTCGTCGCCATCGCGCGGGCGCCGCCCTCGGCGACGTACCGGGTGGCCGCGTGGACGGCGGCCTGGACGGCGGCCTCGGTGAAGGCGCCGTCGGCGAGCAGTCCGGCGGCGGCCGCGGCGAACCGGTCGCCCGCGCCGCAGGGGTCGCCGGACGCGGCGGCCGGGGTGGGCACGAGCAGCGGGGTCTCGCCGTGCGACAGCAGCGCGCCGCGCTCGCCCAGGGTGACGGCGACCGCCTGCACCCGCCAGGCGCGGACCAGGGCGCGGGCGTCCCGGGCGGCGGTGCGCAGCCCGGCGCCGTCCCCCGACTGCCCTTCGTCGTCGTCCAGTTGGCGGGCGAACACACGCGCCTCCTGGGCGGAGGGCGTGACCAGACGGGCACCGGGGACCGGGGGCCGGCCGCGCACATGGGGGTCCCAGACCACGGACGCGGTCGTTCGGGACAGCGCGTCGCGCAGGACGTCGGCGGTGCCCCGGCCGTAGTCGGCGACCAGGACGCCCCTGGCCGCGGTGATCGCGGCGAGGGCCTCGCGGGTCGCCTCGCGGGCGCGGCCCTCGCCGTCGTCCAGACGCAGCAGCGGCCGGTCCCCGGCCAGCACCCGGGTCTTGCTGCTGAGGCCGCCGTCGAGCGGCACCTCCACCAGCTCGACGCGGCCCGCGAGCAGTCGGCGCAGGGTGTCGCTGGCGGGGTCGGTGCCGAGGGCGGTGACGAGGGTGACCGGGCGGCCGTCGGCGGCGGCCAGGCAGGCCGCGAGGGCGGCGCCGCCGGGGCGGGAGCTGCGCCGGGTGCCGTGGACGACGGGCACGGGCGCGTCGGGGGCCAGCCGCTCGGCGTGCCCGCACAGGTCGTGGTCGAGGAGGGCGTCGCCGACGACGACCAGCGGGGTGCCCGGGGTGGTCGTACCGGGGTGCGTCATGCCTGTTCCTTTCCGCGGGCCACCGGCGTGCCGTCCACGGGCCGGCCGACGGTGCGGGCCCGGGCCAGGGGGTGGCCGAGGGCTTCGCCGTCGACGCGGGAGCCGCTGCCCCGGTCGGCCTCGCCGCGCTCGACGGCCCGGTCGAACGCCTCGCACAGCATGTGCACGGCGACCAGATGGAGTTCCTGCACGGTGGCGGAGACCGGCGCGTCGACGCACAGGGCCTCGTCGGCGCCGAGCTGCAGCGGGTTGGGGGCCCGTCCGGTCAGCGCCCACACGGTCATGCCCAGGCGGTGGGCGCGGTCGGCGGCGGACAGCAGGTTGGCGCTGGCGCCGCTGGTGGACAGCAGCATCAGCACGTCGCCGGGGCGGCCGTGGGCGGCGGTCTGCCGGGCGAACACCTCCTGCACGCCGTAGTCGTTGGCGATGGCGGTGGTGGAGGAGGTGTCGGCGTGCAGGGCGTACGCGGAGAACGGCGGCCGGTCGTCGCGGTAGCGGCCGACCAGTTCGGCGGTCAGGTGCTGGGCCTGGGCCGCGCTGCCGCCGTTGCCCGCGACCAGCAGCCGGGAGCCGGCGCCCAGCCGGCGGGCCAGTTCGGTGCCCCAGCGCCCGATGAGGGGACCGCGGTCGCGGAACGTCTCCAGGGCCTTCATCAGGTCGTCGCAGTGCGTGGTGTCGGTGACGGTCTTCATCGGACGACTCCGGAGAGCGAGGGGAGGGCGGACACGGCGCCGTACGCCCCGGCGACGCCGTCGGCCACCCGGTCCCAGGTGTAGTGGGTCAGCACGCGGCGGCGGCCGGCCGCGCCGTACCTCTCGAGCCGGGCGGGGTCGGCGAGCAGGGCGCGGACGACCGCGCCGAGGTCGTGGTCGTCGTCGGCCGGGACGAGGACGCCGGTGGCGCCGTCCACGACGGTGTCGAGCTGACCGCCGACCGCGGTGGCCACGACGGGGGTGGCGCAGGCCATGGCCTCCAGCGGGACGATGCCGAAGGGCTCGTAGCGGGGCAGGGACAGGACGAGGTCGGCGCCGGCCATCAGCCGGGGCATCCGGGTCCGGCTGACCCCGCCGAGCAGGGTGACGCGGTCGGCGACGCCGTACTCGCCGGCCAGGGCCTTGAGGCGCCGGGCCTCGGGGTCGGCGCCGAGGAGTTCGGCCTCGGGGCCGCCGGCGACGAGGAGTTCGGCGTCGGGGACGCCGGCCAGGGCGCGGATGGCGCGGTCGAAGCCCTTGCGGGGCACCAGCCGGCCGACGGCCAGCAGCCGCCTGCGGGCGCCCGGCGGCCGGGAGCGCGGCAGCGGCGAGAACTGGACGGGGTCCACCCCGCAGGGCACCACGCTCAACCGGTCCTCGGGCAGCCCCATGGCCTTCAGTTCGGCCACCTCGTCGCTGCACGTGGCGATGATCCGGGCGCACTCGTGGCCGATGGCCTCCTCGATGGCCAGGCGCTGCGGCGGGCTGGTGTCGGCGGCGCCCTGGTAGCGCCGCTTGACGGTGCCGAGGGCGTGGTAGGTCTGCACGACGGGGACGCCGAGGCCGCGGGCCCCGGACAGGGCGGCCAGGCCCGACATCCAGAAGTGGGCGTGCACCACGTCGGGCGGGCTCGCCGCCCACTGCCCGGCCAGGAACTCGCCGAACTCCACCATGTGCGGCAGGAGTTCGTCCTTGGGCGCGGGTTCGGGCGGTCCGGCGGGCACGTGTACCACCTGGACGCCGTCGATGAGGGTCACCCGGTCCGGCAGGCCCGTCGAGTCCCGCCGGGTGTAGACCGTGACCCGGTAGCCCTTCCTGGCGAGTTGCCGGGCGACCTGGGCCACGTAGACGTTCTGGCCGCCCGCGTCCGGTCCGCCGAGCGCGGCCAGCGGGCTGGCGTGCTCGGAGACCATGGCGACGCGCCCGGCCGTGTGGGCAGTACGGCTCATCGGGTGACCTCCTTGATCAGGCGCTCCCAGTCGTCCAGGAAGCGCCGCTCTCCGTAGCGGGCCTGGGCCGCGGCCCGGGCGGCGTCGCCGGTCAGGCGCGCGTCCTCGGGGTCGGCGAGGAACGCCCGCACGGCGTCCTCCAGGACGTCGAGGCGGTTGGAGACCACCCCGGCGCCCTCGGGTACGGCTTCCCGGACCTCGGTGGTGTCCAGGGCGACCACCGGCATCCCGAGGAACATGGCCTCCAGCAGGGACAGGCCGAGCGAGGTCCAGCGCACGGGGTGCAGATAGACGCGGCACTTGGCCATCTCGCGGTGGAGCCGGTGCTGGGGCAGGTCGCGGGTGCGGCAGCGCTCGGGCGGCAGGCCGAGGTGGCCGGCGAGCCCTTCGGTGCGCATCCCGAAGACGTCCAGGGGCGCGCAGCGGGCGAACCGGGGCAGCAGGTCGGTGCCGGTCGTACGGCCCCTGCGCACGGGCTCGTTGACGACGACGGCGGCGCGCCGTTCGGTTCCGGTCCACAGCCGGCCGGGGTCCACGATGCCGTGCTCGACGACCTCGGTGGGGGCGCGTCCGTTGTCCCACATCAGCCGGTTGAAGTGGGTGACGTGTACGACGGGGATCGCCGACTGCCCGGCCAGCGGGTGGAGTTGGCGCTCGGGGGAGGCGTCGGGGCTGTTGTGCTCGACGTAGACGGCGGGCACGTCGCGGCCGGGCCGGCGGCCGGTCCAGCGTTCGGCCAGGGCGACTTCGTGCGGGCGTTGCAGGACCATCAGGTCGATGTCGGCGTCCCTCAGGCTCGCGGGGGTGTGCTCTTCGACGGTGGACGGCCAGTCCCAGGTGGCGGCGCGGCCGAGGCCGTCGGGTCCCCGGTCCTCGGTGACCGGGACCAGATAGGTGTGCGGGCCCTGCACGAAGGCGGTGAGCCAGGATCCGTGCACGTGCCAGACGAGGATGTTCATGAGGAGCGCTCCTGGATGAGCTTGTGCACCGCGCGCACCACGTCCTGCCCGGTGACCTCGTCCAGGCAGGGGTGGCCGGGCACCGGGCAGACGAGCGCCCGGGTGTCCGCGCACGGCGCCGACTGGTCGCCGAGCAGGATGGCGGGGACGCCGTAGGGGGCCCAGCGCTCGGCGGGGACCACGGGGGCGAACAGCGAGACGACGGGGGTGCCGACGGCCGCGGCGAGGTGGGCGGGGCCGGTGTTGGCGCTGACCACCACGTCGGCCATGCGCAGCACTCCGGCGAGGGTGCGGGGGCTGGTGCGGCCGCCGAGGTCCACGGCCGCGTCGCCGCTCACCCTCTTGGTGAGCGCCTGCTCGTGCGGGCCGCCGGTGACGACCACGCGGTGCCCGGCGTCGGCGAGCAGCGCGACCGCCTCGGCACAGCGGTCCGGGCTCCAGGCGCGGGCGGGCGCGCTGGCGCCGGGGTGCAGGACGACGTAGGGGCCGTTGCCGGTCAGGCCGCCGGTGTCGGGGGGCGGCAGGACGCGCAGCCGGCCGTCGTCGCCGGGCGGGAGGGTGCAGCCCATGGCGGCGGCGGTGTCGAGGGCGGCCTCGGCCTCGTGCCGGCCGGGCAGCCGGCGGTGGCGGACGTCGAGCAGCCGGCCGGGGTGGTCGACGCTGTCGGCGCCGATCCGGCCGATCCCGGCAAGGCGCAGCAGCAGCGCGGTGGGCAGCGGGCTCTGGTGGAAGGAGGTGAGGATCAGGGCGGTGTCGAAGGCACCCTGCCGCAGGCGGGCGACCAGGTCGCCGATGTCCGCCGGGTCCACCGGGGGCGGGGCGAAGCCTTCCCAGGGGGCCTCCCAGACGAGGACGTCCTCGACGCCGGGGAGCATCCGGGCGGCGTCGGCGCCGCGCGGCCCGCACAGCATGGTCACGGGGCCGTGGTGCTCGCCGACGGCGCGTACGGCGGGCCCCGCGAGCAGGACGTCGCCGAAGCTGTCGAGCCGGACCACGAGCGCCGTCACCGGGGCCACTTCCCCGGGCGGGCGTCGAGGGCGTCGCGTACGGCGGTGAGCGCGTCGGGGGCGCTGTGCCGGGCGAAGCGCCGCACCTCGTCCGGTGCGGTGGCCGCGTTGGGGACGAGGACGCCGCGGGCGCCGGCCGCCCGCGCGGCCAGCAGGTCGGCGGCGATGTCGCCGACGACCAGGCACTCGGCGGGCGGGACGCCGAGGCGCTCGGCGGCGGCGAGGATCAGACCGGGCCGGGGCTTGCGGCAGGGGCAGCCGGTGTCCGGCGCGTGCGGGCAGTACAGCCACGTGTCCAGTCCGCCCAGCAGTTCGTCGGCGCGCCGGTTGACCCGGGCGACGTCCTCGGCGGTGAGCAGCCCGCGCCCGATGCCGGACTGGTTGCTGACCACCCCGGTGGGCAGCCCCGCGGCCCTGACGAACGCGACGGCCTCGGCGGCACCGGGCAGCGTCCGCACCCGTTCGGGGTCGCCGTTGTAGGGCACGTCGACCACGAGGGTGCCGTCACGGTCGAACAGCACGGCGGAGACGGCCCTCATCGGCCACCTCCCGGGGAACGCCCCCGCCGAACGGGCCCGCAACGGCCGCCGTGCGGCCCCCCGTGACCAGACGGACCGGTACCCGAAGCTCCGGCGGCCCCGCCGCCGCACGGCAGGCCGTGACGGGGCGGGACGGCGGCCGGAGCCCCCACGGCGACGCCACTGCGCCGCACGCCGCGAGCGGGGAGGTCGGCAGTCGACCCGCACCCCACGGACAGGGCACGCACCGCACCACCCCGCGCGGCCGGCGCCACCCGGCGAGCCACCCCGGCGGGATCGCCGCCGCCCCGCACGCGACGCACGGGCAGGACCGTGGCCGGAGCCCCCGCGGCGGTGCCGTCGCGGGGTACGCCGCTCCGGGGCAGGACGGTGCTCATCCGGTGCCTCCCAGGGGCTGGACGTGGCGGTGTCGGACCGTGCCGCGCAGCCAGTGCCGGACGGCGAGCGGGGGGATGAGGACGCTGGTGCCGACCATGCCCGCGATCTCGCGGGCGGTGCGCGGGCCGGGCAGGATGCGGGCGAGGGCGAACTCGGCGGTGCCCAGGGTCCACAGGGCCGCGCAGACGGCGGCGGCGCGGCGGCGGCCGGCCAGGGCGCAGCCGGCCCCGGCGAGCGCGGCGCCGGTCACCAGGGCGTGGCGGTGCAGCCGGCCGCGGGGCGCCTGCGCGCGGGCCCACCAGTCGGGGCCGTGCAGCCGGTTCATCAGCGCGTCGTCGGCGTTGCCGCGCTGTGCGGGCAGCGAGGCCCACCAGTGGGCCGGGCGGACCGGGTGCCGGGTGACGCGCCGGCCGCGCACCAGCGCCCAGCCGGCCCGCCGCACCCGCAGGGCGAGGTCGGCGTCCTCGCGGAAGGCGCGCGGGAAGCGTTCGTCGAAGCCGCCGACGCGGTCGAGCGCCTCCGTGCGGTAGGCCATGTCGGCGGTCGCCCAGGCGGCGTTCTCCAGGCCCTTGGTGGTGCGTTCCCAGTCGGTGGGCCGGCGGTCCTCGGGCAGCGGTACCCGCAGCTGTCCCTGGATGCCGCCGATGCCCTCGCCGGCCTCGCTCAGGTCCCGGGCGAGCAGCCGGGACCAGTCGGGCAGTACCTGGACGTCGTCGTCGAGGAAGACGGTCCAGGGGGTCTCGACGGTGCGCCAGCCGGCGTTGCGGGCGGCGGCCGGGCCCTTGCCCCCGGTGCGCAGGGTGCGTACCCGGTCGAGCAGCAACCCGGAGGCGGTGAGCGGCAGTTCGCCGTCGGTCTCGGGCCGGTCGTCCACGACGATCACCTCGTGCGGGACGTGTCCCTCGGCCTCCGCGAGGGCGCGCAGGCACTCGGCGAGGCAGGGGCGGCCGACGGTCGGCACGACGACGGTGTAGGCGGGGGCGCTCATGCGAAGACCCCCTTGCGGCGGATCGCGAACGGGCCGAGCACCAGCAGGTCCACGGGCGCGGAGCCGAAGCACTCCAGGGCGTCGCGGGGATCGTCCACCATGGGCCGGCCCGCGGTGTTCAGGCTGGTGTTGACGACGACCGGCAGTCCGGTGCGCCGTTCGAAGCCGTCGATCATCCGTGCGACCAGGGGTTCCTGGTCCCGGTCGACGGTCTGGATGCGGGCGGTGCCGTCGACGTGGACGACGGCGGGGATGCGGTCGCGCCAGTCGGCGGCCACGTCGTGCACGAACAGCATGTGCGGGCTGGGCAGCGGCCCGTCGAAGATCTCGGCGGCGCGTTCGGCGAGCACCATGGGGGCGACCGGCCGGAACTCCTCACGGCCTTTGACCGCGTTGAGCCGTTCCAGGTTCTCCGCCCGGCCGGGGTGGGCGAGCAGCGAGCGGTGGCCGAGCGCGCGCGGCCCGTACTCGCCGCGGCCCTGGAACCAGGCCACGATCCCGTCGGCGGCCAGCGCCTTTGCGGCCGTCTCGGCGATGTCGGCGGGCTCCTCGTACGGTACGGCCGCCCGCTCCAGCCACCCGCGCAGCTCGGCGTCGCTCCAGCCGCGGCCGAGGGCGGCGGTGGGCATCGGCTCCAGGGTGTCCTTCTGGCCGGCGACGTGCGCGGCGGCGCCCAGGGCGGTGCCGGCGTCCCCGGCGGCGGGCTGCACCCACACGTGCGCGAAGCCGCTCTCGCGCCACAGCCGGGTGTTGGCCACGCAGTTGAGGGCGACGCCGCCGGCCATGGTGAGCGCGTCCTCGCCGGTGCGTTCGCGCAGCCGGCGGGCGAGGCTCAGCACGGTCTCCTCCAGGCAGAGTTGGGCGCTCGCGGCGAGGTCGGCGTGGTCCTGGCTCCAGGCGCCGCCGGCCGGGCGCGGGGGAACCAGCTCGGACCAGGGCACGGGCCGGGCCCGGAAGCCGCCCCGGTCGTCGGCGTGGACGTACTCGCGCAGGCGGTCGGCGAAGCGGGGGGCGCCGTAGGAGGCGAGCGCCATCACCTTGAACTCGTCGCTGCTGCGCAGGAATCCGAGGTGCTGGGTGAGGTCCTCGTAGAACAGGCCGAGGGAGTCGGGCAGTTCCTGGGTGCCGAGGACGGTGAGTTCGCGGTTGATGTAGCGGCCGGCGAGGTGGGAGCCGCACTCGCCGCGGCCGTCCAGCACGAGGACCGCGCAGTCCGGGTACGGCGAGACGGGCCCTGCGGAGGCGGCGTGCGCGATGTGGTGCGGGACGAACCTGACCTTGGCCGGGTCGAGTCCGGGCAGGGCCTCGGCGAGGAACTCCGGTGCCCGGCGCGCGTATTCCTGGCGCAGGTGGTCCCAGGGGTCGTCGAGGCCCATCCGGTCGGCGGGACGGGCCAGGGAGGGGTCGTAGGAGTAGGCGACCGCGTCCAGGTCGGACGGGGTGAGGCCGGCCTCGGCCAGGCACCAGCGGGCCGACTGCTCGGGCAGTTCCCAGGCGGAGAAGGGGACGGGCCGCTTGCCGTGCTTGCGGCGGGAGAACCGTTCCTCCTCGGCGGCCGCCACGACCTTGCCGTCGGTGAGCAGGGCGGCGGCGGGGTCGTGGAAGAGTGCGTTGATTCCGAGGACGTGCATGCGCTGCCTCCAGGGCCGCGGGGGGACGCTCAGGTCTGCGGGTGCGCGGCCGGCCGCGGTTCGCCCGCCACCGGCTGCGGGGACTGGGCCGCGAAGTAGGCGATGGTCTGCTTCAGGCCCTCCTCCCAGGGGATCTGCGGTGACCAGCCGAGCAGTTCGCGGGCGAGGGTGGTGTCGGGCCGGCGCCTGCCGGGGTCGTCGACGGGCCGGTCGACGAAGGCGATGGGCGAGCGGGAGCCGGTGAGGGCGACGACGCGGCGGGCCAGGTCGGCGACGGTGATCTCGTCGCTGCCGCCGATGTTCACCGGCCGCACGGACCTGCTCATGGCCACCCGCAGCACGCCGTCGACGGTGTCGTCCACGTAGCACAGCGAGCGGGTCTGGCTGCCGTCGCCGGTCACGGTGACCGGTTCCCCGGACAGGGCCTGGCAGATGAAGGTGGGCACGGCGCGGCCGTCGTGGGCGCGCATCCGCGGCCCGTAGGTGTTGAACAGGCGGACGATCCCGGCGTTGGTGCCCCGGGTGCCGGCGTGCGCGGTGACCAGGGCCTCGGCGAACCGTTTGGACTCGTCGTAGACGCTGCGCGGGCCGACCGGGTTGACGTTGCCCCAGTAGCCCTCGTGCTGGGGGTGCACCTGGGGGTCGCCGTACACCTCGGAGGTGGAGGCCAGCAGCAGGCGGGCGCCGTCGCGCTCGGCGATGCCGAGGACGTTGCGGGTGCCGAGGCTGCCCACGTCCAGGGTCTCCAGGGGCATGCGCAGGTAGTCGGCGGGCGAGGCCGGGCAGGCGAAGTGCAGTACGAGGTCGTAGGGGCCCGGCAGCCGCTCGGCGCAGCCCGGCTCGGAGACGTCGCAGTGCGCGTACCGGAAGCCGGGCCGGTCCTCCAGGTGGGCCACGTTCTCCCGGCGACCGCAGGCCAGGTTGTCGGCGCAGTCGACTTCGACTCCCGAATCCAGCAGCCGCTCGCACAGGTGCGAGCCGAGGAATCCGGCGCCGCCGGTCACGAGGGCGCGCCGCCAGGGAAAAGGTGTGTCACCGGTCATGGGGCATTCCTTCGTCGTCCTTCGTCCACGTACCTCGACGACGTCGATGTCGCGTGCGTACCGGGGACGTTCCCGCGTGGGCGCACGGTGGGAGCCGTGACCACGGACCGGTGGCACCGGCCCGTCGTGCGGGGAGAGGACAGGGCTCGGGTCCCGCGGATCGGAGGACCGCCCTGCTCGGCCGCCGCTGTCTGGACGGCACTGGCAGCTGAGTTCCCCTGCCAGTTGGTTTCACACGTTGGACTCTTATTGTCCGGTGGGCCGGGTACTCGCGCGACTCAGGTCACCGAGAGTGCAGGTGGGAGCCATGCGGGACGAGCTGGTGGCAGCGCTGCCGCGCACTCTGGGGCGGCCCCGGCGGACGCTGGTCGCCGGCTGGTTCAGCCTGCGGCACGGGGAGGCGGCGGCCGGGGACGTGCTCGCCGAGCGGCAGGTGTCGGCGGCCCTCACCGCGGCGGGCGTCCGCCATGACACGGCGTGGAGCCCCGGTTTCCGCCCCGGGCGCTGTCCCCGGACGCCGTGCGGCCCGAGGGGTACGACGCCTCCTCTTCGTGTGCGGGCCGGTGCACGGCCCCGAGTGGCGGCCCTTCATGCACGGTTCGGGAGTTGTCGGCGACTCGCGGTCGGGGTGATCCTCACCCACGGCCAGGGCGAGTACGGCCGGCGCCGGCGGTACGAGGAGGTGAGTGCCCGGATCACCGACTGGCCGGCCGGCAAGGACTGCGCTCGGGTACCGGTGGACACGCGCCTGGCGACGGACGACTGGCGGCTGTGCGCCACGGGCGGCAGTTCCTGTCCCTCGTCTCCCGCCTCGACCTGGTCGTCACCACCCGCCTGCACGGCCTGCTCCTGTCCCTGCGCACGGGCACCCCGGTGATCGCCGTGGACCCGGTGGCGGGCGGCGCAGGGAGGCGTCGTGGCAGCATCAGGAGCCCGGTACGCGCCGTCGCGCGGGACGCGGCGGCGCGTCAGGAGCAGCGCCCGGCGAACCCGGCGCGGCACCGGCCGGACCGCCCTGGATTCCGGTTCCTCAGAGCCGGGAGTTCACCCCGCCCCTGCTCCGGTGGCGGGCCGCCCGGCACAGCAGGCGGAAGGCCTGGAAGAGGGTGAGCGGCCACAGCACCGCGAAGCACCAGAGCAGTCCGGGGTCCTCGGTGCGGATGCCCATGACCGCCGAGAACACCGATGCCACGCCCAGCAGCAGCACTCCCACCGGCAGCCACAGCCGCCGGCGCGTCCGGCCCCGGCGGGCGCCGCCCCGGCGTGCCCGTGGCTCCTCGCCCATGCGGCGGGCGAAGCCCCGGTCCCGGCGCAGGCGAGCCTCGATCTCCAGCAGCGCGAGCCGTTCGCGCGGCGACAGCCGTATCTCCTCGCGTCTGTCCCACATCTCCCAGTCGTCCACGGCGACGGCACCTCCTCCGCGCTCGGCCATCTCCGGGCCCCGAGTTCCCCGGGGCGGCCGAGCCGAAGCGGAGCGGCACGGGACGTCAGTATTCGGCCACCCGCAGTGACCGCCGTCGCTCCGTCCGCCGCGTTCACGCGGTGGTTACCAGAGCTTCATTTTCACATCGCGCGGGACCGACAACGCCTGCGTGGCCATCAACATGTCCGAAGTTGAGCAGAATTGACGGCAGATCAGTCAGCGATGACCATCCCGATCGGTCAAAAGACAAGCAAAATTTGGCCGTTGGCGCCTCGCGGCTTGAGATGCGTTCACCCACCACAGACTTCCCATGCTTATCATCAGGCCACTAGTGGATCACTGCCCTCCGCAAGTCGGCGCACAACGCGCGTCACCGCAGCAGTGGTTGACCAGTCACATCCACTTGAGCGCCTCAGAAAGGTCCGCGCCATTGAGCACCGTGGTGGCCAAGCGATCACCGCGCGCCGAGGGCCCGCAGCTCCCCGAGGGACAGGTAGAGCTGGCGGAGCCACCGGTTCTGGGGGAGCCGGCCAGCGCCGATTTCGGATCGGCGCTGATGTACCTGCCCATGGCGCTGGGCACCGGCGCCATGGTGCTGATGTTCTCCATGCGCAGCGCCGGACCGGCGACGTACATGATGTCCGGGATGATGGGCGTCGCCATGGTCAGCATGACGCTGACCCAGATCGGCCGGGCCGGTGCCGAGCGCCGGCGCCGGATGCGGGCCGAGCGGCGTGACTACCTGCGCTACCTCGCGCAGAAGCGCCGGCAGGCCCGGCAGGCCGCCGAACAGCAGCGGGCCGCCCTGCTGTGGGACAACCCCGAGCCGGGTCAGCTGTGGGCGCTGGCGATGGGCCCCCGGCTGTGGGAACGCCGCCCGGCGCACGAGGACTTCGGCCGGGTCCGCATCGGGCAGGGCATCCGGCGCGCGGCGCTGGAGTTCCTGCCGCCGCAGACCAAGCCGGTGGAGGACCTGGAGCCGCTGACCGCCATCTCGCTGCGCCGCTTCACCAAGGCGCACCAGACCGTGCCCCGGCTGCCGATCCCGGTCGCGCTGCGCCGCTTCACCAGCGTCGAGCTGGCCGGCGAGCCGGAGCCCGCGCTCGCGCTGCTGCGCGCGATGGTGGCGCAGCTCGCCGTGTTCCACTCCCCCGACGAGCTGCGGATCGCCCTGCTGGGCGGGGAGTCGGCGCGCGCGGAGTGGGACTGGCTCAAGTGGCTGCCGCACAACGCGCATCCGCACGAGGAGGACGACGCGGGCCAGGTCCGGCTCGCCGCCGAGGACCACGACGCGCTGATGGACCTGCTCGGCACCGAGGTGCGCGACCGTCCCGACCACGACCCGGACGCCCCCCCCAGCGTGGCCGAGCCGTTCGTGGTGGTCCTGGCGCAGGGCGTACGGCTGCCCGAGAGTTCGCGGCTGCTCAACGGCGGGCTGCGCAACGTCGTCCTGCTGGACGCGACCGGCGCGATGACCGGCGGTCCGAAGGTGCTGCGGCTGACCACGCGCGGCACCGGTGTCGCCTTCCCGGCCGGTGACGACACGGTGACCGCCGAGGCCGACGCGGTGAGCCGGACCCAGGCCGACACGCTCGCCCGGCTGCTCGCGCCGATGCGCACCAGCGGCAGCGTCGACCTGGTGGACCGGCCGCTGGAGTCGGACTTCGACCTCACCGCGCTGCTCGGCATCCGCGACCCGCGCACCTTCGACGTGACCGCCAAGTGGCGCCCCCGGGCGACCCAGTCCGCCCGTCTGCTGGTGCCGCTCGGCGTCACCGAGGAGGGCGAGGTCGTCGAACTGGACATCAAGGAGTCGGCGCAGGGCGGCATGGGCCCGCACGGACTGCTCATCGGCGCCACCGGTTCCGGCAAGAGCGAGCTGCTGCGCACCCTGGTGATGGGCCTGGTCGCCACGCACTCCTCCGAGATCCTCAACCTGGTGCTGGTCGACTTCAAGGGCGGCGCGACCTTCCTCGGGATGGACCGGCTGCCGCACACCTCGGCGGTCATCACCAACCTGGCCGACGAGATCCATCTCGTGGACCGCATGCGGGACTCCATCAACGGCGAGATGATCCGCCGTCAGGAGCTGTTGCGCGAGTCCGGGTACTCCTCGCTGTTCGACTACGAGAAGGCGCGGGGCGCCGGGGCGAATCTGACACCGCTGCCCTCGCTGCTGATCATCGTGGACGAGTTCTCCGAACTGCTGGCCAGCAAGCCGGAGTTCGTGGACCTGTTCGTCTCCATCGGCCGGCTGGGCCGGAGCCTCGGCGTGCATCTGCTGCTGGCCTCCCAGCGGCTGGACGAGAGCCGCATCCACAAGGTCGAGGGCCATCTGTCGTACCGGATCGCCCTGCGCACGTTCTCCGCGATGGAGTCGCGCAGCGTCATCGGTGTCTCGCACGCCTATGAACTGCCCTCGGCGCCGGGCAACGGCTACCTGAAGGTGGACACCACCAACCTGGTCCGGTTCAAGGCGGCCTACGTCTCCGGTCCCGCGCCGGAGCCGGTGAGCGAGGCGGAGCACAGCGCCCGGCTGGCCGCCGCCCAGGAGATCACCGTGTTCGGCCTGGAGCAGCAGGGCACGCTGCGCTCCGAGCGCGCCGCCGAGCTGGAGGCGGAGGCGGCCGCGCTCCAGGCGTCCGCCGCCGCCGAGCGCCGGGCGGCCGCCGGGTCGTCGGGCGACGAGCAGAACGAGGAGAGCCTGCTGGAGGTGCTGATCGGGCGCCTGGCGGAGAGCGGGCCGCCGGCCCGGCAGGTGTGGCTGCCCCCGCTGACCGAGTCCCCGAGCCTGGACCAGCTGCTGCCGGGCATCGTCCCGGACCCGGTACGCGGCATGAGCGCGGCGGAGCACCCCTCGCCGGGTTCGCTGCGGGTGCCGCTGGGCATCGTCGACCGGCCCTTCGAGCAGCTGCGCGAACTGCTGGTCGCCGACCTGTCCGGCGCGGACGGGCACATCGGCGTGGCGGGTGCCCCGCAGACCGGCAAGTCGACCCTGCTGCGCACCCTGATGCTGTCCCTGGCGCTGACCCACACGCCGGAGGAAGTCCAGTTCTACTGCCTGGACTTCGGCGGTGGCGGTCTGGTCTCCACCGCCGGTCTGCCGCACGTCGGCTCGGTCGCCACCCGTCTGGAGCGCGACCGCGTCCTGCGCACCGTGGCCGAGCTGACGCAGCTCCTGGAGAAGCGCGAGGAGGAGTTCACCTCGCGCGGCCTGGAGTCGATGGCGGCGTACCGCAGGCTGAAGGCCGCGGGCGAGATCGACGACCCGTACGGCGATGTGTTCCTGGTGGTCGACGGCTGGGGCACGCTGCGCCAGGACTACGAGGAGCTGGAGCCCCGGGTCATCGAGATGGCGGCGCGCGGGCTGTCGTTCGGTCTGCATGTGATCGGTTCCGCCGTGCGCTGGTCGGAGTTCCGGCCCCGGCTGCGCGACCTGCTGGGCACCAAGTTCGAGCTGCGCCTCGGTGATTCGATGGAGTCCGAGGTGGGCTCCCGGACCGCCGCGGCCGTGCCGCACCAGCCCGGCCGCGGTCTGACGGCGGGCGGCCACCACTTCCTGTCTGCGCTGCCCCGGCTGGACGGCTCCGGCGAGACCGGCGACCTGACCACCGCCACCAAGTCGGCCGTCGCGGAGATCGACACCTTCTGGACGGGCCGTCCGGCACCGGGCGTCCGGCTGCTGCCGACCCGGCTGCCGGTCACCCAGCTCCCGGACGCCGAGGGCGACCTGCGGGTCTGCCTCGGCTGGGACGAACAGCGCCTGGAACCCGTCTGGCACGACTTCACCGCCAACCCGCACCTGATGGTGTTCGGCGACGGGGAGACCGGCAAGACCAACGCGCTGCGCCTGATGGTCCGCGCCATCACCTCCCGCTACACCCCGGACGAGGCCCGCATCATGGTCGCCGACCCGGGCCGCGGACTGCTCAACGCGGTGCCCGAGGAGTACCGGGTCGGGTACGTCGTGGACAGCGACGCCCTCACCCAGCTCGCCAACAGCGCCTCCGTGTCGGTGGGCAAGCGGGTGCCGGGCCCGGACATCAGCCCGGAGCAACTGGCCCGCCGCGACTGGTGGGAGGGGCCGCGGCTGTTCGTCCTCATCGACGACTACGACCTGTTCTCCGGCACCCCCGGCACCCCGCCGCCGATGGCGCCGCTGGTCCCGCTGCTCGCCCAGGGTCTGCACATCGGCATGCACGTGGTCATCGCCCGCAGCACCTCCGGCTCGGTGCGCGCCATGATGGACCCGGTGCTGCGCCGCCTGTGGGAACTGGGCAACCCCGGACTGCTCTTCTCCTACCCCAAGGAAGAGGGCAAGTTCCTCGGCGAGGCCAAGCCGCGCACCCTCCCCGCGGGCCGCGCCCAGCTCGTCACCCGCCGCTCGGTCAGGCTCGTACAGACCGGACTGGTGACCCCGTGAACCGCGCCGCGCCCCCAGGCCGCCGCTCGCCCGGCCGGCCCGTCCCCCTCCCCCACGTCCCCATCCCAGGAGCAGTCCGATGACCACCGCGCCCGCGGTCACCGCACCCGCCTCGGAGGTCTGCCGGGTCACGGTGGTGGGCCCCACCGGCCGCGCCGATCTCGCGATCCCGCTCACCACCCCGGTCTCCGCGCTGCTGCCCGTCCTGGTCCGCCATGTGACGACGGACGCGGCCGACCGGGGCAGGCCCTGGGTGCTGCAACGGCTCGGCGAGGACCCGTTCGACGCGGACGCCACCCCGGCCACCGCCGGCCTGCGCCACGGCGAGGAGCTGCATCTGCGGCCCGCCGACGATCCGCTGCCGGCCCTGCACTTCGACGACGTCTCCGACGGTGTCGCGCACGTCGTGACAGCGTTGCCAGGCGGCTGGCACCCCAAGCTGACCCGGACACTCGCGCTGGTCATGGCGGTGCTGACGCTGCCCGCCCTGGGGTACGCGCTGCTGGGCTTCGGACCGGGCCTCGCGGCCTCGGCCGGCGCCGGGGTGATCGCCGTACTGCTGGCCGCCGGGTGTGTGGCCGCCGCGCGGCTGGGCGCCGACGAGGGCAGTGTGCTGGTGGCCGGGCTGGGCGCGCTCGCGTTCGGCGGGCTGGCCGGGCTGACGTTCCGCCAGGGGCCGCACGGCGGTTACGCGCCGGGGCTGCCCGGGGTGCTGGCCGCGGCGGGCTGCGTCGCGGTGGTGGCCATCGCCCTGCTGGCGCTGCGCCCGCTGCCGCTGGTGGTCCCCGGCACCCTGCTGGTGACCGCGCTCGCGGCCGCCGTGGGCACCGGTCTGATGCGGGCCGCGCACTGGCACGGCGGGCAGGCGGTCGCCGTCGTCGCGGTCGCGATGTTCGTCCTTGGCCACTTCGGGCCCCGGCTCACCCTGCGCATGGCCCGGCTGCGGGTGCCCCTGCTGCCGCACAACGCGGCCGAGCTCCAGGAGGACATCGAGCCCGAGCCGCAGGAGCGGGTGGAGCGCAGGGTCAAGGCGGCCAGCGCCTACCTGGACACGCTCAGCGTCTCCTCCGCCCTCGTGTACGCGGCCGGCTTCTGGTACATGACGCGCGTGGCCGGCTGGATCGGATGGGTGCTGCCGCTGGTGTTCGCGGGCGCGGTACTGCTGCGGGCCCGCGGCCTGAACCGGGCGGCGCAGCGCGTGCCCACCGTGCTCGCCGGGGCCGCCGGGCTGGTCACGGTGGCGCTCACGCGGTTCGCCCCGGCGGGCGGCGGCGCCCGGGTGATCGTCGTCGCCGTCCTGCTCGCCGCGGTCGTGGGGCTGCTGGTGGCGGCGTGGCGGCTGCCCGGCGGGCGGCTGCTGCCGGTGTGGGGCCACAGCGGCGACCTGCTGGAGACCGTCACGGCGATCGCGCTGCTGCCCCTGCTGCTCCAGGTCCTGCACGCGTACGCCTACTTCCGCTCCCTGACGAGCTGAGAGGGGCCGGAGCATGCAGACCCGACGCGACCACATGCAGGCGTACCAGTTCGCCATGGGCCGGCTGGCGACCGCGCTGGTCACCGGCGACCCCGGCCGGGGCGACAGCCCGACCAGACGGGCCGCGCTGGGCAGCTTCTTCGGCGCGGGACTCGTCGTCCTGCTGTGCCTGGGGTTCCTGGTCTACGGGAAGCTGTCGCCGGTGACCACGGCGGCCTGGCGGGAGCCCGGCTCGATCATCGTGGAGAAGGAGACCGGCACCCGCTACCTCTTCCTCGACGGCCGGCTGCGGCCGGTGCGCAACTACGCCTCCGCGCTGCTGCTGACCGGCAAGGGCGGTGCCGTGCGCACCGTCGCGGCGAAGGCGCTCAGCGGCGTACCGCACGGCGCGCCGGTCGGTATCGACGGCGCGCCCGACTCGCTGCCCACCCCGGCCACCCTGCTGGCGCAGCCCTGGACCGACTGCCTGCGCCCGGACCTGCCGTCCGGCCATGTGGTCGACTTCGCGCCGGGCGGCAGGACCGTCGCGTTCCCGGCCGGCCGGCAGCTGCTGCTGAAGGCCGCGAACGGCAAGCGGTTCGTGTTGTTCGGGGGCGTCAAGTACCCGGTCCCCGCGCAGTCCGCGCTGATCGCGCTGGGCCTCGACGGCGACCGGCCCGTGGCCGCGTCCGCCGCCTGGCTGGCCGCCGTGCCGACCGGGGCGGCGCTCGCCCCGGCGAAGCTCGACGGGAGGGGCGGCGCGGCCGGGACCATCGCCGGACGGCCGGTCACCGTGGGGCAGTTGTTCACCACCGCCGCGGCCGGCGCCAAGCACAGCTATGTGATGACCAACGACGGAATCGCCCAAGTCAGCGCCAGCGAGGCGGCGTTGCTCGCGGCCGAGCCGGGCGCTCCGGCGCCGCGCCAGGTGTCGGTGACCGACATCGCGTCCGCCCGGGTCGCCGCCGGTCACTCCCTGGACAGCGGGGTGCCGGACCTCCTCGGCGCCCCGGCCGCCGACACCTCCCGGCAGGCGGTGTGCCTGCGCGAGACCTCCCGGGGCGCCCGGCTGAGCGTGAGCGTGGTCATGGAGGGCGGCCCGGCGGCGACCGGGAAGCAGCAGGTGCTGGTGCCGCCGTCGCACGGCGTGTACGCCGTGGACCAGGCCGAGCTGGCGGTCCGGACGCCGAACCCGCACACCTACCTCGTCACCGACCAGGGCATCCTCTATCCGCTGGGCAGCTCCGCCGCGCCGTCCCTCGGCATCGGCGGCACCCCGACCGCGCTGCCGGGGAGCCTGCTGGCGGCGCTGCCGCACGGCCCGGCGCTGGACCGTACGGTGGCGGCGCTGACCGTGAAGTCCGGTCAGGGCGGCGGCACTTCGGTGTCCTCCTCCGGCTCCGGTGCCTCGGCCGCCGGACGGACCTCGGGCCGCGCGCCCGTCCCCTCGGTCTCCAGCGAACCGTCCCCGACCGGCTCCGCGGCCCGGGTGGGGTGAGCGGATGCGCAGAGGACTGGGCGCCGCCCGGCTGGGCGGGACCGCGTTGCAGTGCCGGGCCGAGGGCCGGGCCCTGCTCGTGCACCCCAAGGGCGAACCCGACCCGCACGCCGCCGCGTTCGCCGCGGGGCTGGCGCCGGACCCCCAGCACACCCTGGCCGTGGTGGACCTCCCGCACGGCGCGCTGGAGGGCTCGGCGGACGCGGTGGCACGCCTGCTGGCGGGCCGGGGCGACAGCCTGCGCCTGGTCTTCGGCCGCAGTACGCCCCAGGAGGCGCGGGCCGTCGCCCAGCGCATCGCCGACCGGCTGGACCGGCTGGTGCTCGCGCCGGACGGCGAGCTGCTGCCGACCTCCGGCGGCGGCCTGTTCATCCCGAGCGACCACGGCGCGGGCTGGCTGCGGTTCCGGCCGGGCCGGGCGGCGGAACGGGACTCGAGGCGCTTCCCCAAGCCGCGCTGGGAGTTCTCCACCTTCGACCGCCCCTGGCCGACCAGCGGGCACGGGGTCGCCGAGCCGGTGCCCAGCGGGGTGTGGGTGCGCAGCCCGCACGACCACGCCGCCGCCGAGAGCGGCCGGCGGCTGGTGGACCGGCTGCCGAGCCACCCGGACATCCTCACCGTGGTGCTCGGCAGTCCGGGCGGACCGCCGGTGACCCTGGCCGATGTGACCCGGCTGTGGGAGACGGTGCTGCCCTCCGCGCGTTCCTGGGTGCGGTTCCTGCACCTCGGCCCGGTCGCGCTGCCCGAGGGCGCGGAGGCGCTGGGGCAGGAACTCGCCGACGCGCTCGGCCAGCAGGTGGTGCTGTACGCGGGCGTGCCCGTCGAGGCGCGCGTCGGTCTGGACTCTCCCGAGGTGGCGGCGGTGCGGCCGGACGGCACGCTGGGCCACCGCCCGTTCGTCAGCGAGCTGATGTACTTCCCGCGCACCGGGGAGGTCCCGGCGCCGCCCGCGCTCTTCGGGCTGCGCGGGCCCCTGTTCGGGGTGCCGGAGATCACCACGGGGGTGTACGAGTACGCCGCCGATGCGGTGCTGGAGGTGGTGCAGAGCGGGCTGTGGATGCGGCCGCTGGCCGAGCCCGCGGGCGGTGACGCGGTACGCCGGATACCGGCGGCGCCCGGGTACGCCGCCATTCTCTACGACCGCAGCACGCCCGGCGCGGAGGAGCGCATGCGCTCCCTCGCCGAGGACATGCTGTGGCGGCTCGACCCGGAGCGCCGCGAGGGCTTCACGGTCGCCCCCGCCGACGAGCCGGGCCAGGTGGCCGTCACGACGGACGACGCCCATCTGTGGTCGGCGCAGGCGCCCGCCGCGACCGGACCGCAGGCGGCGGCCGCGGTCGCACCGCGTGGCCCGGTCCGCCCGGCGGGGGCCGCGCCGTGGACCCCGGCGCAGCCGCCCAGGGCGGAGACACGGGAGACGGGGGCGGGTGCGTCGTCCGCCTTGGCGTACCTGGACGTCGACGCGCCGCCGGCCGCGGGCCGGGGCGATGCCTCTCCGGCGATGCCTCCCGTGGTGGCGCCGCCCGCGGCCAGGACCGAGTCCGAGGTGCCGTCGGCGGTGCCGCCGAAGGTCGAGACGGACGGCGAGCCCGCGCGCGGCGACGCCGGGGCGGTCGCCTCGGCGGCGGCCGGGAGCGTGGCGCCGCAGCGGCTGCCGGACGCACCGGTCGCCGTGCCCGCGCCGTCACCGGGTGACGGCCCGGCACCCGCGTCCACCGCTCAGGGGCCTGCCGGTCCCGTGCCGCCTGGACCGGTCCCGCCGGCTCCGGCAGGCTCGCAGGCGACCCGTCCCGCCGCGCCCGCGCGGGTCCCCCTGCCGAACCTGCCGGCCGTGTCGGAACCGGGGGGTACGGCAGGACCGGACGGCCCGATGCCGCAAGGAGACACCCCGCAGCACGCCGACACCCCAACGCGCCCGTCCACGCGGCGGACCGACGTGCCGCCGCGACCGCCCGCCCCCGAACCGGGGGGTACGGCAGGACCGAACGGCCCGATGCCGCGGGGACACACCCCGCAGCACGCCGACACCCCCACACGCCCGTCCACTCCGGCCACACGGCGGACCGACGCGCCGCCGCAGCCGCCCGCCCCGGAGCCGGTGTGGGCCGACACCCCGTCGGCACCATCCGCACCGGAGACAGGGCGCGGCCCGGCAGGCGTGCCCACCGGGGCACCCAGCCCGGTATCCGGCGCCCCGGCGGCCCACGTACCCACACCACCGGCTCCCCCCGCCCCCGGTGCCGACGGACCGCAGGCACCACCGCCGACTCCCACCGGCCCCGGGCCGCGGCACGCCCCGGCCGGCACACCCGCCGGAGCGCCCGAAGGACCCGGCACCGGAACACCCGGCCCGGTACCCAGCGCCCCGGCGCCCCGCATACCCACGCCGCCCGCCGTCGGCGTCCCGCGCCCCCAGTCGCCGGAGGCAACCGGCCCCGGGCCGCAGGGCGCCCCCCAGGCGCCGTCCGCCCCGGGCACGCCGGACGCCGAGGCGCCGCGCGTCCAGTCCCCGGCGCCGGCCCCCGCCGTACGTCCCGCACCGGCGCCCGCGCGGATGATCCGGCTGGAGTCCGACTCCCCGGCCGCCGCTCCCGCCGAGCCCGCGGGGCCCGCCGACGGGGGCCGGGCCGAGCAGCCGGTGCCGTCCGCCGTTGCCGGGGGTACCGCGACGAAAGCCGGCGCTCCCGCGGCCGCGGCACCCGGTGTCCGGGTCCAGCCCGTGCCCAAGGCGTCCGCCTGCGCCGTGCCACCGGAGCGGGGCATCGCGAAGGAACGGGACTGGGTGCGGCGAACGTTGAGCACGCAGTACAACGCCGTCGCGGGCACCGTCTCGCGGGTGATGTCGGAGTCACCGGGGCTGCGCGGCGGCGCACGCGGGGAGGGAGACGCGCTCACCGACCTGGTGGCCGTGCGGCTCTTCCTGTCCGGCGACCACGCGCAGGTCAACGAGGCCGTACGGACGGCCGCCGTGGGCCCGCACGTGCCGTTGGCCCGCTGTGTGGCCTCCGGGCTGCGCAGGCTGCCCTCCTACCGTGGCGCGGCCCTGCTGCGGGCCCGCGCCACGGCGGCCGAGCGCGCGTGGTTCCGCGAGGGCCGGCTGGTGTCCGAGTGGTCGTTCTGCACGGCGTACAGCGCCCCGCACCCGGGCCCGCCGGGCGGCACCGACTTCCTCATCTGGTCGATCACCGCCCGCCGCACCAATCTGATCGACCCCGCCGAACCGGACCGGGTGGTGTTCCTGCCCGGCACCACCTTCAAGGTGCTGCGCCCCTCGGACGGCGAAGGCCCGGTGCTGCTGCGGGAGTTGTCGCCCTCGGAGATCGCCTCCGACGGCAAGGTGGACGTCCAGCGGGTGCCGTTGGACGAGATCGCCCTGGACGGACTGGACCGGGCGGCGAGTGCGCTGCGTGCCGATGACGCGGCGGAGCGGGACCAGCGGGGCGGCGCGCGGGCGAAAGAGCGCTTCGGGACGCCTCCGGGCCTCATCGGTGGACCGCCGCGGCAGCGCCCCCGCGGCAACGGCGGCGCCCCGAGTGCGCCTGACGAGGGAGCGAAACTGTGACCCGGCCCGTGCTACTGGTGTCCCCGGACCGCCCCGGGGCGTACCGGACCATCGCGGACGCCCTGGCGGACGCCACCGACGGCGCGCTCATCACCGTAGCCCCCGGCCGTTACGACGAGACGCTGTACCTGAACCGTCCGCTGACCCTGGCCGCCGAGGGCGCGGGCGGCACCGTGGAGATCGCGTCGGCCTCGGGCAGCACCGTGGTACTGGACGCGGAGGCCGTGCAGCTCACCGGCCTCCAGCTGACCGGCACCGACCGCGAGGCCCCGGTGCTGGACGTGCGGCGGGGACAGGCCGCGCTGGACGGCTGCCGGATCTCCGGCGCGGCCTGGGCGGCCGTGCTGGCCTGGCAGGACGGCGTGGTCGCGCTGCGCGACTGCCGGATCACCAACGCCCAGGGCGCCGGCATCGTGGTCACCTCCGGCGGGGGCAACGCGGTGGAGCGCTCGCACATCGAGGAGGTCGGCTCGTCGGCGGTCGTGGTGGCCGAGCACGGCCGGCTGACGCTGCGCGACTGCCGTCTGGACCGGGCCCGCGGCAACGGTGTCTGCGTCAACGGCCAGGCGACGGCGGTGGTGGAGGCCACCCGGATCAGCGGCAGCGGCAAGCCCGCGCTCGCCGTGGAACAGCACGCGCGGGCCACGCTGACCGGTGTGGAGGTGAGCGGCAGCGCGGCGCTGGACGCGTATCTGACCAGTGCCGCCGAAGTCGTCCTCACCGGCTGCTCGTTCACCGGTTCCGGCGGCCAGGCGGTGCGGGTCGGCGAGGGCAGCGCTCCGGTGCTGCGTTCCTGTGTGGTCTCCGGCGCGGCGCGCGAGGGTGTCCACGTCGCGCCGGGCGGGCGGCCCCGGCTGGAGGACTGCCGGATCACCGGCACCCCGACCGGTCTGCTGGTGGAGGCGGGCGGGCGGGCCGAGTGCGCCGGGCTGACCGTCGAGGGCGCCACGACCACGGCCGTCCACGCGGCCGACGGCGAGGTGGTGCTGGAGCGGCTGACGACCGAGGGCGGTGGCGGCACCGCGCTGCGGGCCGCCGGAGCCAAGGCGCGGCTGACCGTTCGCGAAGCCGAGTTGACCGTCGGCGGGGCGTCCGGTGTGGAGTTGTCGGACGGCGCCTTCGCGACGCTGTCGGCGCTGCGGCTGCGCTCGGGCGGTGGCACGGGCCTCGCGCTCGCCTCCGGCGCCCGCGCCGAGGTGACCGGCTCGGCGTTCTCCGGCTGCTCGACGGTCGTCGGGGCCGATGCCGAACTGACCGCCCGTGACAGCGAGTTCACGGGCGCGGACGGCGACGGCATCCGGGTCAGCGCGGGCGGCGCGGTCACCGCCGTCGGCTGCCGGGTCAACGGCGCGCGCGGCCACGGCGTGAACGTCCAGGCGTCCTCGCGGGCCGAGTTGACCAACTGCACGGTCTTCGACAACGGCGGCGACGGGGTGCGCTGCAACACCGACGAGCCGGTGCGGGTGCACGACTGCGAGATCCGCGACAACGGCGGCGCGCCGGTCCGCCAGCTGAAGTCGGGCCAGGTGTCGGTGGAACGCGTCGACACCGGCACCGACCCGTCCGGCCGCACGCTGGACAGCGCGGGCGGCGGCGACGGGGCCGCCCCGGCGGACGGCGGCCCGGGGACACCGCAGGCCGCGCACACCGGCACCGGCCCGCTCGCGGAACTGGAGGCGCTGGTCGGTCTGGAGAGCGTGAAGCGCGAGGTCACCGGGCTGATCAATCTGAACAAGATGGCCCAGCGCCGCCAGGAGATGGGCCTGCCGATGCCGCCCATGAGCCGGCACCTGGTCTTCGCGGGGCCGCCCGGCACCGGCAAGACGACGGTGGCCCGGCTGTACGGCGCGGTCCTCGCGGAGCTGGGCATCCTCAGCCAGGGCCACATCGTGGAGGTGGCCCGCGCCGACCTGGTCGCGCAGATCATCGGCGGTACGGCCATCAAGACCACGGAGGTCTTCAACAAGGCGCTGGGCGGCGTCCTGTTCATCGACGAGGCGTACACGCTCACCGCCCAGTCGCGCGGCACCGGTCCCGACTTCGGGCAGGAGGCCGTCGACACGCTGATGAAGCTGATGGAGGACCACCGCGACGAGGTCGTGGTGATCGTGGCCGGCTACTCCGCGCAGATGGAGCAGTTCCTCGCCTCCAACCCCGGCATGGCCTCCCGGTTCGCCCGCACGGTGGAGTTCCCCAACTACAGCGCCGAGGAACTGGTCACCATCGTGCGGGGCCTGTGCGGCAAGCACTACTACGAGCTGTCGGACTCCGCGCTGGAGGCGCTGGACCGGTACTTCCAGGACGTGCCCAAGGGCGCCACCTTCGGCAACGGCCGTGTCGCCCGCCAGGTGTTCGAGGAGATGATCAGCAGGCAGGCCTCCCGGCTGGCCGCCGAACCACCGGGCGACGACGCCGAGTTGTCCCGCCTCACCAGCGCGGACGTCATCACGGTGCCGGGTGGCACGGCCGACACCGCGGCCGCGGCGCGCAGCGGTCCGGGCACCGCACCCGAGCAGCCCTCGGCGCCCGACCGTACGGCACCCACCGGCACGGCACCCGCGACGACGACGCCGTCCGGCACGGCGGCCCCCTCCGCCGCGCTGCGCAAGCTGGCGGCGATGACCGGGCTCGACGCGGCCAGGACCGCGCTGCGCAGCCGGGTGGAGGCGCTGGCCGGGGCCGGACGGCAGCCCGGGGCACCGGTGTCGGCGCAGGCCAACATCGTGCTGGAGGGACCGCTGGGCAGCGGCCGGCGGGCGCTGGCCCGGGCGTACGGGCGGTGTCTGACCGAGGCGGGGCTGCTGACCTCGGGCACCGTGCACGAGGTACGGCTGTCCGCGCTCCCGGCGCGGTTCCCGCAGCAGCCCGCCCACCGGCTGGCGGCCGCACTGGAGGAGGCCGAGGGCGGTCTTCTCGTGCTGCACCTCGACGACGCCCTCGGCCGGCGCTCGCCCGCCGAGCGCGCGGCGGTGCTCGACGGGCTGGCCCGGCTGGCCGCCACGCCGTGCGACTCGGTGCTGGCGCTGTGCGGCTCGCCCGCCGAGCTGCGTGCGCTGGTCGGTGAACGGGCGGACGTGGCAGGCGAGTTCGCCGAGTACCTGCGGCTCGACCCGTACACCGTGGAGCAGGCCATCGAGCTGGTGCGCCGCCGGTTGTGGGCGTTCGGCTTCCAACTGGCCGACGACGCGGTGCGGATGCTGGCCGCCGCCTTCGAGGCCGCGCCACCGCGCGGGGGCGCCTGGGAGGCACACCGGCTGGCGGAACGGCTCGCCGCGACCGCGCGCACCCGCACCGTCGCCGCCTCCGACCTCCCCCGGCCGCAGGCCCCCGCCGCTCCGGCGGCGACCGCGTCCGCACCACAGGCTCCGGATCCGGCCGCGAACGCCGTACCCGCCCCGCCCCCGCCCCCGGCGAACGGCACGGCACCGGCCGAGGGCCGTCCGGGCCCGGCGGAACCACCGCAGCAGCCGAGGCCGCTGGTGCAGACCTAACAGACGTCCGCCCCGCCGAGGCACGGCCTTCCGTGCCCCGGCGGCGGCGGGTGACCCCCCACCATCCGGCGCCGATGCGCATCCGAACCCGGTGTGACATCGCTGTCAACGGCTCCGGCCGGGCGCCGCAGGACGAGAGAGGACCAGACGATGGCACTGACGTCAGTCGAACTACAGGGAATGACCGCCGCCCAGGGCAGCTTCCAGACCGCCCTGGACGAGACCACCGGCTCGTACGCGCAGATGGACGGCCAGATCGAGGGTCTCAAGGCGAGCTGGACCGGCGACGCGGCCAACATCTACACCGCCGCCATGCAGTCCTGGCTGGAGGACTTCGACAAGGTCAACCAGGCGCTGCGCACCATGCTGGAGAAGCTGGCGGAGAACACCAACGTCTACGCCAACACCCACGAGGACACCCAGCAGCGGGCCAACCAGGTCGCACAGCAGGTCGGCAGCGGCCACGTGGGTCTGCCGGGCTTCCCTTCCTGACCCGTCCCCGACCGACACACCTCGTACCTACTCAAGGAGCCCGACAGCAGATGGCCACGTACACCGTCCAGATGGAGCAGGTCGACTACATCGTCGGCGAGATGACCACCATCACCCAGAAGATCAACCAGACCCTCGCCGACCTGGACAACGCGGCGAAGATGCACCTGAGCGAGTGGACCAGCGACGCGCAGCAGACCTACCAGCAGGTCAAGGCGCAGTGGGACGCGGCCGCCGCGGACATGACGCAGAAGGCCGCCTCCGCCACCCAGATGCTCGGCGAGATCAACGAGTACTACGTCAGCGGCGAGCGCCAGGGCGTTCGACTCTGGGGGTGACCTGTGTACGACACTCCCCCACCGCCGATAAAACCGCACAAGACACCGCCACCGCCGAAACCCGAGCACTACGACGGCCAGACGACGATCGACGCCGGGCACGGCACCCCGCCCCCGGCCAAGAGCTTCGACCCGCCGAACGTGCCGGGCGGCTCGGGCAAGCCGGGCAGCGGCACCAGTGTGGACACGCCGTCGATGCTGCTGTTCGCGGACAACATCGACAAGTTGATCAAACCCGCGCGGGACGCCGCCACCGAGCTGCAGAAGGTGCAGGTCGAACCCGGCGCGTTCTACCACGCGAACCAGATCCGGACGAAGGTCAACGGCCCGAACGCCGACTCCGGACTGAAGGATCAGTACATCAAGGTGTTCCAGGACCTGGCCCAGGGCCTGGGTGATCTGCGTGACGGCATCAAGCAGTTGGCGCAGCACTACACCACGTTGGAAGACGCCGGGAAGATGAAGGCGACGGATCTGCAGAGCGCCATGCAGAGCACATCCAGCGACTTCACCAGCCTGGTGACCGACGCCGGCGGGTCCGGCGGCGGAGCAAGTTGACGGGTGGTCCCCGCCGTTCCCCGGCGCCGTACGCCGGCGGCCGGGGAACGGCGGGGACCTGACAGCGGCGCGAGCAGGAGACTGGGGCACACATGGGCAGCCCGGACTACAACACCGGCGGGTTCAAGGACAGCGACGACGGTGTCTTCGGTGATCCCGGAAGCGATCCGGGCTCGATCCAGGACTACAACTCGTGGGACTGGAAACAGATCATGGCGGCGATCAACGGCATGGCCGCCGGCACCTCCTCCGACTCCAACGTGGAGCGGGCCAAGGGCATCTCCGACCCCCAGTCCCTGATGGACGCGGCCGGTCACTTCCTCAACGCGCAGGTGGTGCTCACCGGGATCGCCAAGAGCCTCGCCGACCAGGCGACCGCGCTGGCCGGGGAGAACGGCCCCTGGAAGGGGGCCGCCGCGGACGCCTTCCTCGATATGATCAACACCTTCTCCCGCCAGGTGAAGGCGACCGCGGACGTACTCTCCGGCGGCGAGGCGGGCAACTCGGTGCCGCAGCAGCTCGCCGACAACTCGATCAACCTGCACAACGCCCAGGTCAAGATCGCGGACATCGACAGCTGGTACGCCAACCAGGCCGTGAAGATGGGCGTCAAGCCGATGAGCAACGGTCTGATCCCGATCCACGAGAAGCCCGAGCTGGTCGAGATGATGACCAACGACATGCGGGCGGTGCTCAAGAGCCTCGCGGGCGAGTACCAGGTCACCATCGACTCGGTGCACACCCCTCCGCCGGTGACCAGCCCCACCGACAGCCCCGATGTGCCGGACGACATCCCGGACCTGACCGACCCCGATCTCACCGACCCCGGCAACCTGCCCGACGTCAGCGCGCTGGACCCGCAGCAGTTCGCCGCCCCCGACGTCACGGGCACCGAGATGCCCGAGATGCCGGTCATGGACCCGATGGACGCACTCGCCTCGCCGACGCCGTACTCCTTCGGCACCGGCGTGGACGGCAGCGGGCCCGGGCTGGACGGCAGCGGGCCCGGGCTGGACGGTCTGCCGAGCGACCTCGTCGGCAACGACACCCTCGACCCGAGCGCCCTGGACCATGCGCTCAACCCGACCGCGTTCCCGGGCGGCAGCGACCTCGGCGGCGGCGCCCCGACTCTCGCACCCACCGCGTTCCCCGGCCTCAGCCCGAACGCCGACACGGTCAACGGCGGCGGGAAGATCCCGCCGCTGTCGAACCTGACCGAGGACCCGTCCACGTGGGGCGGCGGCGCTCCGCTGAAGTTCCCCGGCAGCACCGACGTCGGCGCCCCCGGCGATCTGAACGCGGGCGAGGGTCTTGGCGACGTCTCCCCGGCCCAGTACCCGGGCGGCCTGGAGACGACGGGCCTGCCGGACGGCCTCGACTCGCCCTCGATGCTGAACGACGCGCTGGAGTCGTCGCCCGGTTCGGGCACGACAGGGGACAACGCGGGCACCGGCCTGGGCGGTATGCCGATGATGCCCGGCATGGGCGGCGCGGGTGGCATGCCCCAGACCGGCGCCCCCGACCCGAGCGACTCCCGCGGCCTCCTCGACAACGAGGCCGAGCCCTGGCTCGGCGACCCCGCGGTGGGCGACGAGGTCGGCGGCCACGGCGCCGACGCGGGCGGCGACGGCCTCGCCCTGCCGTTCGACGAACAGCAGGCCCAGGCGTACCCCGGCGCCCTCGGCACCGACGAAGGCATGGGCACCACCGGCTTCGGCACGGGCGGCATGCCGATGATGCCCGGCATGGGCGGCGCGGGTGGCATGCCCCAGACCGGCGCCCCCGACCCGAGCGACTCCCGCGGCCTCCTCGACAACGAGGCCGAGCCCTGGCTCGGCGACCCCGCGGTGGGCGACGAGGTCGGCGGCCACGGCGCCGACGCGGGCGGCGAGGGCCTCGGCCTGCCACTGGACGAACAGCACGCGCAGGCGTACCCCGGCGCCACCGGCCTCGGCATGGGCGGCATGCCCATGTCCCCGGCGGCCATGGGCGGCGCCGGCGCCCAGCAGAACGGCGCCCCGGACCCCAGCGACGCCCGCGGCCTCCTGGACGGCGAGGCCGAGCCGTGGCTCGGCGATCCCGACGTCGAGCGGGAGATCGGCGGTGCCGGTGCGTCGGCGGGCGGCGAGGGGCTGGGCCTGCCGCTGGACGAGGAGGCGACGCCGGGTGCCGAGGGGGCCGGAGCGGGTGCGGCCCTGGGCCCGGGCGGCATGCCGATGATGCCGGGCATGGCCCAGGGCGGCCCGGCCGCCCAGGCGGGTGCCGACCGGAGCGACTCCTCGGGGCTGCTGGAGCCCGACGCCGAGGCGTGGAGCGGCGAGCCGGACGTCTCCGAGGAGGTTCTCGGGGGTGCCGCCGCGGGCGGCGAGGGTCTCGCCGGTCTGCCCGTGGCTCTCGGGTCCGCGGAGGCGGCGGCGCCCGGTCTCCCCGAGGGTGTGATGATCGGATCGGACGGGCTGCCCATCGCTCCGGAGCCGACGGCGGCGCCCCTGGCGCCCGCCGCGGAGGTCGCGACCGCGGAGGCCGGGGAGCCGGCCGCCGTCGTGGCGGGCGAGGCCGTGGCGGGTCAGGCCGGTCCGGGGGTGCCCGGCATGATGCCCGGTACCGGCGCCGCTCCCACGGGGGCACAGGAGGAGCGGTCCGACTCCTCGGGCCTGCTGGCCCCCGACACGCTGCCGTGGACGCCGGAGGCGGAGACCGACGGCGAGCGTCCGGTCGTAGGAGCCCAGGAGGGCCTGGGCGAGGGCGCGTTGCCCGCGTCGCTGCTGGGCGTGGCGGCGGGCGCCACCGCGGCGGCCGTGGCCGGGACGGCGCTCGGCGCGGATGCGGAGCAGTCCGGCGAACGCCGGCACCGGCATCGGGACGAGGACGACGGGGCTGCGCTGGTCGTGCTGCCGACGGGCGGCGGCCGGGACGAGGAGCGGCCCGCCGCCGAGACCCCGGAGGACGGGGGTGGCGAGGAGCCGGCGGCACCGGGGCACCTCGTCGCCGACGACACCTACGACGCCGAACTCCCCAACGACCACGTGGCGTTGGCGCCCGCCGCCGAGCCGGACGCGGAGGACACGGCGGCCTGGGACAGCGCGGGGGCGTCTTTCGTGCCGCTGCTGTGGTCGGTGCCGACCGAGGACGAGCAGGAGGTCCAGGCGCCCGGCTACGCGACGGAGGACGCGAGCACCTGGTCCGGCGGGGCCGCCGCCGAGGCGGCGCGGGAAGCGGACGGTCCCCGGCTGTCCACGTGGCGCCCCAACCGGTCGGCGCCCGCGGCCCCGGGGGAGGCCGTCGTCCCGGCCGTGCCGCTGCGCTCGTTCACCGGCGACCCCTCGGAGCTGACCGCCGAACTCCCCCCGCAGGAACCGGTGGAGGAGCCGGAGGACGAGGCGGAGGCGGAACAGCCGAGCCGGGGCATCGCCGACCTGCTGGTCCAGGACGGCGACACCTGGGGTTCGACGGCGTCCGACGGCTCCGGGGCGGTGCTGTGACACCGCCGCAACCGTCCGCCACCCGGCAGCCGCCCCCCGCGCGGCTCCGTCCCGGCACGCGGCGCCCCCACCCGGGCGCCGCGCCCGCCGCCCCCTCGCACGACGCAAGGAGACTCACGTGAGCAGCCCCTACGACCAGGAGATAGAGGACCTGCTGGCGCTGTACCGCAAACAGCGCGCGGAGGCCGCCGAGGCGCGGCGCCGGATCAACGAGGTGACCGGCACGGCGACCGCGCCCCGGCAGACCGTCAAGGCGACCGTGAACGCGCAGGGCGAGGTCACCGCGATCGAGTTCCCCACCGGCGCGTACCACCGCATGGCCCCGAAGGAGCTGTCCGAGGCGCTGCTCACCACCATCCGCCAGGCCCGCGCCAACGCGCTGGAGGCGGTGGCGGAGGTCAGCTCCCAGGGCCTGCCCGCGGGGGTCAGGATCACCGATCTGCTGGAGGGCCGGGTCGACGCCACGGAGCTGCTGGCCGAGGAGCCGGGCATGCCCGCCGAGGTGCGCGACTACATCGCCGAGGGGCGTCCGGACGTACGCCGCGGGGACGCCCGGTGACGCCGGACGACGCACCCCGCCACCACCACGGGATCTCTGGAGGAACGCATGGCTGACGGCGAGTTCTACGTCGACACCGACGGGCTGCGCAACCAGCTGCCGTACGTGCAGCAACTGGCGGCGCGGTTCCGGGACATCGGCAAGAGCCTGGAGGGCAGGCTCGGCGAGCTGGGCGAGTGCTGGGGCGACGACGCCACCGGCAGGCAGTTCTACTCGCAGTACGCCACGCCCAGGACGCAGATCATCGAAAGCACCGGGCAGATGGGCGAGTTGGTCGACAGCATGCACGACGGCATCCGGACCATGGCCGTCAATCTCGAACGCATGGAGGACCAGAACATCGAGGCCACCCGGCGCCTGCGCACCTCGACCGAGGCCAAGCCCGAGACGCGGGTGAAGAACACCAAGCCATGAGCATCGAACTGCCCCCGGAACTCGGTTGGGTCGCCAAGCTGGCCGTCGGACAGGAATGGCCGAAGGGCGACGAGGACAAGCTGCGCAGCCTGGGCGCGGCGTGGGACGACGCCGCGCGCCAGCTCACCGCCATCAGCCGCGAGATCGATCCCGCGACCAGCGGTGTGCTGAACAGCATCGGCGGCGAGGTGGCCGACGAGTTCGCCAACTTCACCCAGCAGTTGAAGTCCAACATCCCCGACATGGCCGAGGCGGCCGGGCAGTTGGGCGACCTGGGCAGAAACACGGGGTTGCAGGTCGAGTACGCCAAGTACATGATCATCGCGCAGCTGGTCTGGCTGGCGGTGGAGATCGCCGAACTGGCCTTCTGGGCGCCCGAGGCGATCCCGGCGCTGGTCACCGGCGTGCGGGCGATCGTGAAGATGCTGCTGAAGCGGCTGCTGATCTCGATCGCCACGGGTGTCGGCTTCATGGTCGGCATGGACGCGGTGATCCAGGGGATCCAGTTCCTCAAGGGCGACCGCACCAAGTGGGACACCGACGCCACGCTCCAGGCCCTGGAGGGCGGCGCCATCGGCGGTGCGATCGGCGGCCTCTTCTCGGGCGCGGGCTCGGTGGTGGCGCCGAAGTTCGCGTCCACGCTGATCGGCAAGGGCCTCATCGGCGGTGCCTCCAGCCTCGTCACCACCGAGGTGATGTCGGAGATCTTCGGCGGCGAGAACGACATGGGCGCCGCGCTGACCTCGGGCATCATCGGCGCGATGGGCGGCGGCGGGGGCAGGCGCAGGTTCGGCGGCGGTGAGCACACCGAGGTCCACACCCCGGACCTCCACCTGCCGTCCACGCCCGACCTCCACCTCCCCAAGCCGCCCTCCGGGGGCGGCGGCCCGGACCTGCCGAGCACGGAGAACCTGAGCACCGGTGACCTGGAGAAGGGCACGGGCTCCGGCTCCGGCAAGGGCAACGGCATCGACACCGTCGGCACGATCGGGGACGTCACGGGCCACACGAGCACCGGGAGCACCGGGAGCACCGGGAGCACCGGGAGCACCAACCACGGCCGGACGAGCGGCAGCGGTACGGCCACGACGAGTGCCGTCGGCGCCAAACAGACCTCCGGCCAGAACTCCGCTCGGGGCAGCGGCTCCTCGCACTCCACCAAACACCTCCCGGTCACCGAGTCCGAGGGCCACACCACCGGCAGCGGTCAGAAGACCGTCACGACTCCGCACATCTCCACCGAGACCGCGCCCCCCGCGCACATCGCCGTAACCGGCCAACAGGGGCACTCCGGCGGGCTGCCCGGCTTCGAGACCACGCACGACGGCGGCCACGGCACGGCCACGGACATCACGACGGGCGGGCACCAGGTCACGGACCCGCCCCACCACGCCGCGCCGCAGGTCACGGAGACGACGAACCACCCCGCACCCCAGATCACGGACACGACCAACCAGCCGGCCCCCCAGGTCACCGCGGACCAGCACCCCGAGACCCAGACCACCACCGGTCAGCCCGAGCCCGCGGCCACCACCGTCGGCCGGCCGCAGCCGCAGACGACCGCGACGCACCAGCCGCCGCCCCAGACCACCGCCAACCAGCCGCAGCCCACGGCCAAGGCACCCGCCACCACCCAGAGCCCGCAGAGCCCCCACGCCGTCGGCAATACTCCGCAGCCGAGCACAGGGCCGGGCCGGTCGCAGACGCCGGTGGCGGAAGGCGGCCGTCCGCCGACCGAGTCCACGGGCGCCCCCAACCCGGTCCACGGCCTCCAGTCGTCGTCCACCTCGCGTCCGGAGACGGAGTCCACCCCGCACCAGGAGTCCACCCAGACGCGCCCGACGGCCACCACCGGCCACTCCACCACCAGCCACCCCGCGCAGCACGAGGTCGCCCCTCGCGCACCCCGCTCCCAGGCGCCCGCCACCGAGAACACCACGGCCCCCCAGCAGCACCGGACCGCGACGCCCCCCGCCCCGCACCCCACCGACGGCGCGCACCTGCCCTCCTTCCCGGAGGTCCCCCGGCACCAGCCCGGTACGACCCCGCACCCGGAGGCCGTCGAGGACGGCTCCTCGGCCCATGTCACCGAGCAGCTGACCCGGTTGGACGGCATCGTGGTGCCCACGCACGACCCGGGCCCGCCGGGGCCGCTGCACGAGGCGCCGACGCCGCCGACGACCCGGCCCGTGTCGCCGGACGCCGGGGTACGGCAGCGTCTGACGGACCTCGACCGGGCCGCGCGTACGGCGGGCATGTCCGAGGCCGACCGCACCGCGTACGCCCGGGCGGTGCGGGAGGCCGTCGCGTCCGGTGACTGGGAGCGCGCCGGGGAGCACCTGACGGCCTTCCGCGACCATGTCGAAACGCGCACCGTCGACCAGCGTTACGAGGCGTTCCACGAGCACGCGCGGGGCGGCTTCGACCGGCTGACGAACCTCACCGGTTCCAAGGAGGAGTGGCAGAGCAAGGTCGACGCGGTCGAACAGGCCCACCGTTCGGGCGACTCCGAGCTGCTGGACAGCCGGCTCAACGAGTACTCGGCGTACGTGGAGAGCCATGTCCCCGCCGAGGCGCTGACCGGGCGGGACGCCCCCCGCCCGTTCCACCGGGAGGTGGAGGACCTGCGGCAGCGGCTCGCGCTGACCACCGACGGGTCCACCGCCGACCGGCTGCGCGCCCGGCTGGACGAGGCGCGCCAGGACGCCGAACTGCGCGACAGGCTGGCCAGGTTGCGCACCTCCACGGACCCGGACCCCGAGACGGCGGCGCTGTACGAGCGCCTCGACCACGCCAGGACGCCCGAGGAGGCGGACCTCGCCCTGCGGGACCTGGAGGAGCACCGCCGGGACCAGGAGCTGCAAGAGCGCCTCGACCGGCTCACGTCGGACGAGCCGACAACGGATCGGCGCCCGGAGCCCGGCAGCGAGGAGGATCTGCGCCGGCGTCTCGACGCCCTGAACGACGGCGCGGACGACCACGAACGCGATCTGCGCGACCGGGTGGACCGGGCGGACTCTCCGGAGGAGGCCGACCGGGCGCTGCGCGAGCTGCACGAGTACCGGGTGGACCAGCAGCTCCAACAGCGCCTGGACCGGCTCACGTCGGACGACACCGAGGACCGGCCCTCCGAGCGCGAACTGCGCGAACGCCTCGACGCCCTGCACGACGGCGAGAACGATCCGCGCGCCGCCGAGCTGCGCGCCCGCGCCCGGGACGCGGCCACCGAGCCTGAGGCCAAGGACGCCCTCGACAAGCTCGAACAGCACCTGCGGCAACGCGAGCTGGACCGACAGGACCGGGTGCGCGAACTGACCGCACGCATCGAGGAGTTGCGGAACCGGCATGCCGAGCAGTTGCTGGGCCTGCACTCCGGTGACCCCGATGACACCGCACGCCGGATCGAGGACACCCGCGACGAGCTGTCCTCGCACCTGACGTACGACGAGCGCACCGGCGGACTGCGGCAGGAGCTGGCGCGGCCGACCGCCACCGCCGAGTCCCCCGGTCACCTCGACCGCATCACCACCGGGTCCGACGAGCAGCCGCCGGTCGTCGAGGACAGCACGCCCCCGCAGCACAACGCGCCTGTGCCGCACGGGACTTCCGGCGGTGGCGGGCCGCTCCGGGTTCCGGTGCAGGACACCCACGTCCCCCGCGCCGACTCCGACGAGCAGGCCACGACGCAGCCCCCCTCGGAGAGTCACGGGAGCCACGGGCAGGTCCAGGAGGACCAGCAGCTCGTCGCCCACCAGGACACCCCGGTCGAGGACCCGACCCACCCGGCCAACCACCCGGTCCCCAGCACCAGGGACCTGGACGACCTGCGCCACGCGGCCGGTACCGGCGGCCCCTCGGGGCCGCCCCGGATGCGGGTGGACCGGACCCCGCGCTACGTGGTGCGCTCCGGCTTCGACCAGCGGCGCTTCACCGTCGGCGACACGCCGTACACCGAGCTGACGGTGCGCGTGGCGCTGAAGGACGACGGCTCGGGATCGCACGACGCCGAGGACGTCTGGCGCAGGGCGCAGGAGGGGGTCAAGCAGTACTTCAACGACCCGAAGTACACGCTGCCCAACGGTGACCGGCTGCACGTCACCGTCGAACGCGTCGGCGCCGACGACAAGCCCCATCTGACCGTCAACCTGGTGGACCCGGACCAGGGCATGGACCAGCGCAACTGGACGCCGGGGGCCAAGCCGGTCGAGTACGCGCACGAGATCTCGCACCAGTTGGGGCTGCGCGACGAGTACGCCGACGAGACCGCGCCGCAGCGGCCGCACATCCTCGGCAGCCTGCTGGGCGACGTCCACCGGGCCCCGGAGCACGAGGGTCTGACCCCCGGCGGGCTGCGCGACCGCCACCTGCGGCTGCTGGGCGCCCTCACGGCCGGCCACGACGACCTGCTCGCCCGGCAGGGCCACGGCGGCGACCACCTGACGGCGGCGCACCCCCAGGACCTGACCGGCGAGGCGGTCCCGCCGAAGCTGCCCGAGTCCACCACCGGGCAGCAGGGCACGCGGCAG
This sequence comes from Streptomyces misionensis, assembly GCF_900104815.1. Lineage (NCBI taxonomy): Bacteria > Bacillati > Actinomycetota > Actinomycetes > Kitasatosporales > Streptomycetaceae > Streptomyces > Streptomyces misionensis. The sequence goes on from NZ_FNTD01000004.1 coordinate 977,476, forward strand.
CAGTACGACGACCCGACGCAGGACCCGGCCTGGCGGCAGTCGCGCGCCGGGGCCCAGCCGGTCCCGCGGACGCACACGTGGGTGGACCCGGTGTCCGACCCCACCCGGCAGCCCGAACCGGTGACCCCGCACCCGCACGAGGACACGCAGACGTCCGAGCCGCCGAAGCAGGGCGAGGACGACAACCAGGCCGGCCAGGACCGGGACGCGGACAAGGACAAGGACAAGGGCGACCAGAAGGACGAGGTTCAGCAGAAACAAGAGGACAAGCCGAAGGACGAGCACCAGCAGAAGGACGACGGCGAGGTCCGGCAGGAGCCCCAGGAGCCCAAGGAACAGCAGCAGAAGCAGGAGGAGGAGCAGGACCAGAAGGAGCAGAAGCCGCAGGACCCGGAGAAGCACGAGGAGCAGAAGGAGCAGGAGGAGCGCAAGGACAAGGACGGCCAGGAGGACGGGAAGGGCCAAGAGGACCGGAAGGACCCCGCCGTCACCCCCAAGGACGAGCAGGAGCAGAAGCCCCCCGAGCCCCCGGCCAAGGAGCCCGACCCGGAGCTGGACGGGCGGCACCGGGACACCCTCGCCGGGAAGAAGATCACCGAGGAGCCTGGCCCAGACGCGGTACGCGCCCGGATCGAGGCCCTGCTGCGCGACCACGCCGGGGACACGTCCGTCACCCAGCGCCTGGACGCGGCCCTCGACCCCGCCAACTTCCGCAAGCAGCACGGCCAGATGGTCAACGGCGGCTGGCGGTTCACCGTGCACGTGGGCGGCAGGCCGTACGAGGTCGAGGTGGGGGCGACCGCCTCCGCCTGGCGGCTGGACCCGAAGACCGACGCGGCCAAGGACAACGACGGCGAGGGCTTCGACGTGCCCGTCGAGTCGACGCACGAGTCCACCCCGCGCAAGACGGAGATGACCTCCTCCGAGGCAGGCCTGGAGCTGGGGCCGACGATCGTCCGACCCGTCAACCCCCAGCTGTCCGCCCTGGTCGCCCCCTCCGTGAAGCTGGGCGGCGCCACCCACGGCCGCGAGACCACGGTCAAGTCCTCGACGCAGACGGCGAACCAGTTCGCCTTCACCGGCAAGACCGACAGCTACACCTCCGAGTTCACCTACACGGTGAAGGTCACGGACCCCGAGGGCACCACGCTGCACGCCCCGGGCACGGACGACGCCATCAAGGGCCAGGTCCGCGCCGACGTGCCCCGCCCGCAGGACCTGGCCACGGGCCGGCCGCGCACCTGGCAGGGCTGGGACCCCGCCCGGACGAACGACACCGGCATCGGAACCGATACCGGCACCGGCACGAACGCGAAGAAGCCCGCCTCCGGCCACCCCGTGTCGATCACGGGGCTGAACTCGGCCCGCGACGCCGTCTACGAGGCGCTGCCGCACGAGGGCCGCCCGGACGGCACCGCGCACCAGGACATCGAGGACTTCTTCCAACCCTCCAACGTCCTCAACGAGTTCGAGCACGCCTCGGGCAAGGGGCTGCTGTCGAAGACGCTGACGCTGAGCGACGGCAGCAAGGCCCATCTGGTTCTGACGGTCGAGCCGGACGGCTCTCAGGCCCTGCACACCGTGGACGAAAAGGCCACCGTGGGCTCGAAGTCGTCGGGCGAGCACGGGCAGAACCGCACGGAGAACAGCTCCTGGTCGCTGGGGCTCAGCGGCGGCGCCACCGGAGAGGTGTGGAAGGCGCAGGACAGCTCGCGGTCCACCTGGCTGACCGGCACCGCCGGCTACACCGGCTCCAGCAACCTCGCCCACGGCACCAAGGGCAAGAACGCCGTCGGCAGCGAGTCCAGCCACGAGCAGACCGGCAAGGCCGACCTGGTCGCCACCCAGGCGCGGTTGCGCGTCCAGCTGGTGCGGCACCACTTCCAGCCGGGCCGCGACGGGCTGCACGGCACCACCACCACGGCGATCGGCGACCACTCCCCGCCGCCGTCCGAGCAGCCGCCGGTCCGGCCGAACGGCGATGTCGTCCTCACCATCGACCCGCAGCACGGCGAGGTGCTGCGCGCGGTCCCGCACGACCTGACCGCCCCGGCCACGACCGACCGGCAGCCGTCCCTCGAACCCACCCGGCTCACCGACCCGGTCGCGGCCCCGCGCACCACGTTCCTCCACGTCCCCGGCTCGACGGAGCTGGAGGACCACATCGTGCTCGAAATGCACCAGAACCACCCCGGCGTGCTGCCGCCGCCCGGCGCGATCCACGCGGACCCCACGGCCCCGAACCATCCGCGCGTCACCCCCGAGGCCTGGGACAACCTGCGTGACCTGCGCCGGCAGCTCGCCCCCTCCCGGCTGCGCGGCGCGGCGCCGAAGCTGCTGGACGGCACCTACCGGATCACCCTGAAGGGCTCCCATCTGCCGGGGCTTTCGGGCAAGAACCACGAGATCGTGATCAAAGCCGAGCCGGCCAAGGGCGATCACGTGGGCTCCGGCAAGTCGACGACGAAGACGTCCGGCACCCGCACCACCGGTGCCGACAAGTCCGTCACCCGCAGCTCCAAGCACGTCGTCAACCTCGCCGGGAACGTGCGCAGTTCGCTGGACCACCCGGACGTCACGCGCGGCTTCACCATGGGCAGCCTCGACATCACCGCCCACAACCCCTCGCACGGGCTCACCATGGGCACCGAGACCGAGGTGAAGCGGCAGTTCTCCCTGGAGGCGGACGCCGACGTCTACGCGCACCCGGTGACGTTCAAGGTGATGGTCGGCGTCGAGGACCCCAAGCAGCCGACCACGCGGCTGTCGACCGAGGCGCCCTCGGCACACATGCAGCGGATCAAGCCGGTGCGGCCCGAAGGCCCGCTCACCGTCGAGGTCGCGCGCCCGCCGAAGACGACCGACGACACCACCCCGCCGCCGCGGACCATCCCCACCCTGGACACGCTGCCGCAGCGCCACTCCGTCCGGTTCGTCACCGGCTCCGAGGAGTTCCGGGACCAGGCGCAGAAGTCCCTGACCAGCGCCTTCCAGAAGAAGACGGGCCCCTTGGGGAACACCCGGGTGCCCGAGCTGAAGGACGCCCTGGACGGGCTCACCGACGCGGAGCACCTGCGGTCCCTGGTCTCCGCCTCGCACGGCGGCTGGGCCAACAGCGGTGATGAACAGGTGGGTTCGGGCCGCAACCGGGACACCGTCGGGCTGTCCACGCGCACCGGGCTGAGCAACTTCCGGTTCCGCGAGACGCTGCCCGGCGTGGGCAAGCTGGAGATCGAGACCAAGACCAGCGTGTCCACCCAGGTCGCGGACAAGAACACGGTCGCGTTCAAGGCGGGACTCGGCTTCGACGTCGGCCGCTTCCCGTCCAAGGACAGCCCCGACGCGTCCTTCCAGGCGCGCGGCGGCGTCAAGGGCAAGGGCGGCGCCGGCCAGAACACCGGCGAGAACGTCAAGCACAAGATGACGACCTCCCGCAAGGCCGCGTACAAGGGCACCTGGCACGTGTACGAGGCCGACGCGGACGTCACCGTGCAGGGCAGGGTCACCGACGCCAAGGGCAACGTCTTCCTCGGGGAGCCGCAGACCGGCAAGCACCGGGTGCTGGTGCTGCTGTCCGACGACGACGTGCGCAAGCTCGGCGACGGGACCGGGAGCGGGACGACCCAGCCGGGGACCCGGCAGGCGCCGCTGCTCGCCAAGGGGCTGCTGGGCGGCGCCACCGCCGAGATCCCCAAGTCGGACGAGATCCTCGGCGAGATCGACCGGCAGATCCGCAAGCTGGACCAGGTCGCCCCCGTGCCGGAGGCGGCGCTGCCGTTCGCGGACACCTTCTCCCCGGAGAACCTGTCGGCCAACTACGAGGACCTGGTGGGCCGGGGCATCCTCGACTACCACGTGCACGAGTCCCGCACCCAGCGGGTGATCACCGAGGTGCTGGTCCGCGGCATCCCCGAGGGGAAGTGGACCGACGAGGGCGACCACTCCACCGGGGACACCACCCGCAAGGTGGGCATCGCACAGACCGTCAAGGGCAGCGCGGGGCACAACTGGTCGCTGGGCGCCGACGGCAACCTCCGCCTCTCCTACGCCCCGGTCGTCAAGCCGAAGCCCGGCCAGGACGCCGCCGCCGTCAAGGCGGAGGAGAGCAAGGGCGGACTCGGCAGCGCGGCCTGGGCGCCGACCGGGGGCGGTGAGGGCACCCGGACCAAGAGCGCCGAGACCGGCGTCACCACCAAGGTCGACCACAAGACGTCGAAGTTCGGCGACACGGTGAAGTTCGGCAACTCGATGCGCTTCGAGGTCACGGTGACCCAGCGCACCGAGTACGGCCGCTTCGTGAACCTCGCCGAGCCCCGCCCGGTGAAGCCGTCGTGGCGGGTCCACGTCTACGTGCCCAAGTCGCTGACGGAGACCGCCGAACAGGCCGCCGCACACCAGCAGAAGCCGCACACCCAGCAGCAGACGCCGCAGCAGACGCAGGAGCAGACACCGCAGCCCACGACGCACGACGGTGGCGACACCGTCGAGTTGCAGCCCCTCACCGGTTCCAAGGAGGACCGGGAGCGCTGGCAGGCGTCCCTGGACTCGGCCCACGACCTGGTGGGCTTCGACAACCACACCGGGCTGTACGACCAGGCGCAAACGGTGCTCACCACGCCCCGGCCCTGGGGGGACGGCATGCTGGGCAAGGCGGGCTCGGCCATCTCCTCGGGCCTGGGTTCGGCCGCCTCCACCCTCGGCCACTGGGCCGGGGCCATGACGCCCAAGGAGGCGCAGAAGCTGATCGCCTCCTTCGTCTCCGACCCCCGGCTGGACGACGCCAACCCCCTGGTGAAGGAGCAGCGCCTGCCGCTCGAGCAGCAGGTCTCGCTGCGCCGCACCCTGGGGCCGAGCACCCTGCCCACGGTGTTCCACCAGCTCAAGGACTCCGCCGGCGGTTATCGCACGGTGCCGCTCGGCAGCGACGGGAGGACCGGGCTGGAGGTCCGCCTCCAGCCCACCGGGGAGGCGGAGGAGATCTCCACCCGGGACGACGGCAGCGACGAGATCACCGTCGCCACCGAGCACGAGTCGGCCACGACCGCGAGCAACGGCGTCAACGCGAACCTGACGCCCCTCGCGTTCCCGGTGACCACCAAGAACCCGAACGTCATCGTCCCGTTGCCGACCAACGCCATGAAACTGGACCGGGACCAGACCTTCGAGAGCAAGTCCCCGGTGACCCGCGCCCCGGGTGTGCCGACCCGCACCCTCCCCCCGCCGGTCGTGCCGCACGGCAAGACGGCCGCGGAGCCGGGCAAGGCCACGCTCAAGGGCCCCCAGGTGCTGATGCGGCAGCCGGTCAGGCTGTCCACGCAGAAGTACGACGAGAACGGCACCTACGGGAACACGGCGCACACGGACGGGCACGTCTACTACTGGACGGCCAAGAAGACCGAGGACCCGGTCACGGAGCCGGAGAAGACGCCGGAGGAGAACAAGCGGCAGACACAGACCTCGAAGCCCACCGAACCGCACCGGCCCCCCGAGCCCACCGGGGAGAAGCAGCAGGACCCGAAGACCTCAGGGGAGGCGAAGGAGACTCCCGAGGACCCGAAGGAGACCGAGAAGCAGGTCCCGAAGGACACGACCGGAACCGAGAAGCAGACTCCCAAGGACACGACCGACACCCAGAAACAGCCCCCCGAGGACTCCGGGCAGAAGCAGCAGGAGCAGCACGAGCCCGAGCGGCAGCACGAGGACAAGGACGCCGAGGCACCGAAGCAGGACCGGAGGCCCGACGAGTCCGAGGACACCTCCTCCGCGCCCCCGGCCCCGCCCCGCCTCAAGGTCCCCGGCGACGGCCGCTGCCTGCTGTACTCCGTGCTCGCGAGCACCCCGCCCGAGCACTGGCCCGCCGCCCTGCACAACGGCACCCCGCGGGACGCGCGCGCCCAGCACGACGCCGTCCTCCAGCAGATCGGCACCCGGCAGCAGACGGCCGTCGACCCGCACAGCCCCTTGGGCCGGGCCGCCGGAAACCTGCACCGGATGGTGCTGGACGGTCTGCGGTCGACCCCCGCGCACGAACTGCCGCGCGAGGTCGCGGAGGTGTACCGGCGCGTCCAGGTGGACCGGCTCCAGCGGCAGCTGCGTACCGAAAGCCCCGCAGAACTGCGCGCGCGGCTGGGGCGCTACGGCGTCGACCGTGTCATGTCACCCGACTGGCTCCACCCGCGGGCCCTGCGCACCCTCTACATCGAGGCCCGCACCCGCGAGTTGACGGGCGCACCGCACCACCTCTCCCCGCGGGACGCCGCCGAGGCCGCCGCGGCCGAGGTCCCGGAGACGACGAACAAGCTCGGCCACTGGGTCCTGCACGACGACGCCCTGGCGCCGCACGCCCAGTTCGACTATCTGACCGCGCACGGCGAGCCGCTGAGCCTCGACCACATCGACAGCAAGGAGTCCCTGGTCGACGCCGTCGTGGACACCTCGCTGCACCAGCCGCTGACGCCGGCCGAGCACCAGGCGCTGGTCCGGGCCGTGGAGAACTGGGTGCCGGGCAACGGCGCCTGGAACACCGACGAGGGCGAGGTCTTCCCCGCCCTGGTGGCGCACACCCTCGGCACCCGGCTGCGCACCTTCCGGCTGCTGCCCGACGGCACGACCACCATGGAGACGACCGGCCCCGGACACACCGGCCGCACGGTCGACGTGCACTACGACGGCCACAGCCACTACGACGCCGCCCAGTTGCCGACGCGCCACACCACGACGGTCGCCGACGACGAGGTCGCCCCCAGGGCGCCGAAGGCACCCGGGTCCGTCACCGGCAGCGCCGCTCCGCGCCGTCCCCGCGACCAGTCACCCCGCTTCGTGGTGCGCTCCGCCTTCGACGCGCGGGTGTTCCGCGCCGGTGACACCGCCGTCACCGATCTGACGGTCCGGGTCGCCTTCCGGGGCGGTTCGGAGCACGACCCCGAGACCGCCTGGCAACGGCTGGTCCAGGGGACCGAGGAGTTCTACAACGGTCCCGGCCACCGCCTGCCCGACGGCAGCCGACTGCACGTCACGGTGGAGCGCGTGGCGGCGGACGACCAGCCCCATCTGGTGGTGGACCTCGCGGGCCACGACCGCCCGATGGACCAGCACACATGGTGGCCGGACGCCGAACCGGTCGCGTACGCGCACGAGTTGGGCCATCAGCTCGGGTTGCGCGACGAGTACCGGGAGGACGACGGCGAGGGTCCGGGCCGGGCCGGGGTGACGGGCAGCCTGCTCGGCGACTTCCACCGGCCGGCGCCGGACGGCCTCGCCCAGGGCGGGCTGCGCGGACGGCACCTCCAACTGCTCGGGGCGCTCGTCGGCGACGTACCCGAGACCGTCGTACATCCCGGCGCCGACGCGGCGCACACCGCCTTCGGCCCGCAGGACCCGCGCTGGCAGGAGGCCCGTGCGGCCGCCCCGCCGGTGACCCGGCGGCACGTCTGGGTCGACCCGGTGACCGATCCCGGACGGCACGACGGGGAGCAGGAGCAGGAGGGGCGGACCCGGGACCCCCGTGTGCCGCACGGCGTCCACGAGCGGTCCGGGGAGGAGGACTCGGAGGACTTCGACTACGCGGAGATCCTGGCGGAGTACACCGATGACCGCAGGCGCGAGTACGACTGGCTGGACCAGTTGTACGGCGACACCCTCGACCAGGACGGGTACGACCGGGTCCACAACGCCCTGCTGACCCTCCAGTCGATGGACCTGGCACACGTCACGCCGGACGCGGAACAGCGGCCCCCCGTCGAGGTGCTGGCCGAGCAGGTGCTCCACCTCGACGGCGCGCCCACCGCGCAGGACTACCGGGATCTGCTGGAACTCACCGCGCTCGCCGGTCCCGAGGCGACGCGGGACGCCGCCGCGCTCGGCGCGCACTTCCTCGCCACCACGCACCAGGCGCTGGGCGACGACACCCTGCTGCACGGCGGCTCGGCGCACGTGGGCCGCGACTGGACGGCCTCGCGCACGGTGCCGTCGGACCTCACCCGCTACACCACGACCGGCTCCGACGGGGAGCAGACGCGGCACACGGCACCGTGGCGCAGCCCCTACGTGGCGGCCGCCGACCGGACCCCGGACGGGCTGGCGCTGCGGCTGAACGGGCGTACGGTCCAGGTGTCCGAGGCCGAGTTCGCCGAGCTGGTGGCCCGTGACCCGCTGCGCGGCGCGGACCAGGACATCGTGCTGGTGGTCTCGCACGGGCAGGACCAGGAGCTGGCGCGGCTGGTCGCGGACCGGGCCGGGACGGCGGTGTGGTCGACCGACTCGCAGGTGCACCCGGTGCTCGACTGGCGGACCGGTGACGAACTGCTCGACCTGACGGGCGGCAGCGGCGGCTGGGCGCTGCATCTGGGCGGCCCGCGCGGCCCGTTGGACCTGTTCGACTTCGGCTTCGGCTCCCCGACGCCGGAACACGAAGCCCCGACGCCGGAGCACGAACCCGCCGGCCCGGACTACGCGAGCAAGCTGCTGCCGCACCCCGGCGGCCACGAGTCGGCCCTGGCACCGGCGAACCTGCTCGACCGGCTGAGGGCCCGCCCGCTGACGACCAGCGACTACGAGGTGATCGGGGCCGATCCCCGCACGGTGCTGTTCGAAGAGCCCACCGGCATGAACTTCGCCACCTTCGCCTACGGCCGCTCGGGCGACGTGCCCTCGTTGTGGGTGCCCTCCCAGGGGCACCAGCGGACGCTGGTCGGGGACCACCCGCCGCTCCATGTGTCACAGGACCTGTCGCTGGCGCACCGTGAGGGCGGCTACGGCCAGCAGGTGTTCGCCACTGCCGAGGCGATCGAGGCGTCCAACCGGCGGCTGGCGCTCGCGGGCTCCCTGGTACGGCTGGAGGCAGGGGACCTCACGCTGCGGGTTGCCGACGGCCAGGGTGGGCATCGTGAACTGGTGCGCGTCACACCGCGGTTCCTGACCCGCTCCGGGAAGTCGGAGGAGGAGATCTGCCGGGACTTCGCCCAGATGGTCTCGGGCGGCGCCCCCGCCTCGCACGTGGTCTTCCGCGGCCCCGACGGCACGAGCCTGGACAAGGCTCCGATCAACGCCCTCGGCCGCACCGAGGTCACCGGCATCCACCACCTCGCCGAGTCCCTCTCGCTGGTGGCCGACGGCGAGCGGCCGACCGGGCCGCTGGGCCCGTCGTGGGCCGTCGACCAGGTGCGGCGGGACGACCGGCTCATCGCCGAGAGCGACGGCCCGACCCCGGGCAAGTCCTACGGCAGCGCGCTGAGTTACGACCCGCTGGTCAATCCGCGGCGCGACGCGCTGTCCGCCGCCGCGCGAGAGATCGGCATCAACGAGCACGCCTGGGCGAAGGTCGGCGAGGCCTACCTGGTGCACTCGATCAACGCGCTGGACGAGAACGGCCTGCCGAGCCTGGCGCACAACTACGCGAAGCCCGGCGAGCCGGAGGGCAGCCACTACGGCTACCACTTCGCCACCGTCGTGCTCTCCAGCGAGGACGGCAGGCACCAGATCACCCTGGAGAACTTCGCCCGCCGCGCGCACGTCGCGAGCATCGTGAAGACGGCCGTGTCGGAGACGCTGCGCCACGGCACCCCGGGCGGGTTCCGGAGGCTGCACCGGGCCATCGACGAAGAGCTGGACCAGGCGCGGGCGGCCGGCGCCGACGAGGCGCGGGTCAAGCGGCTGGAGCGGCATCTGGCCCTCGTGGACGCGCTGACCAGGACGGCGGACGCCCGGCGGAAGGTCGACGGGGCGGCTCCGGGCACCCCGGAGCACGCGAGCGCCGCCGCGGAGTTCGACAAGGCGCTCAAGGCCGCCGAGGCGCGCATGAAGCAGGCTTCGGAGCTGGCCAAGGGCAGCGACCTGTGGCACTTCCGGATGTTCTCCCAGCGGCCCGGCGAGACCATGCACGAGGTCAGCGCCGACCTGCTCACCTCGGACCGCTCGGCCGAGGCCAACCCGCTGACCGCGGTGATCGTGCACGGTCACCGGCTTCCGAAGATCGACATCGGGTTCCGTGAGGGCTCCCGGCAGATCGGCAAGGACGAGGGGCGCAAGCTCAACTACGTGGCCGAGCTGGCGACCCGGACCGGGCTGTGGAACCACCACAACGGGCTGCCGCTGCCCCGGATCACGGTGACCGGGCGCGGCAACGCCCGCCGCCCCACGCTGGGCGGTGCCCTGCCCGACGCCGCGCAGCAGCGGGCGCAGGCCGTGCACGGGGAACTGCGGGACCGGCTGGACCGGTATCTCATCAACTACCAGCACGGTTCTCCCCGGCAGCGGCTGACCGCGGCCGACTTCCCCGTCACGGTCACCACCGAGCGCCCGCCGAAGGGCGCCGACCAGGAGCAGGGCCGCCGTACGACGGTCGCGGTGCACGACGCCCGCGCGGACCACTCCGAGGTGTCGCCCCGGGCGCCCCGGACCCCGCTGCGGCAGCAGACGCCCACCGAGAACCGGACGCAGACACAGCCCCGGACACAGACGCAGGCGCAACCCGAGGTCACGGCCCCCGTCGTGCCGCACACCGCCCCGCCGGCGGCGCCGTACCGCAGTGAACGGCTGACCATCGGCAGCGTCGAGTTCGCGGACGGCTCGTCCGAGCCGACGGGGGCGCAGCGGGAGACGGTGCACCGGCTGGCCGCCGAGGTGGCGTGGGCGTCGCTGGCGAACGTACGTGCGGGCTTCCCGCCGCCGAGGGTCACGGTGGTCGGCCACGCGGACGGCATGCGCGGCGGGCTCCCCCACTTCGGCGAGGCGCTGCGGCGCGGGCAGGCACGCGCGGACGGCGTGGCGGACCTGTTCCGTTCGGCCCTCGCGGTCCACCTGGAGCGGCTGGGGACCGGCGAAGAGGCCGTCACGCTCCTGGCGGACATCGAGGTCACCGCCCGTTCCGAGGGCAACGCACCGCCCGGCGGCGGGACCGCGGGCGAGGACCCGGCGGCCGCGCTGCGTCATGCGTTCGTCGTGGTCGAGCTGCCCCGACCGGCCGGTGGTGACGCCTGATGGGCCCGGCGGGGCGGCGGCCACGGCACGCGCCGCCGGGGCCCGTTCGGGAGGGCGTCGGCGCCGCGGAATGCGGCAGCGCACATGACCTTCGGGGCCACAAGACCGATACTGAGGTGCAAGGCTCCGACCACCCACCTGGTCCCACCCGGCCTGAACAGGGAAAACACCGGTCAGGGACCACCTGCGAGCTTTCTGGGAGACAGGCATGAAGATGTTGATCAACGTGCCGGAGACCGTCGTCGCGGACGCGCTGCGCGGGATGGCGGCCGCGCATCCGGACCTGGCGGTGGACGTGGAGAACCGGGTGATCGTCCGCCGGGACGCTCCGGTGGCGGGACAGGTCGCGCTGGTCTCCGGCGGTGGGTCCGGGCACGAGCCGCTGCACGGCGGGTTCGTCGGCCCCGGCATGCTGTCCGCCGCCTGTCCGGGTGAGGTGTTCACCTCGCCGGTGCCCGACCAGATGGTGCGCGCGGCGGCCGCCGTGGACAGCGGCGCCGGGGTGCTGTTCGTGGTGAAGAACTACACGGGCGACGTGCTCAACTTCGACATGGCGGCGGAGCTGGCCGAGGACGAGGGCGTCCAGGTCGCCAAGGTGCTGGTGAACGACGACGTGGCCGTCACCGACAGCCTCTTCACGGCCGGGCGGCGCGGCACCGGGGCGACGCTGTTCGTGGAGAAGCTGGCGGGTGCCGCCGCGGCCGAGGGGCGGCCGCTGGAGCAGGTGGAGTCGATAGCCCGCCGGGTGAACGAGAACTCCCGCAGCTTCGGCGTGGCGCTCAGCGCCGTCACCACCCCGGCGAAGGGCTCCCCCACCTTCGACCTGCCGGTGGGCGAGCTGGAGTTGGGCATCGGCATCCACGGCGAGCCGGGCCGGGAGCGGCGGCCGATGATGACCTCCGGGGAGATAGCCGACTTCGCGGTGAACGCGATCCTGGAGGACATGTCCCCGCACAACCCCGTGCTCGTCCTGGTCAACGGCATGGGCGCCACCCCGCTGCTGGAACTGTACGGGTTCAACGCCGAGGTGCAGCGGGTGCTGGCCGAGCGCGGGGTGGCCGTGGTGCGCACCCTGGTCGGCAACTACGTCACCTCCCTGGACATGGCGGGCGCCTCGGTGACCCTGTGCCAGGTCGACGAGGAAATGCTGCGGTTGTGGGACGCGCCGGTGCGCACCCCGGCGCTGCGCTGGGGGATGTGATACGGCGGACACAGCGCTCAACGCCCTTACTATGTTTGGAGGTCCAGTGCTCGACGCCGACTTCTTCCGCCGTTGGATGACGGCGACCGCCGCGTCCGTCGACCGCGAGGCGGAGCGGCTCACCGCCCTCGACTCGGCCATCGGGGACGCTGATCACGGCAGCAACATGCAGCGCGGGTTCGCGGCCGTACGGACGACGCTGGAGAACGAGGCGCCGGACACGCCGGGCGCCGTGCTGATGCTCTCCGGACGCCAGCTCATCTCGACGGTCGGCGGCGCCTCGGGGCCGCTGTACGGCACGTTGCTGCGCCGGACCGGCAAGGCGCTCGGAGAGGCCGCCGAGGTCGGCGAGGAACAGCTGGCCGAGGCGCTGCGGGCGGGTGTGCAGGGTGTGATGAAGCTGGGCGGGGCGGCGCCCGGCGACAAGACCATGGTCGACGCCCTGCTGCCGGCCGTGGAGGCGCTCGGGAACGGGTTCGGCGCCGCCCGGGAGGCCGCCGAGAAGGGGGCGGAGGACACCGTCCCGCTGCTGGCGCGCAAGGGCCGGGCGAGCTACCTGGGGGAGCGCAGCGTCGGCCACCAGGATCCGGGTGCGACGTCGTCGGCGCTGCTGATCGCGGCGCTGGCCGAGACCGCGGAGGGCTGACGTGAGCGAGGAGAAGCTGGTCGGGATCGTGCTGGTGTCGCACAGCGCCGAGGTCGCCGCCTCGGTCGCGACGCTGGCCAAGGGGCTCGCGGGCGGGGCCGAGGCGGTGCCGGTGGCCCCGGCGGGCGGCACCGAGGGCGGCGGGCTCGGCACCAGCGCCGAGCTGATCGCCGCCGCGGCGGCCTCGGCCGACCGGGGCGCCGGGGTGGCGGTCCTCACCGACCTCGGCAGCGCGGTGCTCACCGTGAAGGCGCTGCTGGCCGAGGGCGACGAACTGCCGGAGAACACGCGACTGGTGGACGCCCCGTTCCTGGAGGGTGCGGTGGCCGCGGTGGTGACGGCCGCCGCGGGTGCCGACCTGGACGGGGTGGAGGCGGCGGCGAAGGAGGCGTACGACTACCGCAAGGTGTGACGGGCCGCCATGAGCGTGGTGCGGCTGGTCAGCCGTCCGTGTCGGTCACGAACTGCCGGGCCAGCCGCTCCCCCGTCGCCACCGCCGCCGCGTGGTCCTCGATGGGCTCGGCCCGCGAGTCCTTGAAAACGATGTAGGTGACCCCGGAGGCCGCTCCGCCGTCGCTGGGCCCGGGGCTGATGCCGAGGCCCTTGGCGGTGGCGTAGGACGCCTCGCCGATGAGGTCGCCCGGGCCGGTGTCGCCGACGACCGCGTACTGCACCCGGTCCCGGTAGACGACGGCGGCGACCGAGCCGCCCCGCACGCCGTGCGCGCCGGGGTCCCAGCGGGGTCCGGCGGCCGGGACGACGATGTAGGGCAGTTCCTCGGCGCTGAGCGGCCGTCCGTCGGACTGGTGGAAGGCGGTTTCCGGGGAGTACAGCGGGTCGGCCTGGGCGTTGCAGTGCGCGGAGGGCCGGCCGTCGCAGTCGATGTCCAGGTCGGCCTTCCAGAAGACGGCGTCCCGGGTGCCGCAGATGGGCACGGTCTCGGGGCTGTCCTCGTCGGTGCGGTACAGGCCCTTGGAGATCTGGTCGCAGGCGCCGACCCGGGCCAGCAGGTCCTCGGCGGTGACGGCGCCCTCGGCCCGGGCCCCGGCGGCGGGGGCGTTCTCGCGGCGGGCGGGGGCGGGCGGTGTGCTCCGGGCCGGGGTGGCGGCCGGGTGCTCGCGGGCCGCGCCGGCGGAGGCGCTCGCCCGAGGGGCAACGTTTTTGCGCGGACCTGCGCCGGGGGTGGCGCCCTTGCCGTGGGTCGTCGCCCGTGCCTCGGGCGGGACCGCCGCGGCGGGGCCGGGCAGCGTGGCGGGGGCGATCAGGGCCGCGCCGACCGCGGCCAGCGTCAGCGTCGGGACACGCACACGCACGATGAGGAACCCTCTCCTCGGGGACATGTCGAGCCCACTGTGGGCCGCGGTCCGGACGCCCGGCCGCAGGGGCCGCCCCCAAGGGGCCGGATGGAGCACGCTACTGACAACCCGTGAGGGAACAAATCGGGCATTCGGGGCATAGGATGTGATGGTCCCACCGCCGAACGGGTGGCTCCAGGGGGACAACAGGGGCCGGGAACCCGGACCGCCTCCGATCCAGGTCCCCCGGCCGCCCGCGCCGGCGCGGGTTCGGCGACGACAGCGTTTCCGCGCCAACGGCATGAACTCCCCAGCCCTCTCGGGGAGTTCATGCCGCAGGGACCTTCAGCATACGTAACCGCGCGGGGCACTCGGCACCGGCCCCTTGCCGCGGGCGCGCCGAGCGGGCCATATTGGTCCGGACCATTGCCGGGCCGCCGTTGAGCCGACCGTGGAGGCAGAGCCGTGCGACGCGTTCCCCTTCCGCTCGTGCTGGTCTGCGGCGCCCTGCTGCTGCTCGCGTCCTGCGGCTGGAGCCGGGCCGACACGGGCGACGAGGGCCGGATGCCGGGCGCCCCGACCGGGGTCACCGCGCAGGCCGGCAGCGCCACCTCCGTGCACGTGATGTGGAACGCGGTGCCGGACGACTCCGGCATCCGCTCCTACGAGGTGTACCGGGGCGGCACCAAGACGGCCGAGGTGCCCGGTGCGCAGCGCATGGTGGACGTCGTCAGGCTCAGGCCGTCCACCGAGTACGCCTTCACCGTGCGGGCCCGGGACAAGGCCGGACGGCTCGGGCCGCCGAGCCGTCCGGTGCGGGCGCGGACGCCCGCCCGGGTCGCGGCCGACCGCTCGGCGCCGACCCGGCCCGGGGCGCCCACCGGACGGACCGACGGCAGCCGGGCGGTCCGGCTGTCCTGGGGCGCCTCCCACGACGACCGGGGCGTGGTGTCGTACGACATCCAGCAGGGCGGCACACAAATCCACAGCGTCGGCGGGAACCTGACCTCCGCGGTCGTCACCGGGCTGCGCCCCGGTACCCGGTACGTGTTCACGGTGCGGGCCCGGGACGCGGCGGACAACCTCTCCCCCGCGAGCGCCCCGGTCCGCCTCACCACCCCGGGCACCGACGACGGCCGGGCCACCGCGCCGACCGGCTTCACCGCCGCGACCCACCGCGCCGACGGCGCCTACTACCTGGACCTGTCCTGGGATCCGCCGAGCACGGACGGGGTGATCACGCAGTACGCGATCCGGCTCGACGGCACCTCGGCCACCTCGCTGGAGTGGGGCGGCACCCCGCCGCGCGGCCGGGCGCACTACAGCTTCTACCTGGGCCGCGCGGCCGGGGAGGAGCACCGGGTACGGCTGCGGGCCCGGTTGCCCGACGGCACCTGGGGCGGCTGGTCGCCGGAGCGCACCGTGACCACGGGGCGCTGACCACAGCCCGGCGGGGGCCGCATCCCGGGGCGCCGCGGGCGGGTCCGTGTCACCCGGCCGGATGCCGTCCGGGTGCGGGGGCCCGCCGGGCCGCGTTGGCTGCTGACCAGGCAGCACGGATGATTCCCGACCCTGGGCGGCGCATGGGACGTGCCGCCGGCCGTGCCGCCGGAGGCCAGCCAATGCGCAAGTCCATATCCCTGCTCCGCTCCGGTCTCGCCCTCACGGCCACCGCCGCACTCCCGGTCGCGCTCGCGGCGCCGGCCGCAGCGGTCTCCGGCATCTCCGTCAGCACCACCGGCTCCTCCGTCTCGGTGGTCACCAGCGCGTGCACCCAGATCAACGGCAGCTGGGGCACCGCGGCGCTGCTCACCAGCAGTCAGGCCAGCTTCTCCCAGGGCCGCCAGGCGGCGCTGTCGGGCACCACCGTCAGCCAGTCCGCGGCCTGGTCCGGGGTGAGCCCGGGGACCTACACCGTGGTGGTGGTCTGCTCCAGCGGCAGTACGGCGGGCAGCCAGGCGGTGATCGTCTCCGCCGGGTCCGCACCGACGCTCTCGACCACCTCCAGGCCGTTGCCCACCCGCCCGGTTCCCGTCCAGCCGGCGCCCGCCCGGGGCGTCAACGGCGGCCTGGGCGGCGCCGTCCGCGACTACGGCCCCCTCACCCTCGGCGTCGGCGCGGCCCTGGTGGGCGCGGGCGCCGTCACCGCCGTGTGGTGCCTGCGCCGCCGCTCGAAACCGACGCGCCCCTGACCCCCTGCCCCGGCCCGCCGACATGGACCGGCGCCGGCCCCGCCGCCCGGATCCGGCCCTCGAACCGCAAGGACGCGAACGAGCCCGCCGGATCGACGTCCACGGGTCCGGCACCCGCGCAGGGCGCCGGACCCGGCCGGGCGACGACGCCGCACGACCACGGCGGCCGGCACCCGGCGCCCGCGCGACCGATGGCCCCGGCGTCGTCACCGGCCGGCGCCCGTACCACCGTTCGAAACCGACGCCCCCCGCGACCGGCCGGTGCCCGCCACGCCGTCCGGCCCCGGCGCGCCCGGAAGCCGGTCAGCCCGTCTCGCCGTCGTCGGACGGTCCGGGGAACTCCGCGAGGGCGTGGGACAGCCACTGCGTCCAGAAGGTCTCCAGGTCGATGCCCGCCCGCAGCACCAGGTGCCGCAGCCGGTCCTCGGGGGCGTTCCGCTCCGGTGGGAAGTCGCGGCGTTCGATCTCCTCGTACTCGGCCAACTGCCGCCGGTGCAGCTCCAGATGGCGCCGCAGGTCCGCCTCCAGACCCGCCGTGCCGACCACCGCCGCCGCGCGCAGCCGCAGCAGGAGGGTGTCCCGCAGCGGCTTGGGGTCCTGTGCGGCGGCGGTCCAGCGGGCCAGTTCGGCGCGGCCCGCGGGCAGCACCTCGTAGCTCTTCTTCTGCCCACGGGCCGGCTGCTCGGCCGGCAGCGCCCGGATGAGCCCTTCGCCCTCCAGCTTTCCCAGCTCGCGATAGATCTGCTGGTGCGTCGCGGACCAGAAGTAGCCGATCGACTTGTCGAACCGGCGGGTCAGCTCCAGTCCCGACGACGGCTTTTCCAGCAGGGCGGTGAGGATCGCGTGCGGGAGTGACATGGGCTCATCCTAGGGATGCCCCGGCGGGGGCCTAGAGCGCCGCCGCCAGTTCGGTGCCCTGCTTGATGGCCCGCTTGGCGTCCAGCTCCGCGGCGACGTCCGCACCGCCGATCAGGTGCGCGCCGCGGCCGACGGCGACCAGCTCCTCGTACAGGTCGCGGCGCGGTTCCTGGCCGGTGCACAGCACCACGGTGTCGACCTCCAGGACGGTGCTCTCCTCGCCGACGGTGATGTGCAGGCCGGCGTCGTCGATGCGGTCGTAGCGCACGCCCGGGACCATGGTGACCCCGCGGTGCCGCAGTTCGGTGCGGTGGATCCAGCCGGTGGTCTTGCCGAGTCCGGCGCCGACCTTGCCGGTCTTGCGCTGGAGCAGGTGGACCTGGCGGGGCGGGGCCGGGCGGCGCGGCTCGGTGAGGCCGCCGGGCGCCGTGTACTCCATGTCGACGCCCCAGTTGCGGAAGTACGCCGCGGGGTCCTCGCTCGCCTTGTCCCCGCCGTCGGTGAGGTACTCGGCGACGTCGAAGCCGATGCCGCCGGCGCCCAGGACGGCCACGCGGTCGCCGACGTCGGCGCCGTCGCGCAGCACGTCGAGGTAGCCGAGCACGCGCGGGTGGTCGACACCCGGGATGTCGGGGGTGCGCGGGGTGACGCCGGTGGCGACGACCACCTCGTCGTAGTCGGCCACGTCCGCGGCGCTCACCCAGGTGTTCAGGCGCACCTCCACGCCGTGGGCGGCGAGTTGGTGGCGGAAGTAGCGCAGGGTCTCCTCGAACTCCTGCTTGCCGGGCACCTTGCGGGCGACGTTGAGCTGCCCGCCGATCTCGCTGCCGGCGTCGAACAGGGTGACGGTGTGGCCACGTTCGGCGGCGCTGACGGCGCAGGCGAGTCCGGCCGGTCCGGCGCCGACGACGGCGACGCGCTTCCTGGTCCGGGTCGGCGCGAGCACCAGCTCGGTCTCGTGGCAGGCGCGCGGGTTGACCAGGCAGGAGGTGAGCTGCCCGCTGAAGGTGTGGTCCAGGCAGGCCTGGTTGCAGCCGATGCAGGTGTTGATGGCCTCGGGGGTACCGGCGGCGGCCTTGGCGACGAAGTCGGGGTCGGCGAGCATCGGCCGGGCCATGGACACCATGTCGGCGTAGCCGCCGGCCAGCAACTCCTCGGCGAGTTCGGGGGTGTTGATGCGGTTGGTGGTCACCAGCGGGACGGTCACCTCACCCATCAGCTTCTTGGTGACCCAGGTGTAGGCGCCGCGCGGCACGGAAGTGGCGATGGTGGGGATGCGGGCCTCGTGCCAGCCGATGCCGGTGTTGATGATGGTCGCGCCGGCCGCCTCGACGGCCTTGGCGAGGGTGACGACCTCCGCGTGGGAGGAGCCGCCGGGGACGAGGTCCAGCATGGACAGCCGGTAGACGATGATGAAGTCCTCGCCGACCGCCTCGCGCACCCGGCGGACGATCTCGACCGGGAACCGCATCCGGTTCTCGTACGAGCCGCCCCAGCGGTCGGTGCGGTGGTTGGTGCGGGCGGCGATGAACTCGTTGACGAGGTAGCCCTCGGAGCCCATGATCTCGACGCCGTCGTACCCGGCGTGCCGTGCGAGGCGAGCGGCGCGGACGTAGTCGTCGATGGTCCGCTCGATGTCGGCCTCGGAGAGTTCACGGGGGACGAAGGGGCTGATCGGCGCCTGGAGCGGGCTCGGGGCGACCAGGTCCCGGTGGTAGGCGTACCGCCCGAAGTGCAGGATCTGCAGGGCGATCCGGCCGCCCTCGCGGTGCACGGCGTCGGTGACCACCCGGTGCCGCTCGGCCTCCGCCTCGGTGGTGAGCTTGGCCCCGCCCTCGTACGGCCGCCCCTCCTCGTTCGGCGCGATGCCGCCCGTGACGATGAGCCCGACGCCGCCGCGCGCCCGGGCGGCGTAGAACGCCGCCATCCGCTCGAACCCGCGCTCGGCCTCCTCCAGTCCCACGTGCATGGATCCCATGAGCACCCGGTTTCGCAGCGTGGTGAACCCCAGGTCGAGCGGGGTCAGCAAGTGGGGGTAACGGCTCATCTCAGGCCCTCCGTGCACGGGTGCGGTCGCTTCTTGTTGTAGAGCAACCGAACCCGCTTGTGCAACTAGTTGCATAAACGTGTGGGCCGTACCACCACCCCCCGTACCTACGGGTACGTACGAAACGCTCAGGCCGCCCCGGAATCCGGACCGGCACAGGACGCCCCAGCCGGTACGGGACCGGCCGGGGCGTGGCGGGGCGCCGGGGCGCGCCGGGTCAGCGGCTCTCCAGGCGTAGGTGGAGGTCGCGTTCCTGGTCGCCGGAGGCCGTGCAGGTCTCCTCGACGGTGAACATGGCGTCGAGGGTGTGGCGGAAGCGGTCGACGGCCCAGTAGCCGCCCTGGACGTCCGCCTGGACGGACGAGCGGAGGTGGACCGGCGGGCAGCCCTGACGGGGCGTGTCCGCGACCTCGTACGTGCCGAGCCACACCATGGGGCGGGTCTCGTGGAGTTGCTGGGGCACCTCGTCCTTGCCCCGGTCGGACGCGAAGCAGGAGTTCAGCGCCTCGAAGACGAGACGTGCGTCCTCCTTGGAGCATCCGCTGATCTCCACCATGACGGATTCCGGATGCGACCGGTCCCTGTTCTCCATTGATCGCTCCTTTCGTGGCCGCGCTGCGGTGGCACGGGGTACCCCGTTCGCACCACGTCCATCCCCCGCCCAGCAAAACACCGCGCCCGCGCGCCCGCCACCCGCCCCCTCAGCCGAGGGAGAACCTGTACGTCTTGCTGTCGCTGAGCACGCAGACGCCCGGCGAGACCACGATCACCCGCAGGGTTCCGGTGCGCCGGTCGTAGTCGATGCCCTCCGCCTCGAAGGAGCCCTGGCACGCGCTGCGCAGCGGCAGCTGACGCAGCGCGGTGACGTGCCCGTCCACGTCCGCGGAGCCGCTCGGCGGTGCCGACAGGTCGATCCGCAGCAGCGGCTTGGTCATGCCGAACAGGCCCCCGTCGGGGTCGTCGGAGGAGCACAGCAGGGTCGTCGGACCGGAGAAGTCACAGCCCTGGACGTCTCTGACCGCGTGGTCCAGACGGACCGTGGCCGCCTGCGGGAGGTTCGCCGAGGGCGAGGTGGAGGGGTTCTCGCCCGGGGTCGGGAAGACGAGCAGGCGGTCCATCGTGCCCCATTCGCCGGACAGCATCCACTGGCCGTCCGGCGAGATCGCCACCCACGAGTTGTTCATGGCCTCGCCGGGGCTCAGCGTGTGCACGTACTCCGACCAGGCGCCGCCCGGCGCCTGCACGCGGAACATCTTCGAGTTGCCGGAGTCCCGCTGGTAGGGCTCGATGTAGTAGCCCTCGTACGACGCGTCGGGGTCGCCGACGTGGTTCCAGCCGCGCACGGAGTCGCCGAGCGGGATGGTGCCGATGCCGGTGTAGCGGTTGGGACTGTTCGCCGGGACCTCGACCGAGGCCAGCCCCTGGCTCTCGGTCAGCGGGTCGGCGCGGTCGGAGCCGGTCTCGGTCCAGGTGCCGGCCGCCGATGCGGGCGCGGGCACGGCGAGGGACAGGGCGGCGGCAAGGGTGACGAGTCCGGCGAGTACTCCGGGGCGGCGTAACCGGGCGGGCGCGGGCATGGCGGGCTCCTGGAAGGGCGGTGGGGCGCACTCGGACGGCGCACAGTCTGGCGTGCGCGCGATAGCCATGTACAGACCAAGTCGGCCGTCGTGACCGGGGGTGCCCCGCGCCTTCCGGCGGACGCCCGCCGCCGGGTTGAGGGATGGTGGAGGTTGACGGCGAAGGCTGCGGAGAGTCGGATGTGAGCGCGGCACGACACGGGGAACCGGCACGGGGGACGGCACGCCGTGCGGACGGGCGAAGGCGGTGCGTGGCATGAGTGCAGCCGGGGCTCCGGCGACCGAGAGCGGTGAGCCCGCGCGCGGACCGGTGCCGCCGGGCGGCCTCCTCGACATGCTCGGCGTGGCCTCGGTGGTGCTGGACGCCGCCGGCCGGATCGTGCTGTGGAGCCCGCAGGCGGAGGAGCTGTTCGGCTACACCGCGCGGGAGGCCCTCGGCCGGTACGCCGCCCGGTTGATGGTGCACGAACGGCACATGCAGCTGGTCGCCCGGCTCTTCGCCGATGTGATGACCACCGGGCAGAGCTGGGCCGGCGGCTTCCCGATCCGGCACAAGGACGGCAGCACCCGGCTGGTGGAGTTCCGCAACATGCGGCTGCTGGACGACCGCGGGGAGGTGTACGCCCTCGGGCTCGCCGCCGACCGCTCGACGGTACGGCGCCTCGAACAGGACGTGGCGCTGTCCGAGCGGATGGTGAAGCAGTCCCCGATGGGCCTCGCGGTGCTCGACACCGAGCTGCGGTTCGTCTCCGCGAACCCGGCCCTGGAGCGGATCAGCGGACTGCCGGCCGCCGAGCACACGGGCCGCGCGCTCCGCGACGTCCTGCCGGGGCTGGACACCGGCCCGGTGGCGGACGCCGCCCACCGGGTGCTGGCGACGGGCACCCCGCTGATCGACCACGTCGTGGTGGGCCGCACGCCCGCCGACCCGGACACGGACCACACCTGGGCGGTGTCGCTGTACCGGCTGGACGACGCCGTGGGACATGTGCTCGGCGTGGCCTGCTCGATGGTGGACATCACCGAGCAGCACCAAGCCTCCGTGGCGGCGGAGGCGGCACGGCGCCGGCTCACGATGATCGCGGACGCCTCGGCGCGGATCGGTACGACGCTCGAACTGGATCGCACGGCCCGGGAGTTGGCCGATGTCGCGGTGCCGGAGCTGGCCGATGTGGCGGCGGTCGACCTGCTGGACGCCGTGGTGGAGGGCCGCCCCAGCACCCTCGGTCCCGCGGAGCCCGCGGTGATCCGGGCCCTCGCGCTGCGCCCGGAGGACGACTCGGACGCGGTACGGGCCGCCGATCCGCCGGGCGGGATCGCGCGGTACGCCCCCGACCGGCTGGTCACCGAGTGCGTGCGCACCGCCGAGGCGGTGCTGGTGCCGCGGGTGAAGGACGAGGACCTGCCGCGCATCGCGCGCTCACCGCGGGCGGCGGCGCTGCTGGCGCGGGCGGGCCTGCACTCGTATCTGGCGGTACCGCTGATCGCGCGCGGCGAGGTGCTGGGCGCGCTCGACCTCAAGCGCACCCGCAACCCGCGGCCCTTCGACGGGGACGACGTGCTGCTCGCGCGGGAGCTGGCGGCCCGGGCGGCGGTGCAGATCGACAACGCCCGCTGGTACCAGAACGCCCACAACGCCGCGCTCACCCTCCAGCGCAGTCTGCTGCCGAGCGATCCTCCGGTGACGACCGGTCTGGAGGTGGCCTCGCGCTACCAGCCGGCGGGGGTCACCAGCGAGGTGGGCGGCGACTGGTTCGACGTGATCCCGCTGGAGGGCGGCCGGACCGCGCTGGTGGTCGGCGACGTCATGGGCAGCGGCATCGACGCGGCCGCCACCATGGGCCGGCTGCGCACCGCGACGGCCACCCTGACCGCGCTCGGCCTGGACCCGGCGGTGCTGCTCGGTCATCTGGACCGGACCACCTCGGCGCTGGACCACTCCATCGCGACCTGTGTGTACGTCGTCCACGACCCGTGGCTGCGCCAGTGCCGCATCGCCAACGCGGGCCACCTGCCGCCGGCCCGCGTGCGCCCCGGCCGGCCGCCGGAGCTCCTGGACGTGCCCACCGGGGTGCCGCTGGGCGTGGGCGGGGTCGAGTTCTCCACGGTCACCGTCGACTTCGCCCCCGGCGACGAACTGGTCCTCTACACCGACGGCCTGGTCGAGACCCGCCATCACGCCCTCGACGAACGCCTCGACCTGATGCTCTCCCTGCTGACCGACCCGGCCCGTCCCCTGGACGAGACCTGCGACGCCCTCCTGGACACCCTCCACCGCCCGGACAACCACGACGACGTCGCACTGCTCATCGCACGGGCCCGGGAACCGGACGGGCGGCCCGAGTAGGGCGGGGCGGACCCGGGTGCGGGTCTCCCTGCCAGGGGCGCACCCCGATCACCACGTGCGCCGACCACTCCCGTGACACCGCCACCCGGGCGGTCAGGCCCGCCTCGGTGAAGGCGGCCAGCGCGGCCGGGGACTGGTGTTCGCTCGTCTCCGAGAGGAGGCGGCCGCCGGGGGCCAGCCAGGCGGCGGCCTCGCCGGCGACACGGCGCAGGACGTCGAGGCCGTCGGGGCCGCCGTCGAGGGCGGCCGGGGGCTCGTGGTCGCGGGCCTCGGCGGGGAGGAGGGGTATGTCGGGGGTGGGGACGTAGGGGACGTTGGCCGTCAGGAGGTCGACCCGGCCGCGCAGCGCGGTGGGCAGCGCGGCGTACAGGTCGCCCTGGTGGGCCCGGCCGCCGTAGGGGGCGAGGTTGTGCCGGGCGCAGCGCACCGCGGCCGGGTCGATGTCGGCGGCGTGCACCTCCGCCCCGTCCAGCGCGGCGGCGAGCGCGGCGCCGAGCGCGCCCGAGCCGCAGCACAGGTCCACGACGACGGCCGCGTCCGGCGCCTCGGCCAGCGCCCGGTCCACCAGGAACTCGGTACGGCGGCGGGGGACGAACACCCCGGGCGTCACGGCGACGCGCAGTCCGTGGAACTCGGCCCAGCCCAGGACGTGTTCGAGTGGCAGCCCGGCCGCGCGCCGGTCCACCATCGAGGCCAGTTCGGCGGGGTCACGGGCGGTGGCGAGGAGCAACTCGGCCTCGTCCTCGGCGAAGACGCACCCGGCGGCGCGCAACGCGGAGACGACGGCGGCGGGGGAGAGTGCGGAGCGGGAGGGCATGGATGCCTTTCGGGAGCGCGGAACCACAGGGCGCTCCCCGCGGTCACCGCCTCCGGCGTACCGCGCCGTCACGAGGAGAGAGCACCCCGGCTGACACAGCGGATATGGGTCTCACCTCCTCGCGTTCGGGGCCGCGGACCTCCGCGACCGGACGGTCACCATACCCCAAGGCCCACCGCCGGTCCGGGCCCGCGGACCCGAGTTGTACTCTGCAACGGGAAGTCCGGAGGAGGGAGAGGCCCGTGAGCAGGGCAGAGGCCGCTGTGGAGACGATCCAGCGCGAGATGACGGTCTTCGCCCGCCGGGCCCGCGCCTCGGCCGGGCGGATGCACCCCGAGCTGTCCCTGGTGTCGTACACCCTGCTGGGTCATCTGGAGGAGAGCGGCGGCTGCCGGGCCACCGACCTCGCGGCGCACTATGCCCTGGACAAGTCCACGGTGAGCCGCCAGGTGGCCGCCTTGGAGCGGGCCGGGCTGATCGAGCGCCGGCTGGACCCGGAGGACCACCGGGTCCAGGTGCTCCAGCTGACGGAGGCCGGACAGGAGATCCTCGGCCAGGTCACCCTCCGCCGCCGGGCGGCCGTCCGGGAGCGGCTGGTGGACTTTCCGGAGGAGGACCTGGTGCGGTTCGCGGCCTATCTGGAGCGCTACAACGCGGCACCGGACGACTCCACGGACCGCTGAGGCCCCCCGCACCGGATCGGTCCACGGCACCCGCCGGGGCCCCGGCTCACCACCGGCACCGCGGACCGCGGAGGCACCGACCGCGACCCACGGCACCACGGCACCACGGCCCGCCGGACCCCGGGCCCCTGGCCCCACCGGCACCCGGCACCCGGCACCCGGCACCCGGCACCCGGCCCGCCGAACCCCCGTTCGACTCCCCCGGCACCCGTCGCGGCCCCGGGCTCACCCCACCGGCACCGCCGCCCGCTCCTCTCCGAGCCGCTCGGGAGCCCGCGCCGACAGGAACGCGGTGTGCCGGCGCAGCCGGAAGCCGAGGGACTCGTAGAGCCGGATGGCGTTGGTGTTCCTGGCGCTGGTGTGCAGGAACGGGGTCTCGCCGCGTTCCCGGATGCCGTGCGCGACCGCGTGGATCAGCCGGGTCGCCAGGCCCTGGCCGCGGACGGCGGCGTCGGTGCAGACCGCGCTGATCTCGGTCCAGCCCGGCGGGTGCAGCCGCTCCCCGGCCATGGCGACCAGCGCGCCCTCGCGGCGGATACCGAGGTAGGTGCCGAGCTCGACGGTGCGCGGCAGGAACGGCCCGGGCTGGGTGCGGGCCACCAGGTCCAGCATCTCGGGCACGTCGGCCGGTCCGAGGCGGACCGCCTCCGGGTCGGGCGCGGCGGCCACCCCGTCGTCCACGAGCTGCACCCCGCCCACGTGGAAGGTGATCTCCCAGTCCTCGGGGACGTCACCGCAGTAGCCGGACAGCGGGACCTCGGCGCCGGGTCCGGCCAGCGCCGCGAGGTCCGCCCAGTCCCGGGCGTCCGGCTCGTCGGGCAGCGCCAGCCACGGGGAGACGTCGAGCGGGTAGCGCAGCACCCGGCCGCGCCGCTCGGCGAAGCGGGCGTGCGGGCCGGTGAGGGAGGCGAGGGCGGGGTTGTCGAGTGGGTGCGGGGCACCGGTCCGGCTCACGCGGCCACCCCGTTCCCCGTGCTGGAACCGTACGCCTCGCGCATCCTCATCCCTCGCTTCGCTCGCCCTGGAACCGGCGCACCACGGCCGGTACTGATCGCCAAGGAGCGGGCCCGGGCCGGTATTCCCGCCTCCGGTCGGAGTTCACACGGCCGCAACGATCGGGCCCGCGCGCGAGCACCGGGCCCGTGACCTGGGACGGGGCACCCGTCGCGACAGCGTACGGTTGAAGTATGAACGTCACGCGAGGCTTCACGGGCCGCGCGCGCGAGCACAACCCGGGACTGCCGCCCGGACAGTACGACGCGCGCGACGACTGGCCCGTCCTGTCCGCCGAGGTCACCCCGGACCTCGCACCCGCCGACTGGACCTTCCGCATCGACGGACTGGTCGAACGGCCCTGCACCTGGGACTGGGAGGCGGCGCACGCGCTGCCCGCGTCGGCGTACGAGGGCGACATCCACTGTGTGACCGGGTGGTCGAAGTTCGGTGTGCGCTTCGGCGGGGTGTCCCTGGACGCCTTCCTCGACGTGGCACGGCCCGACGCCCGCGCCACCCACGCGCTCGCCCGCTCCCACACCGGGTACACCGCGAACCTGCCGCTCGCCGATCTGACCGGCGGCCGGGCCTGGATCGTGTGGGAGTACGACGGCGAGCCGCTGCCGGCCGAGCACGGCGGCCCGGCGCGCCTGGTGGTGCCGCACCTCTACTTCTGGAAGAGCGCCAAGTGGATCGCGGGCATCACGCTCCTCGACCACGACGAGCCGGGCTTCTGGGAGGGCAACGGCTACCACCCGCGCGGCAACCCCTGGGAGGAGCAGCGGTACTCCGGTGACTGAGACGACGACGATGCCCGGCGGCGCGCCGCGGTTCGCGGTGCCCGGCCGGATCGCGGTGAGCGAGCAGGCCGAGACGGTGTGGCAGACGGCCACCCTGACGGAGATCCGCCGGGAGACGCCGTACACGGCCACGTTCCGGCTGGCGGTGCCGCGCTGGGCGGGGCACCTGCCCGGCCAGCACCTGATGCTGCGGCTGACCGCCCCGGACGGCTACACGGCGCAGCGCCACTACTCGATCGCCTCCGCCCCGGACGATTCGGGGCACATCGAGCTGACCCTGGACCGGGTGCCGGACGGCGAGGTCTCCGGCTGGTTCCACACCGTGGCCCGGCCCGGTGACACGTTCGAGGTGCGCGGTCCGCTCAGCGGCTTCTTCGCCTGGCCGGGAGACCGGCCCGCACTGCTGCTGGGCGCGGGTTCCGGCGTCGTACCGCTGATGTCGATGATCCGCCACCACCGTGCGCGCGGCCTCGACGTGCCGCTGCGGATGCTGGTGTCCGCGCGCAGCCCCGAGGAACTGATCTACGCGCCGGAGCTGGGCGCGGAGACGACACCGGTGTTCACCCGCAGCGCCCCCGCGGGGGTGCCGGTGGGCCGGGTGACGGCCGCGCATCTGGCGCCGCTGATGGCCGAGCGGCCGCCCGGCGGGTGGGAGGCGTACGTGTGCGGCTCCAACGGGTTCGCCGAGCACGCCTCCCGGCTGCTGGTGCGGGCCGGCCAGCCGGTGGACCGCATCCGCATCGAGCGCTTCGGCTGACCCCCGGCGCCCTTCTCCGGCGTCCCCGGGGGGTACTTGGCTCGAACCCTGTCCCAAGTGGGCCTGAACTCGCGGTTCGACGGGTGGGCCGGGTGCGTCGTACGGGGTACGAGACGGGTGTGGACGCTTCGGCGCGTGCGGCGCGGGGCGTGAGCGGTCGGCTTCGGCGAGGAGGCGGACATGCGGACCCGGGTGCGTGGCTGGCGCTGGCGGCGCAATACGCTGCGGCGCCGCTGCGATGTCGTGGAGGCGTGGACGGTGCTGGCGGTCGCCGTGCTGCTGTGCTTGGTGGCGCCGCTGGCCGGGGCGGCCGCGGGCCTGCACGCACACGACCAGGGCGCGGCGCGGGCGGCGGCGCAGCGCGCCGCGCGCCATCAGGTGCGGGCCACCGTGGCCGGCGATCCGTCCTCCTCGCCGCCCTCCCTGCGCACCGGCCGCGGGCACCCCTACCGCGCCGAGGTCCGCTGGACGGAGCCCGGCAGGGGCGTCCGGACCACCTGGACGCGGGTGCCGGCCGGGACCCGGCCGGGTGACTCGGTCGAGGTGTGGGTGGACTCCCGGGGCCGCGGCGTCGGCGCGCCGCCGGCCGGTACGGCGGTCCTCCAGCACGCGGTGGCCGTCGGGGCGGCCGTGGCGGCCTGCGTCGGCGGCGTGGTGTTCCTCGGCCATGCGGTCGCCCGCCGCATCGCGCTGCGCCACCGGCTCGCCGAGTGGGAACGGGAGTGGGCCCGGACGGGCCCGAGGTGGACCCAGCCGAGGACGTGAGCGGACCGCGCCCCCACCCCTGGCCCGCCGGGTGACCTCCCTCGTACGGTGAGCTCCGCACTGTCTGCCCTGATCAAGGTGGTTGCCCATGGCCCTGTTCGACCTCCCCCTGCCGGAACTCCGCGCCTACCGGGGCGGGTCCACCGAACCCGAGGACTTCGACGCCTTCTGGGAGAACACCCTGAAGGAAGCGCGCGCACACGAACTGGACGTCCGCTTCGAGCCGGTGGACGCGGGGCTGGCCACCGTCGAGGTGTACGACGTGACGTTCGCCGGGTTCGGCGGGCACCCCGTCAAGGGCTGGCTGCGGCTGCCCGCCGGCGCCACCGAACCCCTGCCGCTCATAGTCGAGTTCATCGGGTACGGCGGCGGGCGCGGGCTGCCGCACCAGGATCTGCTGTGGGCGTCGACGGGCCGGGCGCACTTCGTGATGGACACCCGGGGGCAGGGCAGCGTCTGGGGCGGCGGGGGCGGCACCCCCGACCCCGTGGGCTCCGGTCCCGCCCACCCTGGCTTTCTGACGCGGGGCATCGACGCGCCCGAGAACCACTACTACCGGCGGGTGTTCACGGACGCCGTACGGGCCGTGGAGGCGGCCCGCGCGCATCCGCTGACCGACGCGGCGCGCACGGCGGCGATCGGCGAGAGCCAGGGCGGCGGCATCACCCTCGCCGTCGGCGCCCTGGTCCCGGACCTGGTCGCGGTGGCGCCGGACGTGCCGTTCCTGTGCGACTTCCCGCGCGCGGTGACGCTGACGGACCGCCACCCGTACCGCGAGGTGGGCCTGTTCCTCAAAACGCACCGGGGACGCGCGGCCGAGGTGCTGCGCACCCTGTCCTACTTCGACGGCACGCACTTCGCGGCCCGCGGCCGGATGCCGGCCCTGTTCTCGACGGCCCTGGAGGACGAGACCTGCCCGCCGTCGACCGTGTTCGCGGCGTTCAACGCCTGGGCGCACGAGGACAAGGCGATCGAGGTGTACGAGTTCAACGACCACGAGGGCGGCGGCCCCTACCAGGAGGCGGCGAAGATGCGCTGGCTGCGCTCCCGCGTCTGACGGTCGCGTGCCGGGCACGGCCTCTTCCTCCGGGGCCGCCCGGTCGCTAGGTTCGAACGGCCCGGCCCGGGCGCTGCGGCCCGGGCCGTTCCCGCGACCACGGAGGGCCCATGTCAGCCACGCACGACGCCCAGCAGACCCAGCAGACCCCGCAGGCAGCGGAGGCAGCGGAGGCAGCGGAGGCGACACGGGTCGACGGCCACTGCGATCCACGGTTCACGGCCGTGCGGGAGGCGTTCGAGGAGAACTTCCGCGAGCGGGGCGAGCTGGGCGCGGCGGTGGCGGTCACCGTGGCCGGGAAGACGGTGGTGGACCTGTGGGGCGGCTGGGCGGACCCGGCGCGCACCCGGCCCTGGGAACGGGACACGCTGGTGAACGTGTGGTCGACCACCAAGGGCCCGGTGGCGCTCTGCGCGCATCTGCTCGCCGACCGCGGACTGCTCGACCTGGACGCGCCGGTGGCCCGGTACTGGCCGGAGTTCGCGGCGGCCGGCAAGGAGAAGGTACTCGTCCGCCATCTGCTGTCGCACCGTTCGGGAGTGTGCGGGCTGCGCGAGCCGCACTCGCTGGAGGACCTGTACGACTGGGAGACGACCACCGCGCGGCTCGCGGCCACGGAGCCGTGGTGGGAGCCGGGCACCCGGTCCGGGTATCACGCGGTGACGTACGGGTTCCTGGTCGGCGAGGTCGTCCGGCGGGTCTCCGGGCTGAAGCCGGGGGCCTTCCTCCAGCGGGAGGTGACCGGGCCGCTCGGGATCGACTTCAGCGTGGGCCTGCCGGTGCGGGACCACGGGCGGGCGGCCGAGCTGGTGCACGCGCCGGCCGGGGCGATCGACGAAGGGGCGTCCTTCCGCGACGTGACGCCGCTGCTGATCGCCGCGATGGCCAACCCCCCGCTCGGGGCCGCGCAGGCGAACACGCCCGAGTGGCGGGCGGCGGAGGTCCCGGCGGCGAACGGGCACGGCACCGCGCGGGCGGTCGCGCACCTGTACGGCGTCTTCGCCGGCCGCGGTCTCCTCGGCGGGCGGCGGCTGCTCACGCCGGAGGCGGTGGAGCGGGTCCGCGAGGGACAGGGACGCTGCGTCGATCTCGTGCTGGGGGCGGGGCTCGGCAGCGAGACCGAGATCGGTCTCGGCCTGTGGCTCAGCGGCCCCCAGGGCGCCTACGGGCCCAATCCGCGGGCGTTCGGGCATGACGGGTTCGGCGGCTCCTTCGGGCTCGCGGACCCGGAGGCGGGGGTGTCGGTGGGTTACGTCATGAACCGCATGGGGTCGCGCATCGCCGACGACCCCCGCAAGCGGGCGCTGGTCGAGGCGGTCTACCGCGCCCTGTGACCCTCCTGCGTCGCTCCCCCGTCCCTGCGGGCCACCACCAGCCGCGCCCGCGGGGCACCGTCCGGGCGCCACCCGAACTCGGGCAGCGCGCGCAGCTCGACGGAGAATCCGGCACGGGTCAGCTCGGCCGTCACCCGGCCGAGCCGGAACGCCCGGTAGTACATGACGAACGGCGGCCGCCACAGGGCGTTGCGCACCCGCATGACCGCGTCGAAGCCGAGCAGCGTCCAGAACGCGGGGCGGGTCGGGCGGGGCGGGGCGAGCACCGGGAAGGCGAAGCTGCCGCCGGGCCGCAGCACCGAGTGGACCTGCGTGAACAGTCCGGGCAGTTCGCGGGGGAGGAAATGGCCGAACGCCCCGAAGCTGACGACGAGATCGAAGGCGGCGGTGAACGGCAGGGCGCGGGCGTCACCGCGCACCCACGCGACCCGTGGCCCTCCGGCCGGCCGGCCGGAGGCCGCGCGCCGGGCGACGTCGAGCATCCCGGCGCTGAAGTCCACGCCGGTGACGGTGCGTCGGCACAGTCCGGTCAGCGCCGCCGTCCCCGCGCCGGTGCCGCAGCACAGGTCGAGGCCGTCGGCGAACGGGCCCAGCGGGGCGAGCGCCCCCGCCACGGCGTCGAGCACGCTGTCGGGGGTGCGGAAGGGGGTGCGGTCGAACTTCGGGGCGAGCAGGTCGTAGCCGTGCTCGACGGAGGACAGCGCCTGGACGGCGAGTTCGCGCAGCGTGGGGCCTTCGGGTCCGAACATGCTCCTCAGCCTGCCGCAACCGGCCGTCCCCGGACCACGGGGGCGGCGCCCACACCGTGCGGACCTGCGATGAGGTCCGCGTGGGTCTCTTGACCTGAGCGGCGGCACGGGTACAATGCGAACAGCGCATGTGCGTGCCCCTCGTATCGGCACCGATGTCGCCGTCTTCTCTCCCAGCCCCTCGGCCGAGTTCTTCCGAACGGTCCGGGCTTCTTTCGAGCACCACCTCCCGATGCGCGTGTTCCGTGCGCTGTCCGAGGTGTCGTCTCCGCCGCAGGAGGCCGTCGCAACCGCCTCCCCTCGCGGCCGCTCCCCTCTCCCCCGCGCTCTTCCCCGCCTCGTCCGCGAAAGGACCCACTCCATGACCACCACACTCGAACACCCCCCGGTGGGCCTCGACGCCCCGGCCGTCCCGCTCGTCTCCGGCGTGCTCGACATCGACGCGCACGGGAAGGGGCACCTGCGGTCCCCCGCCCTCCTC
Organism: Streptomyces misionensis; assembly: GCF_900104815.1. Taxonomy (NCBI): domain Bacteria; kingdom Bacillati; phylum Actinomycetota; class Actinomycetes; order Kitasatosporales; family Streptomycetaceae; genus Streptomyces; species Streptomyces misionensis. Next base: position 1,009,052 of record NZ_FNTD01000004.1, read on the forward strand.
CCCGCCCCCGCCGACCCGCAGGTGCCGGCCGCGCTGGTCCGCCGGTACGGACTGCGCAAGGGCGACCTCGTCGAGGGCGTCCTCGGCGAGCGGCGCACGCTGAGCGAGGTCGCCCGGGTCGAGGGGCGCGCGGCCACGCGGCACGCGTCGCGCCGGCACTTCCGTGATCTCACCCCGCTGCACCCGCGCCGGCGCCTGCGGCTGGAGCACCCGGACGCCGGGCAGGCCGGCCGGGTCGCCGATCTGTTCACACCGGTCGGCAAGGGCCAGCGCGGACTCCTCGTCGCCCCGCCGAAGAGCGGCAAGACGGTGCTGCTGCGGCAGCTGGCCGCGGCGGTGGCCGGCAACCACCCCGAGTGCCGGCTGATGGTGCTGCTGCTGGACGAGCGCCCCGAGGAGGTCACCGAGATGCGCCGCACGGTGCACGGCGAGGTGTACGCCTCCACCTTCGACCGCACGGCCAAGGAGCACATCGCCCTCGCCGAACTCGTCGTCGAGCGGGCCAAGCGGCTGGTCGAGGCGGGCGAGGACGTCGTCGTCCTGCTGGACTCGCTGACCCGGCTGTGCCGGGCGCACAACAACGCCTCCGGCGCGGGCGGCCGCACCCTCAGCGGCGGTGTCGACGCGGGCGCGCTGATCGGCCCCAAGCGGTTCTTCGGCGCCGCCCGCGAGGCCGAGGAGGGCGGCTCGCTCACCATCCTGGCCACCGCCCTGGTGGACACCGGCTCGCGTGCCGACGGCTACTTCTTCGAGGAGCTGAAGAGCACGGGCAACATGGAGCTGCGGCTGGACCGGGAACTGGCCGGCCGGCGGGTCTTCCCCGCCGTGGACCTCGACGGCTCCGGCACCCGGCGCGAGGAACTGCTGCTCACCCCGGCCGAGTTGAGCGCCGCTCACGGACTGCGCCGGGCCCTGCGCTCCCGTGAGGGCGGGCCGGCGGCCCTGGAGACCCTGCTGGCGCGGCTGCGCGCCACCCCGGACAACGCGGCGTTCCTGCGGCAGGTGCGGCCGACGCTGCCCACCGGCTAACCGCGCCCTGCCGGTGCGTCATCCGGGTTGCTCCGCTGGGCCGGACGGCGCGGCCGGCGCGCGCACGCCCCTCTCATTCGTACGTTGATCATATGATCACCAGATTCAGATACCGGGCGGTCGCGCCGGTCTGCTCCCTGTGCGTGGCGGGCGTGCTGGCGTTCACCCCCGCCACGGCCACCGCCGCGCCGCTCGCCGGCCGGCCCCACAGCGCCGCCCGGCCCCGCGGCGGGGAGCCCGCGCCCCCCGCCCCCCGGGCCGCCGTCCCCGCCCCGTCCCTGCTCTACCGCTCCGGCGTGCAGGTCCGCCCGCGCCGGGGCGCCCCCGAGGTGCCGGACCTGTCGGCGCTGTCCTGGCTGATCGCCGACGCCGGCAGCGGTCAGGTGCTGGCGGCGAGCGAGGCACACCGCCCGCTGCCGCCCGCCAGCACCCTGAAGACCCTGTTCGCCCTCACCGCGCTGCCGAAACTGCCCAGCGGGATGCAGCACACGGTGCGCTACCAGGAACTGGCCGACGTCGCCGAGGGCAGCAGCCTGGTCGGGGTCGAGGAGGGGCACAGCTACCGGGTGGCGGACCTGTGGCGCGGGGTCTTCCTCAGCTCCGGCAACGACGCCGTGCACGTCCTCGCCTCCCTGAACGGGGGCTGGGAGACCACCGCCCGCCGGATGCAGGCCAACGCCCGCGCCATGGGCGCGCTGGACACCCATGTGCTGTCGCCGGACGGATACGACACCCCCGGCCAGGTCTCCTCCGCCTACGACCTCGCCGTCTTCGGCCGGGAGGGCCTGCGCGACCCCGACTTCGCCGCGTACTGCTCCACCGCCCAGGCCGAGTTCCCGGGTGACGGTTCGCCGTACCCCATCGAGAACACCAACCGGCTGCTGACCGGAGCGGACGGCGTCGCGCCCTACCCGGGCCTGATCGGCATCAAGAACGGCTACACCAGCAACGCGGGCAACACCCTCGTGGCCGCCGCGCGCCGGGGCGGGCACACCCTCGTGGCAACGGTGATGAACCCTCAGAGCGGCGGCGGCTTCGCGGTGTACGAGGAGGCCCGTGCGCTGCTCGACTGGGGTTTCGCCGCGAACGGGCTGGTCGACCCGGTCGGCTCCCTGGACGGGCTGCGGCCGAAACCCAGGCCGGCCGCCTCGGCCGCACCGGTGGCGGCCGCCGTGTCCGGGACGGGGGGCGACGACTCGGGCTGGCCCGGCACGGCCGTCGGGGTGGGGCTGGCCGGGCTCGGCGCGGGAGCCGTGGCGCTGGCGCTGCGGGCCAGGGGCAGGGCCGCACGCGGCTGACCGACCGGCAGGCCGAGCAGCAGCCCCAGGGTGATCCAGGTGTAGAGGTTGCTCCCGAGGAAGCCGCCGAGGCCGGAGGCGTCGTCGACCCACAGCCACACCACGCTGCTGCACAGCACCGCGTACAGCACGCCCGCGAGGCGTCGGCGCCCGGCGCGCAGCAGCACGGCGAAGGAGGGCAGCAGCCACACCAGATGGTGCACCCAGGTGATCGGGCTGACCAGGCAGGCGGCCGCCCCGGTGAGGGCGAAGGCCGCCGTCCAGTCGCGGGCCGCCGCCGCCCGGCGGGTCCGCCATGCCCAGACGCACAGGGTCAGCAGCACCGCCGTCGCCCACAGCGGGCGGCCCGTCTCGCCGAGCCGGGCCAGCACGCCCTGGAGCGACTGGTTGGAGACGTAGTCCAGACGGCCCACCCGGCCCGTGTCCCACAGCGCCTCGGTCCAGTAGAACCGGGAGGCCGCGGGGTCCACCCAGGCGGCCAGCGCGGTCGCGGCGGCGGCCACCGCAACGGCGGTCCCGGCCGCCCGGCGACGCCCGGCGAGCAGCAGCATCCCGATAAACAGGGCCGGCGTCAGCTTGATCGCGGCGGCGAGCCCGGTTCCGGCGCCCGCCCAGCGGCCCCGGCCGCTCGTCAGCAGCCAGGCGTCGGCGAGGACGAGGGCCAGCAGGACGACGTTGACCTGACCGAAGCTGAAGGTGTCCCGCAGCGGTTCGAACAGCGCCAGCGCGCACAGGGCCGGCACCCAGCCGTACCAGCCGTGGCGCCGCCACCGCTCACCGGCCAGCACGCGCAGGACGACGGCGAGCGCGGCCGTGTTGACCAGCAGGGACGCGGCGATCGCCGCGCTTCGGCCCAGCACCGCCAGCGGCAGCATGAGGACGGCGGCGAACGGCGGATAGGTGAAGCCGTACGGCGTGCCCGGCACCCGGTAGTCGTAGATCAGGCCGCCGTGGTGCACCCAGGTGTGCACGGTGCCGTAGTAGACGCGCAGGTCGAAGAAGCCGCGCAGCAGCGGCACGGTCGCGGTGAACGCGACGACGGCGGCGACGAGCGCGAGGACCAGCAGCAGCCGCCCCCGTTCGGTGCGCGGGCCCCTCATGCGGCGCGCCCCGGGACGGGGGCGGGGGCTTGCGCCGCCTGGTGGGCCTGCCACAGCACCACCACGCCGAGCACCGCGCCGCAGACCGCGAGCGCCAGCCGGCCCGCGTCGGCGGGGCCGCCGCTGGGCAGCACGGCGAGGGCGAGGACCGCGGCGAGGGCCGCGGCCCGGCGCCGCACCGAGGTGCTGGGCGCGGCGGCGGCGATCAGGAACAGGCCCCACAGCACGTACCAGGGGCGGATCGCCGGGCCGAACACGGCGACGGTGAGCAGGCTCAGCCCCAGCGCGTACACCGGCTGTAGCCGCAGCCGGTGCCAGATCAGGGCGACGGCCGCGGCGGTGGCCGCCAGGCCGAAAAGCTGCCAGGCCGGTACGGCCAGCGGGGCCAGGCCGCTGCCGAGCCGGGCGAGCAGCGCCGCGGTGGCCCGGCCGAGCAGACTGGCCGGCGCCCAGTTGTGCGGGGAGACGGGGGTGCCGAGGGCGCCGATCCAGCCGTAGCCGGTGCCGGCCAGGGCGGTGGCCGCGACCGTGGTCGCCGCGGCGGCGCCCGCGGTGGTCAGGGCGGCCGGCAGCGGGCGGCGGCCGGAGCGGACCTGGAGCACCAGTACCGCGAGCAGACCGAGCGCGGCGGGCACCTTGACCAGGGCGGCGAGGGTGACCAGTACGGCGCCGAGGGCGCCGAGGGAGAGGCGGGGGGCCCGCGCGGCGACCAGGCCGAGCCCGAGCAGGCCGAGCATCAGGGCGTCGTTGTGGGCCCCCGCGACCAGGTGCAGCAGCACCAGCGGGTTGAGGGCGCCGAGCCAGAGCGCGGCGGCCGGGTCGGCGCCGCTGTGCCGGGCGAGCCGGGGCAGCGCCACCGCCATCAGGGCCACGCCGAGCAGCGCCAGCAGGCGCATGCCGAGCAGGCCGGCGGGCAACCGGTCCCCGGTGAGGCCGGACAGGGCGGAGGCCAGACCCAGGAAGGCGGGTCCGTACGGCGCCCCGGTGTGCCGCCACATGGGGGCCACCTGGTCGGCGAGCGGGCCGCCGAGCGCGGCCGGGCCGTGGGTGTAGACGTCCAGGTGGGCGTCGGCCATGGCGCCCTGCGCGAGATAGCTGTAGACGTCCCGGCTGAACAGCGGCGGGGCGAGCAGCAGCGGGGCGGCCCAGACGGCCAGGACCAGGAGCAGGGCGCGTGGTCCCGGGGGCCGCGGGCCGCGCACCAGCCGGCCGAGGAGCACCCAGGCGGCGATCAGCAGCACGGCGCCGAAGTAGACCCCCACCAGGCCTGTCGCCGCCTGGGCGGAGGCGGGGGCCGGCAGGTCCTCGACGGGCAGGGCACCGGCCGTCTCCCCGCCCAGCGCGAGGGAGGCGGTGCCGGCCAGGCCGAGCAGCCGGCAGCGGCGCAGATCGAAGGGGAATGCCATGGCCAACACTGGCTCAGCGTGTCAACGCCGGATGGCCGGGAGTCGACACGGAGCCCTCCGGGCGGGGGCCGGAGGGTGGCTGCTGTGTGCTCCCGGTTCCCCGGCCGTTCAACGGGTCCTCGGGCGCGGACCTCCCGGGGGGCGGTGCCCGCTGCGGTCAGAACACCGACAGTCCGGTCAGCGTCGTGAACCGGTCGAGGGCGGCCACGCCGGCCACCGAGTTGCCGCGCTCGTCCAGCCCCGGGCTCCACACGCACAGCGTGCACCGGCCCGGTACGACGGCGATGATCCCGCCGCCGACCCCGCTCTTGCCGGGCAGGCCGACCCGGTAGGCGAAATCGCCGGCCGCGTCATAGGTGCCGCAGGTCAGCATGACGGCGTTGACCTGCTTGGCCTGGCTCTTGCTGAGCAGCCTGCTGCCGTCGGCGCGGATGCCGTGCCGGGCGAGGAAGCCGGTGGCGAGCGCGAGGTCGGCGCAGGAGGCGGCGATGGAGCACTGCCGGAAGTACTGGTCGAGCAGGACCGGCACCTCGTTGTCGACGTTGCCGTAGGACGCCATGAAGTGGGCGAGGGCGGCGTTGCGGTCGCCGTGCGCGGTCTCGGAGGCGGCGACCTCCAGGTCGAAGTCCAGTTCGGGGTTGCCGCTCTCGGCGCGCAGAAAGGCCAGCAGTTCGCCGGCCGCGTCCCCGGTACGGGTCTGGAGGCGGTCGGTGACGACGAGGGCGCCCGCGTTGATGAAGGGGTTGCGCGGGATGCCGTTCTCGTACTCCAGCTGGACCAGGGAGTTGAACGGGTTGCCGGAGGGCTCCCGGCCGACGTGCTCCCAGAGTTCGTCGCCCTCGCGGGCCAGGTCCAGGGCGAGGGTGAACACCTTGGTGATGGACTGGGCGGAGAACGGCTGCCGCCACTCCCCCACCCCGTACACCGTGCCGTCCAGCTCGGCGACGGCCATGCCGAAGCTGCGGGGGTCGCGGGCGGCGAGCGCCGGTATGTAGTCGGCGGCGCGGCCCCGGCCCGGGGTGTGCTCCAGCTCCTCGGCTATGCGCTCCAGGACCGGCAGGAAGGTGCGGGACGACGTCGTTGTCATGATCACCATTGTGCCTCCCCGCCGCTCCCAGGGCCCACTCACCCGTGCCCCGGGAAGGGCCGTCGCCGCAGGTCAGGCGGCCGGTGCCCCGCTGCCGGCGACGATCTCGGGGCGCAGCAGCCCGGCCAGCGTACCGGCCGGCAACAGGCCCTTCTCCAGGACCAGTTCGGCCACCCCGCGGCCGGTGGCGAGGGCCTCCTTGGCGATCTCGGTGGCGGCCGTGTAGCCGATGTGCGGGTTGAGCGCGGTGACCAGTCCGATGGAGTTCTCCACGCTCGCGCGCAGCCGCTCGGTGTTCGCGGTGATGCCGTTCACACAGCGCTCGGCGAGCGTCAGGCAGGCCCGCCGCAGATGGGTGACGGACTCCGACAGGGAGTGCAGGATGATCGGCTCGAAGGCGTTGAGCTGGAGCTGTCCGGCCTCGGCGGCCATGGTGATGGCGACGTCGTTGCCGATCACCTCGAAGGCGACCTGGTTGACCACCTCGGGGATGACCGGGTTGACCTTGCCCGGCATGATCGACGAACCGGCCTGCACCGGCGGCAGGTTGATCTCGCCGAGCCCGGCGCGCGGGCCGGAGGACAGCAGCCGCAGGTCGTTGCAGCTCTTGGAGAGCTTGACCGCGATCCGCTTGAGCACGCCGGACATCTGGACGAAGGCCCCGCAGTCCTGGGTGGCCTCGACCAGGTTGGCGGCGGTGACCAGCGGCAGCCCGGTGATCGCGGACAGGTGCCGGCGGGCGGCCTCGGCGTACCCGGACGGCGCGTTGATCCCGGTGCCGATGGCGGTGGCGCCCAGGTTGATCTCATGGATCAGCTCGACGGCCTCGGCAAGACGGCTGCGGTCCTCCTCGATCATCACGGCGAACGCGGAGAACTCCTGACCGAGCGTCATGGGCACCGCGTCCTGCAACTGTGTACGGCCCATCTTGAGCACGTCACGGAACTCCACGGACTTGCCGGCGAACGCGTCCTGGAGTACGGCCATCGCCTTGAGCAGTCCACGTACCGCGAAGATCGTCGCTATCTTGACGGCGGTCGGGTAGACGTCATTGGTCGACTGGCTCAGGTTGACGTCCTCGTTGGGGTGTACATACATGTACTCGCCCTTGGCGTGGCCGAGCAGTTCCAGCGCCCGGTTCGCGACGACCTCGTTGGCGTTCATGTTGGTCGACGTACCGGCGCCGCCCTGGATGACGTCCACCACGAACTGGTCGTGCAGGGCGCCCTGACGGATCTCCCGGCAGGCGGCCACGATCGCCGCGGCCTTCGCCGGTTCCAGCAGCCCCAGTTCCTCGTTCGCGAGGGCGGCGGCCTCCTTGACGGCGGCCAGGGCGTCGATCAGGTGCGGGTACGCCGAGATCGGCGTCCCGGTGATGGGGAAGTTCTCGGTCGCCCGCAGGGTGTGCACACCCCAGTAGGCGTCGGCGGGCACGTCCCGGTCGCCGAGCAGGTCGTGTTCGCGGCGGGTGGCGGTCATGGGAAGGGGTCTCCTTCTGGGCTACGGAGGTGAGGGCGCCCCCGCGCAGGAGCGCGGGGGCCGGTTCGCGGCCGGCGCCGTATGGCGCGCCCGGCCGGGGGCGGCGCGCGGTGACGGGACCGGTCAGGCGGCGCCGAGGCCGTCCACGACGCGCACGGACCCCACCGGCACTCCGCCGCCCAGCAACGGCGCCCCCGAGAACTCGGCCAGCAGCGCGGAGTCCACCCCGGCCAGCGCCAGCGCGGCCGCCGCGACCGGCACCCGCGCCCGGTCCGCGCCGTCCGCTATCTTCACGGCCACCGCCCGTCCGTCCGGCAGCGCGGCGACCTGCACCCCCTCGAAGCCGTCCTTGGCCAGCAGCCCCGGCACGGCCCGCATCAGCGCGGCGACGTCACGGGTGGCGCCGGAGGCCATCTCGGCGTGGGCGCGCATCGCGTCGGCGACCCGCGCCTCGGGCGTGCCGGGGGCGGCCGTGACGACGCGGGACAGGGCGCGGGCGAGGCCGGTCAGGGAGATGGCGAACAGGGGGGCGCCGCAGCCGTCCACGGTGACCCGGGCGACCCGTTGCCCGGTCAGCTCCTCGACGGTCTCGCGGATCGCCCGCTGCAGCGGGTGCTCCGGGTCCAGGTAGTCCGGCAGGGACCAGCCGTTGAGCTTCGCGGTCCACAGCATGGCCGCGTGCTTGCCGGAGCAGTTCTGGGCGAGCCGGGAGGGCGCCCGGCCCGCGCGGACCCAGGTGTCGCGGACGGCGGGGTCGAAGGGCAGGTCGGGGACGTTGCGCAGGTCGTCCTCGGCGAGTCCCGCCAGTTCGAGGATGCGCCGGGTGCCGGCGAGGTGGCGTTCTTCGCCGGAGTGGCTGGCGGCGGCCAGGGACAGCAGCTCGCCGTCCAGCGGCAGTCCGGCCCGCAGCATGGCGACGGCCTGGAGGGGCTTGACCGCCGAGCGCGGGTAGAACGCGGCCTCGGCGTCGCCGAGCCGGTGCTTGACGGTGCCGTCGGCGCCGAGGACGACGACGGAGCCGTGGTGGACGCCCTCGATGACGCCGCCGCGGACGAGCTGGGCGACGGGGGCGTGGCGGGGCGCGCGGACGACGGGTGCGTCGGCGAGGGAGGTGCTGAACATCACTGCCTGTATCGGGGGGGTCGGGGCGGCCGGGTCGCGGGTCACGCGGCGGCGCCGGTGGAGAAACGCGCTGTGCGGGGTCGTACCGGCCGCGGTCAGCGCGATGCCGGCGGGAGGCGCGGGGCACGGTGGTGCTCCTGGCGCCGTCGTCGGCATCCGGGGGTCGGTGTACGAGAGCCGGTATGCGGAACCGGTCATCGGTGCTCAGCCGTCGGTGTACGGCGGCCGGGAGTACCGCTCGTTCACCCCTCCACCGCGCCGCTCACGGCCGGTGCCGGTGGCCGGACGATCTCGGTGAGGGTGCGCTCGACGCGGTCCAGGTGGTGGCTCATGGCCGCGACCGCGTCCGGTTCGCAGCCGTCGGCCAGGGCCTCGACGATCGCGCGGTGTTCGCGGTTGGACTGCTCGCGGCGGCCGCCGAGTTCGTTGAGGAAGGCCGACTGGCGCGCCAGGGCGTCGCGGATCTCCTCGATGACCCGGCGGAAGACGGGGTTCTGGGCGGCCTCCGCCACGGTGAGGTGGAAGAGCGTGTCCATCGCGACCCAGGCGGTGGTGTCCGTCTCCCGTTCCATCCGGTCCAGCAGGTGGGCCAGGCGGTCCAGGTGGTCCGGGGTGCGGCGCAGGGCCGCGTAGCCGGCCACCGGGATCTCGATGTGCCGGCGCACCTCCAGCAGATCGCTGGCCGCGTAGTCGCCGAAGGTGGGGTCCTCCACCGCGTTGGCGACGACGAAGGTGCCCTTGCCGGTGCGCGAGACGGTGAGGCCCATCGCCTGGAGCGCGCGCAGCGCCTCGCGCAGCACCGGCCGGGAGACCTCCAGGGTGCGTCCCAGCTCGGCCTCGGAGGGCAGCTTGTCGCCGATGGCGTAGTCGCCGCGTTCGATGGCGCCGCGGAGGTGGCCGAGGACCGCTTCCATGGCGCTCACACGCCGCGGACCCGGACCACCTGTCTGGCTGTCTGACAGGTTCACGAGGCCGATGATCCGGCCTGCCTGGCCGCTCTGTCAAGGCGGGCCGCAGACGCGCACGGGGCGCGGCGCCCGTCCGCGGGCGTCCGCGCCCCGTGGGTGGGCGGGAGGAACGGCTCAGGCGTTGAGCACGCCGGTGCCGAGCAGGCCCAGCAGGGCCACGCCGATGACGATGCGGTAGATCACGAAGGCGTTGAAGGAGTGCTTGGCGACGAACTTCAGCAGCCAGGCGATGGAGGCGTAGGCGACGATGAAGGAGACGACGGTGCCGACGGCCAGCGGAGCGGCGCCGACGCCCGCGCCGAGGGCGTCCTTCAGCTCGTAGATGCCGGCGCCGGTGAGCGCGGGGATGCCGAGGAAGAAGGAGAGCCGGGTGGCCGCGACGCGGTCCAGGTCCAGCACGAGGGCGGTGGACATGGTGGCGCCGGAGCGGGAGAAGCCGGGGAAGAGCAGGGCGAGGATCTGCGAGCAGCCCACCCACATCGCGTCCTTGAAGGACGTGTCGTCCTCACCGCGCTTGTGGCGGCCCATCTGGTCCGCGCACCACATTGCGCCGGAGCCGACGATCAGCGAACCGGCGACGACCCACAGCGAGGCCAGCGGCCCGTCGATCAGCGGCTTGGCGGCGAGGCCCACCAGGACGATCGGAATGGTGGCGGCGATCACCCACCAGGCGAACTTGTAGTCGTGGTGGTAACGCTCCTCGCGGTTGGCCAGACCGCGGAACCAGGCGGAGACGATCCGCTTGATGTCCTTGAAGAAGTACACGAGCACGGCGGCGATGGCGCCGACCTGGATGACTGCGGAGAACCCGACGACGGACTTGTCGTCGACGGGGATGTCCATGAGTCCCTCGGCGATCTTGAGGTGACCGGTGGAGGACACCGGGAGGAACTCGGTCACCCCCTCGACGACACCGAGGATGACGGCCTGGCCGACAGAGATGGCGCTCATGGGATCCAGTTCTGAGGAGAGTAGGTCGACAGTGCTGTGGACAGTACTTAATGCGTTGGTTCGTGACTTAATGCGTTGGTTCGTGCGTCCGGTGGTGCGGGTTGTGCCCGGGCCTACAGGGCGCGGGCGAGGAAGACCCCGGCGAAGGCCGCCGCGAGGCCGGCCGCCACGCTCGCGACGACGTTGACCGAAGCGTAGAGGCCGGAGCCGGCCTCGGTCAGTCGCAGGGTCTCGTAGGAGAAGGTCGAGTACGTCGTCAGCGCCCCGCACAGGCCGGTGCCGAGCAGGAGTTGCAGATGGGGCCCGGCGGCCCCGGTGGCGGCGAGGCCGGTGACCAGACCGAGGATCAGGCTGCCGACGACGTTCACCACGTAGGTGCCCCAGGGGAAGACCGAGTCGTGCCGGGCCTGTACGGCGCGGTCCGTGAGGTAGCGCAGAGGGGCCCCGACCATCGCTCCGAGGACGACCAGCAGCCAGTTCACGGCGATCCCTCGCCGTGCGAACCGGCGGGATCCTGGCCCGCCGCGCGGCCGACGTACCGTACGACCTCGCAGTCGTCCAGCGTGACCAGGCCCTCGCGGACCAGCTCGTCCAGCTGGGGCAGGAAGGCCCGGACCCGTTCCTCGGTGTCCACCACGACCACCGCGACCGGCAGGTCCTCGCTGAGCGACAGCAGGCGGGAGGTGTGGATGCGGGAGGAGGCGCCGAAGCCCTCGATGCCCCGGAAGACGCTGGCCCCGGCGAGTCCGGCGGCGTGCGCGCGGTGCACGATCTCGCTGTAGAGGGGCTTGTGGTGCCAGGTGTCGTCCTCGCCGATGTAGACGGTCAGCCGGAGCGCGCGGCCGGTGAGTGAGGTCATGGCTGCTGCCTTCCGATGAGCACCTTGCGGGCGACGGTCGAGGCGAGCCATACCGCCGCGAGGGTCGTGCAGGGTGTCGCCACGAGGTAGACGAGCCCGGCCCCGGGGCGGCCGGCGTCGACCAGCCTGCGGATGTCGACGGTGTAGGTGGAGAAGGTGGTGAAGCCGCCGAGGACGCCGGTGCCGAAGAACGGGCGGACGAGGCGGTGGGCGGCCCACACCTCGGTGATGAACACCATGAACACGCCCATCACGCCGCAGCCGATGAGGTTGGTCCAGAAGGTCGCCCAGGGGAAGCCGCCGGGCGGGGTGGGCAGGGCCAGGGCGAGTCCGTAGCGGGCGCACGCGCCGAGGGCGCCGCCGGCCGCGACCACCGCGACGACGGGTGCCTGGGCGCGCCACCGCGAGCGCCGGCGCGCCGCGGGCCGGGCGTGAAGGGTGTCGGCTTCGGGGGTTGTCATTGCTGTACGTCTCCTGCTCGGCCGACCCCGTGGGTGATCACGGCCGGCACCAGCGTACCGCCGCGACGGGCGGGTTCCGGCCAGGCGGGGACCGTGCGAGCGGGCCGTGCGCAGGCCGTGCGGAATCGTTCATCCATGGGTGCCGAACCGTTCACCCGCCCTTCCCCGGACGGTCCCCGAAGCGGCCCGCGCTCAGCGCGTTCCGGGTCTGACCAGACCCGACTCGTTCCACACGGCCGTCCTCAACACCCATGACCGGCGGCGCGACCTGGGCATGCTGAAGTCGATCGGGATGACGGCCCGCCAGGTGACGGCGATGACGGTGACGTCGATGGCGGCGCTCGGGGTGGTGGGTTCGCTGCTGGGCGTGCCGCTGGGTGACGTACGTCCGGCACGCACCCCTGCTCGCGCTGACGGCGGTGTCGGGTGCGCTGATCGCGGTGCTGGGCGCGCTGGTGCCGGCGCGGCGCGCGGCCCGGCTCACGGTCGCGGAGGTGCCACACGGCGAGTGAGGCGGCAACCGGTCAGGATCGGAGAAGCCGTGGCGCGCTCCCCCGGCCTAGCGTGGGAGCGCCGGCGGGGAGACCGCCGGGCCCCGTATCCGGAAGACTTCGAAAGCCTCCCCAAGGAGTGGATCCCATGACCACCGATTCCCCGACCAGCGGCGTGCGGACGCTCGTCTACCCCGTCAAGGACGCGGCGCGGGCCAAGGCCCTGTTCAGCGCGTTGCTGGGCGTCGAGCCGTACGCCGACGAGCCCTACTACGTCGGTTTCAAGGCCGCCGGGCAGGATGTCGGCCTCGACCCGAACGGGCATGCGCAGGGGCTGACCGGGCCGGTGCCCTTCTGGCACGTGACCGATCTGCGGGAGCGGCTCGCGGCCCTGCTGGCGGCGGGCGCCGAGATCGTCCAGGACGTGCGGGACGTGGGCAACGGCAGGCTCGTCGCCTCGGTGAAGGACGCCGACGGCAACATGGTCGGACTCCTCCAGGACCCGGACGCCGAAAAGTAGTTGCACACTCAACGACTGGCTGGATCGGTGCTACGGTGCCGGTATGGCAGTGAAGACGGCCGACGCCCGGCTGGAAGAACGGTGGCGGGACATCCTCGCCGTGCACGCGCGCACGATGTGCGAGATAGACCGGGCACTGGCCCCCTACGGGCTGGGGGCCAGCGACTTCGAGGTGCTGGACATCCTGGCCGCCGAGTCGCCCCGCCAGGGCGATCACTGCCGGGTGCAGAACCTGGTCGGCCGGGTGCATCTCAGCCAGAGCGCGCTGTCCCGGCTGATCGGCCGTCTGGAGAAGGACGGCCTGGTGGAACGCTCGGTGTGCACGGAGGACCGCCGCGGGGTGTGGGTCGCCCTCACCTCCAAGGGCCGCACCCTGCACGCCGAGGTGCTGCCGCTGCAACGGGCCGTGCTGGAACGGATGCTGACGGAGCGGGAGGACCAGGCGCCGTCCGGGGCGTAGACGCCGTCCGGACCCTACGGACCGTGGAAGGCGTCCGGGCCGCAGGGGTCATCCCGGACGCCGGTCCACCGGGCGCATGGGGGGCAGCGAGGCCGTCGGGAAGTCGCGGGGGCCCGTCCACAGGGCCGGTACGGCGTCGCAGCGGCGGCACAGTTCGTAGGCGACGGCCTCGTAGTTGACCCGCCAGCCGCGGAAGTGGGGCCATGCCTCCTGCGGGGTGCGTTCGGCGCGGAAGCCGGCCGCGTCCAGCATCTCCACGGCCGCGTCGAACTCGGCGTAGGTGAGCCGGAGGGGCGCGTCGGGAGAGGGATCGGGGTCGAAGGGGGCGCGCACCGCGCGCGCGATGTCGCGGAGGGCGCTGAAGCCGGCCCGCAGCACCAGACGGGCCTCCGGCGGCGCTGTCTTCGGGTCCAGGGCGAGCTGGAGCGCCGCCGCGTCCATCACGGCGATCAGCGCCACCAGCCAGCTGCGGTGCGGACGCGGGGAGCGGAAGGTCAGCAGCACGGGATAGGTCGAGTGGCTCTCGCCCATGTCCGAGGCCAGCCGCTCCCAGGCCCGGTACAGCTCGGGCAGCGCCGTCTCGGTGTCCACCAGCCACTGCCGGGCCAGGATCTCCGGACCCCAGGAGGGCTCCCCCGCCCGGGCCTGGAGCAGGGTGACCTCGATCTCGCGGCGGTTGTAGGCCGCGTAGAGGGTGGGCAGGTAGGCGATCTGGAGCGCGATCAGGACGGGCCCGGTGGCGGCGGCGACGAAGTCCAGCAGCGACAGCTTCAGCCGGGCGCCGCTGGCGAAACCGAGCGTGAAGAGGCTGGAGCCGGCCTCCCGGAACGCGGTGGCCCAGGGCAGCGAGGACACCGCGAACAGCAGCAGACCGAAGCCGAAGAGGGCACCGACGAGCCAGCTGGCGAGCATGCCGATCAGCATCAGCGGGGCCAGCCAGGTCTGTGCCCGGTCGATGGCCTCGTAGCCGCCGCGCAGCGCCGGCAGCCGCAGGAGCCTGCGCAGCAGCCACCACAGCCGGAACACCAGCCCGGAGTAGAGGCCGCGCGGAACCACGAGGGTGCGCAGGACGCTGCTCAGCACGGTGGCGAGGAGCAGGGCACCTACCGTGCCGGCGATGTATTCCATGGGCACATTTTGTCGCCCGCGGGGAGGGGGGACCCGTTTCCCCGGCGGCCACGGGTGCGTCGCCGCCGGTCGCAGGGCCCGCGCGGCGCGGCCGCGGATCGGCCACGGCCGCCGGCCGTGCGGGGCGCGCTCAGCGGGCCAGCAGGGTGCGCACTCCCTGTGAGGTGAGGGTCAGGGCGTGCGAGGAGCTGCCGTCTATCGCCAGCGAGAGGTCCTCGTCGGGCCACTGGGAGGCCAGCGCGCCCAGCGGGATGAGGCGGTAGCGCGAGACGAAGGGCAGCAGTTCGGCCATCTCGCCCTCCGTGGTGAACACGGGGACGACCGGGTCGCCTCCCGGCTGTTCCAGGACGGGCAGGGCCACCGTCGTGGCGTCGGCGCCCTCCCCGTCGATCGCGTCGTCCGGCACGGGGACGAGCACGTCGCTGTGGGCGAGGGTGTCCAGGGCCCTCTGGTCCTCGGCATCGGCGACCAGGGCGTCCAGCGCCTGCTGGGCGGGCGTCGGCAGGGCGTCGTGTGCGGGTGTCTCCATGGCAGATCCCCAGGTAGCGGTGGTCGTACGGGCCACCCGGACGGACTTGCCCGGGCGGGCTCCCGCCTCGCGTACCCGGTGCGCGCCCCGGGCATGCGTGGGAATCGGCGGCGGCTCACGCGTTGAGGAACTCCTCGCCGGGCGCGGGGCTCGGCGCCAGGGCCTCCTGGGCGCGCACCCGGCGCCGGCCGAGCAGCAGGGTGCCGAGGAAGGAGAGCGCGAGGGCGGCCACGACGCCCAGGTTGGCGTACGCCCAGGCGCCGGTACGGCCGCCGAGGCCGAGCGGCCGGAGCAGGTAGCCCTGCCAGCCCAGCCAGTGCGCGGCGGTGTTGGTGACCAGGCCCCAGCCGACGGCCGTGGCGGCGAGGGTGAGCAGCGGGGGCACCAGGGGGATGTCGCCGTAGCGGCCGTGCGGGCGGTAGAGGTCGCCGTCGTCGTAGTCGCGGCGGCGCAGCGCGAGGTCCCCGAGCATCACGCCGGACCAGGCGGCGACGGGCACGCCGAGCGTGGTCAGGAAGCCCATGAACTGGCCGAGGAAGCCGCCGGCGAAGAACACGATGTAGACGGAGCCGGCGATCATCAGGCAGCCGTCCCACAACGCGGCCAGATAGCGGGGCACGCGCAGCCCGGCGGAGAGCAGGGCGAGGCCCGAGGAGTAGATGTCGAGGACCGCGCCGCCGACCAGGCTGAGCACGGCCACCACGGCGAACGGCACCAGGAACCAGGTGGGCAGGATGGTGGCCAGCGCGCCGATCGGGTCGTCGGCGATGGCGCGGCTCAGCCCCGGCGAGGAGCCGGCCAGCAGCACGCCGAACACCAGCAGCAGCACGGGGGCCAGCGAGCCGCCGAAAGCGGTCCAGCCGATCACGCCCAGGCTGGAGGAGTCGCGGGGCAGGTAGCGGGAGTAGTCGGCGGCGGCGTTGATCCAGCCGAGGCCGAAGCCGGCCATCATGAACACCAGCGCGCCCATCATCTGCTGCGCCGATCCGCCCGGCACCGCCTTGACGGCGTTCCAGTCGACGTGGTGGGCGACCAGGCCGACGTAGACGAGGGTGAGGACTCCGGTGATCACCGTGATGGCGGTCTGCAACCGCATGATCAGGTCGAAGCCCATCACACCGGCGACGACGGTCAGCGCGGCCACCACCATCAGGGCGACCACCTTGGTCTCCGTGCCGCCGCCCCAGCCGAGGCTGGTGAAGACGGTCGCGGTGGCCAGGGTGGCGAGCGAGATGAGGGCCGTCTCCCAGCCGACCGTGAGCATCCAGGAGACCACCGAGGGCAGCCGGTTGCCGCGCACCCCGTAGGCGGCGCGGCTGAGCACCATGGTGGGCGCCGAACCGCGTTTGCCGGCGACCGAGACGAAGCCGCACAGCAGGAAGGAGACGACGATGCCGATCGTGCCGGCGACGAGCGCCTGCCAGAAGGAGATGCCGAAGCCGAACGCGAAGGCGCCGTAACTGAGCCCGAGGACGGAGACGTTCGCGCCGAACCAGGGCCAGAACAGCATGCGCGGGGTGCCTCTGCGGTCCGCGTCCCCGATCACGTCGAGCCCGTGCGTCTCCAGCTGGATCGGGCGGGCGGCGGCTCTGTCGTGGGTGATGCCGAGGGGGTCGTGCGAATGCGTCATCACGGCCTGCCTGTCCTGAACGTGTCCAGCTCACGCTAGGTCGGCACATCGAGGGCCGCAACGCAGGCGGCACCGGCGCCGGGGCGGGTCGGCGCGTACGCGGAACCGCCCCGGCGGCTCGCCGGTCGCCTTCAGGCGCTGTCCCCGCCGGGCTCCTCCTCGGGGACCTCGACGGGTGTCTCGTCGGCCGCGCCCTCCGCCTGCGAGGGCGTGGTGCGCGTCGGCTGCTGCCCGCCCATGTCGTCCGGTTCCCGCTCGCCTTCTGCCTGGGACGGGGTCGTGTACTCGCTCATCGTGACCTCCCCGACTCCGCGCGTACCTCTGTGTCGGACCCCCGGGTACCCGCCCGGGGCAGGTGCGAAGAGCGGGCGGAACGGGTGAATCCCCCGGGCCCGGGACGGGTACCTGGGCGGTCCGGCGCAGCATGCGGCGCCGGGGTACCGAAAGAGCAGGAAACACCCTCACCGCCTGGAGGAGCCATGGCGGGTATCAGCCCCCCTGATCTGCAGAAAGCCCTGTCCGGCGTGGGGTACCCGGCCGATTCCGAGCAGTTGCGGCAGGCCGCGGAGCACAATCACGCGCCCAAGGAGGTCACGGACCGCATCTCGCATCTCGGGAAGCGGACGTTCGAGAACCCGGCGGAGGTCAGCAAGGCCGTCTTCCGGGACGAGTGACCGGGCCCCACGATCCGGCGCGCGGGACCACCGCGGTACCGCGCGCCTTGCCGTACGGCGTGGCGTACGGCGGTCGGGTACGGCGGCGTGGCGTTGCGCGGGGCCGGTGGGTACGGCGGCGAGGATGGCGCTCGGCAGGAGCCGGGTGGAGGCGGGTGGTGCGGGTATGACGCTGGACCGGGTCGGCCTGGTCGTGCACGGCGGGCGCGCGGAGGCGCGGGCCGCGGCGCGGACGGTGCGCGAGTGGTGCGCGGAGCACGCGGTGGCCTGCGCGGACATCGACGTGTGGCGGGAGGGCGCCCGGCACAGCGCGCGGGAGGAGATGGACGCGGCGGGCGATCCCGACCTCGTCGTCACGCTCGGCGGCGACGGCACCTTTCTGCGCGGGGCGCGGCTCGCGGCGGAGAACGACGCGCTGCTGCTGGGCGTGGACCTCGGACGGGTCGGCTTCCTCACCGAGGTGCCGGCCTCGGCGGTGCGCTCCGCGCTGGACGCGGTGCGCGAGGAGCGGATCACCGTCGAGAACCGGATGATGCTCACCATGCGGGCCTCCTGCCGCCTGGAGGTGCCCGCGCAGATGGAGGCGCTGATGCGGTACGGCCGGGGGCCGATGCTGCCGCCGCCCCGGGTGCGCGTGGAGTGCGAGGCGGGCGGTGACTGGGGGGTCGCGCTGAACGTCACCGCGCTCAACGACATCGTGCTGGAGAAGCTGGCCCGCGACCGGCAGGTGTCGGTGGCGGTCTATCTGGCCGGGCGGCTGCTGGCCTGCTACTCGGCGGACGCGCTGCTGGTGGCGACGCCGACCGGATCCACGGCGTACAGCTTCGCCGCCGGGGGCCCGGTGGTCTCGCCCCGCACGGAGGCGCTGGTCTTCACGCCGGTGGCACCGCACATGGTGTTCAACCGGTCGGTGGTGGCCGCCCCGGACGAGCCGGTGGCCCTGCGGGTGCTGGAACGCTCGGGCCAGGCCGCGGTCAGCATCGACGGCCAGCTGCGGGGAGTGCTGGGCCCGGGCGACTGGATCGGCGTGTACGCGGCGCCGCGCCGGCTGAAGGCGGTCCGGCTGGGGCCCATGGACTTCTACGGACGGCTGCGCGAGCGCATGAACCTCACCGACGCCCCGGCCGCCCTCGCCGACGGCCAGGCCGCCCCGCTGTGGCCGGTGACCTCACCGCCCCCCGACGACCTGGCCCATCTGGCCCTGCCGTCCGCCCCGGGCGACATGCCCCCGACCTGACCTGCCCCGAGGCGGGCCTCGGGGCGGCGGCCCACCCGGCCCGGGTCTCAGAGCAGTGGCTCGCCCTCCTGGAGGCGCACGCCGGCCGGTGTGACCCGGTCGGTGCGTTCCGAGCCGCCGATGACCCGGATCCAGCTGTCCACGGTCAGTTCGCGGCCGTCCAGCGTGATCTGGAATCCGCCGTACATGCCCGGGACCGGGAACCAGCAGACGGGGTGGTCGAGTTCGGTCAGCGCCTCCACCTCGGGCAGCCACAGCGCGTGCCGGGTGGCCAGGTCCGAGCCGCCCTCCAGGGCCGCCCGGTGGCGGATCAGCCGGTTCAAGTGCTCCTGGAGCAGGGCGATCTCGGCGGGCGGCACGGGGTGTCTGACGACCGGGCGCAGCAGTTCGGCGAGTCGGTGGTGGCCGCGGCGGGCGGCGATGTCCGCGGCGCGTTCCCCGTCGCCCATCCGCAGTGTCCGCAGCGCGCCGCGGGCGAGCAGCCCCTCGACGGTCGCGGCGCCGGCGCCGTGCCAGGCGGCCTGGTGCAGCGGGGTGTATCCGCTACGGCCTTCCAGACGGGGGCAGTTGACCCATTCCGGCCGCTCGGCCAGCACGTCCTCCACGGCCGCCCAGTCCCCGTCCCGCGCGGCGTCGGCGAGCCGGTCGCGTGCCTGCGCGAAGCGGGGCTTGAGCGACGACCGCAGGGTGACGCCGTCCCACTCCGTGACCCGTTGCTCCCTCACGGCGGCGAGTGTACGCGCCGCCGTGGAGGGTCAGTCGAAGATGGTCCGGCCGTCCTTGCGGACCACGCACAGCGCCCAGATGGTGAATCCGGCCAGCGCGATCATCACGATCGACCAGACCGGGTAGTACGGCAGCGACAGGAAGTTGGCGATGATGATCAGCGCGGCGATGACCACACCGCCGGCCCGCGCCCAGGCGGACACCCGCATCAGTCCCAGGCCGATGACGACGGCGACGGCGCCCAGCACCAGATGGACCCAGCCCCAGCCGGTGAGGCTGAACTGGAAGACGTAGCTGCGGGTGGTGAGGAAGACGTCGTCGCGGGCGATCCCCATGATGCCGCGGAAGATGTCGAGTATCCCGGTGAGCAGGAGCATCACCGCGGCGAAGGCGGTCAGCCCGGTCGCCCACAGTTGCCTGGTGGTCGGCTCGTGTTCGTGCGTGGTGCGCGGTGCGGTCATCGTGCCACCTCGTTCTTCTCCGGTGCGGTCGGGGCGTGGTCGGCGAGCACCATCTCCTTGGCCCGGCGGAACTCGTCCTCGGTGATGTCCCCGCGCGCCTTCATCTCGGAGAGCCGGGCGAGTTCGTCGGCGCGGGAGCCGCCGTCCCGGGCGGTCTGGCGGACGTACTCGTCGAAGGCCCGCTGCTGGGCGCGGGCCTGTTCGACCTCGCGGCGGCCCATGCCCTTGCCGCGGGCGATCAGGTAGACGAAGACACCGAGGAACGGCAGCAGTACGACGCAGAGCAGCCACGCGGCCTTGCCCCCGCCGCCCAGGGCATCGTCACGGAAGATGTCCATGACCACCCGGAAGAGCAGCACGAACCACATGATCCACAGGAAGAACACCAGCATGGACCAGAAGACGCTCAGCGCCGGGTAGTCATAGGCGAGGTAGGTCTGCGCACTCATGTCGCCTCCTCCGTCCCGGGCCACGCCCGGTGGTCGGTCGTCCGTCCAGGCTGCGCTGCGGGAGGCCGGCACGCCTCACCCTGGGTGGGTGAACGGCGGTCCGGGGGCGGGGGCGCGGGCGGCCGCCCGGCGCAGCGCGGCGCGCCAGGCGAGGGCCACGACGGCCTCGGACACGCCGAGCAGGATCAGCCACAGTCCGAGCAGCCGGGTCAGCACCCGGGCCGAGGGCGCGGGCAGGGCGAGCACCACGACGCCGGCCAGGATGGCGATCACCGCGACACCGGTCACGAAGCCCCGGTGGGGCAGGTCCTCGGCGACGAGGGCGGCGTAGAGCACCAGGATGCCGGAGACCAGCCAGACCACCCCGACGATCAGCGACAGGGCGGTGATGGTCTGGAGGGGGTTGCGCAGGCACAGGACCCCGGCCAGCACGAACAGCAGCGCGACCAGCAGGCCGGTCAGCCGTTCCCCGCTCTCCGTCCGGCCGAAGGCGGCCACGAAGCGGAACGCGCCGGTCGCCAGCAGATACAGGCCGAGGATCACCGCGAGGACGTGCAGGGTCTCCTGCGGCCACACCAGGATCAGGATGCCCGGCACCAGGGAGACGAGCGCGGACCCGAGGATCCAGGGCCAGGAGCCGCCCAGCCGGCCCAGCGCCCGCGCCGGGTCGGGGGCGGCCCCGGCGGGGGCCGTCTCGGTGGCCGGGGTGTGGGGGGCGGCGGCCCCGCCGGGATCGTGTTCCGGTCCGGGGGACGGGCGGTCGGGGCCCTGCGGACTCGTACCGCGTGACGTGGTCATGGCTCCTCCTCACGGGGTCGAGGCCGCTCCCGGTCCGGCCGGCGGGGCCTTGTGCGGGGACCGCAACGCCAGCGTCGCCCCGGCCGGCCCCGGCACGGCTCACCCCTGGCGGGTGATCCGTGCCGCCGGCCGGGGGGTTGAGGTGGTAACGGTCGCCGGCGGTCCCGTCCGTGACCGAAGCGCCGAGCCGGCGGACGTGCGGAAGCGGCGCGGCAACGCAGGAAGGGCACCGATGACCGATCCAGCCCCCGGGAACTCCCGGCCGTACGGGGGCCCGTACCGCCGGGCCGCGGCCGCGTCCTGCGCACGGGCGGTGGGCATCGTGGTCGCCCTGGTCCTCGCGTACTACCTGGTGCCGCTGGACGCGCGCAGCACCGCGGGGACGGTCCTGCTGCTGGTGTGCGGCCTCGCCGCCGTCCTGGTGGTCTTCGGCTGGGAAGCCTGGATGATCATGCGGTCCCCGCACCCCCGGCTGAAGGCGGTGGAGGCGCTGGCCACCACGGTGGCCCTCTATCTGATCATCTTCGCCAGCGTCTACCACGTGCTGGAACACGACACACCGGGTTCCTTCACCGAGCCGCTGACCAGGACGGACGCCCTGTACTTCGCGCTGACCACGTTCACCACCGTGGGGTTCGGCGACATCACCGCGCGCTCCGAGGCGAGCCGGGTGGCGGTGATGTGCCAGATGGCGGGCGGGCTGCTGCTGGTGGGCCTGGCCGTGCGGCTGCTCGCGGCGGCGGTCGAGGCGGGGCTGCGGCGGCGGGGGCGGGAGCCGTAGCGGCCGCGGCTCACCGGGGTGCCTGACGCAGCTCCAGAACCCGCAGACCCAGCGACTGGCAGCGGGCCAGCAGCCCGTACAGGTGCGCCTCGTCCAGGATCCGGCCGAACAGGATGGTGTGGCCGGACACCACGACGTGGTCCAGCTCGGGGAACGCCTTGGCCAGCGTCTCCGTCAGCTCTCCGTCGACGCGAATCTCGTAGCGCATGAGGTGCCTTCCCCGCGTGCCGCGGACGGGCGTGCCGGCCCCCTTTCCGCGATCCTGCGCCCGGTCGCGCCGCCCGGCCTCACCCGTCGCAGGTGATGTCGTCGGGGGCCGCCGCGGACGGGCTCACAACAGGCCCAGTTCGCGGGCGCGGCGCACGGCGTCGTGCCGGCGGTTCACGGACAGCTTCCGGTAGGCGCTCTTGAGATGGGTCTTGACCGTGTTGACGGAGACGTAGAGGTCGGCGGCGATCTCCTCGGTGGACATCATGTCGGCCAGCCGCACCAGCACGTCGCGTTCGCGGCCGCTCAGCTCCTCCACCACCGGCGGCGGCTCGTCCACGCGGCCGGTGCCGTCCGGGCGCGGGGCGCCGGGCAGCAGCCAGCCCTCGGCGAGCGCCCGCAGCGGCATGGTGGCGAGCAGCGGCGCCAGCCACGGTCCCGCCTCGCGGAAGGGGCGTCGCAACCGCTCGCGCCGGGCCTCGCGCAGCGCCCGGGCCACGAGCCTTTGCCGTGCGGCGGGGTCGCCCTCGGCGCCGTACCCCTGCGCCCTGGCCAGGGCCGCCGACACGGTGACCAGGGGGCCGAGGCCGTGGTGCGGCGGTATCCGGTCGAGCAGCTCGGCGGCGTTCGCGGGGCGGCCGGCCGCCAGCTCCGCCCGGGCCGCGCCCACCAGGCACAGCGGCTCCTCACCGGGCGGGTCCGTCAGCAGCTTGGCCGCCAGCTCCGGCCGTCCCTCGGCGAGGTGGGCCCCGGCGGCCACCAGCGCGGTGTGCGCCTCGGCCCACGGGGACGTCTCCTCGGTGAGGGCCATCCGGTCGGCCGCTTCGAGCGCGCCCTCGGTGTCGCCCCGGGCCAGCCGGACCCGCCCGGTGACGATGGCGCGCTCGGCCTCGGTCACCGGGTCGCCCCGGGCGTCGGCCGCGGCGGCGAGGAACGCCTCCGCGCGGTCCGGTTCGTCGCGGTCGGCGGCGACGGCGGCCAGCACGAGCGTGGCGAGTCCGGCGCCCGGCGGCACGGCCGGGCCCGGGCGGTCGGCCCCGGACAGCGCGGCGAGGGCCCTGCGCTCGGCACGCCCGGGGCGGCCCTCCAGGTGGTCGAGGAGGGCGAGCAGGGCGAGGGCCTGCGCCGTCGCCGCCGTACGGCCGGTGTCCGCCACCGCGGTCAGCGCGGCGCGTGCCTCGGCGTACCAGCCGGCCCACAGGCGGGCCGCGCCGAGGTGGGTGCGCAGCAGGGCGGCCGGTTCGGGGTGCCGGTCGAGCAGCGGGGCGGGGATCTCCCGGCACAGTTCCGCCGCCTGGCGGGCGGCGGTCTCGGCCCGTGCGGGGGAACCCGTCAGCCGGGCGGCCAGGGTGTGCAGGAGGGCGCAGCCGAGCCGGGCGGCGGCCGGGTCGCCGGTCCGTTCGGCGGTCAGTGCCCGCGCGGCCCGTTCCAGCGGGGGCAGGCCGCGGTCGAGGTCGCCGCGGGCGAGGGCGAGGGCGGCGCGGACGAGGTCGGTCGCCGGGGTCCTCGGCTCGGGGCCGAGGGCGGAGAAGAGTTCGGCCAGGGCCTCGGCGCGCGGGCCGGTGAGGAGTTCACCGAGGGCGAGGTCGCCGACGAGGGCGTCGGCGGCGGCTTCCCAGTCGCCCGCGGCGGCGGCGTGCTCCAGCGTCTCGCCGAGCGGGCCCGCGTGCCGGAGCCAGGCCGCGGCCCGGCGGTGCAGCTCGATCTCCAGACCGGGGTGGCGGGCCCGCAGATGGGCCCGCAGGATGTCCCGGAACAGCGGATGGAGCCGGAACCAGGAGTGTCCGAGGTCTTCCACGAAGGCGTTCTCGCGGTGCAGGCCGGTGAGGAGGAGTTCGGCGTCCGCGCGCCCGGTGAGGGTGTCGGCGAGGGCCGGGCAGAAGCGGTCGAGGACGCTGATCCGCAGCAGCAGGTCCTGGGTCTCGGCCCGCTGCCGCTTGAGCACCTCGGCGAGCAGGAAGTCACCGATGGTGGTGCGGTCGGCCTCGAACTCCTTCAGGTACGTCCGCGGGTCCTGCGTCCCCTGGGCGGCGAGCGCGCACAGCCGCAGCCCGGCGGCCCAGCCCCGGGTGCGGGTCAGCAGCGCGGTCACCTCGTCGGCGGGCAGCCGCAGGCCGTGCAGTGCGAGCAGTTCGGCGGCCTCCCCGGGGGTGAAGGCCAGCTCGTCGTTGCGGATCTCCGTGACCGCGCCGGCCGCCCGGTAGCGGTGCAGCGGCAGCAGCGGCTCGGTGCGGGTGACGAGGACCAGGCGCACGCCCGGGCCCGCGTGGCGCAGCACGAACTCCAGCTGGTCGGCGATCTCCGGGTCGGTGACCCGGTCGTACTCGTCGATGACGGCGGTCACCGGGGCCTCGCGGGCGCTGAGTTCCGCGGCGAGCCGGGTGAGCAGCGCGTCGTCCACGCGGCCCGCCTCGGCGGGCAGGCCGACCTCGTCGGACAGGGTCACCCCCGCCAGCCGCAGGGCCTGGAGGAGGTAGGCCCAGAAGGTGCCGCGGCCCTTGCCCGCCATCTGCGCGGTGAGCCAGGCGACGCGTCCCGGGTGCCCGGCGGCCCAGTCGGCGACCAGCAGCGTCTTGCCGGCGCCCGCGGCCCCGCCGACCACGGTCAGTGGTCTGCGCGGGGCCTCGTCCAGATGGCCGAGCAGCCGGTCGCGGCGCAGGTAGGTCGCCGGGAGGGCGGGGATCGCGAACCGTGTCCGCAGGAACGGATCCCCACAAGGATCGGCGGGCCCGCGCGGGTCCGCTCCGGTCTCGTCCGGCACGCCCATGGTGGTCACCACCATCGTCGTCAGGTCACGGACAGCTCACTTCCGTTCCTCTCCCAGGATCTCCCCTGGGCGACGACGCGCCACACGAGCCCGCCGGGGCGGCCGCTCAGTCCGTGGTGGACGACGCGCGGCGCGGCAGCTTCCAGTTCGGCCGCGGGAAGTGGCAGGTGTAGCCGTTGGGGTAGCGCTCCAGGTAGTCCTGGTGCTCGGGCTCGGCCTCCCAGAAGTCGCCCACCGGCTCGACCTCCGTGACCACCTTCCCGGGCCACAGTCCGCTCGCCTCGACGTCCGCGATGGTGTCCACGGCGGTGCGGTGCTGCTCCTCGCCGTCGTAGAAGATCGCGGAGCGGTAGCTGCGGCCGATGTCGTTGCCCTGGCGGTCGCGGGTGGTCGGGTCGTGGATCTGGAAGAAGAATTCCAGGATGTCGCGGTAGCTGGTGACCGAGGGGTCGTAGAGGATCTCGATCGCCTCGGCGTGGTCGCCGTGGTCCCGGTAGGTGGCGTTGGGGGTGTCGCCGCCGCTGTAGCCGACGCGGGTGGAGACCACGCCCGGCTGCTTGCGGATCAGGTCCTGCATGCCCCAGAAACAACCGCCCGCCAGTACGGCTCGTTCGGTTCCCGCTGTCATCGGTCGCTCCCTGAATCTCTGGCCCCGCACCCCTGCTGACGTGGCGGTGACACGGTCATCCAGCGTAATACCGCCGCGCGCGAACGGGGTGGCGGCCCCGGGCGGTCGCCCCGCCGAGGGGGCGGCGGGCGGCCGGGGTCACATCTTCGTGCCGAAGTCCTGGGTCCACCAGGGTCCGCCCGTGCCGTCGTGCACCCCGACGCCGATGTTCCTGAAGGAGCAGTTGAGGATGTTGGCGCGGTGGCCGGGGCTGTTCATCCAGGAGTTCATCACGGAGGCCGGGGTCTGCTGGCCCATGGCTATGTTCTCGCCGTACGTGGACCACCGGTATCCGGCGGCGGTGATGCGCTGCCCGGGATCGGCGCCGTCGGGGTTGACGTGGTCGAAGAAGTGCCGGGCAGCCATGTCGTCGGAGTGCGCCTGGGCCGCCCGGTCCAGTTGCGGGTCCTCGGTGAGCGGGGAGCAACCGGCCTTGGCCCGCTCCTGGTTGACCAGCGCGATCACCTGTCCGACGGTGCCGCTGGGCGCCGGGGGCCGCGGTGCGGTGGTGTGCGCGGGGGGCGGCGGGGTGGAGCGGCGCGGCGTCGGGCTGGTCTTCTTCGTGGGCGACGGACTGGCCGTTTTCCGGGGCTTCTTCGGCTTCTCGGACGCCGAGGCGGACGGGGAGGGCGAGGGCGGGGCGGGCGCGGTGCCGGGCGTGGAGAGGTCCGCCAGGGAGGCGCGTGCGCCGCGGTCCGCGGTCGGCTCCCCGCCGCCGGATCCAGGGTCCGTGCCGAAGTACCACAGGCCGCCGCCCGCGAGGCAGGCGACGACGACGGCGCCGCCGACGGCCCGGCGCCGCAGCCGCCTGCGGCGGCGGGACGCGCCGCGGCCACCCGGGCGGCCACGAGCGGCGCGGCTGCCGGTGCCGGTACGTCCGGCCGAGCCGCCGGATCCGGTCGAGCCGCCGGTTCCCGCCGGGGCCCCGAGCGGGGTCGCCGCGCCGACGGGGGCCAGCCCTTCCGGGGCGGAGCGCAGGGCGGCGAGCAGCGCGGGCGAGGCGGCGACCAGCGCGAGACCGGCGAGCAGGCCCTCGGCGGGCATCAGTCCGCTCCACAGGCCGGAGCAGCGCGGGCAGCCGCGGGCGTGCCGGGCGATGCGTTTGCGCCACAGCGCGGAGGGTTTGCCGTCCCAGGCGGCGAGCACCACCCGCAGCTCCTCGCAGCGCGGCCGGGCGTCCAGCGCCCGTACCACCACCCGGGCCGCCTCCAGCTGGGCCTTCATCCGCTGGACGCGGACGGCGGTGTGCTGAGGCGTCAGTTCCAGGGCGGCGGCGACCTCGGCACGGGTCAGTTCGCCGGCGCATTCCAGCCACCACAGGGACAGCAGCCCCCGGTCGTCCGGCTCCAGCCAGCGGGTGGCGTGGGCGGTCTCCTGGCGCTGGCCGGAGAGTTGCAGCCGCACCACCGTCAGGTCCACGAAGTCGGCGCCGGGATCGGCCAGGTCCTCGGCCTCCTCGACGGCGGCGGGGGCGGACTGCCGGTCCTGCCAGTGCGCGCGGACCTGGTTCATCGCGATCGCGACCAGCCAGGAGCGGAAGCGCTCGGGCGTGCGCAGCCCGTCCAGGCCGTCGAGGGCGCGCAGCATGGTCTCCTGCACCACGTCGTCGACGTCCACCGAGCCGTTCAGTGCCCGCCCCACGATGTTGTAGACCAGCGGGAGGTAGGCGCTGACCAGGGCGTCCTGGGCCGCCGCGTCCCCCTCGCGGGCCGCGGTCACCAGGGCCGCCGTCGCCATCGCGTCCGTGTGCCGTGTGCTCATCAGATCTTTCCCGTCCTTGACGCCGAACGATTGTTCCCGACACCTGGGAGACCGTTCGAGGCGTCTCGGATAACAGTTCTGCGGGCGCGGATGTGGCGACGGCGGGAGGCGATGCCGCATGGGGTGCCAACTCGGGCCTGTGCACGCCGAGTTCACAGGTTCCGAGTTGGTCTAGTCCTCTTGACGGGGTGGGGTGCGCGCTGTTTGGTATGTACCAACATCCGGGCCGTGCACGGACCACCACCCCACCACCCCACGCCCTGGGGACATCCCCGGAAGGGGAACTGTCATGCACTTGGCAAGATTGGCGGCCTCCGCCTGCGCGCTCGCGCTCGCGGCCAACGGCGCGGCCGTCGCCGCCGCCCCCGCGAGCGACGCGGCCACCGGCGCCGCGGCGAGCAGCGTCTACTCGGTCGCCCCCTACGTCGACATGTCGAACGGTCAGGAAGGGCTGCTCGACGCCGCGATCACCGGCCACCACCTCAAGGCCTACACCGCCGCCTTCGTCCTCGGCGAGGGCTGCAACCAGGTCTGGGGCGACACCCTCCCCATCGGCAACGACTCCTACACCGACCCCGAGATCGCCAGGGCCAAGGCCGAGGGCGCGTCCGTGATCATCTCCTCCGGCGGCGCCGGCGGACTTCCCCTCGCCTGGACCTGCACCACCCAGAGCAGCATCGACGCCGGATACCAGGCGCTCATCGACGACTACGGCGTCACCCAGCTGGACTTCGACGTCGAGGGCGCCGCCGTCGCCGACACCGCGGCCGCGGCCCGCCAGATGCAGGCCATGAAGGACCTGAAGGCGACCAACCCGGATCTCCGGTTCTCGGTCACCCTGCCGGTGCTGACCAGCGGGCTGACCAATGACGGCGTCAACATCCTGAAGGCCGCCAAGAACGCGGGCGTCCGGATCGACGTCGTCAACATCATGGCCATGGACTACTACGCCGGCACGGGCACCGAGATGGGCCAGGGCGCGATCGACGCCGCCAGGGCCACGCTGGCGCAGATGCAGTCCGTCGACTCCGGCTACGGCTACGCCGACCTCGGCATCACCCCGATGATCGGCAAGAACGACGACGGCTCCACGTTCACCCTGGCCGACGCCCAGACCGTGGAGAACTTCGCCGCGCAGAACGGCGTGGGGCGCCTGTCCTTCTGGTCCGTCAACCGCGACCAGCCGTGCGGCGGCAGCGCCAACTCGCTGCCCACGTGCAGCGAGATCAGCCAGAGCAGCCTCGCGTTCACGGACGCCTTCGTGCCGTACGAGGGCAGCTCGGGCGGCGGCGGGGGCGGCGGTACGACCAGTGACTTCTCCCTGTCCCTCGCCCCCGGCTCCGCCTCCGTCGCCCAGGGCGGCACCGCGACCGCGACCGTCACCACGGCCACCACCTCCGGCAGCGCGGAATCCGTCGCCCTCGCCGCGTCCGGCGCGCCCTCCGGCGTCACGGTCTCCTTCAGCCCGGCCTCGGTGACGTCCGGAGGCACCTCGACCCTGACGGCGAACGTCGGCTCGTCCGCGGCCGCGGGCACCTACCCGATCACCGTCACCGGCACGGGCACCGGCGGCAGGCACAGCGCCACCTACACGCTCACCGTGACAGGCAGCGGCGGCGGAGGCGGCAACGACGGCGGGTCGCTGACCAACGCCGGCTTCGAGGCCGGCGGCCTCGCCCCCTGGACCTGCGCGGGCGGCAGCACCCTGGTCGCGAGCCCGGTCCACTCCGGCAGCCACGCCCTCCAGATCACCCCGGACTCCGCCGGCACCGGCGAGTGCGACCAGACCCTCACCCTCTCCCCCAACCACACCTACACGCTCACCGGCTGGGTCCAGGGCCCCTACGCCTACCTCGGCGTCAACGGCGGCGCCACCGCCGGCACCTGGTCCAGCGGATCGAGCTGGAACCAGCTGAAGGTCTCCTTCACCACCGGCGCAAGCGGAACCGTCACCGTGTACGTCCACGGCTGGTACGGCCAGGGCAGCGTCTACGCCGACGACCTCGCCCTGTCCTGACCGTCCGCCCACCGCCCGCCCGGCAGCCGCGCGGATGCCGGGCGGGCGGTGATGCGTGAGCCTGGAGGAGTGTCTGGTGTTCCAGCCGGCCGGCTCCCGGCGCCGTACGCCGCCCCGGGACGCCGGGCGCTCCAGGTGACGCTGGTCGCCACGGCCGGGTTCCATCTCTTCCGCTACGGCCTCGACCGCCCCGACGCGGCGGTCTACGCCCTGTTCGCCGCCGTGGCGCTGGGCGGGCTGTCCAGGATCCCGGGCACCGGGCGGCAGCGGGCCGGGGTGGTGCTGCGGCTGATCCCGGTGGGCTGGGTGCTGGTGGCCGTCGGGACGTGGCTGTCGGCGCGGACCTGGAGCGCCGTGGCGGGGATGCTGGTGATCGGGTTCGCGCTGGCGTTCTCCGCGGTGGGCGGTCCGCGGCCGGCCGGGGCGGCGCCGGGGCTGCAACTCCTCTACATCCTGCCGTCGTTCCCGCCGTACCACCCGGGCTCGCTCGGCGAGCGGCTGCTCGGCACGACCACGGGCATGGCGCTGCTCGTGGTCGCCGAGGCGCTGCTCTTCCCGGAGCCGAACCCGCCGCCGTACCGGGAGCGGGCCGCCCACGCCGCGTCGGTCGCCGCGCACTGCGCGAGGCTGCTCGGGACGCACCCGTACGCCCTGACCCGCGCCGACGTCCGCACGGCCCGCGAGGCCGGGCACCGGCTGCGCTCCCTCTCCGTGCCGGAGGCCGACCGGCCGGCGGGCCCCGGGGTCCGCCCCCGCGCCCTGGCCCACACGGGCCTGGCCGCGCGCACCCTGCTCAGCAGGCTGCCCCGCCTGTCCACGCCGCCGGACGCCCCCACGAAGACCTCCTGGCCGACGGCACCCGGGGCACCCACACGGCCCGCCCCGAGCGGCCCCACCCGGCCACGGACCACGCCCGACGCGTACGACGCCACCGATCCGCCGGCCGCCTCCGACACCGCCGAACGACGGACCGGCTCACCCGACGCCCCGGCGGACCACACCGAGCGGTCACCCGCACCCGCCGCCCCCACGAACGAGACCACCGACCCGCACGACACCGCCCGACGACGGACCGGCTCACCCAACGCCCCGCCGGACCACACCGAGCGGTCACCCGCACCCGGCACCGGCGCCACCGGGCCGGAGGCCACCCGCGGTGTTCGCGTCGTCGAGGAGTCCGGCCCGCCCGACACCGCCGCCGCCGTGCTCGCCGCCGTGGCCCGGCTCGCGGCCGGGACCGCCGGGTGTCTGCGGGTGGGGACCTCGCCCGTGGGTGAGTACAAGGAGCTGGCCGCGGTGCGGGCCGCGTTGGTCGCCCAGGGCACGGTGGCCTCCGCGGCGGCGCCGCAGGTGTTGCGGCGGCACGCGGCGGTGCTGGAGGTGGCCGACGCCGCGCTGGCGATGGGGGCGGCGGCCGATCTGGCGGCGCACGGCCGGCGGGCCGCGATCGCGGGCCCGCCCGAGCGCTTCTGGTACGCCGCCCCCCGCGCCCCCGTCCTGTGGTGGCACCGGGTGCGCGGGCACGCCGAACGGCGCTCGGTGTTCTTCCAGAACGCGGTGCGGATCGCCCTGGCGCTGACGGCGGCGCGCCTGGTGGCCGGTGTGGACACGTTGCCGCACGGCTTCTGGGCGCTGCTGGCGACACTCACCCTCACCCGGACCACCGTGGACGAGACCTGGAGCGCCGTCCGGTCGGCGCTCGCCGGCACCCTGGCCGGGGCCCTGGTGGCCGGCGGCACACTGGCCCTGGCGGGCACCCACACCACCGTCTACGCCGTCGTCCTGCCCCTGTGGATGCTGTTCGCCTTCACCGTGGGACCGGTCAAGGGGGTCGGCTGGGCCCAGGGCCTGTTCACGGTGCTCGTGGCCCTGGTCTTCGCCCAGCTCGCGCCGGCGACCTGGCGGCTGGCGGAGGTACGGCTGCTGGACGTGGTGGTGGGCAGCGCGATCGGCGCGGTGTTCGGGCTGCTGGCCTGGCCCCGCGGCGCCCAGGACGAGCTGCGGTTCGCGGCGGCGGAGCTGCTGCGCAAGGCGGCCGAGATCGTCGTGGCGACCGGTGCCGCGGTGGCCCGCCGGGAACCGGTGCCGCCGGTGCCGGGGTCACCCGGCCACCGTTCGCTCAGGCACGCGGTGATCCTGGCGGAGTCCGCGTACGTGCAGTTCCAGAGCGAGCCGGCGCCCTTCGGCGGCCGGGGCCGCACGGTGGCGCCGGCCGCCGTGGACTGGCAGGCGGCGCTGATGGCCGGGCACCACACCCTGTGGGGCTCGCAGCGGTTGCTGGAACCACCGCGCACCGGACTCGGCCCGCCCGCGGCCGGCACCGTCAGCCGGCTCGGCGACCGCGTCGCGGGGCGGATGCTGCTGGTCTCGGCGGCCCTCGACCCGGGCGGCGACACCCCCGAGGCCCCGCTGCCACGGTTCGACCGGACTCTCGCCGGGGCCGACGCGGAACCGCCCGGCGCGCCGGGGCTCTACTACGCGACCGTGTCCTGGCTGGACTCCCTCATGGCCGATCTGTCCCGGCTCGCCCGCGCCGGCCCCGCCCCGGGCCCGGACGGCGGGGCCCAGGGGCACTGACGCCGTTCAGGCTGCTGCGGATCTCCCGCGCGGGTAGACGTAGGTGAGGCTCCGGTCCGGGACAGGGCCGACGGGAAGAGGGAGCAGGCGGAAGGAGGGAGCGCGATGAGCGAAGGGACGCGGCGACCCGACGGGCAGAAACCCGGCCCGGAGGGGGCCTCGGAGCCGACCGGGCTGATGGATCTGCTGGGCGTCGCCGCGGTGCTGCTGGAGGCGGACGGCCGGATCGACATGTGGAGTCCCCAGGCCGAGGAGCTGTTCGGCTACGCCCGCGCGGAGGCGGTGGGGCAGTACGCGGCGCCGCTGCTGCTGCGCCCCGAGCACCGCAAGGCGGCGCTGCACCTGTTCGGCGAGGTGATGCAGACCGGCCAGGGCTGGGCGGGGGCGTTCCCCATCCGGCACAAGGACGGCAGCACCAGAACGGTCGAGTTCCGCAACATGCGGCTCACGGACCACCTCGGCGACCACTACGCGCTCGGGCTGGCCACCGACCGGTC
Organism: Streptomyces misionensis; assembly: GCF_900104815.1. NCBI lineage: Bacteria > Bacillati > Actinomycetota > Actinomycetes > Kitasatosporales > Streptomycetaceae > Streptomyces > Streptomyces misionensis. The sequence continues at coordinate 1,041,189 of NZ_FNTD01000004.1, forward strand.
CACCCTGCGCCGGGTGGAGCGCGACACGGCTCTGTCCGCCCGGCTGTTCACGCAGGCCCCGATCGGGCTGTCCGTCCTCGACCCCGCGCTGCGCTACATCGTCGTCAACCCGGCCCTGGCGGCCATGCACGGCGTCCCCGAGGCCGACCACGTCGGCAAGCGCTTCGACGAGGTGCTCTCCGGAGCGGCGTTCCGGGCGGTCGAGGCCTCGATGCGCGAGGTGCTGGAGACCGGTGTGCCGGTGGTGAACCGGCAGGTGGTGGGCCGCACCGCCGCCGACCCGGACAACGATCACGCGTGGACGATGTCGCTGTACCGGCTGGAGGACCACCAGGGGCACACGCTGGGCATCGTCGCCGTGGCGGTGGACGACACCGACCGGTACCGGGCCGCCCGGGAGGTCGAGCGGGCCCAGCGGCGGCTGCGGCTGATGGCCACCGGCTCGGCCCGCATCGGCACCACCCTGGAGGTGGAGCGGACGGCGCGCGAGCTGGCCGACGTCCTGGTGCCCGAGCTGGCCGACATCGTCGCGGTGGACCTGCTGGACAGCATGCTGCGCACCGCCCGCACGGACGCGGGCGACGGGCCGCCGCTGTTCCGGGCGCTCGCGGTGAAGACCGCCTACTCGACCGATGCCGTCGGGGCGTTCGTGCCGCCCGGCAGGCTCACCGTCTACCACGCGGACCATCCGGCGGCCCAGTGCATCCGCAACGGCCGCCCGCTGCTGATCACCCACCTGGAGAGCCGCGAGGTGGGGCGCGTCGCCGCCGATCCCGACGCCGCCCGGCTGCTCGCCCAGGCCGGGGTGCACACCGACATCACCGTCCCGCTGATCGCCCGCGGCCAGTGCATCGGCGTCATGAGCCTGGCCCGCGCCCGCAACCCCGCGCCCTTCGACGAGGACGACCTCGCCCTGGCCTGCGAACTCGCCTCGCGCGCCGCGCTGAGCATCGACAACGCCGTGCTGCACCACCACACCCGCCGCACCGCCGAGGCCCTGCAACGCAGCCTGCTGCCGCGGCTTTCGCCCTGCCACCCGGGCCTGGAGGTGGCCGCCCGGTACCGGCCCGCGCAGGCGCTGAGCGAGGTCGGCGGCGACTGGTACGACGTCATCCCGCTGGACGGCGACCGCACCGCGCTGACGGTGGGCGACGTCATGGGCAGCGGCATCCCGGCCGCGACCACCATGGGGCGGCTGCGCACCGCCACCTCCACCCTGGCCGACCTCGATCTCGATCCGGCGCGGATCCTCACCCACCTCGACCGGATCACCCTCGGCCTGGACCCCTACATCGCCACGTGCGTGTACGCGGTGCACGATCCCCGCCGGTACCGCCTGGACGTGGCCTCCGCCGGTCATCTGCCCCCCGTCCTGATCCCCTCCGGCGGGCCGCCGCGCCTGCTGGACCTGCCCACCGGCACCCCGCTGGGCGTCGGCGGCGTGCCCTTCGAGTCCACCGCGCACGACCTGCGCCCCGGCGACCAACTGGTGCTGTACACCGACGGGTTGGTGGAGACGCGCGACGACCCGATCGACACCCGGCTCGGGGAGCTGCTGCGGCTGCTGGCGCCGCCGTACCACTCCGTGGAGGACACCTGCGACCGGCTGCTGCGCGAGTTGCGGCACCCGGCGGGCCACGACGACGTCGCCCTGCTCATCGCGTCCGTGCTGCCGCTGGATTACTGAGCCGCCCCCATGGACCCGGCCGAGCCGGGGCCCTGGCGGCCCGCGAGCAGACCGAGCACCTGGGGCCGGACGACGGCCCACGCGGCGGCGGGCAGGCCGTCGAGCGCGGTGGTGCGCAGGGAGCGGAGGGTCTCCCGCGGGTCGCCGCCGGCGGCGGCCTCGGCGTCGAGCACGTCGTAGCCGTCCCGTACGGCGACCCGGACGCGCGCCGCGGCGCCGTCGCCGGGGTGCAGGGCCGAGGCCACGACCAGGGGCGGCGGGCCGCCCGCCGCGGCGGGGAGCTTGCGGTACGCGCAGGCGAGCGGCGTGCGCCAGCTCAGGGCGAGCAACAGCGGGCGCTTGGCGACCACTTCGGCCAGGTCCGTCTCATGGCGGCCGTCCGGCTCCAGCACCGTGGCCCGGGCGTCCAGGACCAGTGCGGCGGGCAGCAGACAGCGCAGGGTGCTGCCGACGAGGTTGCCGCCGACCGTCGCGGTGCGGCGGACGGCCCCGGTGCCCACCCCGGCGGCCGCGAGGCGCAGCACGTCGGGCACCCGGCCGTCGATCTCCCCGAGCAGCACGGCGGCGCCGAGCGTCTCGGGTCCGATGACGTTGGCCTGCGGCAACCGTCGTAGGGACATGGCGAGTTCGGGGAATCCGTCGCGCTGCCAGGCGGCCCACGCCAGGGTCGCTCCGCCCACCGGGACGGCCCCCTCGGCCAGGCACTCCCGGGCTTCGGACACGGACTCGGGCAGACGCAACAGCACGGTGACCCACCTGCCTTCCTTCGGGGTCCCGCAGTCTGCTCGCGCGGACGGGGGCGCGTACAGGGCTCACAAGGGCAGCCCGCGCGCCGCCGACGCCGTTGGGCACGGCCGGCCTCCGCCGCGTTCCGTCGTGTGGCACGACGGCGACCGGGGCGGTGGCGTGGTGCAGCACGGCGTGGGTGACCGGGCCGATGCGGGCGGCGAAGGACGCCGGGTGCCGGCGCCGGCCGACGACCACCAGGGCGGCGCCGTGCGAGGCCGCGACCAGTTGCCGGGACGCGCTGCCGTGGCCGCATTCCTCGGTGACCCGGACGTCGGGGTGCTTCCCTCGCCACGGATCGAGCATCTCGGTGAGCACGGCCGCCTCCTGCCCGGACCACTCCCGGTCGAAGGCGGGGTCGGCGGCGAGCCCGTGGACGTAGTACGGCGGCATGCTCCAGGTGCGCACGGCCCGCACCGCCGTGCCGCGCCGCTCGGCCTCCTCGAAGGCGAACGCGAACACCGCGTCGTCGGGCGCGGTGGTGTCCACGCCGACGACGACCGGCCCCTCGGCGCCCTCGCCGCCGGGCCGCCACCCCGAGCGCACCAGCACGACCGGCCGCCCGGCGCGCGAGACCACGGAGAACCCGACGGAGCCGACCAGGTGGCCGCCGACGCGGCCCAGGCCCCGCGAGCCGAGGACGAGCGGCTCGGACTCCTCGGCGACCGCCGCCAGCACCTCGCCCGGGAAGCCGTCCTGGTGCTCGGAGCGCACCTCCAGGCCGGGGTGGCGCAGCCGCGGTTCCTCGGCCGCCTCCCGCGGGATCCGTTCGCTCCACTGCCCCTGGGCGGCCGCTCCGGTCAGCGGATCCTGCGCCATGGGCCGCGGGAGGGGCTCCCACACGTGTACCAGCCGCAGCGGCAGTCCGCGCAGCCTCGCCTCGCCCGCCGCCCACTCGGCGGCGGTGCGGCTCTCGGGAGAGCCGTCGAGGCCCACGGTGACGGTGCGGGACATGGCGCCCACCTCCTGTTGCCGGACGTCCCCCGCGGGATCGCCCCCAGCCTCGCTCCGGCGGCGCCGGTGGGCAGGGACCCGAGGGTCCCGGTACGGGGCCGACCGGCCCCGAGGGGGGCACAATGACGGTCGCGACCGCTTGTGCTCGGCCGGCGACCGGTCCTGCACGGGTTCGTCCGCCGCCACCGCGTGTTCCGGCCAGGACGCGACAACGCACGACGGTGGTGGGCCGGTTGCGCTGGGATGTCCACAGCGGCACGAGCGACTTGGCGGGGTAGACATGAATGCTTGCGTGGACGACCGGGCCTGTGCGGCGGGCCCCGCGGCGGCCCCCCGGCGGTGCGGCTGCGGAGCCCGGCCGCCGCAGGGCGGCCCGTCGACGGCCGAGGAGCGGTTCCGCGGGCTGCTGGAGGCGGCGCCCGACGCCATGGTGATCGTGGACGACACCGGGGTGATCCGGCTGGTCAACGCCCAGACCGAGGCCCTGTTCGGCTACCGCCGCGAGGAACTGCTGGGCCGCCCGGTGGAGTTGCTGGTACCGCACCGCTTCCGCGATCACCACACCCGGCACCGCGACGGCTACGCCGCCAACCGGCAGGTGCGGCCCATGGGCGCTGGCCTCGAACTGCACGGACTGCGCAAGGACGGCAGCGAGTTCCCCGTGGAGATCAGCCTGAGCCCGCTGGAGACGGCGGACGGCCTGCTGGTCTCCGCCGCAGTGCGCGACGTCAGCGACCGCAAGGCGGCCGAGGCCCGGATCAACGAACTCGCCGCCCTGGTCGAGTCCTCCCAGGACGCCATCCTCGCCAAGACGCTGGACGGGGAGATCACGTACTGGAACGCCGCTGCCGCCCGGCTGTACGGCTACTCCGCCGAGGAGGCCGTGGGCCGCCATGTGTCCATGCTCGCGCCCACCGAACTCCAGGACGACATCTGGGCGTTGCTCGAACGGCTGCGCAAGGGCGAGAAGGTCGAGCACTTCGAGACGCTGCGCGTCACCAAGGGCGGCTCGCTGCTGGACGTCGACGTCACGCTGTGGCCGACCCGGGACGCCGGCGGCAAGGTCGTCGGGGCGTGCGCCATCGTCCGCGACATCAGCGACCGCAAGCAGGTGGAGGCGGAGCTGACGGCCCTGCTGGAGCAGCAGCGGCACATCGCCCTGACCCTGCAGCGCAGCCTGATGGGGACGCCGCCCGCGCTGCCCGGCCTGGACACCGCGAGCCGCTACCGGCCGGCCACCCAGGGCGCCGGGGTCGGCGGCGACTGGTTCGACCTGATACCGCTGGGTGCCGGGCGGGTCGGCGTCCTCATCGGCGATGTGATGGGCCGCGGCCTCGAAGCCGCCGCCGTGATGGGCCAGTTACGCTCGGCGGCGCACGCGCTGGCCAAGACCGGCATGCCGCCGCGCCAGCTGATGCAGTCCCTGGACTCGGTGGTCGCCGACCTGGACGTGCCGGACCAGCTGGTCACCTGCTGCTACCTGGTCGTCGCGCCGGACGACGGCACCGTCACGGTCTGTTCGGCCGGGCACCTGCCGACCCTGGTCGTCGGCCCCTGGGAGGGAGTGCGCGCGCTGCCCGCGCCGGTCAACGCGCCGCTCGGGGTCGGCGGGGTGCTGTACGAGCAGTCGTGCTCGCACATCGCTCCCGGCGCCACGCTCGTGCTCTACACGGACGGGCTGATCGAGACGCCGGGCAGTGACATCGAGGCCCGGGTCGGTGAACTCACCGCCGTGCTGGACGCCTTCTTCCCGCGCTCCACCGATCTGGAGGCGGCCGCCGACCATGTGCTGGCCCAGCTGCTGCCGGACGCCGACGGTCATGACGACGACGTGACCCTGCTGTTCGCCCAGCTCCCGGCGGCGCCGCTGGCCGCCGTCACCACCCAGCTGCCGGCGACCGCCGCCGCCGTCCCGGAGGGCCGGGCCTTTCTGCGCCGGACACTGGTCTCCTGGGAGTGCCCCGAACCGGCCGACGACGCGCTCCTGCTGCTGTCGGAGATCCTCACCAACGCGGTGCGGCACGCCGAGGGCCCGGTGGGACTGCGGCTGTGCCGTACCGCCACGGAGCTCACCGTGGAGGTCGGCGACCACAGCCCGCAGCTCCCCCGGCCCCGGCACGCCACCGGGGACGACGAGTCCGGTCGGGGCCTGTTCCTGGTCCGCACCCTCGCCGACAGCTGGGGCGTGCGCCCGACGGACGAGGGGAAGACGACCTGGTTCACCCTGAAGGTGTGAGCGGGCGGACAAGGGCCGACCGGCCCTATGCGGTCCATCGTCCCCACGGGGACGATGGACCGGTGCTCCAGAACGACGGCTTTCGCGCGCTCGACAGACAGCTGTGCCTGCGCCTGCTGGCCAGGGTGCCGGTCGGCCGGGTCGTGTACACCAAGCAGGCGCTTCCCGCGGTCCTCCCGGTCAACTTCTGCCTCGACGCGGACTCCTCCGTGCTGCTGCGCACCTCGGCCGGCTCGGACCTGGTCCGCGCCATCGACGGCGCCGTGGTCGCCTTCGCGGCGGACGAGTTCGACGCCGCGACCCGCTCCGGCTGGAGCGTGGTCGTCACCGGCCGCGCCTCCCTGCTGACCGACGCGGACGCCCACGCGCCGTGCCCCGCCGGCGGGCCGGACTCCTGGATGCCGGTCCGCGACGACGTGCTCGTCCGGATCGACTCCGAGGTGGTCACAGGACGGGAACTCAGGGGTGCGTGACCGCGTCCGCCCCGGTCGGCGGGCCGCCCGCGGTCAGTGGGCCGTCCAGCCGCCGTCGAGGACCAGGGACGTGCCGGTGACGAAGGACGCCTGCGGGCCGCACAGGTAGGCCACCGCCTCGGCGACCTCCTCGGGTTCGATCAGCCGGCGCACCGCGCTGTCCTTCAGCAGCACCTCGGACAGCACGCGCTCGGGCGGGATGCCGTGCGCCCGCGCCTGGTCGGCGATCTGCTTCTCCACCAGTGGCGTGCGGACGTAGGCGGGGTTCACGCAGTTGGAGGTGACGCCGTGCGCGGCGCCCTCCAGCGCGGCCGTCTTGGACAGCCCCTCCAGACCGTGCTTGGCGGCCACATAGGCGGACTTGAACGCCGAGGCGCGCAGGCCGTGCACCGAGGAGACGTTGACGATCCGGCCCCAGCCCCGCGCGTACATGTGCGGCAGGGCGCCGCGGACGAGCCGGAAGGGTGCCTCCAGCATCACGGTCAGCACCGTGTGGAAGACGTCCGGCGGAAACTCCTCGATGGGACGAACCAGTTGCAGTCCCGCGTTGTTGACCAGCACATCGGTGCCTGCGGCGGCCGCCTCGGCGGCGTCGAGGTCGGTCAGGTCGAGGACGTGCGGGAGCACGTCGCCCGCGAGGTCGGCGCCGCCCCTGGCCTCCTCGGCCAGCCGGGCCAGCCCCTCCTCGTCCCGGTCGACGGCTCTGACCTGGGCGCCCGCGGCGGCCAGGCGCAGCGCGCAGGCGCGGCCGATACCGCTCGCGGCACCGGTGACCAGGGCCGTTCGGCCGACGAGATCGAGGGCGAGGGGCTGGGTGCTGGTGCTCATGGGCCGACCCTAGGCGAAAGAGGCGGTCGGGGCGGCGCCGGCTCAGTCGGGTGTCGCCGGAGCGAACCAGGCGGGCCCCTCCGTCATGGCCTGCTTGATCCGGAACAGCGCGAAGTCGGGCAGGTCGGGCAGCGCGTCCACCGCGAACCAGCCGACCTCCAGCGACTCGTCGTCGTTGACCCGGGCCTCGCCGCCCACCGCCTTGCAGCGGAAGGTGATGTCCATGTACTGGCAGACGTCGCCGTTGTCGTAGGTGACCGGCTGGAGCGCCTGCACCAGGACGACCCGTTCGGGCACGCAGTGCACCGCCGTCTCCTCGTGGACCTCGCGCACGGCGCAGTCCGCGGGCTGCTCCCCCGGCTCCGGGATGCCGCCGATCACCGACCATCTGCGGGTGTCGGAGCGCCGGCCGAGCAGCACCCTGCCCTCGTCGTCGAAGACGATCGCGGTGACCCCGGGCAGCCAGAGCAGCTGCCGGCCGGCCGTGGCCCGCAGCGTGCGGATGAAGTCAGGAGTAGCCATGGGAGCGACCCTAACGGGCCGCCCCGCCCGCGCCCCGCGCCCGCAGCCGGCTGCCGGCGGCCAGGCCGAGCCCGCCCACGGCGACCGCCACGAGTGCCATTTCCGGCAGGATGCCCAGCTCGGTGGCGGGCGTGGTGGAGGTGCGCAGCGGCACCTTCTGCTCCAGGTAGGCGGGCACGAACATGCCGGTCTTCTGGGTGATCTTCCCGTCCGGCATGATGACCGCGCTGACCCCGCTGGTCACCGGCACGGTCACGGTGCGGCTGTGCTCGACGGCGCGGATGCGGGACATGGCGAGCTGCTGGTAGGTCATCTCGCTGCGGTCGAAGGTCGCGTTGTTGCTGGGCACGGAGATCATCTCGGCGCCGTGCGTCACGGTGTCCCGCACGGCCCAGTCGAAGGCGGCCTCGTAGCAGGTGGCGAGGCCGACCTCGGCGCCGTCCATGTCGAACACGCCGGGCTTCGCTCCCCGGCTGAAGTCCTGGCGGACCATGCCGGTCCAGTCCTTGTTGACGGCCCCGACGAGCCCGCGCAGCGGCAGGTACTCGCCGAACGGCTGGATCTGGCGCTTGTCGTACGTCTGCGTCGGGCCCTTGGCGGGGTCCCAGAGGATCTGCTCGTTGAGCAGCCTGCCGTTCTTCTCGACGACGGCGCCGACGGAGATGGGCACCCCGATCGCGTGCACCGCCTCGCCGATGACGGCGGCGGCGTCCGGGTTGGCGTAGGGGTCGATGTCGGAGGAGTTCTCCGGCCACAGCACGAAGTCGGGCCTGGGGACCTTGCCCGCCTTGACGTCGGCGGCGAGCTTGAGGGTCTCGCGTACGTGGTGGTCGAGCACCGCCCGGCGCTGGGCGCTGAACTCCAGCCCCGAGCGCGGCACGTTCCCCTGGATCACCGCGACCGTGCGGGTGCCGTCCTCGGCCTTGTCGCTCACCAGGGCGCGCGCGGCGACCGCGCCCGCCACCGGTACGGCCACGCTCAGCAGCGCCGCCGCGGCCGTGGCGCGCCGCACGGTGCGGGACCGGCGCCGGTGCGCGAGGAGGCGGACCACCTCGCAGAGCCCGAACCCGCACAGGACGACCGCGAAGCCCAGCACGGGCGTGCCGCCGACCGCGGCCAGCGGCAGGAAGACGCCGTCCGCCTGTCCGAACGCGACCTTGCCCCAGGGGAAGCCCCGGAAGGGCACGCGTGCCCGTACGGCCTCGCCCGCGATCCACACCGCCGCCGCCCACACCGGCCAGGCCGGCAGCTCGGCGACGGCGGCGACGCCCACGCCGACCAGCGCGACGAAGACCGCCTCGACGGCGACCAGGGCCAGCCAGGGCCCGGGGCCGACCTCCACGCCGGTCCACACCAGCAGGGGCAGCAGGAAGCCGAGGCCGAAGAGGTAGCCGAGGCCGAGGGCCGCCTTCCAGCCTCGGCCGCGCAGGACCCACCCGAACCCGGCGAACGCGGGCAGGGCCAGCCACCACAGGGGACGCGGCGGGAAGCTCGCGTAGAGGAGCAGTCCGCAGAGCGCGGAGACGACGGCCGGGACCAGACCCGGCAGCCGGCGTCGCAGGGCGCCGGGCGCAAAGGACGGGCGGAGCCGGTCCGGCTGGTCCACGGAAGCAGCGGTGACGGTCACCCGGGTGAGTGTACGGCGGCTGACCTCGGCGTTGACAGCCACGGTCCGGGGGCCGGACGCCCGCAATCGTCAGGCCGCGGTGCCCGGCGTGATCGAGCGCAGCCGGGCCCTGATGATCCGCACGGCGGACTCCGCGTTGTCCACGGTGATGGTGAAGGTGTGCCCGTCCCACAGGTTCAGCACGATGCCCTCGCCCCGGCGCACGACGACCGCGGTGCCCTTCTCGGGACGCCACCGGTAGCCCCAGCCGCCCCACTGGCGCGGGGTCACCACGGCGGTGAAGTCGGCGCCCGCGACATGGGAGAGGGGGATGCGCCGGCGCGGCAGCCCGATGTGGCCGCAGCGCACCTCGACGCACTCGCGGTCCAGCCGGAGGTCGACGTGGACGAAGGCGAGCGTGCCGAAGAGGACGAGCAGGCCGGCGGCGATGCAGCCCACCACGGACATGGCGAGCGCGGGCACGGAGGACGTCCAGGCGGAGTCCACGGCCAGCTTGATCCCCAGGGCCAGGCAGGCCGCTCCGACCAGTGCGAGCAGCCACTGCACGCGGTTGGTGGCGCGTCCGGTCCAGACCTCGGGGGTGGGGGTGTCCTCGGCGTGGGGCTGGTCCCTCATGGGTATGAGGTTACTCAGGTTTCGCCGCGTGGGTACCGGGTCCCGGAGCGTGACTGCGCCATGCGGCGGTCCGCCTCGCGGCCGATCGCCGTCTCACCGGCGGTCGGCGTACCGTCCCACCGCCGGCAGCAGCCGGCCCTCGGCGTAGTGCAGCGCGGCCGCCGGCAGCTCGCCCTCGCGGCCGCTGAGCAGCACCGTCAGGCCGCCGTCGGCGGGAGCGCCGGTGGCCGGCTGTTCGCCGAGGCGGCGCAGCGCCTGGGCGGCCACCGCGCCCGCGGACCCGTGCAGGACCAGCGGGGCGGCGCCGGGGCGCTGGACGGCGGCGCGGATGCGTTCGGCCACCAGTTCGTAGTGGGTGCAGCCCAGGACGACGGTCGTCACGTCGTCGGGGGTCAGCGCGGCCGCCGCGGTCACGGCCGCCTCGATCGCCGCCTCGTCCGCGTGTTCGATGGCCTCGGCGAGTCCCCAGCACGGCACCTCGGTCACCGGCACCCCGGCGGCGAAGTCCTCGATCAGTCCGCGCTGGTAGGCGCTGCCGGTGGTGGCGGGGGTCGCCCAGATCGCGAAGGGCCCGCCGCCGGCCGCGGCCGGCTTGATCGCCGGCACGGTGCCGATCACCGGGATGCCGGGCTCCAGCCGGGCGCGCAGCGCGGGCAGGGCGTGCACGCTGGCCGTGTTGCAGCCGACGATCAGCGCGTCGGGACGGCGGGCCGCGGCGGCCTCGGCGACGTCCAGCGCGCGCCGGGTGAGGTCCTCGGGGGTGCGCGGTCCCCAGGGCATGCCGTCGGGGTCGAGGGAGAGGACGAGATCCGCGTCGGGCCGCAGGCGCCGTACCGCGGCGGTGGCCGCGAGCAAGCCGATTCCGGAGTCCATGAGCGCGATCTTCACCCGGCCACGATAGACGATCCGTTCATGTGAACGGCTCGGGTGGGGCAGACTGCGGCCGTGAGTGCCTTCCTGTGGATCACCGTCGTCTCGCTGGCCGCCTGGTGCTGGCTGCTGCTCGGCCAGGGGTTCTTCTGGCGCACGGACGTGCGGCTTCCGGCGCGCCGGGAGCCCGCTTCGTGGCCCTCCGTCTGCGTGGTCGTACCGGCCCGGGACGAGGCGGGCGTACTGCCCGCGAGCCTGCCGTCGCTGCTGGCGCAGGACTATCCGGGGCGGGCGGAGGTCTTCCTGGTGGACGACGGCAGCACGGACGGCACCGGGGAGCTGGCCCGCGAGCTGTCCGGGCGGCACGGCGGGCTGCCGCTGACGGTGACGTCGCCGGGCGAGCCCCCCGCGGGCTGGACGGGCAAGCTGTGGGCGGTGCGGCACGGCATCGCGCTGGCGCGGGCGCGCGAGCCCGAGTACCTGCTGCTGACGGACGCGGACATCGCGCACGCCCCGGACAGCCTGCGCGAGCTGGTGGCGGCGGCCGGCACCGGCGGCTTCGACGTGGTGTCGCAGATGGCGCGGCTGCGGGTGGAGAGCCGGTGGGAGCGGCTGGTGGTGCCGGCGTTCGTCTACTTCTTCGCGCAGCTGTACCCCTTCCGGTGGATCGGCCGTGAGGGTTCGCGCACGGCGGCCGCGGCGGGCGGCTGTGTGCTGCTGCGGACCGCCATGGCGGAGCGGGCCCGGATCCCGGACGCCATCCGGCACGCGGTCATCGACGACGTCTCACTCGCCCGCGCGGTGAAGGGCGCGGGCGGGCGGGTCTGGCTGGGCCTCGCCGACCGGGTGGACAGCGTGCGGCCCTATCCGCGGCTGCACGACCTGTGGCGGATGGTCTCGCGCAGCGCCTACGCCCAACTGCGGCACAATCCACTGGTGTTGCTCGGTACGGTGGCCGGTCTGGCGCTGGTGTACCTGGTGCCGCCGGTGGCGGTCGTCTGGGGCGCGGCGGCCGGCGGCACGGCGACGGCGGTCGCCGGTGCGCTGGCGTGGGCGGTGATGGCGGGCACGTACGCGCCGATGCTGCGCTACTACCGGCAGCCCCTGTGGCTCGCCCCGCTGCTGCCGTACACCGCGTTCCTGTACCTGCTGATGACGGTGGACTCGGCGGTGCAGCACTACCGGGGGCGCGGGGCCGCCTGGAAGGGCCGTACGTACACCCGGCCCGGTGCCGTGCCGGACGAGGGCTGAACCGGTCTCACTTGCGGCCGGGTGTCCAGTTCATGCCCCAGCCGTAGGCGCGGTCCACGGTCCGCTGCGGGCTCACCCCGCGCTCGGGCACGAGGTAGCGGGCCTCGCGCCGCACGACGAGGTCTCCGCCGTCGTTGGTGAGCAGGGCGAGGGCGCAGACCGTGGACGGGACGGTGCACTCGTCCAGGGCGAAGTCGACGGGGGCGCCGTGCTGCGGCCGGAGGGTGACGGTGGCGTGCAGTCCGGCGAAGGAGGTCGCGCCCTCGTAGATGGTGACGAAGACCAGGACGCGCCGTAGTTCGCGCCGGTGGTCGAGGTTGAGGGTGAGGTTCTCGCCGCTCTCGACGGCTCCGGTGCGGTCGTCTCCGTCGAGGTGGATGTACGGCGGCCGGTGCAGCGAGCCGAAGGCGTTGCCGAGCGCCTGCACGACTCCCTTGCGGCCGTCCGCGAGTTCGTACAGGGCGCACAGGTCGAGGTCGAGGCCGCCCGGCCCGCCGCCCCGGCGCGCTCCCCACCCCGGAAAGCCTTGCCGTGCCTGCCAGTTGAGGTTCACTCGCATGGCGCCGGAGGTGCCGCCCTGCTTGGCGAGCGAGACGGAGGGCGCGCTCTTGGTGAGGGTGACCCTGGAGGGGCGGGACGGGCTCGCGGGGCGGCCCGCCAGGGACCGCTCCGCGGTGATGCCGAAGGCCGCGGCCAGGCCGTCCGGGCCGTTGTCGTACCCCTGCCCGACGGCACGGAACTTCCAGCCGCCCTGGCGGCGGTAGAACTCGCCGAGCAGCAGGGCCCTCTCCACGCTCGCGCCCACGTCGTCGAAGCGGGCGGCGATCCGGCCGGTCACGGGGTCGCTCACCTCGATGTACAGGTCGGGGACCTGTCCGAACGCGCCGCCGTCGGCCGACACGGCGAAGACGATCCGCTCGATCGCGCCCTCGACGCGCGAGAGGTCGACGGACAGGGTGTCCACGACGAGCGGGCCCCGCGTCCGCTCCCCCTCGTGGCGCACCGCGCCGGAAGGATGGGCGGGCCGGTCGCGGTGGACGAAGTCGGCGGCGGAGCGCACCTGTCCCGCGGCGAGCAGCAGCGCCGAGGCGCGGACGCCGGGTACGCCGGGCCCGTGGCGCCGGCCCAGTTCGACGCGCAGCGCGGTGGCCGGAACCGGTGTGTTCGATCCCTTCGGCATGGACATGGGGACCCCCTCGCCTGCGGCCCGCGCTGTCCGCGGACGTCCGGATCATCCCTTCCTGCCCAGCCTGTTCCCGGCCATGCCGAACTCACAGGGGCGGAGCGGGGGAAGACACTGGAAGATCGCCGGTCAACCGCCGGTAACCCCGCCGAAAAGTCCGGCACTTACACGATCCATACGTTGATCACTACACCTTTTCGGCGAGTTCGCCCGAATTGAGGATCGCCGGTCACCGCCGACACGGAAAACAACCCTCTTATCGGTCTCCCCAACCAGCACATCGTGGGCTTAACTTATGTGCCATGACCTCCCCCCGCTCCACTTATGGCGGCGGCTATTACTCCGCCTCCTTCCGGGACACTCCCATCTACGACTCGCTGGTGGCCGAGCGGGGAACCCCGCAGATCGCCCCGATCCGGGTCCCCGCCGCCTACGACACCGGCAGCAGCCTGCCCGCCCTGCCGTCGGCCCTGCCCGCCCTCCCGGCGGCGCCCTCCCCGCAGCCCCAGGCGCCGGCCTACGGCTACCCGCAGCAGCAGGCCCCCATGCCCATGCAGCAGGCGCCCACGGCGTACATCCCGCAGCAGGCGAGCGCCCCACGCGGCTATCCCGGCCCGCAGGCCCCGCAGCAGCGCCCGATGGCACCGGGCACCGGCTACGAGGCGATGCGTCCGGCCGCGCCACGACCCGTGCAGGCTCCCTACCAGGACCCGTACAACCACCCGCAGCAGCGCGGTTACTGACAGGCACCACCCGCTGTCGGTGACACCTGGCACGATGGCGACATGGATATCGCCGAAGTGCAGTCGATCCACCTCTACCCGGTCAAGGCCTTCCGGGGCCTCGCGCCCGCGTCCGCCGTGGTGGAGCCCTGGGGCCTGGCCGGAGACCGGCGCTGGACACTGGTCGACGCCGAGGGGAAGGTCGTCACCCAGCGGGAGCAGCCGCGCCTCGCACTCGCCGCCGCCGAGCCACTGGCCGGCGGCGGTGTGCGTCTGTCCGCGCCCGGGCGGGAGCCGCTGACGGTCGAGGTGCCGGAGCCGGTGGCCACCGTGCCGGTGAGCGTGTTCGGGACGAAGGTGGATGCGGTGCCGGCCGCTCCCGAGGCGCACGCCTGGAGCAGCGCCTATCTCGACGAGGACGTACGGCTGGTCCACCTGGACGACCCGGCCACCCGCCGCCCGATCGACCCGGACTACGCGCTGCCGGGCGAGACGGTCGGTTTCGCCGACGGCTATCCGCTGCTCGTCGCCACGACGGCCTCCCTGGACGCCCTCAACTCCCTGATAGCCGAGGGGAGTCACGCCCATGAGGGGCCGCTGCCGATGAACCGCTTCCGGCCCAGCGTCGTGGTGGCCGGGACCGAGGCGTGGGCCGAGGACGACTGGGCCCGCGTCTCGGTCGGCGAGGTGGTCTTCCGCGTCGCGCGGCCCTGCGGCCGCTGTGTGGTGACCACCACCGACCAGGACACCACCGAGCGCGGCCGGGAGCCGCTGCGGACGCTGGCCCGCCACCGCAAGTTCGGGAGCAGCCTGGTCTTCGGCCAGTACCTCGTCCCCGTCTCCGGCGGCACCATACGCACCGGCGACCCGGTGCGCGTGCTCGAACGGCGGTCGGGCCGGTAGCCGGCGGCCCGCGGGGCGCGGGCCGCGTCCGGTGCGGCGAGGTGGCCGAAACCGGTTCGCCGATCCGGGAACCCTCCGGCCCGTCACCGTCGTTGAGGTGACATGAGAAAGGCATGAGACGCCACGGCCCCGACCGGCCGCGGCGGACATGGGGGTGGGGACGATGCGGGCAGTCACCGGTCTGTGGCGCTGGAGACGCAATCCGCTGTGCCGCGCGACCGATCTGGCCGAGGCCTGGGTGGCGCTCGTGGCGCTGGTGCTGATCGCCGTGGTGGCCCCGGTGACCGGCGCCCTGGTCGGCACCGCCGCCGAGGGCTCGCTGCAACAGGCCGCGCGGGAACAGCAGCACGCCCGCCGCCTCGTCACGGCCACCGTGGTGCGCGAGTTGCGCGACTCCCCGCTGGAGACCGACCCGGAGACCTCCGGCGCGCGCGAGACCCGGACCCGCGTCGTCGCCGACTGGACCGCGCCGGACGGCACACCGCACCACGGCGCGGCCCTCGCGGAGCTCAAGTCCCCTCACTCCGGGGACCACTTCGGACTCTGGACGGACCGGCACGGCCGAATAACGACCCGCCCGCTGGACTCGGCCACGGCGACGACACACGCCGTCCTGGCCGGATTCGGCGCGGCGCTGCTGACCGCGGCCCTGGTGGAGACCGTCCGGCAGATCGCCGTCTGGCGCATGGTGCGCCGCCGGTACGCACGCTGGGACCAGGACTGGGACCGGGTGGGCCCGGACTGGGGCAAGGCGGGCACCGGCAGCTGACCGGCCGCCGGCGGTGGTCAACCACCTCGGGCGCACACGCTACGGTGGACCGGCCGAAGCGCTTTCGGCGACAACCCGCGGGCGGGCACACCGCAGGGGCGCGCAGGGACGCGGGAGCACGAACGGGCAGGCCCCCGGGCCGAGCGCGCTCGCGGTCCCGGCACCGCCGCTCCCACGGGGCGTCGGCCATCAGTACGACGAGGTGGGGGCACAGCAACGCCATGGCACAGGGCACGGTCCAGGTGACGCACACCGGTACGTCGCGGTGGCGGCGCCGCACGGGTGAGTACGCTTCGCTCGCCGCCGCCCTGGAGGCCGCCGCCGACGGCGACGTCCTCACCATCGCCCCCGGCACCTACCGGGAGAACCTCGTCGTGCAGCGCGCGGTGACCCTGCGCGGGCCCGAGGGCTCGCCCGGCTCGGTGCGGATCGCGCCGGTGGACGGGGTGCCGCTGACCGTGCGGGCCTCGGCGGTGGTGCACGACCTGCATGTGGAGGGCCAGGACTCGGCCGCGCCCGCGCTGCTGGTCGAGGAGGGCACACCCGAGCTGACGGACATGCGGATCGTCACCCGCTCCGCCACCGGGATCGAGGTGCGCGGCGCGGCCCGGCCGACCGTGCGCCGCTGCACCGTGGACAACCCGGCCGGCATCGGCATCGCCGTACTCGACGGCGGCAGCGGGGTGTTCGAGGAGTGCGAGGTCGTCGCCGCCGGACAGGCCGGCGTGGCGGTCCGCGGCGGCGGCCATCCGCGCCTGGACCGCTGCCGGGTGCACCACGCCTCGGGCACCGGCTTCACCGTGACCGGCGAGAACTCCGCGCTGGAGGCGGTCGGTTGCGAGATCTACGAGGTGCGCGGCTCCGGGGTGCAGGTCACCCAGCGGGCCACCGCGCACCTGACCGACTGCGATGTGCACCGCACCACCGCCGACGGCGTCACGCTGGACACGGACGCGGTGCTCACCCTGGCCGACTGCCGCATCCACGACATCCCGGAGAACGCGGTCGACCTGCGCTCGCGCTCGGTGCTCACGCTGACCCGGACCACGGTCCGCCGGTTCGGCCGCAACGGGCTGTCGGTGTGGGACCCGGGGACCCGGGTGGACGCCAACCAGTGCGAGATCTTCGACAGCACCGGCGACTACCCGGCGGTGTGGGTGAGCGACGGCGCCACCGCGGTGCTCGACTCCTGCCGGGTGCACGACGTGCCGGACGCGCTGT
This sequence comes from Streptomyces misionensis, assembly GCF_900104815.1. Lineage (NCBI taxonomy): Bacteria > Bacillati > Actinomycetota > Actinomycetes > Kitasatosporales > Streptomycetaceae > Streptomyces > Streptomyces misionensis. The sequence continues at coordinate 1,057,836 of NZ_FNTD01000004.1, forward strand.
TCGTGCTGGACCGCGGCTCGCGCGCGGACGTGGTGGACAGCGATCTGTCGCAGGTGCGCAACACGGCGGTGTCGGTGAGCGACGGGGCGACCGCGCAGCTGGACGACTGCCGGATCCGCGAGGCGGCGACCGGCGCCTGGTTCCGGGACCACGGCAGCGGCGGCACCCTGAACAACTGCACCGTGGACGGCACCCAGACCGGTGTGATCGTCACCAAGGGCGCCGATCCGACCATCGAGCGCTGTACCGTCGACTCCCCCGCCGAGGCCGGTTTCTACGTCTCCGCGGGCGGCCGGGGCACCTTCCTGAACTGCCGGGTCAGCGGCAGCGGCGGCTACGGCTTCCATGTGATCGACGGCTGCCGCACCACCCTGCGCCGGTGCCGCACCGAGCGGTGCGCCCGCGGCGGCTACGAGTTCGCGGACGGCGGCCCGGACGCCGGGTCCGGTTCGGGTCCGGTCGTGGAGGACTGCACCAGCGACGAGAGCGGCGGCCTGCGGCCCCCCGCGGCGCGGGAGACCGCCGTGCAGACGGTGCCGTCCTCGGCCGGGCTGCTCGGTACGATCCCCGGGCAGCGCAGCACGGAGCCGGAGGCACCCGCCCCCGCGCCGGAGCCGCAGCGGCCCTCGCGGACGTCCAAGGACGTGCTCGGTGAACTCGACGCGCTGGTCGGCCTGGAGAGCGTCAAGCGCGAGGTGCGGGCGCTGACCGACATGATCGAGGTGGGCCGGCGCCGGCAGCGGGCGGGCCTCAAGGCGGCCTCCGTCAAACGGCACCTGGTCTTCACGGGCTCCCCCGGCACCGGCAAGACGACCGTCGCCCGGCTCTACGGCGAGATACTCGCCTCCCTCGGTGTGCTGGAGAAGGGCCACCTGGTCGAGGTGTCCCGGGTGGACCTGGTCGGCGAGCACATCGGCTCGACCGCGATCCGCACCCAGGAGGCCTTCGAACGGGCGCGTGGCGGTGTGCTGTTCATCGACGAGGCGTACGCGCTGTCACCGCAGGACGCCGGGCGCGACTTCGGCAAGGAGGCCATCGACACGCTGGTGAAGCTGATGGAGGACCAGCGGGACGCGGTGGTGGTGATCGTCGCGGGCTACACGGCGGAGATGGAGCACTTCCTGTCCGTCAACCCGGGTGTGGCCTCCCGTTTCTCACGCACCATCACCTTCGGCGACTACGGTCCGGAGGAACTGCTGCGGATCGTGGAGCAGCAGGCCGACGAGCACGAGTACCGCCTCGGCCCCGACACGGCCGAGGCCCTGCTGAAGTACTTCGCGGACCTCCCGAAGGGCCCCGCCTTCGGCAACGGCCGCACCGCCCGTCAGACCTTCGAGGCCATGGTCGAGCGCCACGCGGGCCGGGTGGCGCAGCTGCCGGACCCCAGCACGGACGACCTGACCCTGCTCTATCCCGAGGACCTGCCGGAACTTCCCTGACCGCCGCTGCCGTCGGACCGGGACCCCGGTTCCGGGCGGGGGGCGGGCAGGTCCGGCGACAGACGGGCCAGCAGCTCGGCCCGGACGCGGGCGAAGACCGGGTCGGCCTGGTAGTCGGAGTGGCCGAGGATCGGGCCCGGCAGCGGGTGCTCGGGCGTGCGGCCGTAGGCGAGGGGGTCCCGCAGCGGTTCGTGGTCCACGGGCGGACGGCCGTCGTCGGCGAGGCGCACCGGGCCGCCGATGGGGTCGGTACGGCGGTACAGATTGCTCCAGCAGGCGATGTCGCGGTGCAGCCCGGCGAGCGCCTCGGGCCCGAAGTGGGCCGGGAACCAGCGGCCGTACAGGCGTTCCAGCGGCGACCCGTACGTCAGCAGCGCGATCCGTCCACGGGTGGCCGGGGACAGCTGCCAGGCCGCCGCGGCGGCGAGCACGGTGCCCTGCGAGTGCCCGGACAGCACCAGCCGGCCCCCGGTGGCCCGGGTCCAGGTCGCCATCCGCCACGTCAGATCGGGCACCGCGCGCTCGGCGTAGCACGGCGGGGCGAAGGGGTGCGCGGCGCGCGGCCAGAAGGTGCCGACGTCCCACAGGATGCCGACGGTGCGCCGCGCCCCGGCGTCCTTGTAGGCGCGCCGGCCCCAGGTGACGAACAGCAGGAAGCCGAGCCCGACCAGCCAGGAGCCCAGGCCCTGGCAGACCGCGGCGGCGACCTGTACGACGCCGGCGGTGCCGCGGGCCGCGCCGTCCGGGCTCCGCCCGGTGAGCAGGGCGCCGGCCAGCGCGGCGCCGCCCAGTACCAGGGTGGTGACGGACAGCACCCCGAGGACGAGCGGTGCGCGATCGGTGAGGGCCGCCATGGCCCGGGTGTGGGCGATGGCCCGGGTGCGCGCCGGGTCCTCGGGCTCGCCGGCGTACTCCCGGCTCACCCGGGCCCGCTCCGCCCGGGCCGTGCGCCCGGCGTCGGCGAGGAGCCGTCCGGCGAGCGCCAGCAGCACCAGGATGACCGGTGGGATCACCGACGCCTGCCAGGTCAGCAGCACCGGCGGCCCCGCGAGCGAGCCCCCGTCGCCGTCCAGCCAGTCGGCCACCCGCTGGGCGACCCCGCCGGACATCACCCCGCCCAGCGCGCAGGCGAGCAGCGCGGTGGCGGGACCGCCCAGGCCGCGCATGCAGGTGCGTGCGGCGTCGGGGCGGCGCGGGTCTTCCGGGCCGAGGTGACGGCGGCCGTCGGCCGTCTGGCGGTACAGCCCGCGCGCCACCGTCGCCAGGGCCACCACCAGCACGCCCTGCGCCAGCATCAGGGCGCCGAACGCCGCGTCGCCCGGTAACCGGCCCGCCGACCGCCACTCGGGGCGGGACCAGCCGGTGTAGAGGACGGTGAGTGCGAGGAGGACCAGGGTGGCGAGGGGGAGGAGGCGGACCAGGTGCCGGTCGAGCCGCTGGTCGAGCTGGTCCTCGTCGCGGCCCCGGCGGCACACCACCGCCACCGCCGCCACCGCTCCGACGAGGAGCAGTGCGGTCAGCACCCAGCTCAGGGCGTCCAGCGCCGCGGGTCCGCCGGGCCGGTGGTCGAAGCGGGCCGCCGGTGTCGCGAGGGCGGCGGCGACCGTGAGCAGACCGGCCGCGGTGTGCGCGGCACGCAGCCGGGCGACCAGCCGGCGCCCGTACCAGAAGCCGGGCCGGGCCAGGGCGCTGCCGCCCGGCTCGGGTTCCGATTCCGGGACCTGGAGCAGGGGGCGGTGGGACTCGTACGCGCTCCAGGTGCGGTGCGCGAGGTACCAGAGCAGACCGACCAGCGCGCCCGGCACCAGCGCGGCGAGCGCGAGGCGCCGTCCCGGCTGGGCCCACCAGCCGCCGGAGGCGCCGAGCAGCTCGGCCCACCGCCGCACCCCGGACCCCTCGGCCGCGTCGGGGGTGAGGAAGGCCAGCCAGAAGTGGCGGCTCGCGCAGGCGGGGGCGCCGGCGCACTGCCAGGCGGCGAGGTCGAGGGCCACCTCGCAGGCGGCGGCGACCAGCAGCACGGTGAGGGTGAACGCGGTCAGCCGCACCAGGAGGCCGTAGAGCCGCACGGTGCGGGGCCGGTCCGGGGCGGCGGGCCGCATCCAGTGGGCGAGGTTGACCACCATGAACGGCAGCAACAGCAGCCACAGCGCGCGTCCGGAGTCACCGGAGGTGAGGTTGCACCAGACGTACGCCTCCTGCACCGGTTCGCCGCGGGACGCCGCGGGCCTCCCGTGGTCCGGGCCGGTGGCGGGTGCCGCGTCCTCGGCGCGGCGGAAGACGGCGGCCGTGTCGTCTCCGGTGATCCGGACGGTGCGCGCGTCGCCGAGCATCTTCTCCGGTGTGGTGCCGCCGACGCCGTGCACCAGCAGTTCCAGACCGGCCACCGACTCGGCCGTGCGGCCGGGTCCGTCCGTGACCGGTTCCCGGCCGACGGGCCGTTCCTGAGCACGTTCCACTGTTCCCCCGTGATGCCGTGAACGCCTGTGTCCGTGCGCCGACCAGGATGTCCTGTCGCGGTGCGCCGCGCACCCCTCGTCACCGAATCTCCCCGATCCGTGCGACGGCGCGTGCGGGCGACGGCGCCGCGAGCGGCGGGCGGGCGGTGGCGCACCTGCCGCCCGCCCGTGAAAAGATGGGACGCCCGCGCACCCCTCGGACCGGCGAAAGCACTGGTCGAAGACGGGTGCGCCGGGCGTGTCGAACGGCTGGCGGCGAAAGGACCGGAGCGTACGTGAGCGAGAATCACCACCTGCTCGCGGAGCAGCGCCGCGCCCTGATCCTGGACGAGGTCCGGCGCCGTGGCGGCGCCCGGGTCAACGAGCTGACCCGCAGGCTCGGCGTGTCGGACATGACCGTACGGCGTGACCTGGACGCGCTGGCCCGGCAGGGCGTGCTGGAGAAGGTGCACGGCGGCGCGGTCCCGGTGGTCGAGGCGAGCACCCACGAGCCGGGCTTCGAGGCGAAGTCGGGTCTGGAGCTGTCGGCCAAGGAGGACATCGCGCGGGCGGCCGCCCGGCTGGTCAGCCCCGGCACCGCGATCGCCCTGTCCGGCGGCACGACGACCTACGCGCTCGCGCAGCACCTGCTGGAGGTGCCCGAGCTGACCGTGGTGACGAACTCGGTGCGGGTCGCCGACGTCTTCCACGCGGCGCAGCGCCTGTCGGGGCAGCGGCAGGGCGCGGCCACGGTGGTACTGACCGGCGGGGTGCGCACCCCCTCGGACTCGCTGGTGGGTCCGGTGGCCGACCAGGCGATCGCGGCCCTCCACTTCGATCTGCTCTTCCTCGGGGTGCACGGCATATCGGTCGAGGCGGGACTGTCCACGCCGAACCTGGCGGAGGCCGAGACCAACCGCCGTCTGGTGCACTCGGCGCGGCGGGTGGTGGTCGTCGCCGACCACACCAAGTGGGGCACGGTGGGCCTCAGTTCGTTCGCCGCGCTGGGGCAGGTGGACACCCTGGTGACCGACTCGGGCCTGCCGCAGGAGGCGCGCGCCGAGGTCTCGGAGCACCTGCGACGGCTGATCGTGGCCGGGGAACAGGACGCCGAGGACGCGGGCGCGGACGACGAGGACCCGGAGGACGGCGCCGACGACGCCGAGAACACCGACGGCACCGACGACAACTGACGCTTCGCCAACTACGCTGCCCCGCACGGCACACGCGCGCCGGAGACGAGCGGTTCCCCGCCTTCGCACGGGGGTTCGCGACCGAGGAGGCTTCGTCATGCCCCAGCGTCTGCGTCCGGTCGGACCGGACTTCGTCGGCCGAGCGCCGGTACGGCTGGTGTTCGGCCGGGACATCGCCGCCGCACCCGAGTCGGTGTACCAGGCCCTCGCCGAGGACGTGGCCGGCCTGCCGCGGTGGTTCTCGGCCGTGACCGCCGCCCGGTCGACGGAGGGCGGGCGCGAGGTGCGACTGCGCGGCGGCCTCCGCTTCCGGGAGACGGTCCTGGTGGCCGAGGAGCCCGGGGTGTACGCCTACCGCGTCGACGTCACCAACGCGCCGGGTGCCCGCGCCTGGGTGGAGGAGTGGCGGCTGACCCCGGCCGGTGCCGGGACCTGGGTCCGGCTGACCTTCGCGCTCGACGGCACGGCCGCCTTCCGGCTGGGCTGCCGGCTGGCCGCGCCGGGTGTGGGCGGCGCCGTCCGGCGGGCGATCGCGGCCCTGGACCGGCGGCTGGCCTGAGCCGGCCGCGGCGGCCGTCCGCCGTCGGGTCCGGGAACCAAACCACCGCCGGCGCGATTTCCGGTGTATTCGGCCGGCACGCGTGGGCGTATGGGTGTGCGCGGGGCGTGCACAGGAAACGAAATTCAACAGACCGGAAGATCAATCCGCCTGTGCGCCCGCGCAACGGACGCAATTTTCCAACCATGGCCGGATGACGACTTATTGGTGGTCTTCTCTTCTGCTTCATTGGAACGCGTTGTGTCGCACCTACCGAGGAGGCCGCATGGCCGAAGTCAAGAAGGTCGTCCGCCCCGCGATCACCGCGTCGTCCCGCCCCTGCGCGTTCGTCTCGCCGGACAAGGGCAACGCCCCGACCATCACTCCGGTCCGCAAGGAGGCCGAGACCGTCTCTGCCCCCGCTGAGCAGCGGAAAGAGTGTGCGTCGGCCTGACGGCTGACGTCTTCCGGGGTCCCGGTCCACGGGCCGGGCCCCGGTCTCTCGCGAACCGGGCCCCGCACCGGGCCGGTTCGCCCCCAACGGCTCCGTGCCGCACACCGCACGACCCCTCGGAAGTCGTGAGACGCAGGGAGAAGGCTCAGCCATGCAGAATTCGATGTACCAGTCCTCGCGCTACGTCCGCACTCTTCGCACCACAGGCGACCAGGATTTCACGTCTTTCGGCGGCCGGCTCGATTCCTACGGGGACGACGAGCGAACCATGGCCTTTCATTCACTCTTCGGAAATGCGCGCTTGATCGACCGGGACATCGTGGAGATCCTCAAAGAGGCCGCCGGGGGCGTCAGCTGGGACCGGCTGCGGGAGCGGGTGGACGAGGACTCCCTGCGCGACCTCGTGGCGGCCCGGTTCCTGGTGGAGGCGGGGCACGACGAGGCCACGGAGATCGACTCCCTGCTGGAGAGCCGGCGAAGCGCCCTCGGCAGCGGCGTGTTCCACTCCTCCATCCAGCTGGTGCTCACCAACGCCTGCAACTTCTCCTGTCAGGGCTGTTTCGCCTACAACTTCGACGGCGGCGTCGAGGAGCGCAACACCTCGGGCGAGTCGGTCAAACCCGGACCGGTCCTGGTCGAGCTGCGCCGCTCGCGCGAGGACGGCGGCCCCGCTGCCCGCCAGGACTCGGGCCCGACGCTCGCCCGGGGCGACTGGAACCACGGCACCGACGAGGGCCGCAACCCCTCGATGCACATGTCGCGGGAGGTGGCCGAGAAGACCGTCAAGGAGGCCATCGCGCTGCGCAAGGCCAACGGCGGCGGCCATCTGACGGTGTCGTTCTTCGGCGGCGAACCCACCCTGGCCCGGGGCACCATCCTGCACGTCCTGCGCACCTTCGGCGACCGCTACGACGGGGTCTCCCTCTCCTACGACCTGACCAGCAACGGCTCCCGGATCGACGACGAACTGCTCGCCGCCCTCGCCGAACACCGCGTCGACACCACCGTCTCCATCGACTACCTGGTCCCGGAGACCGGCGAGTTCCGCGGCGGCCAGCAGCAGCGCACCCCCTGGGCCGTGGTCCGCAAGGCGATCCTCGACATGAAGGCCGCCGGCGTCCCGGTGAGCATCACCTCCGTGCTCTCCCAGTACACCTGGGACAAGTGGGGCACCCCGCTCATCGACTTCGTCGCGGAGGCCGGGCTGGACAGCCTGGACGTCATCGTCTCCTTCCAGGCCAAGGAGTTCTTCCAGCAGCACAGCCCGCACGACGTGGCACAGCGGCTGCTGGCCGCCGTCGACTACGGGCGCGAGCGCGGCGTCCAGCTCAGCGGCTACTGGTACCAGACCTTCCAGATGATCATCGACGACGCCAAGTGGGCCGAGCAGGCCGACTACAAGACCTGCCCCGCGGTGGGCCGCCAGCTGTCCATCGAGCCGAACGGCAGCGTCTTCGCCTGCAAGGCCACCGCCCGCAAGCTCGGCACCATCGACGACTGGCGCGGCATCTTCACCTCACCCGCCTACCAGGACTACGGCATGCGGGCCTACACCAACGGCCCCGGCTGCCAGGGCTGCGAGCTGCAGGGCACCTGCTCGGGCGGCTCCGCCGGCGCGCTGGAGGAGGAGAACGGTTCGATCCAGGTGATGTCGCCCGGCTACTGCGCCTATATGCGCGAGGTGGTCCAGGGCCTCCTGGAGCGTCACCACACCCAGAGCCTCGCCACCCTGTCCTGATCCGGGCCCCGGCCCTCCCCGCAACGGCCCGCCCGCACGCGCGGCGGGCCGCCGATCCACGATCCGGCCCCGCGACACAGGTCCGGGCCCAGGAAGGGTGACTGGTTCCATGGCAACGATCGGCATGCACTTCGGCCACGACGCGGGCGCCGCGCTCACCGACGCGGGCGGCTACCGCGTCATCGAGGCCGAGCGCCGCCTGGGCCTGCGGCATGTGTGCGGCGGCAACGGCGACTTCCCGCGGGCCGCCGCCGAGTGGCTGGCCGAACTGCGCGCACGGGCGGCGAGCCCGGTCACCCGTATCGCGGTGGCCGACTGGTACACCCCCCGCTGCCAGGTGCTGCCCCCGGCGCTGGTCGAACTCGTCGGCGAGGACGCCCGCTGGACGGCCATCGGAGGCACCGGCCTCGCGGACGCCGTGACCCGCGTGCTCAAACCCCTCGACTGGCCCCTCGCCAAGGGCTTCGGCGACATCACCCTGACCGCGGTGCGCCACCACTACGCCCACGCCGCCCTCGCCTACTACACCTCCGGCGCCCGCAAGGCGCTGGTGCTGGCCCTGGACGGCACGGGCAACTACGCCGAGTGCGGCATGGTGTGCCTCGGCGACGGCGACCAGCTCACCCCCGTGCTGTCCTTCACCAACCGCACCGGCCCCCGCTTCGGCCTGGTCTACGAGGCGCTCGCCCGGCGGATCCACGGCAGCCAGTTCGACACCGGCAAACTGCTCGGGCTGACGGCCACCGGCGAGACCGACGCCGCCCTGCTGCCCGTACTGCGCGCCATGCTCCTGCCGCAGTCCACCCGGCGCGCCTCCCCCGACCTGTACGAGCCGCTGGACGAGGACCTGCTGACCGGCACCGCGCTGCGCTACGCCGACACCTGGTGGGAGTACGACCCGGACAGCGGCGGCTACCTGGACGCGGGCCTGGCCGACTCCAGCGACGACGACGTCGTGCACTCCTTCGGCTCGGTCTTCCCCGACGAGATCCGCACCGCCGACGGCGCCACCACCCTGATCGGCACCTCGCCGGACGACCGTGTCTGCCGGGACCTGGCGGCGACCCTCCAGGCCGCCGTGGAGCAGGACCTCACCCGGCTTGTCACCGGCCTCAGCCGGCGCTTCCCCAGCTACGCCACGCTCTGCTACGCGGGCGGCTGCGCGCTCAACATCACCGCCAACAGCCGGCTCGCCGAGTGCGGCCAGTTCACCCGGGTGTCCGTGCCCACCTGCTGCGACGACTCCGGGATCGCCCTCGGCGCGGCGCTCGCCGTCGCCGACCCCGCCGACCGGCCCGCCCTGATCGGCCGCTCGGGCTGGACGTCGCTGGCCTACGCCGGGCCGTCCCTCGGCGGCCTGGACGCGCTCGGCCAGGGCACCGCTCCCCCGGCCGACGACCTCGCGGCCCGCGTACGCGGCCTCGGACTGTCCGTGCGCGGCACCGCCGACGACGAGGAGTTCGTGGAGGCCGTCGCCGATCTGCTGGCCGAACGGCGCTGCGTGGCCTGGCTGGAGGGCGGTCTGGAAACCGGGCCGCGGGCCCTCGGCCACCGCTCCCTGCTGGTCTCCGCCCACTGGCCCGGCGCCCGCCGGTACGTCTCCGAGACCATCAAGCAGCGGGAGTGGTTCCGGCCGGTCGCCCCGATCTGCCCGGAGGAGGTCGCCGACCAGTACTTCACCGGCCCGCTGGACCACGCCGAGACCATGCTGTTCGCCGTACGGGTACGGCCCGACCGGGCCGGACCGCTCGCCGAGGCACGGCACATCGACGGCACGGCCCGCCTCCAGACCGTACGGCCCGACACCCAGCCCCTGCTGCACCGGCTGTGCCACGCCGTCGCCGCCCGGACCGGGTTGCCCGTGCTCATCAACACCAGCGCCAACGGCGGCGGCCGCCCCATCCTCAACCACGTCGACGAGGCACTGGAGTTGCTCACCGAGACCGAGCTGGACGCCGTGGCGCTGCCCGAACGCCGCCTGATCGCCGAGTGACCCCCGCACCCGCACCGCACCCTGGAGAGTGTCCGTGGCAGCCACCCAACTCCGAGACATCCGAAAGACCCGGCCCCTGCGCGTCCTGTCCCCCGCCGACTGGGAACACTGGACCACCAACGGCTATGTGATCGTCCGTCGGGCGGTGGCGCCGGACACCGTCGCCGCCCTCGCCGAGGGCCTGTGCTCCTTCCTCGACATGCGCCTCGACGACCCCGCCACCTGGACCTCCCCGCACACCGGCAACGACCGGCTGCCGGGCCACAGCGGACTGGTCGAGATGTACAACCACCAGGCGCAGTGGGACGCGCGGCAGACCCCGCGGGTGTACGAGGCCTTCGCCGACATCTGGGACCGCGCCGACCTGTGGGTCACCATCGACTTCGCCAACGTCAATCCCCCCAACCGGGGGCCGCGCGCCTTCGACGGGTTCATCCACTGGGACGTGGACACCTCCACCGACCCGCTGCCCGTGAGCTGCCAGGCGGTGCTCTCACTGACCCACGGCGACGAGGAGATCGGCGGCTTCCAGTGCGTGCCGGAGATCTTCGCGGAGTGGGAGAAGTGGGTGAGCGGCCAGCCCGCCGACCGCGACCCGTTCACCCCGGACATCACCGGATACACGATCACCACCCCGGAGGTCGCGCCCGGCGACCTCATCATCTTCAACAGCCTGCTGCCGCACGGCGTGCACCCCAACGTCTCCGCCGGCCGGGTGCGCATGGCCCAGTACCTGACCATGGCGCCCGCCTGGGAGGACCACGCCGACCTGCGGGAGGCCCGGGTGCGGTTCTGGCGCGACCGCGTCCCGCCGCATCCGCCCGAGGGCGGAATCCGCAAGGCCGAGGCCGATCTGTACGGCCCGGCGGCGCTGACGGAACTCGGCGAGCGCCTCCTGGGCCTGCGGACCTGGGCCGAGGGGAGGGTTGTTGGCTAGCACCACCCGCCCCCTCGCCCCGCACCGCGCGAGCGCGGACCTGGGCCGTCCGTTCCGCTGGCTGTGGGCGTCCACGGCCGCCTCCAACGCGGGCGACGGCATCACCCGCACGCTGCTGCCGCTGCTGGTCGTCGCCCATCACCCGGACCCCGCCGCGGTGGCCGGGCTGACCACCGTCAACATGCTGCCCTGGCTGCTGTTCGCCCTCCCGGCCGGGGTCCTCGCCGACCGCGTGGACCGGCGGCGCATCGTCCTCGTCAGCAACGTGGTCCGCGGCGCGGCCCTGCTCGGCGCGGCCCTGGTGCTCGCCACCGACCGTCCGCTGCCGCTGCTGTACGCGCTGGCGTTCCTCCTCGGCGTCGCCGAGACCCTCGCCGACACCGCGGCGCCCGCGATGCTGCCGCGCCTGGTCGAGGCACGGCACCTGGAACGCGCCAACGGACGGCTGTCGGCGGCCCAGATCGTGCTCAACGAGATGGTCGGACCGCCCGTCGCGGGCCTGCTCGCCGGGCTGACCGCGGCGGCCGCCCTCGCCACCGGCGGCACCCTGTACGCCCTGGCCGCGCTGCTGCTCCTGGGCCTCGCCCCGCTCGCCGGTACCCGGCCGGCACCGGCACCGCCCGGCGTGCGCGACGGGGTGCTGCGCGACATCCGACAGGGCCTGCGCTTCGTCCTCGGGCACCGCACCCTGCGCCGCACGCTCGCCGCGAGCGCCCTGTACGGCCTGGTGTTCTCCGCGACGTTCTCGATGCTGGTGCTGCTGAGCGAGCGCACCCTGCGGCTGGGCGAGACCGGCTACGGGCTGCTGCTCGCCGCGGGGTCGGTCGGCGCCGTCGCCGGCAGCTGGCTGGCACCCCGCGCCGCCGACCGGCTGCCCACCGTACGGCTGGCCCGCTGGTCCCTGGCCGGCTCGGGGGCCGCCTACGTGATCCTCGGCCTGGTCCGCCGGCCCGAACTGACCGCGCTCGCCCTCGCCGTCAACGGCGTCTTCATGATGGGCTGGAACATCCCCGTGATGTCCCTGCGCCAGCGGCTCACCCCGGAGGACCTCCAGGGCCGGGTGATGAGCGTGTCCCGGCTGTGCTCGTGGGGCAGCATGCCCGTCGGAGCGACCCTGGGCGGCCTGCTCGCCGCCGCGCTGACCGTGCCCGCGGTGTTCGTGGTGTGCGGCGGCGTCCTGGTCCTCGGCGCCCTGCTCCTGCTCGCCCGTCTGCACGACGAACCCCCCGCGCCCGCGGCGCCCGCCGCACCACTTCCGTCCGGCCGACTCGATGACGAGGGATGACCATTGGACACGCAGCTCTATGACACGGTGATCGTCGGCGGCGGGCCCGCCGGTCTGAACGGCGCGCTCTACCTGGGCCGGTCACGCCGCCGGGTACTGCTCGTCGACTCCGGCGACGCCCGCAACATGGCCGCGGGCGTCATGCACAACGTCCTCACCAACGACGGCGCGGCCATCGCCGACTTCCGGGCCCGCGCCCGCGCCCAACTCGCCTCCTACGACGTCGCGTTCCGCGACGACGAGGTGGTGTCCGCCGAGTCCGGCGGCGACCACGTGGTGGTCACCGCCAAGGAGTCCGGCACCGTCCGCGCCCGCACCCTGCTGTACGCCGCCGGGGTCCGCTCGGTGCTGCCCCCGGTCCCGGGCCTCGCCCCGCTGTGGGGCAAGGCCGTCTTCGAGTGCCCGTACTGCCACGCCTGGGAGGTGCGCGAGCGCCGCTTCGCCGTCTACGGCGGCGGGGTGCCCAGCGAGTGCCTGGCCTCGACCCTGACCGTGTGGTCCGATGACATCACCTACCTCGCCGGCGGGCGCGCGCTGCCGGCGGACGAACAGGACCGGCTCGCCGCCGCGAAGGTGCCCGTCCTCACCGAGGGCGTCCGCGAGCTGCGGCCGCACCCGGAGGGCCTGGAGGTCGTCTTCGCCGACGGCCGGACCGCCTCCTACGGGGCGATGTTCCTGCACCTCGACATCGAGCCCCGGGTGGCCCCGCTGCGCCCCTGGCTGACGGCCCCGGACCTGGAGTCCGTGCAGACCGACGACCGGGGCCGCACCAGCCTGCCCCGCCTGTACGTCGCCGGGGACCTCGGCCGGAACATGCAGCAGGCCGCCATGGCCGCGGCCAGCGGCGGACTGGCCGCCATGGCCATCAACGCCGATCTGATCCGCGAGGACCGCCCCGGCTCCCTGCCCGAGCCGCCGCCCCCGGCCCCGGCCCGCTGAGCACCCGCCCACCCCACCCACGCCAGGGAGCCCCTTCGCGATGACCTCACCCCGCGCCGAGTTCGCCCCGCACATGGAGCACTACACCTTCGTCCTGGAGGACCAGCCGTATCTGGGCTACTTCCAGTACGGCAACGAGAAGACGCCCGTCTACACCACCGACCGGCACGGCTTCCGGGTCACCCCGGGCCCCGACGGGCAGCGGGCCACGGTCGGCGACGACCGCCCGGACGGCCCGGCGCGGGTCCTCGCGGGCAGCTCCGCGGTCTTCGGCGTGGGCGCCACCGGGGACGCGGCCACGATCACCGCCCGCCTGTGGAACGCCCACGCGCCCCGCCTGCCGTGGCTCAACCTGTCGGGCCAGAGCCACAACTCGGCCCAGGAACTGCTGCTGTTCACCCTCTTCCAGCACGAACTGCCGCCCATCGAGGACATCGTGCTGCTGTCCGGCGTCAACAACCTGGTGCTGAGCAGGCTGCCCGAGGAGAAGCAGGGCCGGCACGGCGCCTTCTTCGACTGCGGCCCCGCCCCCGAGGTCGTTCCGCCGCCCGAGCAACGCGTCGCGCACAGCACCGAGTTGACGCTACGTCACCTCGCCGGCTGGAAGACGCTCGCGGACGGTCTCGGAGCCCGGCTGACCTTCGTGCTCCAGCCGCTCGCCCCCTGGGTGCGCGAGGAACCGCTGCCCCGGGAGAAGCTGCTCTTCGACGAGCTGGACGAGGTCTCCAACTTCCGCCGGTTCCACAACGACATCTCCACCATGGCGGTCGGCCGCGCCTACGCCGAGCGGCTGTCCGCGGGATGCGCCCGGCTCGGCGTGCCCTTCCTGGACATGAACGTGGCGCTCGGCGAGGCCGCCGCGCCCGGGGACTGGCTGTTCATCGACCGTGTGCACAGCACGGATCTCGGCTACGACCTGGTGGCCCGGCAGCTCGCCCACCACCTCGACCTGGCATGAGGAGCCCCTCGATGCGCGACCCGATGAGCGAGGACGGCGGGGCGGCGCCCGCCCCGGCGGTCCACCGCCTCTCCGCCTGGCTGCGCCGCCGCGGCCGCACCCGGCCGTCCGCTCCCGCCGATCCGCCGGAGCGGCCCGCGGACCCGCCCGCGCCACCGCCGCCGTCCCGGCTGCGCCCGCAGCCCGAGGACGACGCCTCCGTCTACCCCCTGTTCTGACATGGGCACCGGCAGGGGCGGCGGCCCGGTCCTGGGCATCTCCGCCTACTACCACGACAGCGCGGCGGCCCTGGTGGCGGACGGCGTCCCGGTCGCGGCGGCCCAGGAGGAGCGGTTCACCCGGCGCCGGCACGACCCCGGCTTCCCCGCCCACGCCGTCCGCTCCTGCCTGGACCTGGGCGGACTGCGCCTCGACGAGCTGGCGGCCGTGGCGTTCTACGAGGACCCGGCGCTGAAGTTCCGCCGGGTCCTGGCCACCTGGCTGGCGACCGCCCCGCACGGCTACCCCGTGTTCCGGCGCTCGTTCCCGCAGTGGGCCGGCTGGAAGCGGCGGGCGCTGGAGGACGTGCGGGCCCGCCTGCGCGAGCTGGCGCGGGGCCGGCCGCTCCCGCCGCTGGTGGCCTACCGGCACCACGCCTCGCACGCCGCGTCGGCCTTCTACCCGAGCCCCTACCCCTCGGCCGCGGTGCTCTGCGTCGACGGGGTGGGCGAGTGGGCGACGACGACCCTGTGGCACGGCCGGGACACCCGGCTCGTCCCGCTCGCGGAGCTGCGCTTCCCGCACTCGCTCGGCATGCTGTACTCCGCGTTCACCTACTTCTGCGGCTTCAAGGTCGACTCGGGCGAGTACAAGCTGATGGGCCTCGCCCCCTACGGCACGCCCCGCTACGCGCCTCTGATCCGGCAGCGGCTGATCGATGTGAAGGACGACGGCTCGTTCCGCCTGGACCTGCGCTACTTCACCTTCCAGTACGGGCTGACCATGGTCGGCCGGGCCTTCGAGGAGCTGTTCGACGGGCCCCGCCGGGCACCGGAAGGGCCCCTCACGGAAAGGGAGTTCGACCTGGCGGCGTCCGTGCAGCAGGTCACCGAGGAGGTGCTGCTGCGGCTGGCCCGCACCGCCCTGCGCCGCACCGGGGAACGGCGGCTGTGCCTGGCCGGCGGAGTCGCGCTCAACTGCGTGGCCAACGGCCGGCTGCTCGCCGAGGGCGTGTGCGACGAACTCTGGGTCCAGCCGGCGGCCGGCGACGCGGGCGGGGCGCTCGGCGCGGCCCTGGCCGAGTCGCACCGCCGGGGCGCGCCCCGCGCCCATGTGCGGGAGGGCGCGGACGCGATGGCGGGCGCACTGCTCGGCCCCGGCCATGACGACCGCGAGATCGAGGAGTTCCTGGCACGCGGCGGCTACACCGCCGTACGGCTGCCGGAGCGGGAACTGGTCGAGCGGGTGGCGGCGGAGCTGGCGCGGGGCCGGGTGGTGGGCTGGTTCCAGGGGCGGATGGAGTTCGGCCCGCGGGCGCTGGGCAACCGGTCGATCCTCGCCGACCCGCGCGATCCGGCCATGCAGTCCACCCTCAACCTCAAGACCAAGTTCCGCGAGTCCTTCCGCCCGTTCGCCCCCGCCGTGCCGGCCGAGGACGCAAAGGACTGGTTCGATCTGCCGCGGGAGAGCCCCTACATGCTGCTGACGGCGCAGGTGGCCGCGGCCCGGCGACGGGAGTGCGGGGCCGAGGCCGACGGCGCCCGGGGCCTGGACCTGCTGCGCGTGCCGCGCTCGACGGTCCCGGCGGTCACCCATGTCGACGGCTCGGCCCGGGTGCAGACGGTGACGGCCGGGCACAACCCGCGTTTCCACGCGCTGCTCACCGCCTTCCGGGAGCGCACGGGCTGCCCGGTGCTGGTGAACACGTCCTTCAACGTGCGCGGGGAGCCGATCGTGCGCGACCCGGCGGAGGCGTACGCCTGCTTCATGCGCACCCGGATCGATCTCCTGGTCCTCGGCGACCACCTCCTGGACAAGCGCGAGCAGCCCGCGTGGCGGGAGGAGGGCGACTGGCGTGCCACGATCCCGAGGGACTGAACGGCTGCTCCGACTGGGCCTGGCCGCCCTGTACTTCGCGGTGCTCACCCCGGCGGGGCTGTGCGTCCGGGCGGTGCGGGACCCGCTGCGGCGCGCCTGGGACCCCGACCGGGCGAGCTATCTGGAGCCTCCGGCCGGCATCCGGCCGCCCGCACGGGCGCCCCGAAGACGCACCGACGGCTGACGCCGCGCCCGGTGTCCGCCCGCACCGGCCGGGCGGCCCGCGGCCGGCCGGCGCACCGGCACGCGGGACGGCCCCGGGTCCGGCCGGGAGGTCATCCGCCGTCGGGGCGGGTCGCCGAGACCAGCACCACGCGGCGCGTGCCGAGGGCCAGTACCCGGGACGTGGCGCCGGTGAATCCGCGGGCCTCGGTCCAGTCGCTCGCCTCCCGCGCGTCGGCGGGCAACGGCACGTCCCCGGCGAGGAGTTCGGCGAAGCGCGGCGAGGGGCGGAAGTGCGTGGCCAGGGGCAGCGAGAACCCCACCCGGCCGCCCGGCCGCAGCGCGCGCCGCCAGTCGGCCAGGGCCCGGGCGCCCAGGAAGTGCAGCGAGGACGCGCAGAACACGACGTCGAGCGAGTGATCGGGGACCGGCAGTGGTACGGCGTCCCCCACCCGCCAGTCGATCGCCCGGGCGCTCGCCGTACCGGCGGCGCGGGCCCGGCCGACCGCGACCATGCCCGGGGAGAGGTCGACGGCCAGGACGGGCTGCGCCGAGGCGGGCCGTGCGCGGGCCAGCTGGAGGGCGACGGCGCCGGCTCCGCACGCCACGTCGGCGACCGCGTCGTCCGCGCCCGGGGCCACCCGGTCGATCAGGGCACGGGCGATCTCCTCGTGGTGCGCGTGGTCGTAGCTGTCGGCCAGCTCGTCGAAGACACCGGCCAGCTCTGCGCTCTGGATCACCGTCCGATCGTAGCCGCACGCCCCGGGCCCTTCCGGGCGCACACCTCTCAGTCCGGCCACACGCCCGTGGCCAGCAGGGAGTCGATCGCCGCCGCGTACGGTGCGATGTCCAGGCCCTGCTGGGCGAGCCAGGCGTCCGAGTAGTACTTGTCGAGGTACCGGTCGCCCGGATCGCACAGCAGGGTGACGACGCTGCCGGTGCGGCCCGCGGCCACCATCTCGGAGACGATCTTCAGCGCGCTCCACAGCCCGGTCCCGGTGGAGCCGCCCGCCTTGCGGCCGATCGCCCGCTCCAGGGCCCGTACGGCGGCGACGCTGGCCGCGTCCGGGACCTTCATCATCCGGTCGATCGCGCCGGGCACGAAGCTCGGTTCCATGCGCGGCCGGCCGATGCCCTCGATCCGGGAGCCGCAGTCGCAGGTGACGTCCGGGTCGCCGGTGGTCCAGCCATCGAAGAAACAGGAGTTGTCGGGGTCGGCGACGCAGATGCGGGTGTCGTACTGCATGTAGTGCACATAGCGCGCGAGCGTCGCCGAGGTGCCGCCGGTGCCCGCCGTGGCCACGATCCACGCCGGCTCCGGGAACCGCTCCAACTCCAGCTGGCGGAAGATGGATTCGGCGATGTTGTTGTTGCCGCGCCAGTCGGTGGCCCGTTCGGCGTAGGTGAACTGGTCCATGTAGTGGCCGCCGGTCTCCACCGCGAGGCGGGCCGACTCCTCGTACATCTTCCGGGAGTCGTCCACGAAGTGGCACCGCCCGCCGTGGAACTCGATCAGACGGCACTTCTCGGCGCTGGTCGTGCGGGGCATGACCGCGATGAAGGGCACCCCGATCAGCTTGGCGAAGTATGCCTCGGAGACGGCGGTGGAGCCGCTGGAGGCCTCGATCACCGGGCGCCCGGGGCGGATCCAGCCGTTGCAGAGGCCGTAGAGGAACAGGGAGCGGGCGAGACGGTGCTTGAGGCTGCCGGTGGGGTGCGTCGACTCGTCCTTCAGATAGAGGTCGATGCCCCAGCGCTCGGGCAGCGGGAAACGCAGCAGGTGCGTGTCCGCCGAGCGGTTGGCGTCGGCCTGCACCTTGCGCACGGCCTCCTTCAGCCAGCCGCGGTAGGCGGGATCGCTGCGGTCGACGTCGAGGGTGGCGCCGGTCCGGATCTGTGGGGTGATGCTCACGGCGGGGCTCCTTACGCTCTGCGCCGACGGCGCCCGTGGCGGCCGGCACCTTGAGCATAGGCATCTTTCAGACCGCTTCCCACCTGCATAAACGCATCTTTGGAGGGCCCAAAGCGACCCTGGGGCACAGGTGTACGAGAGGGCAGGCTCGGCTGAGCGCGTGCTCCGGGCCGCTGTTCCGCGCGCCCCCGCGCGCACTGGTGCTCGGTGCCGCGGCGCGGCAGACTGCACGCGTGCGGGACGATGGTCCCGCACGCGAACGGGGGCGCACACCGGAACACGGGAACACGCGCACAAGGGGGCGGCGAGGGATGGCGGAGCCGGAGTTCACTGCCAAGGGCGTGCGGATCGGCAAACGCATGCGTTCGCTCACCCGGGCCGGACAGGTCCGGATCAGCGACGGCAGGGTGGAGTTGCTCAACAGCTACGGCAGCGAGATCGACAGCGCACCGGTGCAGGCGGTGCGCGCCTCCAAACCGTGGTTCGCCCCGGACGACAAGGCACTGGCCGACCTGAACGGCGAGCGGTACCTGCTGACCCTGGGCGAGCAGGACCCGGCTCCCGGCGAACCGGGGCCGCCGGCGGCCCGCCGGTTCATCGAAGCGGTCCGCCGCGCCGCGGGACGCGGCGGCTGAGCGCCCCGGCCGGCCGGCGGCGCCCGGGGCGGCGCCTGCGGACTCCGCGCCGGGTCCGCCCGCCCCGGCCGGGACGGGGCGTGCCCGGTGCCGCGACGCCCGCGTGATCTCCCGCCCTGTCCGTACGGATGCGGCGAGTTGCGCGCGGGTGCCCCCTGCGCCACGCTGGTCTCACGTCACTCTGGGTTTACCGGCGATAACGCTGCGAACCAGCCCGCCGGCCTCGACAGCAGGCGGCCGCTTTCCCGGGGGGCCTGCTGGATCCGTTGTTCTCCGTGTTTTGCCGGTTCCCTTCCGGACCTCACATCGGGGAGTCGCAGCCGTGATCAGTTACCCAAGCAGGCACTGCACGGTGGAGCTCCAAGCCCTGCCGTCGCGGATCGGCCAGGTCCGCAGAATCGTATCTGCGCAATTGCGCTACTGGCATCTCGACCCATTGATAGACCGTGCCGCGCTCGGCGTGACGGAGCTGCTCAGCAACGTCCACCGGCACGCCAGACCCGACAAGTCGTGCACCGTGGAGCTGGAGTTCGCGCCGGACCGGCTCACGGTGTCGGTGCGCGACCACGACCCGCGCCTGCCGGTACCGGCCGACGACGCGGACCCGGCCGACGCCACACCGCTCGCGACCTGCGGGCGGGGCCTGGCGATGGTGGCCGCGGTGAGCGAGAGCTGGGGCGCGCGGCCGGACGGCGACAACGGGAAGGTCGTCTGGTTCACCCTGCCGGCGACCCCCGGCCGACCGGCCCGTACGCCCTGCCCCGCACCGGAACACCAGCCGGTGCCGGTGCCGGCCGAGACCGTCGCCACGGTGCGGGCGAGCGTCACGGCGGGCACCGTCGCGACCGCCGGGGCCGTCGCCACGACGAGCGCCGCCGCTTCGGCGGGGACCGCCACGGCGCCGCGGACACCGGTCCCCGCGGCAGCCTCGGCCGCGAGCGGTGGCGGCGGGCCCCGCTGACCGGCCCACGGGCGCCCGGCGGGCGGGCGGCACACCCGCCCGCCGGGCCCGGGCACCACGCCGATCACTGTATCTACCAGTATGTACACTGCTCGCATGAGCACCTCCGAACGACTGATCGAGTCCACCCGCGAGCTGCTGTGGGAGCGCGGGTACGTGGGCACCAGCCCCAAGGCGATCCTGGAACGCGCGGGAGCCGGCCAGGGCAGCATGTACCACCACTTCAAGGGCAAGCCGGACCTCGCCCTGACGGCGATCCGGCGGACCGCCGAGGAGCTGCGGGCCGCAGCCGAGCGCTCCCTGGGCGGGCCGGGCACGCCCTACGAGCGCATCGTGGCGTATCTGCGGCGCGAGCGTGCGGTGCTGCGCGGCTGCCCGATCGGCCGGCTGACCATGGACCCGGACGTGATGGCGAGCGACGAGCTGCGCGCCCCGGTGGACGAGACGCTCACCTGGATCCGGGAACGGATCGCGGGGATCGTCGAAGAGGGCAAGGCGCAGGGGCAGTTCGCGCCGGAGCTGGACGGCGGGCAGATCGGCGCGGCCGTCCTCGCGACCGTGCAGGGCGGCTATGTGCTCGCCCGCGCCGCCGGTTCCCCGGCCGCCTTCGACACGGCCGTCGACGGCCTCCTCGCCCTGCTCGCACCGCGCACCGCCTGAGGAGGGACGACTCGATGCACGCGACGCCGTACGGAATGACGCTCCCCGCGGACCACGACACCGACGTCCTCCGCGCCCGCGCCGACCGGCTCGGGCACCCGCCGGACGACCGGGACGGCCCCGGCTACGCCGAAGGCACCGGCACCCGCGCGCGGTTCGCCGTACGGCGGCGGCAAACGGTCCCGCAGGGAGCGGACTTGCCGGGGCCGAGGGCGGCCGTCGACCCGCACCACCGGGAGCTGGTCCGCTTCTCCCCCTGGGAGCACGACGCCCCCGGGGCCGAGGGCGACCTCGTCCGGGTGCCGCGTCCGTCCGCCCCCGGGCGCGACCGGCTCCCCCGCGGCCGGCAGTGGTGAGCCGGGTCCGCACGGTCCTCGGCGACCTCGCTCCCGAGCGGCTGGGCGTCTGCGACGCGCACGACCACCTCTTCCTGCGCAGCAGGCAGTTGCCGGGCCAGGAGCTGGACGACGCCGACGCCGCACGGGCCGAGCTGGAGGCCTTCCGGGCGGCGGGCGGCGCGGCCGTCGTGCAGTGGACGCCGCACGGCATGGGGCGACGAGCGGCGGATCTCGCCGGCCTGTCCCGGGCGACGGGGGTGCACCTGGTCTGCGCGACCGGGCTGCACCAGGCACCGCACACGGCACCGGAGCGGGTGGCGCGGCTGCGGGGCCGGCTGGCGGAGGTGTTCGTCGCCGAACTGACCGAGGGCATCGGCACGACCGGGGTGCGCGCCGGGCTGATCAAGGTGGCGGGCGGCTTCCACGGACTCGACGAACACGCCCGTTGGACGATGACGGCGGCGGCCGAGGCACACCACGCCACCGGCGCGCCCATCGCCGTCCATCTGGAGCTGGGCACCGGCGCGCTCGACGTACTGGACCTGCTCTGCGGCGAGTTGGAGGTTCCCGGGGAGCGGGTGGTCCTCGGCCATCTGAACCGCTTCCCCGATCCGGTGGTGCACCGGCAGGCCGCCGCGTCCGGCTGCTGGCTCGCCTTCGACGGTCCGTCCCGCGCCCACCACCCGACCGACTGGCGGATGCCGGCCGCCGTGCGGTCCCTCGCCGAGGCCGGGTACGGCGACCGGCTGCTGCTCGGCGGGGACACGGTGACCGCCGGGGCCCGCTCGGTCGACGGCGGGCCCGGGATGCCGTACCTGCTGCGGCGGGTACGGCCGCGGCTGGCGGAGGAGTTGGGGCCGGACCTGGTGGACCGGATCCTCACCGAGCACCCGTCGCGGGCGTTCGCGGTCGACTGGAAGTAGGCGGCGCCGCGCGGGAGTTCAGCGCAGCGCGCCCAACGGGTCGTCCAGCACCGGCTGCCAGGCCAGTTCGGCCGCCCCGACCAGGCTGTTGTGGTCGAGGGTGCAGGGCAGGATCGGCACGCCGCCGCTCTGCCCCCACAGGCTGCGGTCGGCGACGACCGCGCGCAGCCGGCTCGGGTCGGCGCCCAGCAGGGTGCGGTGCAGCCCGCCGAGGATGATGCGGTCGGGGTTCAGGATGTTGACGAGACCGGCGAGACCGAGCCCGAGCCGGTCGATCAGTGCCTCGGCGGCCCTGCGCACGGCGGGGTCGCCGTACTGGTTGAGCAGCAGGTCGTTGGCCTGCTGGAGCAGGGACACCTCGGGGCCCGGTTCGCGGCCCGCCTCCACGAGCAGCGCCAGCGGGTCCGCCTCCACGTCCAGGCAGCCCCGGCCGCCGCAGTGACAGGGGCGGCCCTCCGGGTTGACGGTCAGATGGCCGACCTCCAGGGCGAGCCCCGAACTGCCGGTGTGCAGCCGGCCGTCGAGGACCAGGGCGCCGCCGACGCCCCGGTGCCCGGTGGCCACGCACAGCAGGTCGCGGGCGCCCCGGCCGGCGCCGTGCCGGTGTTCGGCGAGCGCCGCGAGGTTGACGTCGTTGCCCGCGAAGGCGGGCCCGGTGATGCCCGCCGCGCGCACGCACTCGGCGAAGATGCGGCGGACGGGGGCGCCGACGGCCCAGGCCAGGTGCAGCGGATTGAGGGCGAGGCCGTCGGGTTCGGCGACGGCGGACGGCACGGCGAGTCCGGCGCCGACACAGCGGCGGCCGGTGTCGCGCAGCAGTTCCACGCCCGCCTCGACGACCGAGCCGAGCACCTTCGCCGGGTCGGCCTCCACGGTCTGGCAGCCGGGCGCGGTGGCCACGATCCGCCCGCCGAGGCCGACCAGGGCGGCCCGGAAACCGTCGGCGTGCACCTGCGCGGCCAGCGCCACCGGGCCGTCCTCGGCGACGTCCAGCCGGTGCGAGGGGCGGCCCTGGGAGCCGGCCGCGGCGGCCGGCCGGACGTCCACCCGGATCAGACCGAGGGCCTCCAGCTCGGCGGCGACCGCACCGGCCGTGGCCCGGGTGACGCCGAGTTCCGCGGTGAGCACCGCCCGGGTCGGCGCCCGCCCGGTGTGCACCAGCTCCAGCGCGGGACCGAGCGCGCCCCGCCCCCGGTCCAGCCGCGCCCTGGTGGTCCTCTCCCCCGCCGCCCGGGGTTCCGCCTTGCCGCTCATGAGGGCGAGTCTCCCATGATCCGCATCCCCGGTGGCCCGCGCCGCCGTCACAGCCCGCTCACCCGCAGGGTGATGTTCAGCCGCCCGGCCAGGCCCAGCCAGGGCGGTGCCGTGCCCGGGTGGACACGGGGCACGCCGTGGTAGGCGGTGCGGGCGGGCCCGCCGAAGACGAACAGGTCGCCGCTGCGCAGCCGCACGTCGGTGTAGGGCCGGGTCCGGGTCGCGGTGTTGCCGAAGCGGAAGACACAGGCGTCGCCGAGGCTCAGCGAGACCACGGGCGCGTCCGCGCGTTCGTCGCTGTCGCGGTGCATGCCCATGTGCGCGGCGCCGTCGTAGAAGTTGATCAGCGCGATGTCGTACGGGGCACCGGGTACGGCGTCCGGGCCGAGCGTCTCGGCCACCGCGCGCCGGGCCAGCTCGCCGAGCCGGTCCGGGAAGGGCTTGACGGGGGCGCCGTCGCCGTCGAGGGCCGTGCGGGTGTAGGCGTACGGATACGCGTGCGGTCCGGGGCACTCGGGGTTGTCCCGTACGGCCCGCCCGCACTCGGGGCAGGCGCGTACGACGCCCCAGTGCAGGCCGAGGCAGACCTGCCGCGCGGTCATGGTGCCGCCGCCCGGGGTGCGCACGGTGCGCAGTCCGGCGGGGGGCCGCGCCCAGTCCCGGCAGGCGGCGAGCAGCTCGCGCTGCCGCTCGGCGGGCAGCCAGTCCGGCAGGTGCACGGCGCCGGGCCCGAGGTCCGCGCGCCCACGGGGGAACAGTTCCGCGTCCACCTCCCCATCCTGCCCCACCGGCCCGCCCGGGGCCCCTCCCGCGCCAAGGGTCCTGAGCTGCGGTTCCGCTAGCCTGGAGCGCGATGAGCGACCGTATGACGACACCGTGGGGCGAGGTCGAGCTGTCCCGCTTCCCCGAGGATCCCCGCGACCGGCTGCGTGCCTGGGACGCCTCCGACGCCTATCTGCTGCGGCACCTGGCCGAGGAGCAGGTGCCGCTCACCGGGCAGGTGGTGGTGCTCGGGGACCGCTGGGGCGCGCTGGCCACGGCGCTGGCGGAGCACCGGCCGAGCCAGATCACCGACTCGTTCCTGGGCCAGGAGGCGACCCGCGCCAATCTGGCGCGGGCGGGTGTCGAACCCGGCGCCGTGCCGCTGCTGACCACCCAGGACCGGCCGCCCGAGCGGGTGGACGTGCTGCTGGTGCGGGTGCCGAAGAGCCTCGCGCTGCTGGAGGACCAGCTGCTGCGGCTGGCGCCGGCCGTGCACGCGGGCACGGTGGTGATCGGCACCGGCATGGTGAAGGAGATCCACACCTCCACGCTTCAGCTCTTCGAGCGGATTCTCGGTCCCACGCGGACGTCGCTGGCCCGCCAGAAGGCCCGGCTGATCTTCTGCACGCCCGACCCGGCGCTGCGCCGGCCCGCCAACCCGTGGCCGTACGTCTACGACCTCCCGGACGGCGTCGGCGCGATCTCGGGCCGCCCGGTCGTCAACCACGCGGGCGTCTTCTGCGCCGAACGGCTGGACATCGGCACCCGCTTCCTCCTCCGGCACCTCCCCGGCCCGGGCCCGGCCCGCGTGGTGGACCTGGGCTGCGGCAACGGGGTGGTCGGTACGGCGGTGGCGCTCGCCGACCCGGCCGCCGAAGTGCTCTTCGTGGACGAGTCGTTCCAGGCGGTGGCCTCGGCGGAGGCCACCTACAAGGCCAACGGGGTGCCCGGACACGCCGAGTTCCGCGTCGGCGACGGACTCACCGGGGTGGCCCCCGACAGCGTGGACCTCGTGCTGAACAACCCCCCGTTCCACTCTCACCAGGCGACCACCGACGCGACGGCCCGCCGCATGTTCACCGGAGCACGGCGGGTGCTGCGGGCCGGGGGCGAGTTGTGGGTGATCGGAAACCGGCACCTGGGCTATCACGTGACACTGAAGCGGATCTTCGGCAACTGCGAACTCGTCGCCAGCGACCCGAAGTTCGTGCTGCTGAGGGCGGTGAAGAGGAGCTGACCGCACTGATCCGAAGCGTCCGTGAGGCGCGCCGCCGACCAACTCGGCCGTGCCATCGGCACGCCGGGACCCCACCTCGCCGAGGAGCCTGCGCGCGACTGAGCGCTGTGTCTGACGGCTGAGGGCCTGAATGGGCGTCGTAGCCGAGGTCGGCGAGCGCACGGAGGCCGGCCGCGTGCAGGTGGTGGGTGAGGTGGTCATGGCCGTGCGGCGGCCGTGGGGTCTCGGCTCGGCCTCGGGCTGGCTAGGCTGCCGGCCATGACCACCGGTATGTCCACTGAGCCCGTCATCCTCGACGCCAAGGAGCTGACTTCCGATCCGGAACTGGCGGCCCGGTTCGCGGAGTCGGCCCACCGGATCCTGGCGGACCTGGTCAGCGGAGGCGCCGCGCTGGGCTGGATCGAACCACCCTCGCGGGATGAGGTGGCGGAACTTCTCGGCCACGTCGTCTGCGCGGTGCGGGCCGGGGACGCGGCCCTGCGTGCCGCCTACCTCGACCGCCGGCTCGTCGGGTTGGGGTACTGGCTGCGCTACACCCGGCCGACCCATCGGCCACACGCCGACCTGGAGAAGATCGCGGTGGATGCTGCCGTCCATGGTCGTGGCGTCGGCCGCGCACTGACCGCCGCCTTGATCGCTGACGCACGGGAGGCGGGTGTCGAGGTCCTCACCCTGGACGCCCGTGGCGACAACACCAACGCCCTGCGCCTCTACCGGTCGCTGGGCTTCACCGAATACGGCCGTCTCGCCGACTTCGTCGCCGTCGGCGAACACCGCTACGACAAGGTCTTCCACATGCTGGACTTCCGCCGGCAAAGCAGCTGACCACTGCCGCCCACGCCGACCGGTCGCCGGCCTGCGCGTACGGGCGGCCCAGCGCGATCGCCTCCGCCGCCCGGCCCCAGCCCTCCAGCAGCTCCGCCCCGGCTCGCGCCGCCGGCCACCAGTTCGCGGCGATGTACGGAGCGAGCGCCCCCAACGCCCGCTCGTGCCGTCCCCGTTGCCCGAGCAGCCGTGCCCACTCCAGCGCGCAGAACCACTCCCCTCGGCCCCTGGAACTCCGTCGGAACATTCACCTAGGCGTCGGACGTGAGAGGGTGCGGGTTGGCCGCCAGCCAGGCTTGCAGTTCGCGGTGGCGGAACTGATAGGCCGGGCCGGCCAGCCGGAGCAGGCCGAGCCCGGTGGCCCAGTCCAGGAAAGAGCCGAGCCGGAGCGGCAGCAGTCGGCGGGAGGCCAACACGAAAGCCAGGTGGAGTTGGTACAGGCCGCCGGTGAAGGTCAGGGTGATGAACACGCCCTCGGCGACGGCGAGCACCGCGATGTCATGGGCGTCGTGGCCGAAGCCGAACGGCGCGCCGACTCCGGTCAGCAGGCCGCCGACCACGCCGGCCACCAAGTCCTCGCGCAGCACGGTGCGGGGGGAGCGGGCCGGTTTGGAGGGGTTGACGTAGGACGCGGCCGCCAGCGCGGACAGCGGCATCAGGACGGCCGACACCGGTGGCAGGTGGCCGGGGAAGAACCGGTGGAGGAATGCGGCGCCGCCGACCGCCATCAGCAGCACGAAGACCAGCGCGGGCCAGGTCCAGCCCGTCATGCCGAGCCGCAGGCTGCGCGGGCGCCGGGCGAACCGTGTGCGGGAGAAGCCGAGCGCGAGCAGCTCCCACACCCACATCGTCGACACCAGGTCCGCGTCGGCCGGGTGGTCCAACGGCAGGTACGGGGCGAGCAATCCGAAGATCGCGCCGACCAGCAGGATGACACTCGTCTGGACCCGGAGGGCGAGCTGGGGTCGCATCCGCCAGAGTTCGTGCAGGGTCAGCACGGCGCGGGACTCGGTGCCGCCGCCTGCGGTCTCCAGGTGCCGGGCGAGCTGGTGGAGCCAGCGGTGCACGTTCGCCGGGTGGTGGCGCGCGGTGGCCGCCGGCAGCGCCGGGTCCGGCTTCAGGAGCGCGGGGATGTACCGGTTCAGCAGGTGCCGGTCGAGCTGCTCGGCGTTGCGGAACCGGGTGAGTTCGGCGGGGTCGCCGTCGGTGGCGTAGCTGCGCGCGACCAGGCAGAGCCGCCAGGGAGTGGAGAGCAACCGGGCGAGTGGCGAGCGGGGTTGCGCGGCCAGCCGCTTCAGCAGCGGCTGCCAGCGGTCCTGCTCGGCGGCCCGCTCGGTGAGGTAGCCGAGGGCGGTGGCACGCTCGATCGGCTCGACCTCGACCCGGGCCGCGTCGAGCAGTCGGCGCGCCTCGGGGTCGTACTGCCCTTGTGCGAGCGCGTCGTAGGCCTCCGAGCGGCAGGTGAGGATGACCGCGTCGTGCTGCAGCCCGGTGTGCAGGCCGTTGATCGCGCGCAGTGCCGCCCGGGCCCGGGGGGCGGCCGGATCGGGTCTGCCGTTCGCCAGCGGCGGATCCATCTCGTCCAGACCGTCCAGGACGGGCAGCACGCGCTGCTCGCCGACCAGGCGGCGCGCCTTCCGCTTGGTCCAGCGGTAGGTCTTGTGCAGGTAGTCGGTCAGGAAGTCGGCGAAACCGACTCCGCTGGGCCAGTCGGCGAGGGGTATCCGTACCGGGACGGGGTCGTCCGCTCCGCGGTCCTGGAGCAGCGCGATCATCAGCTCCATCGCGAGCACCGTCTTCCCGGCGCCGCCGGCTCCGGTGATGACCAGTCGGCGCGGGTCGAGCTCGCGGTAGTACCGGGCAACGCCCGGCGTGTCCGCAGCTTCGGTCAGCTGCCGGCCGGCCGGGCCGGCCTTCCGGGCCTCCCGGCCCGGCTGGGCGACGAGCGTGTAGCTCAGGTCGATGCGCTGCAGCGAGTGCCCCAGCAGGCGGCGGCACTCGGTGCCCTCCAGGTGGAGCACCTGCCGGGCGAGTTCGGCTGCCCAGTCCCGCGGCCCGGGCAGGTGACGGATGAACACGTTGCCGGCCTGGATCAGGTAGCCGTTGGTGATCGTGCCGCTGAACCTGTTGTCGACCTGGAGGGTGGTCGGTGTGTCGCCGGGGATGCTCCGGCTCCTCGTCCGCACCCGGTGCGCCTTGGTCTGGCGTTGCGCTCTCGGTTCCATGGCGTTCCCCCAGCCGTCCGGTCCCGTCGACTGCACCGGACACCCTACGGCAGGTACACGTCGCTCCGGTTCGCCTGATTGCCCGTCAGTCCGGCCGCACGAGTCGTAGCTTGGGGGCGAAGGCTCGACAGGGAGGGGTGCACGGTGGATCCGATGACGGTGACCACACTGCTCGCGGCGTTCGCGGGCGGGGCCGGCGGCGAGGCGGGCAAGCAGGCGCTGCAGGGGGCCCTGAGGGTGATGCGACGGCCGTTCCAGCGGCCCGCGCACCTGCCGACCGCGAGCAGCGGGGAGGCGGAGCTGGTCGCACTGCAGCAGGCGCCCGGTGATCCGGCACTGGCCCAGCAGCTGAGCATCGCACTGGGGATGCGGGCGGCGCTGGACCCGGAGTTCGCCGGTGAGCTGTCGGCATGGGAGGAAGGTGCGAAGCAGGTGCGGGTCAACGGCGACGTGGTGATCAACACCATCAACGGCGGCGACTTCAGCGGTGTGACGATCCAGGCCGGGAGGGTCAACAACTTCCAGACCCCGCCGGGCGGCCAGGGCTGACCCGCGGCCGAAAGGCGTGACGGAGCGCCCGGCCCCCTGCGGCCGGGGGCTCCCGAGCGTCATGGCTGACGGTTCGTGACTTCGCCGCTCGCCGCGAGGGCAGTGCGGCCGGTCCCGCGAGACCCCGCGTCAGTCCCGGTTCGCGGCGAGCACCCCGATGATCCGCCGCACCTCCTCGGCCATCGCCTCCCGCCCCACGCTGAGGTACTTGCGCGAGTCGACCGCCTCCGGATGCGTGGCGAGGAACTCCCGGATCGCCCCGGTCATGGCGATGTTGAGCGCCGTACCCACGTTGACCTTGGCGATGCCGCCCGCGACCGCCGCCACCAGGCCGTCGTCCGGCACCCCGGAGGACCCGTGCAGCACCAGCGGCACGGACAGCGCGGCGGACAGCTGTTTGAGCAGGGCGTGGTCGAGGGCGGCGGTGCGGGTCGTCATGGCGTGGCTGCTGCCGACGGCGACGGCGAGGGCGTCGACCCCGGTCCCGGCGACGAAGTCCCGCGCCTGGGCTGGGTCGGTACGGGCACCGGGCGCATGGGCGTCCAGCGGCGGCCGTCCGTCCTTGCCGCCGACCTCCCCCAACTCGGCCTCGATGTGGAGTCCTTGGGAGTGGGCCCAGTCCGCCGCGGCCCGGGTCGCGGCGAGGTTGTCGGCGTAGGGCAGCCGGGCCGCGTCGTACATCACCGAGCTGAAGCCGGCGTCCGGCGCCTGCCGCAACAGGTCGTCGCTCTGCACATGGTCCAGGTGCAACGCCACCGGGACCGCGGCGCGTTCGGCGGCGGCACCGGCGGCACGGGCCAGCGGCAGCAGCCGCCCGTACCGGAACTTGACCGCGTTCTCGCTGACCTGGAGGACGACGGGGGCGCCGGCCGCCTCGGCACCGGCGATGACGGCTTCGACGTGTTCCAGTGTGATGACGTTGAACGCGGCGACGGCACTGCGGGCTTCGGCGGCACGGGTCACCAGCTCGCCGGTGGACGCGAGGGGCACTTCGGGTGTCCTTCCGGGGCGCGGTACGGCGGGGACGGGTCAGGCGGTCTCGGCGGCGTCCGGGGTCAGGATCACCGAGCGGGTGAGGTGGCGGGGGCGGTCGGGGTCGAGTCCCCGCGCGGCGGCGACGGCGACCGCGAGCCGCTGGGCGCGGACGAGTTCGGCGAGCGGGTCGAGGCCGCCCGCGATCCACAACCCGCCGGTCTCGCGGACCTGTTCGGCGAGACCGTCGGGCGCCTCGCCGAACATCCACGCGGCCCTGCCCGCCGTGGTGATGCTGATCGGGCCGTGCCGGTACTCCATCGCCGGGTAGGCCTCGGTCCAGGAGAGGGATGCCTCGCGCATCTTCAGCCCGGCCTCGTTGGCGAGCCCGACCGTCCAGCCGCGCCCCAGGAAGGTGAACTGGGTGCATGCGACCAGTTCCCGGGGAAGGTCGGTGGTGAGCGCGGTGCGGGCGTCGGCGACGACGGAGTCCGTGTGCAGGCCGAGATGGGCGCGCAGGAGGGTGAGGGCGGTGGTGGCGAACCGGGTCTGGACGACGGAGCGCTCGTCCGCGAAGTCCAGGACGACGAGATCGTCGGCGGCGGTCATCACGGGCGTCGCGGGGTCGGCGGTGACGGCCGTGGTCCTGGTCCCCGTCCCCTTCAGCCGGCCGAGCAGATCCAGCACCTCGGTGGTGGTGCCGGAGCGGGTCAGGGCGACCACCCGGTCGTACGACCGTCCGTGCGGGAACTCGGAGGCGGCGAACGCGTCGGTCTCGCCCTGTCCCGCGCCCTCGCGCAGTGCGGCCACCGACTGCGCCATGAAGTAGGAGGTCCCGCAGCCCACGACGGCGACCCGTTCGCCCGGCGCCGGCAGCGCGTCCCGGTGCCGCCCCGCCTCCTCGGCCGCTCGTGTCCAGCACGCGGGCTGACTGGTCAGCTCGTCCTCGACATGGGTCATCTGCCCACACCCTCCCCTGGCCCGGATGATTGTTCCTGCAAGATATAGCGAGCTTTCAAGCACAATCAAGCATTTCGGTGGGCGCGGGGGCGCACCACGGGGGTGCGCTAGGGTCACGGCTCGGGGAACGACCGGAGAACGGAGGCCGCGGATGTCCCGGGACGCCCGCTGGAAGGCGCTGCTGGAGCTGCTCGTGGAGCGCGGCCGGCTGGACGTCGAGGAGGCGGCGGCGGAGCTGGCGGTGTCGGCGGCGACGATCCGCCGGGACTTCGACCACCTGGCCGAGCAGCAGATGCTGGTCCGCACCCGGGGCGGCGCGGTGGTGCACGGGGTCTCCTACGAGCTGCCGCTGCGCTACAAGACGGCCCGCCGCGCCTCCGAGAAGCAGCGCATCGCCCGGGCGGTGGCCGAACTGGTCGCACCGGGCGAGGCGGTGGGGCTGACCGGTGGCACGACCACCACGGAGGTGGCCCGCGCCCTGGCCGTGCGCGGCGATCTGGCCTCCGGCTCCCCGGCGCTGACCGTGGTCACCAACGCGCTCAACATCGCCAACGAGCTGGCCGTGCGGCCCCAGTTCAAGATCGTGGTCACCGGAGGGGTGGCCCGGCCGCAGTCGTACGAGCTGATCGGGCCGCTCGCGGACGGGGTGCTCGGGCAGATCAGGCTGGACGTGGCGGTGCTCGGGGTGGTCGCCTTCGACGTGACGCACGGCGCGGCGGCGCACGACGAGGCCGAGGCGGCGATCAACCGGCTGCTGTGCGAGCGCGCCGAACGCGTGGTGGTCGCCGCGGACTCCAGCAAGCTGGGCCGGCGGGCGTTCGCCCGGATCTGCCCCGCGCACCTGGTGGACACGCTGGTGACGGATGCGGCGGCGGACCCGGAGACAGTCCGCGGCATCGAGGAGGCCGGGATCCGGGTCGTCACCGTCTGACACCGCGCGGTGCCCGGCCGTCCTCAGAACGCCCCGAGATCCGCCTTCACGAACCCGGCGCCCCGCTGGTCGTTGCACCCGACCAGTGGCCGTTCGGCCGGGTCGGACGGGGCCTGCTGCGCCTGGAGCGCCACGCTGACCAGGGTCAGCAGCAGGTCCACGTCGCTCGCGGCGTCGAGGCGGAGGGTCACCCACTGCGAGCCGGGCACGATCCTGATCGCACCCGTGTGCCTGAGGTCTTTCGCGAACCGGCGGATCGCCCGGTCGGTCAGCCGCAGATCGACGTCGCGCTCGGAGTGGAAGTGGACGATCTCACCCTTGGCGGAGCTCACCGCCTGTCCCTGACCGCAGCTCGGCACGGCCTGTCTCAGGTCCGGCCAGGTCGCCAATTGCGCGAGCGCGCGCGAGGCCAACGTCATGGGCCCATCATGACGCGCTCACCCCGTTGCAACCAGCGCGTGAGCAAGCATTAACCGACCTGTATCCGCGCCGGATTCATCCACCCATACACCCGTACGAACGTAAACCGGCCACCGCGTCCGGAAGTTGACCGTCGTTCGTCGAAATCCCTGCGGTCGGAGCCGACTTCGGGATCAGGTTTCGGGCAGTTCACCGCTCTTGCTCCGGGCGGCCGTGCCGAGCGACGATCCGGCCTGGTCCGGACGGAAGCCCCTGGGAGGGCTCCGACCGCGCTCGTCCGGGCCACGGCCCGCACGGCCGGCAGGGTCTAACCGCGCAGGTGCCCGCCCACGTCCCCCACCAGATGGATGCGCACGCGCCGCTCCACGAACCGCCATCGGCCGTCCCCAAGTTCGAAGCGGTCGGCGTACCGGCCGGCGGCGATGGGCCGCAACGGCAGATCGGGCAGGGCCTGGAAGACGGTGACGTAGGAGCGCGCGGCGGCGGTGCCCGTGGCCGCGTCCACCTCCACGGCGACATTCGTCGTGGCGTGGTGGGTACGCGGTGTGCCGTCCTCGTACAGGATCACGGTGTCCCGAAGCATCCTTTCGACGCCCTCGCTCCCCCGCACGGGACCACCGCTCCCGATGAACACGGCGTCGGCGAACAGCGCCCCGACCCCGGCGAAGTCACCGTCGTCGACCAACTCGGCGTATCTCGCGATCAGGTTCGTGACTGCGGACGTGTCCGCGGCTGCGCTCATGACACGTGAGGGTACGACCCCCGGCCCACCGCACACCGAAAGGCGGGAAGCGAATCAGGACCGCCCGGTGATCGGCCGCCAGCCGCGCGAGCCGACCCTCAACCCCTTGCCCCACCTCCCGGCCCACCCTAGGCTGACTTTGTGCCGCTAATAAACAAAACCCGAACGCACAGCGTCGTGCCGGGCCGGGAACTCGTCGGGCTGCGGGTCGCGATCACCGCATTCTTCGCCTTGGACGGGTTCATCTTCTCGGGCTGGGTGGTGCGCATCCCGGACATCAAGCACCAGACCCACGCCTCCGCCGGAGCCCTCGGACTCGCCCTGCTCGGGGTGTCCGCGGGGGCCGTGCTCACCATGACCATGACCGGCCGCCTGTGCCGGCGCTACGGCAGCCATCCGGTGACCGTGGTCTGCATGGCCGTCCTGGCGCTCAGCGTCGCCCTGCCCCCGCTGACCCGTTCCGTGGCCGCGCTCGGCGCCGTCCTGCTGCTCTTCGGCGCGGCCTACGGGGGCGTGAACGTCGCGTTCAACAGCGCGGCCGTCGACCTCGTCGCCGCCGTGCGCCGGCCCATCATGCCCAGCTTCCACGCCGCCTTCAGCCTCGGCGGGATGGTCGGCGCGGGGCTCGGCGGGCTGGTCGCCGGACACCTCTCCCCCACCCGGCACCTGCTCGGGATCACCGTGGTCGGCCTGCTGGTCACGGCCGTCGCCGGGCGCGCTCTGCTGCGGTACGAACCTCCGGCGGCGGACCGCGCGAGGCCGCCGGCGGCCGGGGAGGACCCGGCGCCGCGCGGCGGCCGGCGGGGACTCGTCGTCGTCTTCGGGCTGGTCGCGCTGTGCACCGCGTACGGCGAGGGCGCCATGGCCGACTGGGGCGCCCTCCACCTCAAGCAGGACCTGACCGCGTCCGCGGGCACGGCGGCGGCCGGATACGCCTGTTTCACGCTGGCCATGACCATCGGCCGGCTCACGGGGTCGGCGCTGCTGGCGCGCCTCGGCCGCGCCCGTACGGTGATCGCCGGGGGCTCCGTGGCGACCGCGGGCATGCTGCTCGGCTCGCTCGCGCCGTCGCTCTGGGCGGCGCTGGCCGGCTTCGCCGTGACCGGGCTGGGACTCGCCAATCTCTTCCCGGTCGCCGTGGAGCGGGCCGGCGCCCTGGCCGGGCCCTCCGGGGTCGCCGTCGCCTCCACCCTGGGGTACGGCGGCATGCTGCTGGGGCCGCCCACGATCGGCTTCATGGCCGACTGGTTCTCCCTGCCCACCGCGCTGACCAGCGTGGCCGCGCTGGCCGCCGTGGCCGCCGTCATCGGGGTCGCGACCCGCCACGTGATGAACGGCTGAGCCTTCGGGCAGGACCGCGCTGGCCGGGCGCGGCCTGCCCCGGTACACTTCCCGCATGCATCTTTCGTCGTGTCCGTGCTGGTGGCGCTCCTCGTAGGAGCGGCCGCCACGCAGGCATGAACCGGGGCCGTTCGTCATGGACGGCCCTTTTCCGTGTCCCTGGAAGCCAGGGGTCCGGCCGTCCCGACGGCCCCGCCGACCCACCACCAGGAGACCGCATGACCACCCACCCGCAGACCGCACCGGCCGCGCACCCCGGGACCGCCGCGGTCCCCGAGACCGGCGAGGGACCCGCGGCGTCCGACGCGCTCGGGACGTCCGCCGCGCAGACCCGCAGCGCGGAGCTGGAGAAGCTGATCGCCGAGGACCCGGGGCGGTTCCGGGTGCTGACCGGCGACCGGCCCACCGGCAGACTGCACCTCGGCCACTACTTCGGCACCCTGCACAACCGGGTCCGGCTGCAGAACCTCGGCGTGGAACTCTTCGTGATCGTCGCCGACTACCAGGTGCTGACCGACCGGGACGTCGCGGACGACCTCAAGGGGCACGTCGAGGAGCTGGTCCTCGACTACCTCGCCATCGGCGTGGACCCGGAGCGCAGCACGATCTTCACGCACAGCGCCGTCCCCGCGCTCAACCAGCTGATGCTGCCCTTCCTCAGCCTCGTCTCCGTCGCCGAGCTCAACCGCAACCCCACCGTCAAGGACGAGATCGCGCACTCCCGCCAGTCCGCCGTCAGCGGGCTGATGTTCACCTATCCCGTGCACCAGGCCGCCGACATCCTCTTCTGCAAGGCGAACCTGGTGCCCGTCGGCCAGGACCAGCTCCCCCACCTGGAGATCACCCGCACCATCGCCCGCCGCTTCAACGACCGCTACGGGCAGGGCCGTTCGGTCTTCCCCCGGCCCGAGGCCCTGCTGTCCAGCGCCCCGCTGCTGCTCGGCACGGACGGCACCAAGATGAGCAAGAGCCGGGGCAACGCCATCACCCTGGCCGCCGACGCCGACGAGACCGCGCGACTGCTCAAGGGCGCCAAGACCGACTCCGAGCGGCACATCGCCTACGACCCGGCGGGCCGCCCCGAGGTCGCCTCGCTGCTGCTGCTCGCGGCGCTGTGCCAGGACCGGACCCCCGAGGAGGTGGCCGGCGACATCGGTTCCGCGGGCGCGGCGGCGCTGAAGAAGACCGTGACGGAGGCGGTCAACGAGTACCTGGCACCGATCCGCGCACGCCGGGCCGAGTACGCCCGGGACCGCGCCCAGATCCGCCGCATCCTGCGCGAGGGCAACGAGCGGGCCAACGCCGTGGCCGACGCCACCCTCGCCGAAGTGCGTGCCGCGATGAACAGCGACTACTGACACCGTGGTCCGGCGGGGAACCCTCGGGCACACTCGCCCCATGGAGACTGCCGACTTCCTCGAAACCCTCGACCGCGAGGGCCGGTCGCTCGCCGCGGCCGCCGCGCGGGCCGGCACCGACGCCAAGGTGCCGACCTGCCCCGACTGGCAGGTGCGCGATCTGCTGCGGCACACGGGCGCCGTCCACCGGTGGGCCGCGGGCTTCGTCGCCGAGGGGCGGGGCGAGCCCCGGCCCATGGACGAGGCGCCGGACCTCGACGGGGCCGAGCTGGTGGCCTGGTACGCCGACAGCCACCGGCAGTTGGTGGACACCCTGGCCGCCGCCCCCGCCGACCTGGAGTGCTGGACCTTCCTGCCGTTGCCGGACCTCCCGCCCCTGGCGTTCTGGGCGAGGCGGCAGGCGCACGAGACGACCGTGCACCGGTACGACGCCGGGGCGGCCCGGGGCGGAACGCCCTCCCCGATCGACGCGGACTTCGCGGTCGACGGCATCGACGAGTTGCTGCTCGGCTTCCACGCCCGGTCCCGGAGCCGGGTGCGGACGCCGGAGCCGAAGGCGCTGCGGGTCCGCACCACGGACGCGGCGGACGGAACGGGGGACGCGGTGTGGACCGTACGGCTCACCGCGCACGCCGCACCGCTGGCGACCCGGGGGGCGGCCGGCGACGCGGACGCCAAACTCTCCGGCCCCGCCGACCGGTTGTACCTCGCACTGTGGAACCGCGAACCGGTGCCGCGGGTCACCGGGGACCACTCGCTCGCCACCCGGTGGCGGGAGACGTCCGGTATCTGACGGACCGTCAGTCGCTGTCGGTAATTGACGTCCGTCAGTCGCTGCCGGTAATTGACGTTCCGTCAGTCGCTGTCGGCCAGCATCCGGGCCAGCACCGCGCGCTGCACCGGCCGTATCTCCGCGTGCAGCGCGCGGCCCTTCGCGGTGAGGGCCACCCGTACGCCCCGCCGGTCCTCCGCACACATGGCCCGCTCGACCAACCCCTCTTTCTCCAGGCGGCCGATGAGCCGGGACAGCGCGCTCTGGGTGAGGTGCACGCGCTCGGAGATCTTCTGGATGCGGTGGGCCCGGCGGGCCGCTCCCCCGCTCCGGGCCAGCAGGTCGAGGACCTCGAAGTCGCTGGCGCACAGGCCGTGGGCCTGCAGCGTCCGGTCCAGTTCGCACTGGGTCCTGGCATGCAGGGCGCGAATGTCCCGCCACCGTTCCACGAGTTCCTGCTCGTCCGTCTTCGGCGCCATCAACGCACCGTAGCAGCACCATGGTTGGGTAAAAACCGGTGGCACCGGACCGCGTGGAGCGCCGGCCCGTCAGCCGGTTCCCGGCGCCTCCCGCTCCAGGAGGGCCCGGAAGGAGCCCGGGGGCCGGCCGGTGACGCGCCGGACGGTGTCGGTGACCCGGTCCTCCGCGCCCCCGGCGATGGCACGGTCCAGGTCGGCCAGGATGGCGGCGAACTCCGCCGGGAGGTGGTCCGCGAGCCGATCGCGCAACTGCTCGCGGGTCAGCCGCTGGTGGACCACGGGCCGGCCGGTGACCTCGGTGAGGAGCGCGGCGATGTCGTCGTGGCCGAGGGCCTCGGGTCCGGTGAGGACGAGATCGGTGCCGGGGGCCCGCTCGTCGGTCAGGGCGCGGACGGCGACGGCCGCGATGTCCTCGGCGTCGACGAAGCCGACCCGGCCGCCGCCGGTGGCGGTGCGGATGACGCCCTCCTCGCGGATGCTCACCGCGTGCGGGTGCGTGCCGGTGAAGTTCTGCATGAACCAGGAGGGCCGCAACACCGCCCACTCGTCGAACAGTTCGGGCAGAACCTGGTGCACCTGCCCCACGGCGGGGCCGCCCTCGGGGACGGCCGAGGAGCTGAGCAGCACCGCCCGGCGCACCCCTGCGGCGCGGGCGCGCCGCAGGAACGGCAGCATGACCGCCGCGGGGTCGGGATCACCCACGGGCGGTACCAGGTAGACGCGGTCGGCTCCGGCGAGGGCGGCGGTGTGGGTGGCGGGGTCGTACCAGTCGAAGACGACCGGTTCGGCTCCGGCGACCGCGGTGGCGCGGCGCGCGGCCGCCCTGACGCGATGGCCGGCCGCCGTCAGCCGCGCCACGGTGCGGCTGCCGGTGGTGCCGGTGGCGCCGATGACCAGTGTGGTGCCGGTGGTGGTCATCGGTCGCTCCCGGCGAAGTCGACGCCGGGTTCGAGGACGGCGAGCGGATTCCAGTAGTCGCGGTAGTTGGTGATGCGCCCGTCCCGGACGGTCACGACGGCGATGTACGTCATGTCGTAGGGGGCACCGGTCTCCACCAGGCGGCCGACGCCGCGCATCTCGGCCACGATGGTCTCCGGGTCGGTGGTCTCGTGGATCCGCAGGTCGGTGAAGTCCCGCAGATCGATGTGGTCGGGGTAGTGGCGCATGTAGGCGGCGACGGCATCCTTGCCCGCCAGGCGCCGGGGCCATCCCTCGGGGGCGAAGGGGAACTCCATCAGGCCGTCCTCGGCCCACAGGCCGACCCACGCGGGGATGGCCTTGTCGAGCAGGAGTCGCAGGCCGTGGCGGTACAGCTCCGCCGGGGAAGTCGGTGCGGACACGGGTATCCTCCAGTCCATAGAATACGGACCCTGGGTCCGCTTTGACGATACGGACCGCGGGTCCGCTTTGCAAACGGAGGAGCAGCATGCCCGAGCCGAGGTCCCGCAAGGACGCCGCGCGCAACCGGGAGGCCGTGCTCGCGGCCGCCGACGCGCTGTTCGCGCGTCGCGAGAGTCCCGAGGACGTCACCATGGCGGAGGTCGCGGCGGCTGCCGGGGTCGGCAAGGGCACCCTCTTCCGGGCCTTCGGCGATCGCGCCGGGCTGCTGCGCGCGCTGTACGAGGCACGGCTCGAACCGGTCAGGGAGGCCGTCGAGTCCGGCCCGCCGCCGCTGGGACCCGCGACCCCGCCACTGGAGCGCGTGCCCGCGCTGCTCGACGCCGTCCTGTGCTTCAAACTCGACAACCGGCGCCTCGCGCTGGCCCTGGAGGAGGGCGGCGACAGCCCGTACCGGGCGGAGCACTACGAACGGTGGCACCGCATGCTGCGGGCCGTCCTGGAGCGGATCCCCGGGCTGCCCGACGGCGACTTCACCGCCCACGCCCTGCTCGCCGCCACCCGCGCCGACCTCGTCGAACACCTGGCGGGCGGGGAACGCGTGCCCCGCGAGCGGCTGCGGGCCCAGCTGGCGGAGTTCACGTCCAGGGTCCTGACCCCCGGCCGGGCGCAGCGAACGGCCGCCGACGGCCAGGGCCTCTCGTTCGGATGACGGCCGGGCTCGAGGGCCCGGCACGCGCACCTGCCGCGTCGTCGTCGGTCGCCGAAAGGACCTAGCGCAGCCCCACCCCCCGCGCCAGCTCCGTCGCCGCGTGCCGGAAGAACCGCTCCCGGTCCTCGACCACCTTGTGGAACTGGCCGAACAGTTCGAAGCTCACCAGGCCGAACAGCTGGGCCCAGGCGGCGATGAGGGCGGCGGCCGCCTCGGGGGGCAGATCGGGGGCGAGGTCGGCGGCCATGCGCTCGGCCTCGGGGCGCAGCGCGTCGGGCAGCCGGAGGTCGGCGAGGCCGGGGCCCTGGTGGGCGTCGCGGACGATGCCGATGAGCACCAGACCGGTGCGGGCGGCTGACGGGATGGTGGTCTCGGGGGCGGCGTAACCGGGCACCGGCGAGCCGTAGATCAGCGCGTACTCGTGCGGGTGGTCGAGCGCCCAGCGCCGCACCGCCTCGCAGACGGCCGTGAAGCGGGCCGCGGGAGCGGCGTCCGCGGCGGCGTCGCGCGCCTTCTCCGCGGCGGCGCCGAGGGCGTCGTACGCGTCGATGATCAGAGCGGTCAGCAGTTCGTCGCGGCTGGGGAAGTACCGGTAGAGCGCGCTGGACACCATGCCCAGCTCGCGGGCGACGGCCCGCAGGGAGAGCTTGGCGGCACCCTCGGCCGCCAGCTGCCTGCGAGCCTCCTCCTTGATGGCCGCGGTCACCTCGTTCCTGGCCCGCGCACGGGCGCCCTGTGCAGTGGTCATACCCCGCAGTCTGCCACGCCCGAGATCGGTGCACACAAAAAAGAGCGCCGAACCAAAAAGAGAGCACTGCTCTTGCAATGGAGCACCGATCCACCCCAGACTGAGGGCGAACCAAGAGCACTGCTCCGGAAACCGGCCGTGGGGGTCACCATGTCGTCTTCGTCTTCGCCGTACTACCTCAAGGGCAGCCCGATGAACGTCCGCCTGAACGGCGTGATCGGCTGGCTCGCCCGGCACGGGCTCAGCCTCGCGGGCACCGCCGAGATGTCCGTGCGGGGCCGAAAGAGCGGCCGGATGCAGCGCATCCCGGTCAACCCGCACACCTGCGACGGCGGGCAGTACCTGGTCTCGGCGCGCGGCCACTCGCAGTGGGTGCGCAACATGCGCGCCGCGGGCGGCGGTGAACTGCGCGTCGGCCGCACGGTGCGCGCGTTCACCGCGGTGGAGCTTCCCGACGCCGAGAAGCTCCCGATCCTGCGGACCTACCTGGAGAAGTGGGGCTGGGAGGTCAACCAGTACTTCGACGGGGTGACCGCCAGGTCCTCGGACGAGGAGCTCGTCGCCTGCGCCCCCGACCACCCCGTCTTCCGCATCACCGTCACGGAGTGACGGACTCCTCCTCGGCCTTGGCCGGCTCCGCGGCCTGCGCCGACCGGGCCGGGCCCGGGTCCAGCGCGGTCAGGGCGCGCTGGGCGAGCGGGTGGGAGCGGACCAGCTCGCCGAGCGTGGTGGCGCCCCGGGTGATGTTCCGGAACGCGTTCCAGGCCGGGCGGAAGCCGGTGAGGGCCGCGTGGAAGAGGCCGGGCCGCCGCTCGAACGCCGCGAGCAGGCGCTTGCCGACGCTCATCTCGACGCCGAGCCCGGCCTTGATGGCGAAGGCGTAGTTCAGGGCCTGGCGGCGGGTGTCGACCGCGTCGTGCGCCTCGGCGATGCGCACCGCCCACTCGCCGGCCAGCCGGCCCGAACGCAGCGCGAAGGAGATGCCCTCGCGGGTCCACGGTTCGAGCAGACCGGCCGCGTCGCCGCAGACCAGGACCCGGCCGCGGGAGAGCGGCGAGTCGTCGGCGCGGCAGCGGGTCAAGTGCCCCGAGGAGACGGCCGGTTCGAAGCCGGCCAGGCCCAGCCGGGCGATGAAGTCCTCCAGGTAGCGCTTGGTCGCCGCGCCCTGGCCGCGGGCGGAGATCACCCCGACCGTCAGGGTGTCGCCCTTGGGGAACACCCAGCCGTAACTGCCGGGCATGGGGCCCCAGTCGATGAGCACCCGGCCCTTCCAGTCCTCGGCGACCGGCTCGGGGACCGGGATCTCCGCCTCCAGGCCGAGGTCCACCTGGTCCAGCTTCACGCCCACGTGGGCGCCTATCCGGCTGGCGCTGCCGTCCGCGCCGACGACCGCGTGGGCCAGCACGGTCTCCCCGCCCTGGAGCACGACGGCGACCGTACGCCGGTCGGGCACCGCCGAGCCGTGCTGCTCGACGCGCTGCACCGTGACGCCCGTGCGCAGTTCGGCGCCCGCCTTCTGGGCGTGCTCGACCAGTTGCTGGTCGAACTCGGGCCGGTTGATCAGCCCGAACAGCATCTGCTTGGAGCGGCGGGTGCGGGTGAAGCGCCCGTTGTGGGAGAAGGTGACCGCGTGCACCCGGTCCCGCAGGGGCAGCTCGAAGCCGGGCGGCAGGGCGTCCCGCGAGGGGCCGATGATGCCGCCGCCGCAGGTTTTGTAACGGGGCAACTCGGCTTTCTCCAGCAACAGGACGCGCCGCCCCGCGACCGCCGCCGCGTAGGCGGCCGAGGCCCCCGCGGGTCCCGCGCCCACCACGACGACGTCCCACACATGCTGCACGTCGTCCGCCGAAGAGTTCTCGCCGCTCACGATGGTCTACTGCTCCGATCAAGCCGCTGCCGCTCCCCCACGCCCACGACATCCCGCGAGCGGGGGGTAACCCGATGTATCCCGCATCCTACGGCCGTCGGCGGCGAGCGCCGCTGTGGGAGGATCGGAGCACTCAGCAGGACAACGTCGCACCTACGAGGAGCGTGCCCATGTCGTCGAATCCGGTCGCCGAGACCGTCGCCTCGCTGCTGCCCCGGGCCAAGGCGGAGCTGACCGAGCTGGTCGCCTTCCGGTCCGTGGCGGACTTCGAGCAGTTCCCGAAGAGCGAGAGCGAGGCCGCCGCGAGCTGGGTCGCCGACGCGTTGCGCGCCGAGGGCTTCGTCGACGTCGCCCTGCTCGACACCCCCGACGGCACCCAGTCGGTGTACGGCTACCTGCCGGGCCCCGAGGGCGCCAAAACGGTTCTTCTCTATGCGCACTACGACGTCCAGCCGCCGCTGGACGAGACGGGCTGGGCCACTCCGCCGTTCGAGCTGACCGAGCGCGACGGCCGTTGGTACGGCCGGGGGACGGCGGACTGCAAGGGCGGTGTGATCATGCACCTGCTCGCGCTGCGCGCGCTCAAGGCGAACGGCGGCGTCCCGGTGAACGTCAAGGTGATCGTGGAGGGCTCGGAGGAGCAGGGCACGGGCGGTCTGGAGCGCTACGCCGAGCAGCACCCGGACCTGCTGACGGCCGACACCATCGTGATCGGTGACGCGGGCAACTTTCGGGTGGGCCTGCCGACGGTCACCACGATCCTGCGCGGCATGACCCTGGTGCGGGTGAGCGTGGACACCCTCGCGGGCAACCTGCACTCGGGCCAGTTCGGCGGTGCCGCCCCGGACGCGCTGGCCGCGCTGATCCGGGTGCTGGACTCGCTGCGCGCCGAGGACGGTTCCACCACCGTCGACGGTCTCGACGCGTCGGCCACCTGGGACGGCCTGGAGTACACCGAGGAGCAGTTCCGCGCGGACGCCAAGGTGCTCCAGGGCGTGGAACTCACCGGCTCGGGCTCGGTCGCCGACCGGCTGTGGGCCCGCCCGGCCGTGACCGTCATGGGCATCGACTGCCCGCCGGTCGTCGGCGCCACCCCCTCGGTGCAGGCCGCCGCCCGCGCGCTGATCAGCCTGCGGGTGCCGCCGGGCGTGGACGCGACGGAGGCGACGAAGCTGCTGACGGCGCACATCGAGGCGCACACCCCGTGGGGCGCCCGCGTCAAGGTGGAGCAGATCGGCCAGGGCCAGCCGTTCCGCGCCGACCCGACCAGCCCGGCCTACCGGGCGATGGCCGAGGCGATGGCCGTCGCCTACCCGGGCGAGACCATGCAGTACGCGGGCCAGGGCGGCTCCATCCCGCTGTGCAACACCCTCGCCGGCCTCTACCCGCAGGCGGAGATCCTGCTGATCGGCCTGAGCGAGCCGGAGGCCCAGATCCACGCGGTGAACGAGAGCGTCTCGCCGCAGGAGCTGGAACGCCTGTCGGTGGCGGAGGCGCTGTTCCTGCGCAACTACGCGGGCTGAGGCGGACGCAGGACACGGGGGCGGCGGGGCCGCCGGGCGAGGGGCGGGGAGCGCGCGCCCGGCGATGCCCGGCCCCGGCACGACACCGCTTCCGCCCTGGGCGGACACCTTCCGCTCAGGGCGGAGACGGCTCGCTCCCGTGCGTGCCCGCGCCTACGGTCGGGCCATGGACGTGATCCA
Source organism: Streptomyces misionensis (assembly GCF_900104815.1). Taxonomy (NCBI): domain Bacteria; kingdom Bacillati; phylum Actinomycetota; class Actinomycetes; order Kitasatosporales; family Streptomycetaceae; genus Streptomyces; species Streptomyces misionensis. The sequence continues at coordinate 1,100,607 of NZ_FNTD01000004.1, forward strand.
GCTTCTTCCACGGTTGCATCTGCTGCGCTTCCCGGTCGGTCAGGCCTATCTCTGGCGTGACGGCGAGGAGTTGACGCTCGTCGACGCGGGCCCGATCGGCTCGGGGGCGGTGATCGCCGAGGCGGTCAGGGCGCTCGGGCGCGCGCCCGAGGACGTACGGCGCATCGTGCTGACCCACTTCCACGAGGACCACGCGGGCGGCGCGGGCGAGTTCGCCGGGCTGAGCGGCGCGCAGGTGCTGGCCCACCGGCTCGACGCGCCGTTCGTACGGGGCGAACTCCCCGGCCCGCCCCCGCGCCTTACGGAGTGGGAGCGGCCGATCCGGGCCGAGGTCATCGGGCGCCTGCCCGAGGGCACACCGCTGCCGCCGCCCTCCGTCCGGGACGTGACGGACGGCGAGGTGCTCGACTTCGGCGGCGGCGCCCGGGTGGTGCACGTCCCCGGGCACACGGACGGCAGCATCGCGCTCTTCCTGCCCGCCGAGGGCGTGCTGTTCACCGGCGACACCGTGGCCTCGCTGCCCCCGGAGGGCGTCCTGTCCGCCGGCGAGGCGGTGACCGCGGGCTCGGCGAACCCCCCGGTGATCCCGGGCGTGTTCAACCTCGACGGGCCCCGGCTCCTCGACTCCGTACGGCACTTGGCGGGGCTCGGTGCCGAGGTGGCGTGCTTCGGCCATGGCGACCCGGTGCTGCGGGACGCCGCCGCGGCGCTGCGCGGTGCGACGGCCGCCCCCTGACGTCAGCCGACCGGCACCCCTGCCTCCAGGTACAGCGCGGTGCCGCGCTCGCGGGCGCGCAGGGCCCAGCGCAGGCGCTCGTAGCGCACCGGCGGCAGCATGTTCGCGGCCTCCTGCTCGGTGGCGAAGCGCCAGGCCCGTAGCTCCGGTCCCGGCAGCAGCACCCCGGAGGCCTCGTCGGAGGTCAGCCGGCCGCCGTCGAACAGCAGCCGGAGCCCGCCGTAGCCGGGCGGCACGGGCCGTTCCCAGTCCACCACGAGCAGCCGGGGCACCTCCCCCATCCGTATCCCGGTCTCCTCGGCGACCTCCCGCATGCCCGCGCGGGCCGGGGCCTCGCCCCGTTCCACCACACCGCCGGGGAACTCCCAGCCGGGTTTGTAGGTGGGGTCCACGAGCAGCACCCGGTCCCGCTCGTCGAAGAGCAGCACCCCGGCGGCGAGGGTCTCGGCGGTGGGCTCGGGGGTCTGCACGATGTCGCAGGGGGTGAACTCCCCGCCGCCGAGGGCGGCCGCGATCCGTACGGCGGTCTCGTAGGGGGTCAGCGCGCTGGTGTCCACGAGATGGGCGTCGGCGGTGAGCCAGGAGGCGAGGGCGGCGTGGTACGGCTCGATGTGGTCGTAGGACCACTGCCGGACCCGTATCTCGCCGTCGGGCGGGTCGGGCGGCACCTCCCGCCCGGCTATCCGTGCACGCAGGATCGTTTCGGCCGGGGCGAGGAGCAAGTGCCGTACGGGGATGCGGCGGGCGGCGAGGCCGCCGAAGATCTCGTCGCGGTACTCCTGGCGCAGCAGGGTCATCGGCACCACGAGGGTGCCGCCCAGCTCGGCGAGCATCGCGGCCGCCGTGTCGACCACGAGCCGGCGCCAGATCGGCAGGTCCTGGTAGTCGCCGACCTCGGCGAGGTGTTTGGGCGGCAGCAGGTGCGTGAGCGACCCGCCGATGACCTCGGGGTCGAAGAGCGTGCTGTGCGGGATCAGTTCGATCAGTTCCCGTGCGGTCGTGGTCTTTCCCGCACCGAACGCGCCGTTGATCCAGACGACGGTCACGGACTCCCCCTCTTCTGTTGGCCCCCAGAGGCTTGCCCGTTCCACCCTGCCCCGGAAACCCCGTCCCGGTGAGGGCACGGTAAAGCGCGTGCCGGGGCCCCTGACAGGACACCGGCACGCGCTCCCACCGGGGTGGGGCGGCCCCGCTACTCCCGGTCGGCGGCCGGGGCGTCGGCGGGCGCGAAACTCTCGTGGCTGACCAGGTCGCCGGCCGAGTGCAGGGTGCCGGAGACGTTGAGGTCGTCGAGCGGGCCCCGGTCCGCCGCGTGCGACGGGGTGACGGCGGCCACGACGAAACCGGTGGCGAGGGAGGCGAGGGCGAGGATGCTGCGCTTCTTCATACGCCGATCAACTGCGCGAACCGCCCGGGGGTCACGCGGATACCGCCGGAACACCGAATTCCCCTGCCCGCGGCGCCGGGCGCGCCGGTACCGTGCGAGGTCCCGGGCCGGCGGCGAGACCGTCCTCGAACTGCGGGTGCCCGCCGTCGAGTTGGCGGAGGCCAACCGGCATATCGTGGGGCCGATCGAGGCCGTGCACGAGTCCGGTGAGCCACCGGCGCGGGCGCGGCCGGACACTCGTCACAAGGAGCACGCGTGAGCCCCACGTTCCCGTCCGGCGCGGCCGGCGCCGCCCTCGGCGAGGTGATCGAGGACGTCGCCCGGTCGGCCGACCGGCTGACCGCGACGGCGGCCGCACTGTCCGGCCCGGCGCTGCGGGCGCCCTCGGCCCTGCCCGGCTGGACCCGCGGGCACGTGCTCGCCCACGTCGCCTACGGCGCCGACGCCTACTCATGGCTGCTGGGCCTCGCACGCACCGGCCGCGCGCCCGGCCCCCGGGCGACCGCGGCCGCGGGGGCGGCGCAGGTCGCGCGGGAGGCCCTGCTGCCCGCCGGGCGGCTCACCGCCCGGCTGCGGGCGAGCCTCGCCCGGTTCACGGCGGACGCGCGGGAGTCGCCCGCGCCCGCCTGGGACCGGCTGGTCCCGGCCCTGGCCGGCTGGCGCCATCCGGCCTGGTACCTGCTGCTGCGCTGTCTGCGCGAGCTGGAGACCCACCACCTCGACCTCGGCACCGGGTACGGCACCGGGCGGTGGCCGGACCAGTACGTCTCCTGGGCCCTGGACGACACCCTCGGCACCCTTCGCGCACGGCGCTTCCCGCTCGCCTCCGTGACGGCCGTCGACCTCGGCCGGCGCTGGACGGTGTCGGCCGAGGGCCCCGCGGTCAGCGACGAGGGCCACCGCCTCCTCGGCTGGCTCACCGGCCGGCTCACCGCCGAAGGACCGCGGACCGACGGGCCCGCGCTCCCCTTGCCCGCCCCGCCCGCCTGGCCGCAGCCCCCGCTGCCCGGATGGGGCCGGGTCGGCGACGGCGACGGGTGAACCGAACGAAGCCGGGGCACCAAGGGGCGCGGGCTGGGCCTGCGGCAGGCTCGCCCCCGGCGCACGGCACGGTGCCGCCGCGCGTCTCGGCCGACGCCTGAGCGCGCGGGGTCGGCTCCGGTGAACGCCTAGAGCGCCACCCCCGGCCCCCGCAGCAGCGCGGCCGCGGCGGCACCCACCAGGCCCGCGTCGGTGCCCATCTGCGCGGGTACGACCGTCAGCCGCCGTACGAAGGACAGGGTGGCGTAGTCGGTGAGCGCCTTGCGCAGCGGGGTGAAGAGGACGTCGCCCGCGTTGCCGACGCCGCCGCCGATCACCGCGATGTCGATCTCGACCAGGGTCGCGGTGGCGGCGATACCGGCGGCCAGGGCCCGCGCGGCCCGCTCGAAGGAGGCCGTCGCGACCGGGTCGCCCGACCGGGCGGCGGCGGCCACCGCGGCGGCCGAGGCGTCGCCGTCGGGGCCCGGGAGCCAGCCCTCCTCCAGGGCGCGGCGGGCGATGTTGGGCCCGCTGGCGATGCGCTCCACGCAGCCGCGCGAGCCGCACGGGCAGGGATCGCCGTCGAGGTCGACGCTGATGTGGCCGATGTGGCCGGCGTTGCCGGTCGGCCCGGGGTGCAGCCGTCCGCCGAGCACCAGGCCGCCGCCCACGCCCGTGGAGACCACCATGCACAGCGCGTTGTCGTGGCCGCGGGCGGCGCCCTGCCAGTGCTCGGCCGCGGTGATCGCCACCCCGTCGCCGATCAGCTCGACCGGCAGTCCGCCGGTGGCCGTGCGCACCCGCTCGACCAGCGGGAAGCCCCGCCAGCCGGGCACGTTCACGGGGCTGACGGTGCCCGCGACGGCGTCCACCGGACCCGCGCTGCCGATGCCGACCGAGCGGACGTTCCCCCACGCGGACGACACCGCGAGATCGGCGAGCACCTCCTCGACGGCCCGCATCACCGTCTCGCCGTCTTGCCGGGCGGGCGTGGCGCGCTGCGCCCGCTCCAGGATCAGTCCGCGGCCGTCCACCAGTCCGCCGGCGATCTTGGTGCCGCCGATGTCCAGGGCTGCCACGAGGTCGGTGCGCATCAGAGTCGGATCTCCCCGTTGAACGATCGAAAGAGCTGTGGACGAGCGGGCCGGCCGTGGCGGTGGGGGTGCGGGCCCGCGAAAAGCGGTGGTCAGTCTCTCGCGCACCTGACAACGTTGTCCAGGCTCTATGCTCGACGCCACATCCTCATATCAGCCCATGGGCCGTCGCATCACCCCCATGGGGAACACGGACGACAGGACAGGACAGCGCATCGTGCCCGAGACGACCCGCCGCGCAGAACGCTTCCCCGGGAACCGGTACGGCAACCGCCCGACGATGAAGGACGTGGCGGCGCGCGCCGGGGTGGGGCTGAAGACGGTGTCGCGGGTGGTCAACGGCGAGCCCGGGGTCACCCCGGACACCGAGCGCCGGGTGCAGGAGGCCATCGACGCCCTGGGCTTCCGCCGCAACGACAGCGCGCGGGTGCTGCGCAAGGGCCGCACGGCGAGCATAGGACTCGTGCTGGAGGACCTGGCGGACCCCTTCTACGGCCCGCTGAGCCGTGCGGTGGAGGAGGTCGCCCGCTCGCACGGCGCACTGCTGATCAACGGCTCCAGCGCCGAGGACCCGGAGCGCGAGCGGGAGTTGGCGCTGGCGCTGTGCGCGCGGCGGGTGGACGGTCTGGTGGTGATCCCGGCCGGGGGCGACCACCGCTATCTGGAGCCGGAGATCCGGGCGGGCGTGGCGACGGTGTTCGTGGACCGCCCGGCCGGGCGGATCGACGCCGACGTGGTGCTGTCGGACAACTTCGGCGGGGCCCGCGACGGCGTGGCGCACCTGATCGCGCACGGCCACCGCCGGATCGGGTTCATCGGCGACATGCCCCGCATCCACACCGCGGCGGAGCGGCTGCGCGGCTACCGGGCGGCCATGGAGGACGCCGGGATACCGGTCGAGGACCGCTGGATGTCGCTCGGGGTGACGGTCCCGGAGCGGGTGCGCCGGGCGGCGCTGGAGATGCTGTCCGGGCCCGATCCGGTCACCGCGATCTTCACGGGCAACAACCGGGTGACGGTCACCGTGGTCCGGGTCCTCGCCGAACAGTCCCGGCAGGTGGCGCTGGTCGGGTTCGACGACTTCGAGCTGGCCGATCTGCTGCGGCCGGGCGTCACGGTCGTCGCACAGGACGCGGCGGCCCTCGGCCGTACGGCGGCCGAGCGGCTCTTCCGCCAGCTGGACGGCGGGTTCGTCGCGCCGGAGCGGATCGAGCTGCCCACCCGACTGGTCGAGCGCGGCTCGGGCGAGCTGCCCCCGGCCCGCTGAGGCGCCCATGGCCACGCTGGAGGAGCTGGGGCTCGCCGGGGTACCGCGCGAGGACCCGCTGACGTACCCCGGCGCGTGGCCCGCCGCCTCCGGGGTGCTGCACGGCGACCGGTGGCTGCCGCCTGAGCGGCTGGTGTACGAGGACCGGTCGCCGCTGCTCGCGGTCGGCTCCAACGCCTGCCCCGGCCAGCTGCGGCACAAGCTGGCCGAGTTCGGGCTGGGCTCCTCCACCGTGCCGATGGTGCGGGCCACCGTGACCGGCGTCCGCGTGGGGGTCTCCGCGCACGTCAGCCGCATGGGCTACGTCTCGGCCTCACCGGTCGAGGCGCCCGGCGAGGCGGTGGGGCTGTTCGTCCTCTGGCTGGACCGGCGGCAGCTGGACGTGATCGACGCCGGTGAGGGGGCGCCGCTGCCGGCCGGCAACTTCCGGCGGGCCTGGCTGCCCGCGCCGGACGTGCGGGTCGAATTGGCCGACGGGGTCGCGCTGCCGGGCGTCCACGCGTACGTCAACCGGCGCGGGGTGCTGCGCGACGGCACCGGAGCACCCCGCGCCCATCCGGGGCAGCGCCCGCTGCTGACCGAACTCCTCGGGGCCTGCGCCGAGTTGCGGGAGCTGTTCGGGACCACCCCGGAGGAGTTCAGCGCGCGGGCGCGCGGGGACGCCGGGCTGTGCGCGCGGGGCACCCGGCTGTTCGCCGAGCGGGACTGGGTGATGGCGTCCGGGCTCGAACGCCATCTGTGACCGGTCCGCTTCCGCTACTGCGCGGAGGCGGTGAGATCGCCGCGCCGGGGCGCCGCGAAGCCCTCCAGGGCGGCGCGGGTGAGCCCGGTGCGCTCCTGGACCTCGGCGGGGTCGAGGGCACCGCAGTCCAGGCCGCGCAGCAGATAGCCGCCGAGGGCCTTGGCGGTGGCGGGCTCGTCCATGACGTCGCCGCCGGCCCGGCTCGCGTAGCGGGCGAGGCGGTCCGCGGCCTGCTCGAAGCCCTCGCGATAGAAGGCGAAGACGGCCGCGTAGCGGGTCGGGATGTGGCCGGGGTGCATGTCCCAGCCCTGGTAGTAGGCGCGGGCGAGGGCGCGGCGGGTGAGGCCGTAGTGCAGCCGCCAGGCGTCGTGCACCCGGTCGGTGGGGCCCACCGGGAGCACGTTGGTGGAGCCGTCCGAGACGCGTACGCCGGTGCCCGCGGCGGCGACCTGCATGACCGCCTTGGCGTGGTCGGCGGCCGGGTGGTCGCTGGCCTGGTGGGCGGCGGAGACGCCCAGGCAGGCGCTGTAGTCGAAGGTGCCGTAGTGCAGTCCGGTGGCGCGGCCCTCGGCGGCCTGGATCATCCGGGCGACGGTGGCGGTGCCGTCGGTGGCGAGGATGGCCTGGCTGGTCTCGATCTGGATCTCGAAGCCGAGCCGTCCGGCGTCGAGGCCGTGCGTCTTCTCGAAGGCCTCCAGGATCCGCACGAAGGCGCTCACCTGTTCGGGATAGGTGACCTTCGGCAGGGTGAGCACCAGGCCGTCGGGGAGGCCGCCCGCCGCCATCAGACCGGTGAGGAAGACGTCGAGGGTGCGGATGCCCCGCTCGCGCACCGCGGCCTCCATGCACTTCATGCGGATGCCCGTGTACGGCGCCGCCGTGCCGCTGCCCGCGGCCTCGGCGATCAGCCGGGCGGCACGGGCCGCGGCCGCGTCCTCCTCGGCGTCGGGGCGGGGGCCGTAGCCGTCCTCGAAGTCGACCCGCAGGTCCTCGATCGGTTCGCGCTCCAGCTTGGCGCGGACACGGGAGTAGACCGGCTCGGCGAGGTCGTCGGCGAGGCCGAGGACGGCCGCGAACGAGGCGGCGTCCGGGGCGTGTTCGTCCAGCGCGGCCAGCGCCCGGTCGCCCCAGGAGCGGACGGTGTCGGCGGCGAAGACGTCGCCGGGGACGTAGACGGTGTGGACCGGCTGCCGGGTGCCGGGGTCCCCGGGGTAGCGGCGCGCCAGCTCCGCGTCGACCGGTGCGAGCAAGGCGCTGATCTCCTCGCCGACGGCGCCGGTGAGGCTTGTCGCCACCTTCTCCTGCTGACCCATCCCACACCCTCCGATTTCCGCTTCACGGAATCAACAATCCGTAGAATGAAGTTATCCGGCGTGGTTCCCGCTGGTCAACACCCCCGCGGCGTCTCCAGGATGCACCGAGGCCCCCGTGACCGCGCGGGTCACGGGGGCCTCGGACGCCCTTGCGGGGATCAGCCCTTGCGGGTCTTGATCTCCTCGGTCAGCTGCGGCACGACGTCGAACAGGTCGCCGACGACGCCGTAGTCGACCAGCTCGAAGATCGGGGCCTCGGCGTCCTTGTTGACGGCCACGATGGTCTTCGAGGTCTGCATGCCGGCCCGGTGCTGGATCGCACCGGAGATGCCGTTGGCGATGTAGAGCTGCGGCGAGACCGACTTGCCGGTCTGGCCGACCTGGTTGGTGTGCGGGTACCAGCCGGCGTCGACGGCGGCGCGCGAGGCACCGACGGCCGCGCCGAGCTGGTCGGCGAGGGCCTCGATGATCGCGAAGTTCTCGGCGCCGTTGACACCGCGGCCGCCGGAGACCACGATCGCGGCCTCGGTCAGCTCCGGGCGGCCCGTGGACTCGCGCGGGGTGCGCGCGGTGACCTTGGTGCCGGTGGCCTTGTCGGAGAAGGTCACGGACAGGGCCTCGACGGCGCCCGCGGCCGGGGCGGCCTCCACGGCGGCCGAGTTCGGCTTGACCGTGATGACCGGGGTGCCCTTGACGACACGGGACTTGGTGGTGAAGGACGCGGCGAACACCGACTGGGTGGCCACCGGGCCCTCGTCGCCGGCCTCCAGGTCGACGGCGTCGGTGATGATGCCGGAACCGATGCGCAGCGCCAGGCGGGCGGCGATCTCCTTGCCCTCGGCGGAGGACGGGACCAGCACGGCGGCCGGGGAGACGGCCTCGTAGGCGGCCTGGAGAGCGTCCACCTTGGGCACGACCAGGTACTCGGCGTACTCGGACGCGTCGTGGGTGAGGACCTTCACCGCGCCGTGCTCGGCGAGGGTGGCGGCGGTGTCGGCGGCGCCGTTGCCGAGCGCCACGGCGACGGGCTCACCGAGGCGGCGCGCCAGGGTCAGCAGCTCCAGGGTGGGCTTGCGGACGGCACCGTCCACGTGGTCGACGTAGACGAGGACTTCAGCCATGGGATTGCACTCCTGCGTAACGAAGTTGAGGGGGCGGTCAGCGGGGGCGAGCCCTTAGATGAACTTCTGGCTCGCGAGGAACTCAGCGAGCTGCTTGCCGCCCTCGCCCTCGTCCTTGACGATGGTGCCGGCCGTGCGGGCCGGACGCTCGGTCACGGCCTCGACCTTGGTGAACGCGCCGTCCAGGCCGACCTCTTCCGCCTCGATGTCGAGGTCGGACAGGTCCCAGGACTCCACCGGCTTCTTCTTGGCCGCCATGATGCCCTTGAAGGACGGGTAGCGGGCCTCGCCGGACTGGTCGGTCACGGAGACCAGGGCCGGCAGCTGGGCCTCCAGCTGCTCGGAGGCGGCGTCGCCGTCGCGGCGGCCCTTGACGGTGCCGTCCTCGACCGAGACCTCGGACAGCAGGGTGACCTGCGGAACGCCCAGGCGCTCGGCGACCAGCGCGGGCACGACGCCCATGGTGCCGTCGGTGGAGGCCATGCCGGAGACGACCAGGTCGAAGCCGGCCTTCTCGATGGCCTTGGCCAGCACCAGAGAGGTGCCGATGGCGTCGGTGCCGTGCAGGTCGTCGTCCTCGACGTGGATGGCCTTGTCGGCGCCCATGGACAGGGCCTTGCGGAGCGCGTCCTTGGCGTCCTCGGGGCCGACCGTCAGCACGGTGACCTCGGCGTCGTCCGCGTCCTCCGCGATCTGCAGCGCCTGCTCGACCGCGTACTCGTCCAGCTCGGAGAGCAGACCGTCCACGTCGTCGCGGTCGACGGTCAGGTCATCGGCGAAGTGCCGGTCGCCAGTGGCGTCGGGCACGTACTTCACAGTGACAACGATCCTCAAGCTCACGCCGGCTCTCCTACTGCATCGTGATTTCCTGGCTGCCTCTTGCAGGCAGCATAGGCGCCTGAAGCGGCCGTTCCCGGTCGGGGCCGCAACGCGCTCCGACCGAGATATTACTCGTCAGTACACCCAGTTCGTCCCCGCTAAGCAAGCGCTTTGAACTGTGACGTTCGCAACGCAGCGTAACCGGAACCCGACGGCTCCGCAGGGGTACAGGACGTGATCAATGCCGCATCAGTCGCGCAGCGCCGTGAAGCGGCCCTGGTGATAGAGGAGGGGGCGCCCGGCACCCGTCGGATCGCCGTGGAGGACCTCGGCGAGCACGATCCGGTGGTCGCCCGCCGGGACCCGGGTGTCGATCCGGCACACCAGCCAGGCGAGCACGTCGTCCAGCACCGGCACCCCCTCGGGACCCTCCCGCCAGGCGGTGGCCGCGCCGAACCGGTCGGCGCCGCTGCGGGCGAAGGTGGCGGCCAGTTCGTGCTGGTGCTCGCCGAGTATGTGGACGCCGACGTGGTCCGCCTCGGCTATCGCGGGCCAGCTGGAGGCGCCGGTGCCCACCCCGAAGGAGATCATCGGCGGCTCGGCGGAGACCGAGGTGAGGGAGGTGGCGGTGAAGCCGACCGGTCCGGCGGCGCCGCGCGCGGTGATCACCGCGACACCGGCGGCGTGCCGGCGGAAGGTGGAGCGCAGCAGATCGGGAGAGGCGAGCTGGTGGGTGCCGAGTCCGGGCAGGGCCGTCATGGAGTTGTCCTTCTGTTCGGGGGGACGAGCGGGTCCGTGGCTGCTCAGTGACCCGGACAGCAGGCGCTCGCGGTACGCGCCAGGTCGACGTGGGGCCGCCCGTGGAGAAGGAGTTCGATCGGCATACGGTCAGGCTGACGATAGGTGGTGGGCACAGTCAAGTGCGGCCCGGGAACTGGGACGCCTCTCACCTGGTGCCGAAACCCCCTCAAACCGCTTCCCCCAGCGCCGCGATGACATCGGCCTTGCGGGGCAGACCCGCGGCGCGGCGCACGACCGTCCCCCGTGCGTCGAGGACCAGCACGGTGGGTGTCTTCACGATGCCGAGGGCGCGTACGAGCTCCAGCCGGGCCTCGGCGTCGATCTCCACGTGGGCGACGCCGGGCACCATGGCCGCGACCTCGCCGAGCACGCGCCGGGTGGCCCGGCAAGGTGCGCAGAAGGCGGTGGAGAACTGGACGAGCGTGGCCCGTTCGCCGAGACCCGTGCCGAGTTCGGCGGCGCTCAGCCGCCCGGCGTCGTCGCGCCCGCTCACCCTTGCCCTCCCGCTCCGCCGCCCGTGCGGCATCCGACGGACGCCGGCCGACGCCGGCGCCACGCGGCGTCAACAATCGGCGGGCCGTGGGGATTCCCGGCCGCCGGCGGTTGCCCCGGAGCGGGCCGCGGGCCGACGTGACGAGGATCTCGCCGCGGCGGGGCACCAGAACTGGCTACCCGCACGTTCTTGGGGCACGATCTGCGAGACGCCGTAAACCTACGGCTGCGTAGCTTTCCCGCCGGGAGCCCCCCTTTCCCGAGCAGAGCAGAAAGGGTTCGTCCCACCCATGGCAGAACTGGTCTACCGTCCCGTCATCGGATTCGCCAAGACGCTGTTCAAGGTCTGGGACCTGAAGATCGACTGCCAGGGGTCCTCGAACATCCCGCGCTCCGGCGGCGCCGTGCTGGTGAGCAATCACATCAGCTATCTGGACTTCATCTTCAGCGGGCTGGCCGCCCTGCCGCAGAACCGCCTGGTGCGGTTCATGGCGAAGGAGTCCGTGTTCCGGCACAGGATCTCCGGGCCGCTGATGCGCGGCATGAAGCACATCCCGGTGGACCGCGGGCAGGGCGAGGCCGCCTACGCGCACGCGCTGGACTCGCTGCGCTCCGGGGAGGTCATCGGGGTGTTCCCGGAGGCCACCATCTCCCAGTCCTTCACCCTGAAGAGCTTCAAGTCGGGCGCGGCCCGGCTCGCCCAGGAGGCCGGGGTGCCGCTGGTCCCGATGGCGGTGTGGGGGACGCAGCGGCTGTGGACCAAGGGCCAGGCGCGCAACTTCAGACGCAGCCACCTGCCCGTCACCATCCGGGTGGGCGAGGCCCTGGAGGCGCCCCGCGACCAGTACGCCGGGGCGATCACCCGCCGGCTGCGTGAGCGCGTCCAGGAACTGCTGGAGGCCGCCCAGCGCGCCTATCCGGGCCGCCCGAAGGACGCCGAGGACTCCTGGTGGCTCCCCGCGCACCTTGGTGGCACGGCGCCGACGGCCGACGCGCTGCGGGCCGCCGAGGTCCACTGACACCCCGCACCGCCCGGTAGGGCGCGCGGTCACGACCCGGGCCCGGCCGGGGCGGTACGGGAACTCGCGGCCCAGGGCGGCCGCTTCACCGAGGCGCGGACAAGGGGGCACGACGCGCTCGGGGACTTACGGGTGCGGCCTGCGCTTCGCCGGCCACGGCGACGGCACGCTGGCGGTGCGGGTGACCGCGTACACGCGGCGCGACGACCAGGACGCCGAGTTCCTCGCCGCCTTCCCGCAGGAGGGCTTCTCCTTTGTCCGGCCGCTGCCGGGCGACCTGCCCGGGTTCGTCGACGACACGACGACGTGCGGCTGCTGGTGCGCTGCCCGGCCCTCGGCAGGGACGACGCGGCCCGGCAGCGCACGATGCCGGGCGGTCGCGACCCCCGGTCAGGCCACCGCCCGCCAACACCCGTGTCGCCGATGGCAGTTCGGTACAGAAAGGGCGTCCGGAGGTGAACGCGAGCGGCACCGCGACGCCGCCCGCGACGATCGCCGACGCCACCGCGCAGGCGAGCCGCGGGTGCCGGCGCGCCCAGGAGAACCGCCCCGTCGTCCGCGCCGTCCCGGCGGGGGGAGCAACCGCCGCCGTGTTACAGGGTGCTCGGCAGCGCGCTGCCGAGGGCTTCACGGTCGGGAGCGGTGCGCAGGGCGTCGAGGACGGCCGGGTGGGGGGCGGCGTACAGGACCGGGTGGTCCAGCTCGCCGCGGGCCGCGTCGGGAACCCAGGCGAGCCGCTCCCTGCCGAGGGAGAACCGGGCGTCGACGCCGGGTTTGTTGCCGCGCGGGTCCTGGCGGTGCCAGGCGCCGTGGAAGCGGACGGCGACCAGGCCGTGGACGACGAGGCCGTCGCCGTCGTCGTCGCGCAGGCGCTGGTAGCACAGGGCGGTGGGGATGTCCTCGGCGCGCAGCAGGGCCGCGAGCGCGTGCGCCTTGGCGTGGCAGATGCCGGTGCGCCGGGCCAGGACGTCGGAGGCGCGCCAGGTGACGCGTGGATCGCCGGTGTCGGCGGAGTGCGGGACGGTGTCGCGCACGAACTCATAGGCGAGGCGCGCATAGGCATACGAGTCGGCGGCATCGGCGGCCAGCCGGGCGGCCGTCTCCCGCACCACCGGGTGCTGGTGGTCGATGGCCTCGTCGGCGGCCAGATACGCGGAGAGGTCGGCGGTTTCCTGGATCAGCTGCATGCCCGCAGAGCATAGGAATGCGATCACCCGACAGTCAATGACTTTTCAGGTGACCGCATACCTATGCATTCTCGCGGACTAGCGCGCCATCTCCTCCTTGACGGCCGCCACGAAGGTGTCGACGTCCTCCTCCGTGGTGTCGAAGGAGCACATCCAGCGCACGGTGCCGGCCGCCTCGTCCCAGAAGTAGAAGCGGAACCGCTTCTGCAGCCGCTCGCTGACGTCGTGCGGGAGCCGGGCGAAGACGCCGTTGGCCTGCACCGGGTAGAGGATCTCCACCCCGTGCACCGCGCGCACGCCCTCGGCGAGCCGCTGGGCCATCTCGTTGGCGTGCCGGGCGTTGCGCAGCCACAGGTCCTTGGCCAGCAGGGCCTCCAGCTGCACGGAGACGAAGCGCATCTTGGAGGCGAGCTGCATGGACAGCTTGCGCAGGTGCTTCATCTGCCGCACGGCGTCCTGGTTGAGGACCACGACCGCCTCGCCGAACACCGCGCCGTTCTTCGTCCCGCCCAGCGAGAGGATGTCGACGCCGACCGCGTCGGTGAACGTGCGCATCGGCATGTCCAGGGAGGCGGCGGCGTTGGCTATCCGGGAGCCGTCGAGGTGCACCCGCATCCCGTGGGCGTGGGCGTGCTCGCAGATCGCGCGGATCTCGCCGGGCGTGTAGAGCGTGCCCAGCTCCGTGGACTGGGTGATCGAGACGACCTGCGGCATCGCGCGGTGCTCGTCCTCCCAGCCCCAGGCCTGCCGGTCGATCAGCTCGGGCGTGAGCTTGCCGTCCGGCGTGGGCACGGTGAGCAGCTTCAGACCGCCCATCCGCTCGGGCGCCCCGCCCTCGTCCACGTTGATGTGCGCGCTCTCGGCACAGATCACCGCGCCCCAGCGGTCGGTGACCGCCTGGAGCGCGACCACGTTGGCGCCGGTGCCGTTGAACACCGGGAAGGCCTCCGCGGTGGCACCGAAGTGGCTGCGGATGATCCGCTGGAGGTTCTCGGTGTACTGGTCCTCGCCGTACGCCACCTGGTGGCCGCCGTTGGCCAGGGCCAGGGCGGCCAGCACCTCGGGGTGCGCTCCGGCGTAGTTGTCACTGGCGAAACCGCGGATCTCCGGGTCGTGATGGCGACGCGCGTCGGTCCTGGGAGGGTTCACGGCTTCTCGGTCAGCCACAGACGGTTTCCGTTCACTTCGGCGGCGGACTTGCTCCAGACGCCCTCGATGGCCTCGGCCAGGTCCTTGACGTCCGTGAAGCCCGCGAACTTCGCGTTGGGGCGTTCGGCGCGCATCGCGTCGTGCACCAGCGCCTTGACCACCAGGATCGTAGCCGCCGACGTCGGACCCTCGGCGCCCTCGGCCTTGCCCGCCTTGCGGAAGTAGTCGGCCATGGCGAGCGTCCACGCCTCGGCGGCGGCCTTGGCGGCCGAGTAGGCGGCGTTGCCCGCGGTGGGCTTGGACGCGCCGGCCGCGCTGATCAGCACGTAGCGGCCCCGGTCGCTGCGCTGCAACGCCTCGTGGAAGGCCAGCGAGGTGTGCTGCACGGTGCGCACCAGCAGCAGCTCCAGGAAGTCCCAGTCGTCCAGGCTGGTCTTGGTGAAGGTCTCGCTGCCGCGCCAGCCGCCGACCAGGTGGACCAGGCCGTCGACGCGGCCGAAGTCCTTCTCGATGTGGTCGGCCCAGTCCCGGGTGGACTGGAGGTCGAGCAGATCGACCGTGTCGCCCGTGACCGAGGCACCCCCGGAGGCGTAGCGCGCCGCGTCCACGGCCTCCGACAGCCGCTGCGGGTCGTTGTCCGCCCCCACGACGGTCGCCCCGGCCTCGGCCAGGCGCAGCAGCGCCGCCCGGCCGGCGGGTCCGCCCGCGCCGGCCACCGCGATCACCGCACCACTGAGCGCCCCGTTCGACCCGTTCCCCATGATCTTCCCCTCTGCAGCCGTGTCGTGTGGTGGTACGCCGTCGCTCACGCGGCGATCCGCTCGGCGCTGTCCGCGGTGATGCCCTTGGTGGAGGCGATCACGTTCTTCAGTTTCTTGGACAGGGCCTCAAAGAACATGCTCAGCGGAAACTCGTCCGGAAGCACGTCGTCCACCAGCTTGCGCGGCGGGAGCGAGAGGTCGAGTGCCTCGGGGCCCTTGGCCCACTTGGAACCGGGGTGCGGGGCGAGGTAGGTGGAGACCAGCTCGTAGCCGGCGAACCAGTGCACGAGCTTGGGGCGGTCGATGCCGTCCCGGTACAGCTTCTCGATCTCGGCGCACAGCTGGTTGGTGACCTGCGGGGCGCGCTCCCAGTCGATGGAGAGCTTGTTGTCGGTCCAGCGCAGGACATCGTGCTTGTGCAGGTAGGCGAAGAGCAGCTGGCCGCCGACGCCGTCGTAGTTGCGCACGCGGTCGCCGGTGACGGGGAAGCGGAACATGCGGTCGAAGAGCACCGCGTACTGCACGTCACGGGCCTGCGGAAGGCCGTCCGCCTGGAGCTTGACGGCCTCCTTGAAGGCGGTGAGGTCGCAGCGCAGCTCCTCCAGGCCGTACATCCAGAACGGCTGGCGCTGCTTGATCATGAACGGGTCGAACGGCAGGTCGCCGTGGCTGTGGGTGCGGTCGTGCACCATGTCCCACAGCACGAAGGCCTCTTCGCAGCGCTTCTGGTCGTGGACCATCGCGGCGATGTCCTCGGGCAGCTCGAGGCCAAGGATGTCGACGGCGGCCTCGGTGACCCGGCGGAAGCGCGCGGCCTCGCGGTCGCAGAAGATGCCACCCCAGGAGAATCGTTCCGGCGCCTCACGGACGGCGATGGTCTCCGGGAAGAGGACGGCGGAGTTGGTGTCGTAGCCCGAGGTGAAGTCCTCGAAGGCGATGCCGCAGTACAGCGGGTTGTCGTAGCGGGTGCGCTCCAGCTCGGCCAGCCAGTCGGGCCAGACCATGCGCAGCACCAGCGCCTCGAAGTTGCGGTCCGGGTTGCCGTTCTGCGTGTACATCGGGAAGACGACCAGGTGCTGGAGGCCGTCCGCGCGGCTCGCGGCGGGGTTGAAGGCCAGCAGCGAGTCCAGGAAGTCCGGCACCTGGAAGCCGCCCTCGGCCCAGCGGCGCAGGTCCTTGACGAGGGCCTCGTGGTAGGCGGCGTCGTGCGGCACCAGCGGCGACAGCCGCTCGACCGCGTCGGCGACCCGGCGGACGGCGGCCTCGGCGTCCGCCCTGGTGGGCGCGCCCTCGGCGGCGAAGTCGATCGAGCCGTCCTTCGACTGCCATGGCCGGATCTGTTCCACGGCATCCTTGAGCACGGGCCATGCGGGGTGCTCAACCACCCTGGTCTGCGAAGGAATACGACCCTCCGCACCCGACTGCACAAGAATTTCCGTCATTTTCCATCCTCCACGGGAGAACCTCGCGTACGGACACCGTATGCATACCCCGATTCCCCCATCAAGAGGAGGCGCAGGAGATTTTTCTGTTCAGTGACCCTGTCGCCGACATTTTTCCTGCCGTAAACCGTGACGGCGCTCACTTCGAGCGTGCTGCCGGCCCGGCTGTCAGGGGCACGATCCGGTCGGTCAAGGACGCGGGGACTCGCCCACGCGCGGGTGACGTCGTGGAGGGGTACCGGCCAGTCGCCGCCCGGGGCGTGCCCCCGATCGCCCGCGCACATGCGGGTTCATCGCGGGTCGTGGCCGTTAGGCTGCGAGCCTGCCCGCGCGGACGACGGCGTCCGCCCGTCGCCGCGCGCGTGCCGAGCCGCCGTCGACGGAAGCGAGTCGAACCTTGAACTTCCTTACCATCGGTCACCGCGGGGTCATGGGTGTGGAGCCCGAGAACACCCTCCGTTCCTTCGCCGCCGCGCAGCGGGCCGGCCTCGACCTGATCGAACTCGATCTGCACCTGAGCAAGGACGGCGCCCTGGTCGTCATGCACGACGCCGAGGTGGACCGCACGACCGACGGCTCGGGGCCGATCGCCGAGAAGACCCTCGCCGAGCTGCGCGCGCTGGACGCGGGGCGCGGGGAACGCGTGCCGGTGTTCGAGGAGGTGCTGGACGCGGTGCCGACGCCGTTGCAGGCCGAGATCAAGGACGTGGCGGCGGCGCGGGCGCTGGCCAAGGTGATGCTGGAGCGGGACCTGGTCGGGCGGGTGGAGGTGTCCTCCTTCCACGACGAGGCGGTCGCCGAGATCGCGCGGCTGGTGCCCGGCGTGCGCACGGCGCTCATCGCCGGGCGTTACGGTCCGGAGGTGGTGGAGCGCGCCGTCGCCGTGGGCGCGCCGACGGTCTGCCTGAACATCCGCCGGCTCACCCTGGAGACCGTCGAGCACGCGCGCGCGGCCGGGTTGAGGATCATCGGCTGGGTGGTCAACACGCAGGAGCAGCTGCGGCTGGTCCGCGCGCTCGAACTGGACGGGGCGACCACCGACTTCCCCGAGATCAAGCGCACGGGCCGGTTCACCGCGTAGGGGCCGCGGCGGGACTCAGCCGAGCTGCTTGACCAGCAGCTCGAACTGGAGGTCGTCGCGCTGCGGGATGCCGAAGCGCTCGTCGCCGTACGGGAACGGGGACATCCGTCCCGTGCGGCGGTACCCGCGGCGCTCGTACCAGGCGATCAGGTCCTCGCGTACGGAGATCACGGTCATGTGCATCTCGCTGACGCCCCAGGTCTCGCGGGCCTGCCGCTCGGCCTCGGCGATGACGGTCTTGCCGAGGCCGGCGCCCTGCTGGGTGGGGCTGACCGCGAACATGCCGAAGTAGGCGTGCTCGCCGCGGTGTTCGAGCTGGCAGCAGGCCACGATGCGGCCGTCCCGCTCGACCGTGAGCAGCCGGCTGTCGGGCGACTCGATCACCTCGACGACGCCCTCCGGGTCGGTGCGCTGCCCCTCCAGGATGTCCGCCTCCGTGGTCCACCCGGCCCGGCTGTCGTCCCCGCGGTACGCCGACTGGATCAGCGCGACCAGCGCGTCCACATCGGCGTCGGTGGCGTCTCGGAAGGTCAGGCCGGGGGCGGCGGCGCTGTGCATGAGGGCGGTTCTCCCATCTCGGGCGTGGCTGAGCCGGCAACGAGGGTAACTGTGCCACTAGGCTCCGCGTGCATGGTGCATGTGCTCAGCAGCCGGACCCTCCTGCGACCCACCGACCCCGAGCGCTCCCGCGTCTTCTACGGCGAGCTGCTGGGGCTGCCCGTCTACCGCGAGTTCGGCACGGGCCCGGACCGCGGCACGGTCTACTTCCTCGGCGGCGGCTTCCTGGAGGTGTCCGGCCGCGGGACGGCGCCGCCGTCGCCGGACGTGGCGCTCTGGTTGCAGGTGGCGGACGTCGGGGCGGCGCACGAGGAGCTGCGGGCGAAGGGTGTCGAGATCACGCGCCCGCCGGTGCGGGAGCCGTGGGGGCTGGTCGAGATGTGGCTCGCCGATCCGGACGGCACCCGGATCGTCCTGGTGGAGGTGCCCGCGGACCATCCGCTGCGGTACCGGGCGGGGACCTGAGGGCCGGTCCGCGGGCGCCCGGCCGCGAGGGCGGTGGTGCCGATCGGCCGGGGCGCCGGGCGGCAGCGGGTGAAGAGGCCGGGCCGCGCCCCTGGGGACGGCGTCGTCGCGCGTCCCCGGTTCGCGCTCAGCTCCCGGCGCGCAGCGCGCCCATCCGGCCCTCCAGGCGGGTCAGCAACTCGCCCAGCAGGGCCGCGAGGTCGTCCCGGCCCGTGGGGGCCAGGACCGAGAGGACCGCGGTCTCGTAGGCGAGCTGTTCGGGCAGGACGCCGTCGACCAGGTCGCGGCCCGCGTCGGTGAGGCGGACATGGGCGACCCGGCGGTCGCGGGTGTCGCCGCGCCGCTCGACCAGGCCCCGCTCGGTCAGCTGCTTGATCCGCTTGGTGACGGCGGCCCCGGAGGAGAACGTCTCCCGGGCCAGCTCCCCCGGCGTCAGCTCGTGTCCGGTGCGCCGCAGCGCCCCCAGCAGGTCGAACTCGGCGCGGCTGAGCCCGGCCCGGCGCAGCGGCGCGTCCTCGGACTGCTGGAGCAGCGCGGCGCACCGGTTGATCCGCCCGATGACCTCCATCGGCCCGGTGTCCAGGTCGGGGTGGACGGCCCGCCACTGCCGTACGACGGCGGCGACCGTGTCGGCCGTGGACGCCTCGTGCCGCGGTGGTGTGCCGTTCGTCGCCGTCATGGCCGTATGTCCTCCGTCGTCGTGCCCGCGTCCTGCTGCCGCGGTGCGAGCCCCTGGCGTCGCACCGTCGCCGCGAGCGTACGGTGTCCGGCCTGTTCGGCGAGCACGACCCGGTCCTCGGGCAGGGCGCGCTGCCACCACTCGCCGGCCGCGGCGTCCGCGGTGGCGCGCAGGTCGACGAGGGCGGCGGCGAGGGCACGGCGGGCGTCGTCCAGGGCGCGGGGCGCCGGGTGCGGTTCGGCGAGCAGCCGGGCGGCGTTCTCGCGGGCGCGTTCCGCCGCGGTCAGCGTGTGTTCCAGGCGGTCGCCCGCGCGCCGGTTGGTGACGGCGATCGCCGCGACGAAGCCGACCAGCGCGCCGATGAGGGTGTCCACGACCCGGTCGGCGACCAGCGTGGCCGGGTCCTGGAAGCGGGCGAACTCGGTGATGAGCAGCGCCATGGGGGTGACGCAGACGCTGCCCAGCCAGTAGTTGCGGCCGATCAGCGCCTCCGCGCCGAAGTTGAGGGCGATGCAGCACAGCACCAGTGCCATGGCGTTGAGGTGGGCGAGCGGGGCGAGGACGGCGAAGGCGAGGACGCCGACGAGGTTGCCGACGACGCGCTGGACGCCCCGGTGCCAGGTGAGGGTGACGTTGGCCTGGTAGAGGGAGGCCGCGGTGACCAGGGCCCAGTAGGGGCGGCCCACGCCGAGGGCGAGGGAGGCGTAGCCGGCGAGGGCGCAGCCGATCGCGGTGCGCGCGGCGATGGGGGCGAGCGGCGCGAGGCGGTGGCGCAGCGAGGGGCGCGGCTGGGCCCGCTCGGTGTCCACGCCGAGGAGTTCCCCGGCGTCCTCGGCGGGGAGGTCGAGGCGGAGGGTGCGGCGGCCGCCGCGCAGCTCGCCGGCCCAGGCGCGCAGCCGTGCCGGGTCGGCGTCGGCGGGGGCGGCGAGGGCGACCTCGGCGCGCACGAGGAGGCGTTCCAGGGCGCGCCGGGTGGGGTCCTGGCGGGCGCCCGCGGCCAGCAGCGACTGCCAGGCGGCGTGGATGGCGGCGGCGCTCGCGGCACGGGCCCGGGCGTGGCCGTCGCCGGTGCCGTGGGTGTCGGCGTAGGCGGCGGTGGCGTTCAGGGCCTGGGCGGTGGCGCGGCGCTCGGGGCCGTGCGGGCGCAGCAGTCCGGGCGCCATGCCGACCAGCCAGGACCAGGCGCCGGTGGCGAGGGCCAGTCCGACGTGGCCCGGCACCTGGCCGAGGGTCTGCGGGGCGAACAGGGAGGCGGAGCTGATGAAGGTGAGGACCACGTTGCCCGGCGGGCCGATCCGGGTGGCGTCGCACACGGTCTTCTGCACGGCCGCCAGCAGCGCGCCGACGGTCACGAGGATGACGGCGTCGGAGGTGAGGGACGCCGTGACCAGGGCCGTCGCGACGCCGGCGACCATGCCGAGCACCACCCAGACCAGGGTCCGGGCGCGGGCCGCGTAGGGGCGGTTGTGGCCGTAGAGGGCGCACAGCGATCCGGCCATCGTGTACATCGCGAGGTCGAGTCGCCCGAGCGCCAGCAGGATCAGGTTGGGCGGGGCGACCGCGGCGACCACGCTCAGCGCGGGCTTGAACCAGATGTCCGAGGGCCGGCCGAGGCGGAGCACCCCGGCGAGGGGAAGACGGAAGGGGGTCGCACTGCTCATGCATCAAATTTAGCATGTGTTTTATCTGTAAAACATATGGCGTGCCCAGGGCCGTTCCCGTCCGGCTCCCGCCCGCTCACCGGCCGTGCCCCCGTCAGCGCTCCCCGTGTACACCCTTGCGCTCGTATGCGCCCCGGCCCGGCCTGGGCATCGCATCCTCGACCGACCGTCGAGCCGTGGAGGTGGGCGTGCACGCACCGGTGTCGGCTGCCTGGCTGCTGGTCGCGCTGTGCGCGGCGACCGGGGCCTACTGCCTGCTGCGGCTGCGCAGCGCCGTCGAGGAGCAGCGGCGCTCCGCGGGCGGCGAGGCGCTGATGGGTTTCGGGATGGCGGCGATGGCCGTACCCGCGGCGGTGTTCACACCGCCGCGGTGGGCCTGGCCGGTGTACGCGGCCGTCTTCGGACTCGCGGCGCTGCGCGCGCTGTGGGCGGTCCGCCGCGACCGGCACCATCTGCACCACCTGGTGGGCGCGGCGGCGATGGTCTACATGGCGGCGGCGATGGCCGTGGCCCCGCCGGCCATGCACCACATGGACGGCACGGGCGGGATGGGCGGCATGGAGATGGCCGGCATGTCCGGTGGCGCCGGGGTGCCCCTGGTGACCGGTGCCCTGCTGCTCTACTTCACGGGCTACGTGCTGGTGACCGGCGCCCGTCTGGTGCCCGCCGCCGTCACCGTGGGCGGCCTCGCACCCGCGCGCTGGGGCGACCGCCCGGAGCTGGCCCGCGCCTGCCAGTTGTCGATGGGGATCGGCATGATCGCGATGCTGCTGACGATGTGACGTGTGCGCGTGGCGCGTTGACTGCGTCACTTCGGCGTGAAGGACCGTACCGCCGGGCGGCCCCGCGCTCATAGGGTGCTGCCCATGATGGTCCCCGTGGCCCTGCTGCTGCTCGGCGTCCTGACCGCCGTCGTGGCCCCGCGTCTGCTCGCCCGCGCCGACTGGCCGGACCGTGAACCGGTCGTCGCCCTCTGGGCGTGGCAGTGCGTGGTGGCGGCCGTACTGCTGTGCTGTGCGCTGTCGATGACCCTGAGCGCCGCCGCGGCCTGGCGGCCGGTGCGCGGGCAGGTGTTCGCGCGGGCCCCGCACGCGGTCGTGGACGCCTACGCCCTCGGCACGGCGAGCCCCTGGGCGGCGGCCACCGCCGTGCTGCTGGCCGGCGCGGGCCTGTGGAGCGCGGCCATGCTGGTGCGGGAGGTCGTACGGTCCCGGGCGGGGCGCCGCGCGCGACGGGCCGAACTCCTGGTGCGCGCCCCGCTGTTGCCGGGCGAGGAGCCGAAGGGCGGCCGGCTGGTGGTGCTGGAGGGCGAGCGCCCGGACGCCTGGTGGCTGCCCGGTACGGCACCCCGGCTGGTCGTCACCACGGCCGCGCTGCGGCGGCTGAAGGGGCGGCAGCTGGACGCCCTGCTGGCGCACGAGAAGGGGCACGCGCGGGCCCGGCACGACTGGCTGCTGCACTGCTCGTCCGCGCTCGCGGACGGGTTCCCCCAGGTACCGGTCTTCGCGGCGTTCCGGGACGAGATGCACCGGCTGGTGGAACTGGCCGCCGACGACATGGCCTCCCGGCGCTTCGGCCGGCTGACGACGGCGCTGGCGCTGGTCGAACTCAACGAGGAACGCGGCGTGTTCGGGCCGTGCCCCACCCCCGAGGCGCATGTTCCGCGGCGGGTGCACCGGCTGCTGACCCCGCCCGACCGCCTCCCGGCCCTGCACCGGCTGCGGCTGACCGCGACGGCCGCGCTGGTGCCGGCGCTCCCGGTGCTGCTGACCCTGGTGCCGGGACTGCGGGCGCTGGGCTGAGATCGTTCGACTTCTCCGGGGTGCTGTTCCGCGTCGAGCCGACCGAGTCCTGGCTGCGCGCGGCGCTGGACGAGACCGGGGGGACCTGCCCGACGCCGAACTGCGGGCGACGGACGCGGCGTTGGAGGCCGCCGGGGGGCAGCAGGGAGGCGGACGGCGGTGCCGCGGCACTCGGCTGCCGGGTGCGCTTCGTGGACCACCTGCCCGTCACGCTCCGTCCGGACGCGCTGCTCCCGGTCCTCGGCCTGGTCTGATCCGCGCGGGCGGACGCGCACCGGCCGCCCGAGGTGATCCCCCGCGTCACCCCGAGCGGCCGGCAACTCGGACCGGACCTGGGGTCCGGTGCGTTGAGTATAGTTGGCTGGCAGCCAGTCAACGCAGGAGTCCAGCATGTCCCCGCGCAGCGCCTCGGTCAATGAAGAATTGCGAAGGCGTTCCAGGGAGCGGTTGCTCCAGGCGGCCGTGGAGCTGGTGGACGAGCGTGGCTTCGAGGCGACCACCCTGGGCGCCATCGCGGACCGGGCCGGTTCGGCCCGCGGGCTGGTGTCGTACTACTTCCCCGGTAAGCGCCAGCTGGTGCAGTCCGCCGTGCACCGGCTGATGCACCGCACGCTGGAGGAGGCGCTGGAGCGGCAGCCGCGCACCGAGGACGGCCGGGAGCGGCTGGCCCGGGCCATCGACGCGATCCTCGGGCTGGCCCGCGACCGGCCGGTGCTGATGCGCCAGCACATGGCGGGGCTGCTTCAGGCCGAGGGCTTCGTGGAGTGCCCGGAGCAGCGGCGGCTGTCGGAACTGCTCGGCGACACCGTCTCCCGGTACGGCTCCGAGGACGTGACGGCCGACTACCCGATGCTGCGCGCCCTGCTGATGGGCGCGGTGTACGCGGCCCTGGTCCCGGGCGTACCGATGCCCGTCCCGGCCCTGCGCGCCGAACTGTTCCAGCGGTACGGGCTGGACTGGGAGCTGGGTGTACCACCGGAGCGCACGGTGGGCTCCGAAACCCCGGAACGCGACCTGTCACGCTTCTTCGCCACGGGGGAGCGCGCGCCGGGGGCCTCCTAGCCGGTCTCCCCGGCACGAGCGTCCCCACGCCGTCCCGCGCGCCGGCCGCGTTATCGGCGCCTCTACCGACGGGCGTGCCTCGGCGTCAGCAGGCCCGCGTCCCTGGCCCGGGCGATCAGGCCGAGCGTGCGGCGGCGGCTGTGGCCGGTGGCCTGCATCAGGGCGAGCACCGGGTCGGCGCCGGCCTCCTGGGCCGCGCGGTACGCGCGGGCGAGCAGCAGCCTGCCCTCGGTGCCGCGGGGCCAGGCGGGGCGGGCACGGCGGGCTCCCCGGCGCGGGACGCCGGGCGGCTGGCCCCCGTCCCCGGCGCGGTCCCCCGCACGGAACGCCTCCAGCAGCGGTTCCTCGATCCAGTCCGCGAGCAGCGCGAGGTCGTCCAGGGAGAGGGCGGGGCGGGCCCGGACCTCCTCCACGGAGACGCACCCGGTGCCGCTCACCACGGCCAGCGCGTCCACTCCGGCGCCGTCCGGGAAGTCCAGCCGCACATGCAGCCAGGACAGGGCGCCGTCGTGCTCGCGCACCTCCCACGCGGGCCACACGGACACCGCGCCGTCCTCCGCGTTCCGATCGGAAAGATCAAGAAAGGATGCCTCAAGCACCCACGCAACGTAACCGGGCGCTCGCCCGCCATCCGGTGGGACACGCGTCCGCGTCACCCGGCGGGCCCTGCCACCGGGGGCCCGCCGGGTGCCATGCTGGAACCGTCCGCGCACTCTCCTTTCGCGTCAGGAGCACCGCCGTGCTGCGAGTCGCCGTCGTCGGATCCGGACCGAGCGGGTGCTACACCGCCCAGCACCTCGTCCAGCAGGACGCCGAGGTGTTCGTGGACGTGCTGGACCGGCTGCCGTGCCCGTACGGCCTGGTCCGGTACGGCGTCGCCCCGGACCACGAGAAGATCAAGTCCCTCCAGGCGAGCCTGCGCACGGTGCTGGAGCACGAGCGGGTGCGCTTCCTCGGCGGGGTCCGGGTGGGCGGGCCCGGCGGGCTGCCGGTGAAGGTGCTCCGCGGGCTGTACCACGCGGTGGTGTACTGCGTGGGCGCCGCCACCGACCGCCGTCTCGGCATCCCCGGCGAGGACCTGCCGGGCAGCTGGTCGGCGACCGAGTTCGTGGCCTGGTACAGCGCGCACCCGGACGCGGCCGCCGCCGACTACCTGCGCGGGGTGCGCTCGGCGGTGGTCATCGGCGCGGGCAACGTGGCGGTGGACGTCACCCGGATGCTGGTGCGCGAGGCGGCCGAGTTGCGGCCGACGGACATGCCGCAGGCGGCGCTGGACGCGCTGGCGGCCAGCGGGGTCGCCGAGGTGCACATGGTGGCGCGGCGCGGTCCCGCGCAGGCCCGGTTCACCACCAAGGAGCTGCGCGAGCTGGGCACCCTGCCGGGCACCGAAGTCGTCGTGGAGAAGGGCGACTTGGCGCTCGACCCGGTCGACCCGGAGGCGCTGCCCGCGGTGCAGCGGCGCAATCTGGACGTGCTGCGCGGCTGGGCGGAGCGGCCGTCGCCCGGCGCCGGGCGGCATGTCCGGCTGCGGTTCTTCCTGCGTCCCGTGGAGCTGCTGGCGGACGGCGGCCGGGTGGGCGCGGTCCGCTTCGAGCGCACCGCACCGGACGGCCGGGGCGGGGTGACGGGCACGGGACGGTACGAGGAGCTGCCGGCTCAGCTGGTGCTGCGCTCGGTGGGGTATCGCGGGGTGCCGCTGGAGGGGCTGCCGTTCGACGAGGCGAGCGGCACGGTGCCGCACACGGCGGGGCGGGTGGTGCGCGACGGTGCCGCCTCCCCCGGGGAGTACGTCGCCGGCTGGATCAAGCGGGGCCCCTCGGGGGTGATCGGCACCAACCGGCCGTGCGCCAAGGAGACGGTGGCCTCCCTGCTCCTGGACGCGCCCGCGCTGGCGCGCGCCGATGTGCCGGCCGACCCGGTCCCGGCGCTGCGGGCGGCCGGGATCGAGCCGGTGCCCTGGGACGGCTGGCTGGCGATCGAGCGGGCGGAGGCCGAGCTGGGCGCGCGGCTGGGCCGGGGCGTGGTGAAGCTGGCCGACTGGGAGACGCTGCTGGCGGTGGCCAGGTCCTCGTGACCCCGCGGCCCGGCGGCGGGTCTCAGGTCGGCAGCAGCCGTACCACCGTCTCCTCCAGCCGGGGCAGCGCCCGCTGTCCCGCCAGGGCCAGCCCGATGGCGGCGACCACGCCGCCCCAGGCGACGGGGCCGAGCGGGGTGCAACCGAAGGCGCGGCTGAGGACGGGGGTCTGGACGACGGCGACGAGGGCCGCGGCGGAGCCCAGCGAGGTGAGCTGCACCAGCCGGCTGTCACGCCGGTCGAGGAGGGTCTGCACCAGCTGGGTGCCGACCACCCCGCACAGCGCCATGGTGCTGGAGCGGCGGGCGGTGCCCGGGGTGAAACGGCCGATCAGCCAGGCCGTGAGCGCGCCCAGACAGGTGGTCGTGGCGCGGTGCCGGATCTGCCGCAGCAGCGGGTCGCCCAGTACCCCGGCCGCCTCCTCGACATGGGCGAGGTCCGCTTCGCCCTCCTTCTCCGTGACGGCCACCGCCATCGACGGGAACAGGTCGGTGAACAGGTTGACCATGAGCATCTGCCGGGTGGACAGCGGCGCCCGGCCGGACAGCAGGGTGCCGATGAGGCCGAAGGCCACCTCGCCCGCGTTGCCGCCGATGAGGATGGCGATGGCGTCGGCGACGCTGTGCCACAGGGCGCGGCCCTCGCCGATGGCGTCGATCAGCACCGTCAGGTCGTCGTCGGTCAGCACGATGTCGGCGGCGTTGCGGGCGGCGGCCGAGCCCCGGGCGCTGATGCCGACGCCGATGTCGGCGGCGCGGATGGCCGCGGCGTCGTTGGCGCCGTCGCCGACCATGCCGACCACCCGGCCCGCGTCCCGCAGCGCCTCGACGACCTGGAGCTTCTGCTCGGGCGCCACCCGGGCCACCACGCCCGCGTCGCGCAGCATCCGGGCCCTGGACGCCCGGTCGGCCGCGGCCAGTTCGTCGCCGGTGACCACCACGGTCTCCTCCGGCCAGCCCAGTTCGGCGGCGATGGCACGAGCGGTCTGAGGGTGATCGCCGGTGAGCACGACGGGCCGTACGCCCGCCTCGTGCAGCCCCTTCACCAGCGCCGTCGAGGTGTCGCGGGGTACGTCGGACAGCGCCAGCACGCCGGTGAACTCCAGCCCCTGGAGCGGTTGTTCGAGTACGTCGGACGGGTCGTCGCCGGGGTCGAGCCGGCGTTCGGCCACGGCGAGGACGCGCAGTCCCGAACCGGCCAGTTCCTGGGCCGCCTCGGCGGCCCCGGCCGGAAGTCCGGCGCAGGCGGGCAGCACGGTCTCCGGGGCGCCCTTGACCACGAGGAGGCGTGGCCCGTCGCCGCTCCGTCCGACGGCGGCCGCGTAGCCGCGGGCGGCCTCGAAGGGCAGGCCCGCGAGCTGGGTCCACGCTCGGTCGGGTCCGGCGGCGTCCAGGACGGCCTCGTCGGTGGCGTGCACCGGCCGGTCGGAGCCGCCGTTGGTGCGGGGGCAGGCCCGCGCGGCGGCCCGTACGGTGTCCGCGGAGCCGGTGTCGGCGGCGGCGCGCACGGTTCCCTCCGCGTCCGAGACCCGCACCAGTCGCAGCCGGTTCTCGGTGAGGGTGCCGGTCTTGTCGAAGCAGATGGTGTCCATCCGGCCGAGCGCCTCCAGGGTGCGCGGGGTGCGCACCAGGACGCCGTCGCGGCTGAGCCGCCGGGCGGCCGCCAGCTGGGCGACCGTCGCCACCAGGGGCAGCCCCTCGGGGACCGCGGCCACGGCGACCGCCACTCCCCCGCTGACCGCCTCGCGGATCGGGGTGCCGCGCAGCAGCGCCAGGCCGGTCACGGCGGCGCCGCCCGCCAGCGTCAACGGCAGTGCCTTGCGGGTGAGTTCCTGGAGGCGGGCCTGGACCCCGGCCGCCGGGGGCGTGCGCGCGGCGAGGTGGACGGCGCGGGCGGCCTCGGTGTGCTCGCCGGTGTCGACCACGACGGCCCGCGCCTCGCCCGCCACCACGGTCGTGCCCTCGAAGACCATGCAGCTGCGGTCGGCGACGGGGGCGTGCGGGGTGGGATCGGTGTCCTTCTCCACCGGCAGCGACTCGCCGGTCAGCGCGGACTCGTCCACTTCCAGGCCGTCCTGCCACAGCAGCCGGGCGTCGGCGGGCACCACGTCGTCGCCCTTCAGCTGGATCACGTCGCCGGGCGCGAGCTTGCCCGCCTCCACGGTGCGGGTGCCGCCGGCCGGGGCCTCCTCCTCGGGCGGCACCACCCGGGCCTTGCGCTTCTGGTCCGCGACGAGACCCGACAACGCCCGTTCCGCGCGCAGCCGTTGGACGCCGCCGACGAGGGCGTTCAGATCGAGGGCACCGACGACGAGCAGGGCGTCCACGACCGAGCCGAGGATCGCGGAGGCGGCCGAGCCGACCGCGAGGACCGGGGTGAGCGGATCGTGCAGCTCGCCGCGGACGGCGCTGCCCAGCTCGTAGGTCCAGCGGGCCGGGGCCGCCATCGGGTGCCGGTACACCCCTTCGGCGGCGGTGCGCACCCGCGCGGTGAGGGCGCCCAACGGGGTGCTTACCTCGGCGGGTTGGTGTTCGAGGCGGTCCCGGGCCTGATCCGGGTCGAGTTCGTGCCAGTGCACCCGGGGCCTCGGGTGCGGGGCGCGGGCCAGTGCCACGCCGAGCGCGGAGCGGACGCCGGTGAACAGGGCGGTGGCGGCGCCGGCGTCGACGGGCGCGTGCCGCAGCCCCGGCAGCATGGCGAGGCGCCCCCGGCCGCCCTTGGCCTCGCCGACGGCCACGAGCAGTCCGGACAGCGCGGCGCCGGAGCGGGCCATGGTCTGGGCGCGGCGGCCGACCGCGCGGGCCGCGGGTATCGCGGTCAGCACCCGCCACACGTCGGGCAGCCCGTGCAGGGCCAGGATGTCGGCGCCCCACACCACGGCGCCGCCCCGGTCGGTGAGGGCGACGGCGACATCGCTGCCGCGCAGCGCGGCCAGGACGTCGCTCTCGTCGGCCGAGCGCACGCGGGCCACCGTGAGGACGGCGTCCGCCTCGCGGCGCGCCTCGTAGACCACGTCGTCCAGCGGGCGGCGGGCGTCCACGACCTGGTCGGCGAGGCCGGTGAAGTCCTCCAGGGCGGGGTCGTCCACGAGGACCACCCTGAGCCCGGCGCGGCGGGCCGCGTCCAGCACCGGTTCGGCCCAGGGGTCGGCCTCCCCGTCGGGGCCGCGCAGCGCACCGCAGTGCAGCACGACGGTGCCCGCCATCTCCAGCTGGCGCAGCCGGTCCGGGTCGCGCACCAGCACCCCGGCCCGGGAGAGGGCGGCGCTGAGCACGGCGTGGAAGGCGGCGGGGCCGTAGCGGGCGGCCTTGGGCGAGCCGGCGAGCACCGCTTCGGCGGCCTCCGCCGCGTCGTGCTTGACCAGCAGGGTCGCGGCGGCGCCCAGCACGCTGCCCGCGGAGGCGTGGGCCGCGTACTCCTGGGCGGGCGACTCCCGCAGCGGCGGGCGGGGCTCGGCGCCGGGCGCGAGGCTGACGCGGCCGGGGGCGCACAGGTCGTCGTGCACGGCGTCGAAGGCGGCCGCGCGGGCGACGGTCTCGGCGACCTGGCAGGTGCGCAGGGCGCCGTCGAGCAGCAGCGAGGCCGGGGTCTGCCCCGCGCCGTGCACGGCGGCGTTGGCGGCGGCCAGGACGAGGTCCATCCGGGCGGGGCCGAGGCGGGTGCGCAGCCAGGCGCGGAAGCGCGGGTTCTCGCGCAGCAGCGTCACCACGGCGGTCACCATCCGGGGCGAGGGCGGCAGCCGCAGCGCGTACCCGGCGACCGCGACGGCGATGCCCAGCGCGTCGGCCGACAGGGTGGCCACGGCGGTGCGCACCCCGGCGGGGTCGGCCGGGTGGGTGGTCTCCTCCACGTCCGCGGCGGCCAGTTCGAGCCCGTGGTGGGCGGCCAGTTCCGCGGCGCGTGCGAGGACCTCGTCGCCGGCCCCCTCCTCGGTGGCGCTCACGACCAGCCGGCCCAGCCCCTCGTCCCAGTAGGCGAACAGCACGTCGGGCCGCTCGGCGAGGGCGGCGGCGACACGGCGGGCCAGGTGGGCGGTGCGGGCGCGGCCGTGGGGTGCGGCGGGCGGGGGTTCCGTGCCCGCAGGGGGTGTGGTGGGCGGGGGTTCCGTGCCGCCGAGGGGCCCGGGGGGCGGTGGCGTGGTGTCCGCCGGGTGCTCGTGGGCCGAGGGGGGCTCGGGTCCCCCGGCGGGAGGCGTCGTGCCGGCCGTGCCTTCCGGCTGGGTGGGTGCCGTGCCCGGCGCGGGGGGTGCCGTACCGCCGGCGCGCTCGTGTGCCGGGGGCGGCTCCGCGCCGTCGCCCGGCTCGGGCGGCAGGGGGCGCAGGGCGAGGTGGGCGCGGGTGCCGGAGCGCCAGTGGTCGTCGCCGCCGGGCAGGGTGTTGCGGGCGACGCGGGCGACCCGCACGGCGGCGTCCATGCCGCGCACGCCCGCGCGCGCCGTCCCCGCGGCCGCCCCGGCGGCGACCCCCACGGCGGGCGCGGATGCACGGGCGAGCAGCCGCGGTGCCGCGGGCAGCAGCCGGAGGGTGGCTCGCGGCACGGTGAACAGACCGGGCAAGGGGCCCTCCTCAGCGGGTGGTGCGGTCGGGGCGTGCGGTGGGACCGAGGGGCCCGGTCATCTTCTTGGGGGCTTCGGCCGCGCCCGGTGCCTGGTCCTCACCGGCGTGCCCGTGCCCGTGCTTCTTTCCGTGTCCGTGTTCCTGCCGGTGCCCGTGTCCGTGTTCGGGCCCGTGTTCGTGGGTCTCGGGGCCGGACCGCAGTGCGGCGGTGCCGAGATCGTGCGGGCGCTGTGCCGTCTCCTCCAGTGGTGCCGCCGCCTCCCGCTCGGCGGGCCGGGGCTGGGTGAGCCAGGCCACCGCGGCACCGGTCAGGGCCACCGGCCACTCCACCACGCCCGCGGCGCCGAGCACCCCCGCGCCGGCGTACACCGCGATGCGCCGTCCGCGCGGGGAGACCGCGCCCACCTTGTCCAGGGTTTCCTCCGCGGCCCTGCCCACCGCCGTGGCGCCGGGCACCTTGCGCAGCACCGAGGCGGCACCGCGCAGGGGCGCCGTGAGGACCGACGAGTCGTTCCGCTCAGCCATGACTCTCCTCGGGTGAGATCGTCCCCCTCGCCCCACCGAGTGCCCGCGACCGGCCTGGTCATCCTCCTGTTCCCGCTGACTCCCGCTGACTCCCAGCAAACGCCCTGCGCGCCGCCCGCGCCACCCGCACGGCACAGATCCGGGCCGCCGGGGCCGCCGCCGCGGTCAGCGGGCCGTCACGCCTCGCCCCGGTCCCGCCAGCCCGCCGCGGCGGCCACCTCCCGCCGGTACTCGGCGTAGGCCGTGCGCAGCGCGGGGCCCGGCCAGTCGGTGGGCAGGAGGGCGGGCGGGAGGACGGGATCGCCGAGGAGATGGCGCACGATCGCCGCGAAGGCGGTGAGGCGTTCGGCGGGGCCGGGTGCGGCGGCCGCGTGGGCGAGCAGGGCGCGGGCGGTGGCCGCCCAGCCGTCCAGCGGCCACAGACGGGCGACCAGGTCCTGCGCCGGTTCGTCGGGACGGGCGGTGTAGGCCCCCGCCACCTCGCGCAGTCCGTCCGGCAGGCGCCGTTCGAGGTTGGCCGGGCGCAGCCAGACGCCCTCGCGCAGTTCGGCCAGGCGCAGGGCGGTCAGCCGGGAGCGCAGTTCGGCGCGTTCGGCGGGACCGCGTCCCGTCGCCGTGATCACCACCATCTCCCAGTCGCCGTGCCACGCGCGGGTGCCGGGGTGGATCGCGTCGTCCTGCCGGCGCTGACGGGCGAGCAGCCGGTCGCTGAGACCGTAGACCGCGTCGGTGCGCCACAGGTCGCCCGCGGCCACCATCCGGCTCAGGGCGGCCCGCAGCGTGGAACCGCCGACGCCGAAGGGTTCGACCAGCCGCACGAGGTCCTTCACCGGCAACTGGGGCGGGTGCACGGCGAGCAGCATGCTCAGCACGGCCGACCGTGCGGACAGGGACCGCAGGCCGGCCGCCCCGGGCCCGGCCGACTCGTTCACGCGCATGGGCACGTACCCTACGTCCGCGACCATGTTGCACTATTGCTACAACCGCAGGGAAAGCGCAACATGGCCGTATGGTCGCCGAAGCCGCACAGGGGCCCGCAGGGTCCGCCACGCACGACGTCACCAACCAGCCCCCGCCGCTGGTCCCCTACGACGCCTCCGACGACGCCGCCCTCCTGGAGGGGCTGCGCCGGGAGGGCGCCGGGTGGGCCGAGGAGGACGTCCGCCGCCTCGGCACCCGGGCCGGCAGCGCCGAGGCCCAGGAGTGGGGCGAACAGGCCAACCGCCACGAGCCGGTGCTGCGCACCCACGACCGCTACGGCCACCGCGTCGACGAAGTCGAGTTCCACCCCGGCTGGCACCACCTGCTGCGCACGGCGGTGGAAGCGAGCCTCGCCGGTTCGGCCTGGGCGGACGAACGGCCCGGCGCCCATGTGGCCCGTACGGCGGGCGGGCTGGTGTGGGGGCACACGGACACGGGGCACGGCTGCCCGACGTCGATGACGTACGCCGCCGTGCCCACGCTGCGCGCGCAGCCGGAGCTGGCCGAGGTCTACGAGCCGTTGCTGACCAGCCGGGAGTACGAGCCCGGGCTGCGGGTGCCGACCGGGAAGCGCGGGCTGCTCGCCGGGATGGGGATGACCGAGAAGCAGGGCGGCTCGGACGTCCGTACCAACACCACGACGGCCACGCCCACCGGCGAGCCCGGCGTGTACACGCTGCGCGGGCACAAGTGGTTCACGTCGGCGCCGATGTGCGACGTCTTCCTGGTGCTGGCACAGGCCCCCGGCGGGCTGTCCTGCTTCCTGGTGCCCCGGGTGCTGCCCGACGGCAGCCGCAACGCCTTCCGCATCCAGCGCCTCAAGGACAAGCTGGGCAACCGGTCCAACGCCTCCTCGGAGCCGGAGTTCGACCGGACCGTGGCCTGGCTGGTGGGCCCCGAGGGGCGGGGGGTGAAGACCATCATCGAGATGGTCAACTGCACCCGTCTGGACTGTGTGATGGCCACGGCGACGCTGATGCGCAGGACGCTGGTGGAGGCCGGCCACCACGCCGGGCATCGCACCGCGTTCGGCGCCCGGCTGCTCGAACAGCCGCTGATGCGCCATGTGCTGGCCGATCTCGCGCTGGAGTCGGAGGCGGCGACCACGCTCACGCTGCGGCTGGCCGGGGCGGCGGACCGGGCGGTGCGGGGGGACGACGGTGAACGCGCCTTCCGGCGGATCGCCACGGCCGCCGGCAAGTACTGGGTGACGAAGCGGGGGCCGGCCTTCACCGCGGAGGCCCTGGAGTGCCTGGGCGGCAACGGGTACGTGGAGGACTCGGGCATGCCCCGGCACTACCGGGAGGCCCCGCTGCTGTCGATCTGGGAGGGCTCGGGCAACGTCAACGCGCTGGACGTGCTGCGCGCCCTCGGCCGGGAACCGGGCAGCGCGGAGGCGCTGTTCGCCGAGCTGGCGCTCGCGCGCGGTGCGGACGCCCGCCTCGACGCCGCCGTGGCCTCCCTTAAGACCGAGCTGGCCGGGGCGGACCAGTTCGGCGCCCGCCGGCTGGTCGAGCGGACGGCGCTCGCCCTCCAGGCCGCCCTGCTGGTCCGCCACGCCCCGCACGCGGTCGCGGACGCCTTCTGCGCGTCCCGCCTGGGCAGCGACTGGGGCCACGCCTTCGGCACCCTCCCGGCCGGCACCGACGTCGACACGATCCTGAACCGCGCACTGCCCGGGCTCGCCTGACGGACTCGGCAAGACCCGCGGCTGCCCGACGGCCCGTCCCGCGGGCCGGGGACCGGACCGGCGGGGCGCCGGGCGAGCACAGGCCGCGGGTCCCGCACGGCGCCCCGTCCGCGATACTGCCGGCGTACGCCCTGCCGCGCGTCGGGCGGCAGGGCGTACGCCGGGGGGCGGGGCGGCCGCCGGAGAGCGGGGGGCGAGACGGACGCCGGGGGCGGGCGGCGGGACGGGTGCCGGGGGCGGGCGGCGGGACGGGCGCCGGAGGGCGGGTGCCGAGCGGGCGGCGAGCGGGGCCGCCGAGCGTGCGGCGGTGAGGTGTCGGGAGACGGCAGGCGGCAGGCGGCTGATCGTGGGGCGCGCGGCGGCGCACGGCGGTGCGGTGTCGGGACACGGCAGGCGGCAGCTTGCGGTGCGACGGCGCGGTGCCGGGAGACGGCAGGCGGCCCAACCACGGTGGTGCGACGGCGCGGTGCCGGGACACGAAAGGCTGCTCAACCACGGTGGTGCCACGACGCACGGCGCCCTGGGGCCGGTGCAGGCGCGCAGGCCCCCGTACTCCTCTGCCGGCGGCGCAGTCACCTCCCGAAGCGCCCCCGGTCACACCATGCGCCCCCACTGCGGGCCCAGCCGGGCCCATTCCGTGTCCCAGGCGGTCAGCCGGCGGCGTTCCAGGCGGACGCGGAGGAGCAGGCCGCCGCTGAAGGGGACGAGCGCGGTGGCGGCGCCCGCCAGGCCGCCGAGGAAGGCGGCCCGCAGGGCGGCCTGGCCGGGCGTGACGGGGCTGTCGACGAGGTGGCCCCGGTGATCGGTCCAGACGGTGACCCGGGCACCGGCCTCGCTGCCCGGCACCACCCGGACCCGGCCGGTGCGGGCGGAGCCGTCGGCCGCCGTCCAGCGCACCTCGGCCCAGACCCGTTCCCCGGGCAACGGGTTCCGGCGCGCCGCGGACGCTTGAGGGGCCTGCGCGACCAGGTGGGCGACGGCCGGGTGCCGGCCCGCGCGCTGGTGGGCCAGTCCGTCCGACATGGAGCGGGCCACCGTCACCCCGGCGAGCGACCCGGCCAGCACGGTGAGCAGCCAGACGCCCAGCACCAGCCAGCCCTCCACGACGTCCGCCCGACGTCTGAGCGGGTTGCGCCGCCAGCGCCAGAGCCACACCCTCGGTCCGCGCAACGCCGTCCTCCCCACGAACTCGCCGGCCGGCCTGACCGCCCGCCCGTGACAAACCGTCACTCCGACGGTCGCACGCCGCACCCGCTTCCCGCAGGCACATGCGGGAACGGAACCGGTATCTCCCCGTCCGGGACCGCCGACACCCCTGTGAGCTGGGTCGACGTCCGCTCCTGAGGAGACTGTCAGTGGTGGGGTGCACACTGGCCGACAACTGACGACAACTGGGACAAAGGCGTCCCGGAGGTGATCGGCATGACCGAGGTACTGCTGGCGGTGGGCACCCGCAAAGGCCTGTTCATCGGACGGCGCCGGGGCCAGGGCCCCTGGGAGTTCGACGAAAGCCCGTACTTCAACGCGCAGGCCGTCTATTCGGTCGCGATCGACACCCGGTCCGGCACCCCGCGGCTGCTCGCGGGCGGCGACAGCGCCCACTGGGGACCGTCGGTGTTCCACTCCGACGACCTGGGCCGCACC
The DNA here is from genome assembly GCF_900104815.1 of Streptomyces misionensis. Classification (NCBI taxonomy): domain Bacteria; kingdom Bacillati; phylum Actinomycetota; class Actinomycetes; order Kitasatosporales; family Streptomycetaceae; genus Streptomyces; species Streptomyces misionensis. The sequence goes on from NZ_FNTD01000004.1 coordinate 1,135,735, forward strand.
TGGACCGAGCCGCCGAGGCCGGCCGTCAGGTTCCCCAAGGACACCGGCGCCTCCCTGGAGCGCGTCTGGCAGTTGCACCCGGCCGCCGCCGAACCCGACGTCGTGTACGCGGGCACCGAACCGGCCGCGCTGTACCGCTCGGCGGACCGCGGCGAGAGCTTCGAACTGGTCCGGCCGCTGTGGGAGCACCCCACCCGCTCCCGCTGGGTGCCGGGCGGCGGCGGTGAGGGGCTGCACACGGTGCTCACGGACGCGCGCGACAAGGCCGCGCTGACGGTCGCCGTCTCCGCCGCCGGCGTGTTCCGCACCACCGACGGCGGGGCGAGCTGGACACCGTCCAACTCGGGGGTGTCAGCGGTGTTCCTGCCGGACCCGGACCCCGAGTTCGGCCAGTGCGTGCACAAGGTCGCGCGGGACGCGGCCGACCCGGACCGGCTGTACCTCCAGAACCACTGGGGGGTGTACCGCAGCGACGACGCGGGCGCGCACTGGACCGACATCGGCGCGGGCCTGCCGTCCACGTTCGGCTTCGCGGCGGCCGCGCACCCGCGCCGCGGCGGCACGGCGTACGTCTTCCCGATCAACGCGGACAGCGACCGCGTGCCCGCCGGCCGGCGCTGCCGGGTCTTCCGCACGGCCGACGGCGGCGGCTCCTGGGAGCCCCTGACCCGGGGCCTGCCGACCGGGGACCACTACGGCACGGTGCTGCGGGACGCCCTGTGCACCGACGACGCCGACCCGGCGGGCGTGTACTTCGGCAATCGCAACGGCGAGGTGTTCGCCTCGGCCGACGACGGCGACAGCTGGCGGCAGGTGGCCGCGCACCTGCCGGACGTGCTGTGCGTGCGCGCCGCGGTGGTCGGCTGACGGCGGGTGCGGAGCGGACGGCGGGCCGTCGCGGAACGGGGGAGACGTGCAGCGCTCACGGATGCGGCGAGGGCCGGGTGTCCGGCCGTGTTCCGGTCATCGGTTGATCACCGGCCGGTTCACGGCAGTAGGGTGACGCCCGTGGCACCACGACCCTTGCATGAAATCGTCGAACCGGGCTGGGCGAAGGCCCTGGAACCCGTGGCCGGACGGATCGCCCAGATGGGCGACTTCCTGCGCGCGGAGATCGCCGCGGGACGCACCTACCTCCCGGCCGGGGCCAACGTCCTGCGGGCCTTCCAGCAACCCTTCGACGAGGTAAGGGTCCTGATCGTCGGTCAGGATCCCTATCCCACCCCCGGGCACGCGGTGGGCCTGTCGTTCTCGGTCGCCCCCGAGGTACGGCCGCTGCCGCCGAGCCTGATCAACATCTACCGCGAGCTGCACCAGGACCTGGGTCTGCCGCAGCCGTCCAACGGCGACCTCACCCCCTGGACCCAGCAGGGCGTCCTGCTGCTGAACCGGGCGCTGACCACCGCGCCGCGCAGCCCGGGCGCCCATCGCGGCAAGGGCTGGGAGGAGGTCACCGAGCAGGCGATCCGGGCACTGGCGGCCCGCGGCAAGCCGCTGGTGTCCATCCTGTGGGGCCGTGACGCCCGCAATCTGCGCCCGCTGCTGGGGAACCTGCCGGCGGTGGAGTCCGCGCATCCCTCGCCCATGTCGGCCGACCGCGGTTTCTTCGGCTCACGGCCCTTCAGCCGGGCCAACGAGCTGCTGATCCAGCAGGGCGGACAGCCCGTGGACTGGCGCCTGCCGTGACGGCCGCCGGGTATCTCGCCGTGGACTCCGGCGGTTCCGGCCTCCGGGTCGCCGTCGGCGTTCCGGGCCGGGCGCCGTCGGCACAGCGGGAGACCCGGGAGCCGGTCCGCACCGGCGCGCGGGGCATCGACCCCGGCCATCTGATGACCCAACTGGCGCCCCTGGCCCGGGACCTGGCGGCGCGGGCGGGCGTGACCGAACTGGGTACGGCCGTCATCGGCGCCGCCGGGTTCGCCACCCTGGGCGACGCGTTGCGCGCCGAACTGCCGCACGCCCTCGCCCGTGAGCTGGGGGTGGCGCGGGCGGCGCTGGCCGCCGACGCCGTCACCGCCTATGCCGGCGCGCTCGGCACCCGGCCGGGCGCGGTGCTCGCCGGGGGCACCGGACTGATCGCCATCGGCACCGACCTCACTGCCTGGCGCCGGGCCGACGGCTGGGGGCATCTGCTGGGCGACTGCGGGGGCGGCGCCTGGATCGGCCGGGCCGGTCTGGAGGCGGCACTGCGCGCCCACGACGGCCGCGACGGCGGCTCCGGCCCGCTGCTGCGGTCCGCCGAGAAACGGTTCGGGCCGGTGCGCGAACTGCCGGGCAGGCTCTATCCGCGGCCCGACCGGCCCGCCGTACTCGCCTCGTTCGCGCCCCTGGTGGCCGAGTGCGCCGAGCACGACCCGGTCGCGGCGGACATCCTGCGCGCGGCCGCCCGGCACATGGCCGATTCCGCCGCGGCCGTCTGCCCGCCCGACGGCCGGCCGGAAGTGGCGCTCACCGGCGGCCTGTCCAAGATGGGCGACCCCCTGCTGGTCCCGCTGCGCGAGGAGCTGGCGCGCCGGCTGCCGCATGCCCGGCAGGTGCTCCCCGAGGGCGACCCGCTGCACGGCGCGGTACGGATCGCGACCGAGCTGGCGGCCGGGCGGCTCACGCTGCCGGGTGAACCGACGATGCTGCACGTCGTCACCGCCACCCGTACGCGATCAGACAAAACCGGACGGATACCGCTCACCCGCCCCCTCCCCGAACAGGAGGGCCCGATGAGCCAGTAACATGCGGCGCCATGAGCTCCTCCACTGGACCCGCGTCCGGCCTGCCTGTTCGAATGCCGCGACCCCGCCAGCCCGGACGGCACCGCCGGCCGGAACCGCTGGTGGCTCCCGAGGGTGCGCCCGCGCTCGTCCTCGCGGTGCCCGGTGTGCCCAGCGCCGCCACCCGCGGCCTCGCCGAGGAGGTCGTGAGCATCGCCCGTTCCGAGCTGCCGGGCCTCGACGCCCGGATCGGCTACCTGGACGGTGACGACAACGAGTTCCCCGCGCTGCGGTCGGTGCTGGCACGTGCCGCCGAGGAGCGCACGGCCCGCTACGAGCAGGCCGTCGCCGCCGGGGTCGAGGGCGTCAGCGAGCCCGACGGCCCGGTCGCGGTGGTCGTCCCGCTGCTGGCCGGTCCGGACAACGCGCTGCTGCGGCAGATCCGGCAGTCGGTGATGGACAGCCGGGTCGCCGCCGAGCTGACCGATGCCCTCGGCCCGCACCCGCTGCTCGCCGAGGCGCTGCACGTACGGCTGTCGGAGGCGGGTCTGGCCCGCGCCGACCGCGCCCGGCTGTTCACCGTGGCCACGGCCGCCGACGGCATCGTCCTGGCCTCCGTGGGCGGCGAGGAGGCCGTGCAGGCGGCCGGGATCACCGGCATGCTGCTCGCCGCGCGGCTGGCCGTGCCGGTGATGGCGGCGGCCCTGGACCAGGAGGGCTCCATCTCCTCCGTGGCCGAGCAGCTGCGCGCCGCCGGTTCGCAGCAGCTGGCGCTCGCGCCGTACCTGGTCGGCCCGGAGATCGACGCGGCGCTGCTCACGGCCGCCGCCGAGGAGGCGGGCTGTGCCACGGCCGAGCCGCTGGGCGCGTACCCCGCGATCGGCAAGTTGGCCCTGGCCAAGTACACGACGGCCCTGGGCATCGCCCCCCAGCAGCCCCAGGGCACCCCGGTGCGCTGACCGCGCCCGGACTGACGAGCGGGGCCCGCTCCCTTCGGGGGCGGGCCCTTTCGCCTGTCCCGGGCGCTTACCGGAAGACGACGCAGGAGGCGGCGGCCACCTGCACCGAGCCGTCGTACCGGGGCAGTCCGGTCGCCTGGTCCACGGTGAACCAGCTGACGTCGCCGGAGCGTTCGTTGGCCACGTACAGGAAGCCGTCGTGCTCGGCCAGGGCGCGGGGCCAGTGTCCGCCGCAGGGCACGGTGGCGAGCGGGCGCAGACCGTCCGGTTCGACGGCGAGCACCGACAGGACGTCCTCGCCGCGCGTCGCGGCCCACACGAAGCGGCCGTCGGGCGACGCGACGATCCCCGAGGGGTAGGCGTCGCCGGCCGGGGCGCCCGGCAGCAGCGGGACCTCGCTGAGCGGCTTCAGCGAGCCGTTCGCGGCGTCCCAGCGGCACACCGTCACCGTGGGGGTCAGTTCGTTGACGACGTAGGCGTGTTCGCCGTCGGGATGGAAGGCCAGGTGGCGGGGCCCGGAGCCGGGCCGCAGCGCGCACTCGCGGTGCAGGGTGGGGGTGCCCGCCTCCAGGGTGCACACCCGCACCGAGTCGGTGCCGAGGTCGACGCTGACGGCCCAGCGGCCGCTCGGGTCGGGCTGCACCTGATGGGCGTGCGGGCCCCGCTGGCGCCGGTCGTGCGGGCCGGAGCCGGTGTGCTGGAGCCGGCCGGACGGTTTCGCGGCCAGGGTGCCGTCGGGGCGCAGGGGTACGGCGGTGACGCTGCCGCAGCCGTAGTTGGCGGTGAGCACGTGCCCGGCGTACAGGCCGAGGTGGGTGGGGCCGCTGCCGTCCACCGGCACGGGCGGCCCGGCGAGTTCCGGCCGGCCGCCGTTCACCCGGAAGGCGGCGACGGCGCCCTCGGCCGTCTCGCTGACCGCGTAGAGCATGTCCCCGTCCGGGGAGAGGGCCAGGTAGGAGGGGTCCGGTACGTCGTTCACGGCGGAGACGAGGGTGAGGGCGCCGCCTCCCGGCGCGACCTCGGCCGTCACCAGTCCCGGTCCGCCTGCCGCCGTGAACGAGCCGATGAACGCCTGCCGTCCGCCCGCCCTGTCGCCGCCCTGTACCACCGCTGTCCCCTTTCCGTCGGGCCTGTTCCGCGCCGACGGTAGCAGCCCCCGGGCGCCGGTCTAGACCAAGAGGACGGCGTGGGGCGGGAGTTCTTCCGGAGCCTAGGGCCGGGGGCGCGCAGGCCCGCCAGCGCGGTTTCGAAGAGAGGTAGCAGGTAGTCGGGGGATTCGTTGAGCTTGGCGATCGCGACGATCAGGTCGAAGATCTGCTCAAGTGAGGTCGTCGCGGATGCGCCCGGCCTGCTGGGCAGCGGCCGGCAGGGGGCGGCCCGCCTCGACGGCGCGGGCGCGGTGGCCGGTGACGCCGTGGCCGCCGGTGTGCTGGTCGGCGCCGGGACGAGCCTGATCATGATGCCCGCCGTCGTCGCGGCCACCAGCGGCATCGATCCCCGCGACGCCGGCGTGGCCTCCGGCCTGATCAACATGTGCCGCCAGCTCGGCGCGGCCCTCGGCCTGGCCGCACTGGTCACCGTCGCCACCACCGTCACCGGCCACAGCGACGGCTCTGGCGACGCGGCCGTCGTGGACGGTGACCGCACCGCCTTCCACGCCGTCGCCGCCCTCAGCCTCCTCGGCACGGGCCCGGCGCTGCTGCTGAGGACGGCCCAGGACGACGAGGGCCGGCCGCAGCCGCCCGACGCCGCCTGACCACCCCACCGCCCGGCCTGCTCGCAAGACGTGTCGGAGACGGGCCCTGGTGCGGTGGCGTCCACCGGAGCGACCGCGTCGCCCGCCCCGGTCAGCTGGACCCGCGCGACCGTCAGACCCCGTACGCCGGCGCCCGCAGCGGCTCCGCGAGGGCGGCCAGCGCTCGCTCCAGACCGTGCACATGCGCGAGCGCGGGGGACGCCGGCGGCTCCGCCGGGGCGAGCGTCGCCGTCGCGTCGCCCCCGGTCAGCGCCTCCACCGCCGCCTCCACGCGGCCGCAGGCCGTCGACAGCCGGGCGTCGTGGGAGGCCTCGGGGTCGGCGGCGACCGCGACCAGGCCGCGGATCTCCCGGGCGCAGTCGTCGAGCAGCGCGAGCACCTGGCGGGCGCGCCGCTTGCGGGCCGGCAGCGGGTTCAGCGGGTGCACCAGCGGGGCCACCGAGAGCCGTACGCGGCCGAGCAACTGCTCCAGTTCGGCCACGCGGGGCGCCGGGTCGGCCGTCGGGGAGCCGGCGAGCCGGGCGGCGGCCTCGGCCGTGCAGGCGTGGACGCAGCGCAGGGCGCGCTGGATCCAGGCGTCCGTGGTGGCGTGCGTGGTGACCGGCAGCACGAACAGCACCGCGAGCGCCGCGCCGACCGCCCCCACCGCGGTCTCGCCGAGGCGCAGCGCCAGCAGGCCGGGGGTGAGGACGCCGAGGAGGCCGTAGAGCAGCTCGGCGAGGACGGTCACCCAGAGCATCATCCAGGTGTAGGACACGGGAGCGGAGTAGAAGATCCCGAAGACGGCGACGGCGAGCAGGACGGCCGTCGGCACCGGCGCGCCGTGCACGGGTACGGCGAGGAGGAAGCCCAGGCAGATGCCGAGCAACGTGCCGAGGACCCGGCGGAAGCCGCGCACCAGGGTCTCGCCGCGCGAGGCGGTGGCCACGAAGACCCACCAGGTGGCGCCGACGGCCCAGTACCAGCGCTGCCCGGACACCAGTTCGCCCACGATCAGGGCGAAGCCCGCGCCCGCGGTCGCCTGGACCGCCTGGCGCGTGGTCACCCGGGCGAGCCCGGTCCCGGCGGGCGGGGCGGGCGCGGCGGGGGCCGGGGGCAGCCCGCGCTCGTAGCACCACAGCCCGAAGCGGACCACGGCCGCGCCGAGCACCGAGAGCAGTACGGCGGCAAACAGCTCCGGCAGCCGGTCGGGGGTGGCGTGCAGGAACTGCGCGGCGAAGAACATCATGAACGCGAACACTCCCAGGCTGTGGCCGCGCGGCCCCCAGCGGCGGGCGTACACGCCGGCACCGACGACGGCGAGGAAGGCGAGGTCCCGCGCGAGGGGGTACGGGTGCAGCGCGGCCGCCCCGGCGAGCACCGGCAGGCCCACGCCGGGCAGCAGCGCGGTGGTGAGCGCCTGGCCGCGCACGGTGGCGTCGGCGACGGTGAACAGGGCCAGCAGCGCGGCGAGACCGCCGGTGATCGCGCCGGCGACGGACTGCCCGGCCAGCAGACAGACCACCACGGCGACCCCGATGCCGAGGACGGCCCGCGACGCCCAGCGCAAGCGCGCCCGGCCCGGGTCCGGAGCCACGAACACCTTCTTCAGCACTGCTGCCCTCCCCGAGGAACACGAAGGAAATCCGGAACGCAAAAGGCGCCGCGGAGGGTCCGCAGCGCCATCGACATGTCTATAACAGCATCCTCGACCGCAGTGGCTCAAGCCCAGCCCGATTCACTGGGCCAATGGTCCATCCGATGCCGTGCGCGTCGACACCAGGGCTGGCCAACGGCCCAGGTCGGGCGGTGCGCGTCGCTCCGGGCGCACTGGGCCATTGGTACAGTCGTACATCATGGCCGTGGACGAACTCGACACCCGCATCCTGCGGCTGCTCCTGGAGCAGCCGCGCACCAGCGTGCGCGAGTACGCGCGCATCCTCGGCATCGCCCGCGGCACGCTCCAGGCCCGCCTGGACCGCATGGAGCGGGACGGCGTGATCACGGGCACCGGTCCCTCCCTCTCCCCCGCCGCCCTGGACCACCCGGTGCTGGCCTTCGTGCACATCGAGGTCACCCAGGGCCACCTCGACGACGTCGGGGACGCGCTGGCGGCCGTACCGGAGATCGTGGAGGCCTTCTCCATCACGGGCGGCGGCGATCTGCTCGCCCGGGTGGTGGGCCGGGACAACGCCCATCTGGAGGACGTCATCCAGAAGCTGATCAGTCTGCCGGGCGTGGTGCGCACCCGCACCGAGGTGGCGCTGCGCGAGCGCGTCCCCTACCGGCTGGGTCCCCTGGTGGAGTCGGTGGGCCGCGCCGCCCGCGCCTGACCCCGGCATGCTGGGGCGCATGAGCGATCTCGGCGCCCTCGCGGTCATCTTCGATCTCGACGGCACGCTGGTGGACAGCGAGCCGAACTACTACGAGGCGAGCCGCCGGGTCCTGGCCGAGCAGGGCGTCACGGACTACGGCTGGGCGGAGCACCAGACCTACGTCGGCATCAGCACCTGGGAGACGGCGCTGCTCTGGCGGGAACGCTACCGGCTGCGCGCCCCGGCGGAGGACCTGCTCGCCGCGACCGACCGGCACTATCTGGAGCTGGCCCGCGCCCACACCCGCGTCTACCCGGAGATGCGCGGCTTCCTGGAACTGCTGGCGGCCGACGGCGTGCCGACCGCGGTGGCCTCGGGCTCCACGCCCGAGGCCATGGCGGCCATCCTGGCGGGCACCGGCCTGGACGCCCTGGTGCGGGCCGTCGTCTCGTCCGCCGACGTACCGCGCGGCAAGCCCGCTCCCGATGTGTTCCTGGAGGCCGCCCGGCGGCTCGGCGCCGATCCCGGCGACTGCGTGGTCCTGGAGGACGCGGCCCCGGGCGCCGCCGCCGCGCACGCGGCCGGCATGCGCTGCATCGCGATCCCCTACGTCGCCGCCCAGGCCGACGCCCCCGGCTTCGCCACCGCGGCCCTGCTGCTGCGCGGCGGCCAGTCGGAGTTCAGGGCGCGGTCGGCGTACGCCTGGTTGCAGAAGGCGGCGCGGAGAACATAGTCGTACATACGATCTCGTATCCGGACGGACACCGACGCGCCGGGCGTTCCTGTCTTGCGTGCTCAATGCCCCGTCGCTGCTTAGCGTGGCCCCCATGACCATGGACAAGGCCGGGCCGGCCGCCGACAAGCGGCGCTGGCAGGCGCTCTGGGTCTGTCTGACGGCGGGCTTCATGACGCTGCTCGACAGCTCGATCGTGAACGTCGCCCTCCCCTCGATGGAACGCGGCCTGGGCGCCGACACGGCCGATCTGTCCTGGGTCGTCTCGGGGTACGCGCTCACCTTCGGGCTCGCCCTCGTGCCCGCCGGACGGCTCGGTGACCTGCGCGGGCGGCGGACGGTGTTCCTGTTCGGGCTGGCCCTGTTCACGTTCGCCTCGGCGGCCTGCGGGCTGGCCTCCGACGCGGGCTGGCTGGTGTTCTTCCGGCTGTCGCAGGGCGTGGCCTCGGGCATCCTGGCGCCGCAGACCACCGGGCTGATCCAGCAGATGTTCCGGGGCACCGAGCGGGCCCGCGCGTTCGGGATGCTGGGCAGCGTCGTCGGGCTGTCCACGGCCATCGGTCCGCCCGCCGGCGGGCTGCTGATCCACCTCTTCGGCACCGACGACGGCTGGCGCTGGGTGTTCTACGTCAATCTGCCGATCGGGGTCGCCGCCTTCTGCGCGGCGCTGCGGCTGCTGCCGCGCACCCCGCCCGCGCCGGGCCGGCGGGAGGGCATGGACCTGCCCGGTGTGCTGCTCCTCGGTGCGGGCGTGCTCGCGCTGATGCTGCCCCTGGTGCAGGAACAGCAGTGGACGGGCCGGCTGAAGTGGGCGCTGCTGCCGGTGGCCGCGCTGCTGCTGGCGGGTTTCTGGGCGTGGGAGCGCTGGCAGGGCTGGTGGGGGCAGGCGCCGCTGCTGGACCTGCGGCTGTTCGCCCAGCGGTCCTTCTCGCTCGGCGTGCTGCTGAACCTGGTCTACTTCGCGGGCTTCACCACGCTGTTCTTCGTCTACACCCTGTTCCTCCAGAACGGCGTCGGCTACACCGCGCTCGCGGCCGGCTTCTCCTCCCTGCCGTTCGCCTGCGGTTCGGCGATCGGCGCCGCCGTGAGCGGCCGGCTGGTCGTGCGCCACGGGCGCAAACTGGTGATCGCCGGTCTCGGCGTGGTCGCGCTGGGCCTGCTCACGGTGATCGCGGCGGTGCAGCTGGTGCCGGGGCGGGGCGTGGCCTGGGCGGCGGCCCTGCCCCTGCTGGTCGCGGGCCTCGGCTCGGGGGTCACCATCTCCCCCAACACCACGCTCACCCTGGCGAGCGTTCCCGTGCGGCGCGCGGGGGCGGCGGGCGGGGTCCTGGTGACGGCCCAGCGCATCGGCTCCGCCGCCGGGATCGCCGCCGTCGGCGCCGTGTACTTCGCCCACCTCGCCAACCACGGCAGCCCGGCGACCGCCCTTCAGCTGGGGCTGCTGACGGCCGTCGGCATCATCGTCGTCGCCCTGACCCTCGCGGTGGCCGACCTGCGGGAACGGCAGGCCGAGCCGCTGAGCCCGGTGCCGAGCGCGGTCCGGCCGGAGGAACCCGACCCGGCGGCGTGAGCACGTCCGGCCCGAAAGGCGCCTCGGGGCTTCTCACGAGCGGCGCCGTGGCCTGCCCCGCTTGGCGGCCGGCCCGGCACCGCCCGCACGGGCCTGGCGGCCGCGGCCCGACGACTTGGCGGCGGGCTGCTGCCGGCCGCCCCGCTGCTCGGCCCGCCGGGGCTTCTTGTCGGACTGCGATGTGCCCGCCGAGGCCGCCGTACGACCGTCCGCGGGGCGCCCGTCCCCGGCGCGCGTCGATGTCGTACGCCCGCGCGTGCTGTTGACCGTGCGCCCCCGGACGATGCCGATGAAGTCCTCCACCAGGTCGGTGGTGGCCTCCTGCGGCCAGGACAGGGCGACGCTGGACTGGGGTGCGTCCACCACCGGGCGGTAGGTGAGGTCGCGGCGGTGGTAGAGGCGGGCCAGGGACTGCGGGACGACCAGGAGGCCGACGTTCGCGGCGACCAGCTCGATGGCGTCCGGGGTCGTCGCGGGACGTTCGAACGCGGGCTCGCCGGGCGGGGCGGTCCAGTCGAAGACGTCGTCGAGGGGATGGAAGAGCACCTCGTCGGCGAGGTCGGCCAGGGTGACCTCGTCGGCGGCCGTGATCAGGTGGTCCTTGGGGACGACGACCACGCTGGTCTCGGTGTAGAGGGGGATCGCGCTGAAGAAGTCGCGGTCCACGGGCAGCCGTACGAGTCCCGCGTCGGCCCCGCCCGCGCGCAGCAGCTCCGGCGCCTCGGCGGCGGGGGCCTGGACGAGGGTGAGCGGGATGTCCGGCAGGCGTTCGTGCCAGACCTTCACCCACTTGGCGGGGGTCACTCCGGGGACGTACGCGAGCCGGAACGACGGTGATTCCTCCGAGCCTGTCACCAGGCCAGGTTACCGGCCGCGGCAGGGCGGGCGGCCACCGGCCGGGGGCGGGGGCCCGGTGGTCACCTGCTGTGGTCGGTCCCCGCATCCGTGGCCGATACCCTGGTGGCATGAAGTCGCAGCAGAGCACCCAGACGATGAAGCCCGCGACCGCGGCGAAGAAGCTGGGTGTGTACCTCCCCGCCACCCCCGCCTCCTTCCAGGAGGGCGTGGTCTCGCGCGCCGAGCTGAACCAGCTCCAGGCCGACCCGCCGGAGTGGCTGAGCGAGCTGCGGCGCAACGGCCCCCACCCGCGTCCGGTGGTCGCCGCGAAGCTCGGTGTGTCCATCGCCGGTCTGGCGCGCGGCGGCGTGACCGAGCCGCTCACCACGGAGCAGATCGAGGCGCTCAAGCAGGAGCGGCCCGAGTGGCTGGAGAAGGAGCGGGCCACCCAGGCCGAGGTCCGCAAGGAGGCCGCGCGCCTCAAGGCCCGCAAGCAGGAGCAGGAGTCGGCCGAGGACTGACCCCTCCCGGCCCCGCCCACGGCTTTTCTGGCTTTTCCACAGCGCCCTCCGCCCGCCGGAGGGCGCTGTCAGTGGTCGCCTCTGGAGTTCCCGTCACTTGATCACTGCGGTGCGGGAGGCACGTATGGGGTGGGTGTCGGCGGGCGACTACGAGGTCGCCCTGGACGGCGGGAAGGTGGTGTGCCGCAACGCCGCCGGGCGGCTGCTGAAGTCGGTCCCGCCGAAGATCGCGGACGATCCGGCGGTCGTCGGCCTCAAGCAGCTCGTCGAGTGGCTGGAGCGGCACGAACGCCAGTGCGACCTGGTCCACTCCGCCGCCGCTGACCGCACCCATGACGTCTTCGGCCGCCTCGACCCCACCGATCCCGCCCGGTTCGCCCACGCCTGGCTGGCCGCGGCCCACTACACCGAGGAACTGGACCGGGCGCTGTGCGCGGCGGCCTGGTCCGGCTGACCGGGCCCGGCGGCGCGGGCCGCGGACCGCTCACTCGCGCAGACACCACTCGGTGAACGCCGCGACGCTGGGGTCCACCCGTCCCGCGCCGTCCGCCACCGCCGCCGTGCAGAAGTACCGGACCTCGCCGAACTCCAGGTCCATCGTCTCCACCAGGTTCCGCAGCCCCAGCCCCTCGCACAGCCACGCACGGGCCGAGTCGCTGTCGTCCGGGCGGTCGGGCAGCAGGGCGGGCTGCCCGGCCAGCAGGTCCCGCTTGCTGATGGCGACGGCGAGCCGGGCCCTGTCGAGGCGGGTGCCCATGGTGCGCACGGTCTGCACCGAGCGGGAGAACACGTCCTCCGGGTCGACCGTCGAGGCCAGGGTGCGGTCCACCTCGGGGCCCGTCGCGTCGAGGCGGGTCCAGAACGCGTCGACGGCCATCGGGTCCAGGACGAAGACGAAGGTGCGGGCCTCGCGGATGTAGCGCAGCGCGTCGGTCTCCTCCCGGCTGACGAACCGTTCACCGGCCGTGTCGAAGACGTGCACCAGCCGCTCGGCGCGGCCGGTGCCGCGCACGAACGAGTGGGCGCGCGGCAGTGTCTTCTGGGTGGGGCGGGTGTGCCCCTGGATCTCCAGCACCTCGTTGAGCACGCGCTGGTTGGCGCTCGACTCGGGGTCGGCGAGCCGGATCGCCGGCCCGCCGTCCTCCGCCGCGCCCTCCAGGGACTTGACCATCGCCGCCATCAGCTGGGTCTTGCCCGCGGCCCGGCCGCCGATCAGCGGCAGGATCAGCTCGGGCATGTGCCCGGCGTCCGGGTTCATCGGCCTGCCGCAGTGTTCGTGCACGCAGTGACCGCTGAGCCGGGCGTCCCTGCTCATCAGCATCAGCAGGGTCGGTATCCGCTCGCCGCAGGCGCACCGGCGCCGGAGGAGACCGAAGGTGCCGGGGCGGATGTCGGCGTGCCGGCGACGGCAGGTCGGGCGGGGGCAGTCGTACGCCGGATAGGGGACGCGTTCGAAGCAGCTCGGGCACAGCATCCCGCGCGGCAGCCCGCGCAGCAGCATCCCGGTGCGGTCGACGGCGCGCAGGGTGAGCGCGATCAGCCGGGCGCCGGCCATCAGCAGGGCCACGCCGAGCGCCTGGGCGGCGAACAGCGCGCCCAGCAGCGGCGCGGCGGCACCGGCGCCGAGGCCGAGGCCCAGGTAGAGGGTCAGGCCGTACGGGATCGAGAAGGCCCGGTGCACGGTGGGGGCCGTGAACTGGCGGGCGGTCACCTGGCGGTAGGCGTCGGAGAGCGTGCGGACGTACAGCCGCCTGCCCAGGGTGTGGAGTTGGCGCAGGTCGCGGGTGGCGGGACCGAAGAAGTAGTTGCGGTGGGCCAGTTCGTCGGCGGCGCGGTACGGCGGGACGGTCACGAACTCGGGGGTGCGCCGGCGCAGCACGCCGTCGAGCAGCCGGCCGTAGCGCCACAGCAGTTCGCTGACCAGGGCGATGCCGCGCAGGAGCGCGATCGCCGGAACGAGGGTCAGGTAGAGCAGGAGCAGTGCCAGGTAGGCGAGAGGGACGAGGACGAAGATCAGGACTTCCGCCACCTCGGGCTCACCTCGGTTCCGGTCGGGGGCCGTCCGTGGGCCGCCGCTGGGTGAGCTTGCGGCCCCACTTCTTCACGCGGCCCAGGCGGTTCTCGGCGCACTCCTGGTAGTGGTCGGCGAGCCGGGTGTCGTAGGGGCGCAGCCACCGGGCGAGCCGGTCGAGGTCTTCGGACCGCCAGTGCTGGGCGATGTGCAGGCGCAGGGTGCGGACGAGGTCCAGGTGGGCCTGCGGCAGCGCGGAGCGTTGGGTGTTGACCGCGATCGCCCCGGTGACGTGGCTGAACAGCACGTCGTCGATGCGGCCGGAGGTCGTCGCGGCCCGCTGCACGGCGCGCAGATAGCCGTCGGCGAGGGAGAAGTCGAACTGTTCGATCTCCGTGCGCAGCCGCGCCGGGTCGGCGGGCAGCCGGAGCATGGCCGGGAGCAGCCGGTGGTGTTTCAGGGCGCGGGGTGCCGACCAGGCGCCGATCTGGGGGATCCGGAAGGCGCGGGCGAGTTCGGTGGCCTCGGTGGCCTCGCGCAGGGTCGCGTCCAGCCGGAGGGTGACGTCGACGCACTCCCGGGTGACCGCCCGCATCCGGGCGTAGCGGCCGGGCGCGGTGAGGGTGTCGCACAGCACCAGGCAGTCGCGCAGGGCCCGTTCGTCGTCGACCTCCTGTTTCACCGCGCGGTCGAACCACTCCCCCACCGCCTCGTCCACCGGGCCGTCCGCGGGCAGCCGGCGGGCGATCTCGGTCGCCTCCTGGTACGTCCAGGCCGGCGACGGCCGCCGCCACAGTCCCCGCAGCAGCTCCGCGTCCGGTGAGCCCTGGCCGCGTACCTCCAGGATGCGGAACAGCAGGTCGACGGTGCGGGCGGGCTCCCGCTCGGCCTGCGCCCGCCAGTAGTGCTCGAGCAGCCGGGGCCGCCCGCCGAGGTCGCCTTCGCCCAGCAGCACGGCCGGGAACTGGGAGAACAGCTGCCCCTGGCCGCCCCGTTCGGTCAGTACCTCGTGCACCGCCGTGGCCAGGCCGGCCCGGAACTCCGGCAGGGTGCGGGCGAGCCGGCCGGCCTCCTCGCGCAGGCCGGTGCTCGCGCCGGGGGTGCCGAGCAGGGCGCGGGCCAGCTCCAGGCTCTGGGCGGCGAGCAGCTCCGGCGGCGGGGTGAGCCGCGCGCCCACCGCCCACAGCAGCAGCCGTACCCGCTGACGGCTGCCCGCGGCCTCGCCGAGCAGCCGCTGCCACAGGGCCGTTGCCCGCTCGCGCTCGGCGGGCCGGGTGAGCGGCACGGGGCCCGGCGCGTTCGGCACGCAGGTCATGTAGGCGCGGATCCGGGACTGGTGGAGCTTTCCCTCCAGCTCCCGGTGCAGCGCGGTGTCGCCGCCCGCCTCGGCCGCCGCGCTCAGCGTCGCGAGCTGGTCGTCGTCCAGGTCGCGGTGCTTGTGGTGGATGTCCGCCGCCACCGCGGCGCGGCGCGGCCCGAGGTGATCGGCGCCGGGCAGCCAGTCGAGCACCGCGCGGACGTCGGCGTCGGTCAGGTCGATGCCGCCCGCGGCCGTGGCCGCCGCGACGGGGGCGTGCCAGTCGCCGGGTGTCCGTTCCCGGCCGTGGGTGTAGTCGGCGGTCCAGGACCACACCGAGCGGGCCGAGCCCACCCCGATCCGGATCAGCAGCCGGATCAGGTGGTGGGTGGGCACCACCTCCGGGAAGCGGCCGGCGGAGAAGTCGAAGACGGTGTACGACTCCTCGTCGTCGGGGCCGAAGGCGGGGTGTGCCTCGGGCACCGTGCCGATCAGGTGCAGCCTGCTGCGGGTGGGGCGCAGGAGGTAGGTGGCGAAGGAGAGGGTGCGGGCGAGCGGGGGCGGCAGGAGGTAGGAGACGGCCGCGAACCAGTGGGCGATCCGGTCGGTGGTGTCGTCGATCACCACGACCGAGCCGTCCTCCGCGAGCGCCGTGAACACCGCCGACAGCAGGGCGGGCAGTTGGCCGGCGTGCGGGTGCGCGCGGAGGAAGGCCTGCGTGGAGCGGGGGGTCAGCGGGCCGCGCGGCAGGGGCGCGGGCAACTCCGGGATCTCGGTCGTGTCGGCCACGCGCGCGGTCCACGCCGGGGAGTCCCACAGTTCGATCGCGAGCAGTCCGCCGCTGTCCGGTGTGAACGCGCCCTCGGTGTACAGGGCGTGGGCGAAGTAGTTCCCGAAGCGGCGCGCCGAGTCCCGGCCGGCGTAGCGCACGCAGAGCGTGGTGTCGCCGCCGTCGCCGCCCGGGGTGTGGCAGAGGTTCACCGGGCAGCGGGCCAGTTGTTCGGGGGTGTCCGACTCGACGAGGGAGCGCGGCGGTTCGTACCCGGCCAGGCTCTCCACCCGGTGCCGGGTCTCGGCCGAGACCTGCTCGCTGACCGCGTTGAACTGGAACCCGGAGGATCCGCTGAGGCCGTGCTCGCACGAGGTGTAGTACAGCTGCTGGAAACCGCTCATCCGCGGCCCGCCTTGGGCACCGCGCCGAACTCGCTGAGCAGCCACAGCAGCGGGTCGGCGACCCGGTAGGGCTGGATTCCGGTGTCGGCGACCCGGGCCTCGGGTGTGGCGCTGCGGCCCAGTGCGGAGACCCCGAAGTAGCGGTAGCGGGCGAAGGTGTTCTCCAGGGCCTGGTCGATGGGCACGCCGTCCCACTTCTTGAGCAGCTGGCGCACCTCCTCGTGGACGTCGAGGCTGTCGCCCACGTCGAAGCGGCCGCGCGCGGGGGCGTGCGACCGCAGCGGGCTGCCGTTCTCCATCAGGTGCCAGAAGGCGTCCATCTTGGAGAAGACCACCGCGATCGGGGTGTCGATCTTCGCCGCCTTGCCGCCGCGCGCGGCCAGCAGCATGCCGCTCACCCGGCTCAGTACGTTGATCGGCGGGTCGATGCCGTCCGCGTCGGGCAGGGCCGTGCCGGGCGCCGCGTTGTCCCGGGCGCCGGGCATCTGCAACGGGTCGAGCAGCAGGATGATGCCGTCCGCGTTGGTCAGGTAGCGGGTGTTCAGCTCCACGCTCTCGCGGCTGTTGAAGTCCTCGCCCGCGGTGTCGAAGAAGGACAGCACGCTGTGCTGCGGCCGTTCCACGAACATCCTCCTGCGGCGCAGCCCGAACCGGAACACCAGCGGTTCCACCCTGTTGGCGTTGGTGGTGGCGGTCTGGGTGGGCGGGAACATCTGCCGGTCGCGGTAGAGCCGTTCCTCGTACTCCGAGCTGTAGCGGCGCATGGTGGTGTCGTCCAGGCCCATCAGCGAGGCGCCGTAGGCCTCGCCGACCTGGTTGCGCATCTCGTGCAGCAGCACGGTCATGTAGATGGTCTTGCCGGAGGACCGCGCGCCCACCATCGCGATCAGCCGGTTGTCCACCATGCCGAACTGGAGGGGCAGTTCGACGTGGCAGACCGGGCAGATCCGGTACGTCGTCTCGCTGTCGCAGTCCGGGCACACCGCCGTGGACCTGCGGCCGTCGGCGGCGAAGTCGGGGCCCACGTCGTGGCTGGGGCGCCGCCCGAAGCGTTCGTCGAGGACCGGGTCGCGCCGGCGCTGGCACTGCTTGCGGGTGCGGCTGAGCCGGCTGTTGCAGCGGAAGCGGATCTCGCGCGCGGCGAAGGTCTCGTAGCAGTAGGGGCAGGTGAGTCGTCTGGCCATTCAGGTCACTCGCAGCCGGTGCAGCGCCGTGGGGCGCAGGTCGATGTCGCGGTCGTGGTCGGTGTCGGGGCCGCCCGCCGGGAAGCAGACGAGCCAGGAGGGGCCCTTGGCGCCGGGGAAGGGGAACTCCACGGTGAGCGGTGTCCCGGCGGGCAGCCGCTGCGCGGGGATCTCGTGCACGACCGTGCCCTCGGCGGTGCTGGTGGGCCGGTAGCGGCCGAGTCCGTGGACGATCCGCAGGGCCGGCAGGTCGCAGCCGGTCCGGGCGGTGAGGGTGACGGTCGCGACGCGGGCGCCGGTGAGCCGGCGGCGCAGGGCGGGTTCGTACTCGACGACGGGGGGCTCGGCGGGAATCCGCAGCGAGGCGGCGCCCTCGGTGTCGACGGCGGGGTCGGCGACGAGCGCCTCGACGGTGAGCGTGATCGCGCCCCGGCCGAGGGCGAGGTCCAGGCCGCCGTCGTGTTCGTAGGTACGGCGCCGGCAGCTGATGTCGCCCTCGCGGGGGCCGTCGCCCGTCGCGGTCGCGTCCTCCCGGCGCCAGCGGACGCGCGCGGTGAGGGCGGTGTCGGGCCAGGCCCACAGGACGAGGAGGTGGTCGTCCCGGCGGAGGTACTGGAGCTGGGTCACCGGGACGGCGCGCAGGGCGGGGGCGGAGGCGAGGCCGGACGAGGGGGGCTCGGCCGGTCCGGGGTCCGGTCCCGGGTCCAGGTCCGGTTCCGGTCCCAGGTCCGGTTCCGGTACCTCCGTCGGTGCCCTTTCCGGTGCCCGTGCGGACGCGGATGCGGGTCCGGGTTCGTCGTGGGCGTCGGGGACGGTCCGGTCGGCCCGTGCGGGCTCGTCCCGCTCACCCGGTGTCCCGGACGCGGCGGAGCCGGTCCCCCACGGGTCCTTCCCGTCCGGCTCGCCCCGCGGGTCCGGGTCCTGTGGGAGGGGCTGCCAGGGCTGCGGATCCGGGTCCGCCGGGGGCCCCGGGAACCGGGACCGCGCCGGGGCCGGGCCGGTGATCACACGGAGCAGACCGAAGTCCTCCCGGAGCAACAGACCGCGCACCACGGCCAGTTCGGGGTCGGCGCAGCGGACCGTCAGTCCCCGCGCCTCGGGCAGCTCCTCGATCTCCGCGCGGCGGGCGGGCACCGTGTACAGCTCGCCGGACAGGAGCACGGCGTCCGGGGACGACGCGGCCAGTTCCCGGGCCGTCGCCGCGAGAGCGCCGTCGCCGACCGGTTCCGTGCGGGTGGTGACGATGCCGGCCGTCAGGTCCGGGGCGATGTCCAGGACCGTCAGCTCCACCGTGGCCGCGGCCTGGTCCACCACCAGGAGCGTGCGGTTCACGCCCTCGTCGATCGCGCCGTAGTGCAGGGCCACCGCGATGGGTGCCGGGAGGATCGCGCGGACGTGGAGCCCCGCGTCCTCGACGGCGTCGCGCAGGCGGTCCTCCTCCTCGCGGCCGGCGGACGCGGGCAGGCCGAGCACCACGTCCGCGCCGGCGGCGTCGGCGAGGAGCGCGGCCAGTGCGGTGGCGGGGTCGGCGACCGCGTCCGCGTCGGTGTGGTCCGTCACGGTCATGGTGGGCCGGCCGTCCGGGCCCGTGCGGCCGACGCGGGTGACGCCGTGGCCGCCGGCGATGGCGAGCATGTTCAGCCGTTCCCTTCCTCGGTCCTGACCCATGGGGTGCCGTCGGCGCCGACGCCGAGCCGGAGCCGGCTTCCCGGGTCCGGGCGGCGCGCCAGAAAGTGGGCGACGACGGCCGTGCGCAGCGGCTCCAGTTCGTTGCGGATCTGGCGTCCGCCGTACGCCTGGCGCTCCGGGTCGCTCATCCGCGCGGTGATCCACGGGTGGAGGGTCTGCTCGTCGGGGACCAGCTCGACCTGGTGCCGTTCGCGGACGGACTCGGTGAGCTGGCCCAGCAGCCGGTCGGTGATCTTCACGACGTGCTCGCGGCGCAGCATGTCGAAGACGACCACGCCCGGCTTGAGCCGGCCGTAGATCTCCGGCCGGCCGATCGTGCGGAACTTCTCCTCCACGGCGTGCGTGAAGTGCTCCTCCAGTTCGGCGTACGGTACTTCGTCGCCGCTGCGGGCCAGCAGGTCCTGGACGGCCTCCGCGCCCGTGTTGGAGGTGAAGATGATGAGGCACTGGGAGAAGTAGGCGGTCTGCCCGCGGCCGTCGGTGAGGCGGCCGTCCTCCAGGATCTGGAGGAACTTGTCCAGCACCCGGGGGTGCGCCTTCTCGATCTCGTCGAACAGCAGGACGCTGAACGGCCGTTCCTGGACGCGGCGGGTCAACTCGCCGCCCTGCTCGTGGCCTACGTAGCCGGGCGGCGCGCCCGCGAGGCGCTCGGCCGCGTGCTCCTGCTGGTACTCGCTCATGTCGAAGCGGGCGTACGCGCTCTGGTCGCCGAACATCAACTCGGCGACGGTCTTGGCGAGTTCGGTCTTGCCGACGCCGGTCGGGCCGACGAAGAAGAACGCGCCCCGGGGGCGGGCGCCGCCCAGACCGCCGAAGTCGACGCCCACGAAGGCGGCCTGGAGCGCGCCGGCCACGGCCTCGACGGCCTTGGCCTGGCCGACCACGCGGGCCCCCAGCACATCGGCCGCGCGGGCCACGGTCTCCCGGTCGAGCTGGGTCCACGGGTCGACGCTCACGTTGAGCCGGTGCAGTTCGAGGAGCTTGTCCGGCCGTTGCAGGGGCGCGCCGCGCAGCCACGAGGTGCGGGCGAGGGCCTCGATCTCCCAGCCCGACATGCCGTCGCTCGCGCCGACCAGGGCCTCGATGTCCTGGCGGGTGGCGTCCGGGGCGCCGTTGAAGTCGTCGCGCAGCCAGGTCAGCCACAGCCGGCGTTCGCTCGGGTCCGGGGGGCCGATGTGCAGGGTGGCGATCCGGGGGTCCTCCTGGTGGAACCAGCCGGGCAGCCGGCCCACGTCGCCCACCGCGCACAGGACGGCGTTGCGGGCGTGCGGGCGGCGGCCCGCCAGGCTCGCGCGCGGGGTGACGGCGTCCGTCATCGCGGCGCGCAGCCGGAGGTAGCCGAGGTTCGACTCGGGCTGGCCGGGCGGGAGATGGTGGTCGACGTCCTGGAAGACGAAGGCCGTGGCCGCCTCGGGCGAGGCGGCGATCCGGTGCACGAGGGCGAGCACGTCCTCGAAGGCGCGCGGGGGGCCGGCCGGGCGCGGAGAGAGCAGACTCGACCGGTCCCGCCCGCGTTCGGCGCCACGGCGGGCCCGGGCGTCGGCGGGCCGCCGGTCGTCCGCGGGCGCGTCCCCGCCGCCCGGCCGGATGGGTGCGTCGGGCTCCGTCCGGTCGCCCGCGGGCGCGTCGCCGCCGTCGTGCGAGGCGCGTCGCCCGCCGTCCGCGGACGCGCCCCCACCCCCGCCGCCGCCCCCGGCGCCCGGGCGGGGCGGGTTCGCCGCCAGCCGGGCGAAGCGCTCGGCGTGGTCCGGCAGCGGGAAGGTGAGCCCGGCCACCGGGTCCCACCAGCCCACCACGTCGGCGCCGCGCGTCTCCAGTACCCCGGCGACCAGCCGCTGGAAGGACGCGGGCCGGTCCTCGAACCACCAGCGGTCCCGGATCTGCCCGTTGAGGATCACCTGCCGGCCTCGCCGCAGCTCCCAGCCGAGCGAGACCGCCCACAGGGGCATCATGCCGTTGGCGGTGACGGGCCCGGTGCCGTCCTCGCTCTTGGTGAAGTCGGTCGTGCTCATGGGTTCGTCCACGTCCGGTAGGTCTCGCGGGGCAGCGGCTTGGCACGCCGGCCCGGCGGTTTGCCGTCCCAGGTCAACTCGCCCGGAATGAAGCCGTCGTCGCCGCCCAGCGCCTCGTGCACTCGCTCCAGCAGCGCCTCGGTGGTGTCGCACACCGCCTCGTCCCGGGGCGCGTACAGGGTCACGTCGGGCTCGCCGGCCACGTGGTAGACGAGGACGGGGGTGCCGTCGTCGTCGGTGGCGACCGTGGTCTCGTACGTCGCCCCGGTCGGCCGGGTGAAGTGCAGCCGGAAGCTGCCGCCCTGGTCCTCGCCGCCGTCGAAGGCGAAGCCCTCGTCGGTCATGGCGTCCTGGAGGGCGGCCACCAGGTCCCGGCGCCGCCGGTAGGCCAGCTCCAGTTCGTCGAGCCGGCGCTCGGCGTCGGGCAGCCTGCCCTCCAGGACGGCGACCGCGTCGAGGGCCTCGTCCGCCGAGCGCGCGGTCAGTGCCTCGACGACGGCCCGCACGGCGTCCCCGATCTCGTGGGCGAGGTCCCGGTCGCCGAGTTCCGCGGCGGTGTCCGCCACGCCCTCGGCCGCCGGGCGTACGACGTCGAGTCGCTCGGCGGCCTCGGCGAGGGCCGACTCCAGGGCCGCCCGTGCCGCCTCCGCGCGCTCGCGCTCCCGCGCCGCGGCCGCCTCCCGCTCCCGTGCCGCCCGGGTCTCCCGCTCGGCGGCCTCCCGCGCCTTTCCGACCGTGGCCGCGTGCCGGGCGAGGGCGTGTTCGACGGTGCCGAGCAGGGCTTCGAAGCGGACCCGGCCGTCCTGGCCGGCGGCCGCACGCAGCCGGTCGAGCAGTTCGGTGCAGTGTTGGTACCCCTCCGCGTCGAGGGCGGCGCCGTCCGGGCCGCCGACGACGGACAGCCGGTGTTCCAGTTCGGCGAGGACGACGGCGGGGTCGTCCGTGCGGCTTCCGGCCGCCGCCGGGCGCAGGCCGACGACCCGGCCCCGCAGTTCCTCCACCGCGTCCCCGAGCGGCTCCCCGCGGGCGGCCCGCTCCCGCAGCTCGGCCAACCGGCGCTCCAGGGCGCCGATCTCGGCGCGCGCCCCGGAGCGCTGGGCCCGCGCGATCAGCTCCCGCACCTCGTCGAGACCCCGTTCGTCCGCCCCGAGCTGGTCCGCCCGCGCCCGGGCCAGCCGGGCCTCCTGGTCGGCGCGGCGCCGGGCCGCCAACTCGGCTTCCTTGCGGGCGACTTCGTTGCGGCGCCGCTCCGCCTCGGCGCGGGCCCGCTCCCGGCGGGCGGCGGCGGCCTGGGCGGCCCGGGCCCGTTCGGCGGCCCGCCGGCGTTCCCTGGCCCGGCGCTCCTCGGCCCGCCGCCGGCGCTCCGCCGCCTCCCGCTCGGCGTACCGAGCGCCGACGCGGACGCTGCTGTACTTCGGTGATCCGCTCATCGTTCCCTCCGTGCCTCGATGTGCAGCACGAACCCCCGCGCCGCGAGCTGTTCCTCGAGCCGTTCCCGGAATCCGGGGGCCGGCGGCACCCCGGCCCAGGAGAGCGATCCGTCGGCGTCCACGGACAGTTCGATCCCGGCGGTCGTGTCCGGCTCGGCCAAGGCCTGCCGGTAACGGTCGCTGAGCGGGATCAGCCGCTGGTTGTCCGAGCCGCGCCAGCGCAGACTCCCGTGCCGCGCCGCCAGATAGGGGCCGTCGACCAGCAGGTCCAGCCGGTCCAGCAGGGCGCGCCGGTCCGGGTCCCCGCGCCGCAGTGCCTCGTGGCGGAAGCCGGAGTAGGCCATCGCGCCGAAGTCCGGGCGCCGCTCCCGTACCGCGTCGAGCAGTCGGGCGAGCGCGCGGGCCTGGCTGAACGGCTCCCCGCCGGAGAACGTGACGCCCTCGATGCCGTCCAACGCGCAGAGCCAGTCGGCGAGTTCGGCCACCGGCCGGCTGGTCCCGCCCTCGAAGGGCAGGGTCTCCGCGGCCACGCAGCCCGCGCAGCGCAGCGGGCAGCCCTGCACCCAGATCACCGCCCGGCTGCCGGGTCCGAGGACCGTACAGCGGTCCAGCGTCCGGGCGACGGACAGACGTGTGCCCACGCCCTCTCCCCCTGCGCTCGTCGCCCTCACCCCTCGCCCCGCACCGGCGTCTTCCCGCCCGGCTCGCGCGCCGTCCCGCCTCGCACCGGCGTCTCCCCGTCCTGTGTTCACGTCTTCTCCCGCGTGGGGCCGGGGTAGCTGTCGCCGCCCCGCTCGGCCTGGTCGCACCACGGGCACCACGGCCGTTCCACGGTGTGGACGTGGCGGGCGTTCACCGCGCACGCCCGCAGCCGGCCGGGGGCCTGCTCGGCCGCGAGGGCCTCGGCCCAGTCGGCCGCCGACGGGCGCCGGAGCGGGCCGGTGAACGCCGCCCGGAACAGCTCGGCGAGCCGTCTGGGCAGCAGGTCGGCGGGCGGCACATGGCGCGGCAGCAGCACCGACGTGCGATCCACGAGCCGGCAGCGGCCGTGGCGCACGTTGTCGTCGTACGACAGGTAGTCGCCGCCGTCCGCGGGGTGCCCGGCGAAGGGGTGCAGTCCGGACATGAGGAGCTGATGGACCAGGACGGCCAGGGCGAAGTCGTCGGACGCGGTGTCCGGCGGTGTGCCCGCGGGCGCGCCGATCCGCTCGGGGGCGGTGTACCCGGGGGTGCGCATCCGGCCCGGGAACAGCTCGCGGCCGTCGCTGAACTGCCAGGAGTCGATGTCCGCCAGGCCGACCCGGCCGGTCTCGTCGACCCAGAGGTTGTCGGGCTTGAGATCGCCCACCACGTAGTCCTCGGCGTGCACCTCGGCCAGCAGCCGGGACAGGGCGAGGGCGGCGCGCAGGGCGGTCGCCCAGGTCGCCCGGGGCAGCAGGACACGGCGGGTGGCGGCGGTGAGGAGGTGACCGAACGGCTGGTAGGCGTGGCGCATGTCGGTCATCACGTAACCGTCGACGCGGTCCGCGGTCCGGCCGGCGGCCGTGTGCACCGGGACCAGCGGCCAGGCCAGCCGGACGGGGGTGCCGGAGAGCAGGCCGACGGTGCCGGGCTCGCGGCGGCGGCGCACCAGGCGGGCCACGCGGCGCCGGAACGCCTCGGGGTCGGGCGGGCCGGGGACGAGTTTCGCGACGAGGGGGCGGGCGTCGTCGACGCCGTACACGAATCCCTCGGAACCACTGCCGATCTGCTCGGTGAGCCGCCATGTGTGTCCGGTCCCGGACACCACCGTGAGTCCCACGGTCATCCCCCTTCGGCCAGAGCGCACAGGACGGTCAGGTCGTCGCCGGTCCGGCCGGCCTTTGGCCCGGAGAGGCTGCGGCGCAGGGGCTCGGCGTCCCCGTCGTTGCCGCGGAGCGTGGCGGTGAGGCCGAGGAAGAAGCGTTCGGCCGGTAACGGGCCCGCCTCGGCGGGCAGTCCGCGCACCGAGGGGTGGTCGAGGGCGAGGGGTGCGCAGCCGTCGGTGGCCAGGACCACCGCGGCGAGTTCCGGTTCCCAGACGACGAAGGTGCGCACGCGCAGGGCCGCGCCCGGGGAGGAGAGGAAGCCGGACGGGCCGGTGGGCGGTGCGAGGACCAGGTGGCAGCGGTGGTCGCGGGTCACCAGGGTGGCGAAGCCGTCGCCGAGGGAGACGAAGGCCAGCCAGGGCGGGGCGACGGCCGTCGCGGTGAGGGTGGCGCCCAGCAGGCCGGGGTCCGCCGGACCGGCGTCCGTGCCCAGCACCCCCGACACCGCGCGCAGATACTCCTCGACCACCCTGCGCCCCCGCCCCGCGATCCACCGGGTCCATGTCTCCGGCGTCTCCCGGGTGTCCGGTAAGTCCTCGGTCAGCAACCGGCACGCCGCGTCGACCGCTATGTGGGCGCCCAGGGCACTGCGGTCCCGGCTGCCGGCCCCGTCGGAGACGGCCAGCACCGCCGCACCGCCGAGGTCGACCGCCTTGAAGGCGTCCTGGCAGCCCTGCGCGGCGGCCAGGTGGGCGGTGCCCTGGACGGAGGCGCCCGCGATGATCACAGCAGGCCCCTCTCTATCTCCTCCATGCGGGCGAGCCGGGCGGCCCGGTCCTCGACCTGCCGGTGGATGAGGTCGGCGTCCTGGTCCGGGCTGCTGTCGTCGGTGCTCTGGAAGAGCAGTTCGAGGATGCGGCCGAAGTCCAGGTGCTCCAGGGCGGAGGTGGCCTTCGGGGCGAGCACCCGCAGCATGGGCAGGTCGGCGCCGCGCACCCCGATCACCTGGAAGACCCACTCGCCCTTCGCCTCGCCGGCGCGCACCCGGTCCGCCGTGCCGGCGAGGGCCGTCTCGTCCAGCGGGCGGCCCTGGTCGTCGCTCGGCGCGCCGTCCGTCAGGACCCACAGGAAGGGCCGCCGGACCGGCACCCGTTGCCGCTGGAGTGCGCGGTAGCGCGTGCGGGCCAGTTCCAGGGCGGTGTCCACGGCCCGCGTCAGCCGGGTCAGGCCGCCGGCGCGCAGCACGGGCGGGTGCATGCCGTCCGCCGGCACGAACAGCCGGTCGGGGTCGGCCTGTTCGACCGGGACCAGCCGGCCCGCGCCGGGGTCGTAGACGCGCACCGCCGAGTCGAAGGTGATGAGGCAGACCTCCACCCGGGTGCGCAGCCGGTCGTGCGCGCGGACCCCGTCGAACCAGCGGGACAGCGCGTCGTTGAGCTCGTCGATCCGCGGCTGCCGCACCGGCCGGCCCATGGAGGCGGAGGTGTCCAGGAGGAGGACGACGGGCTGCCGTTCGTCGTACCCGGACCCGAACTCGATGCCGTGGACGCTCATCCGGCCGCCGCCCCGGTGTCCTCCTGGGCCACCGGCAGCCGCCGGGCCCGGTCATGGCGCACGATGACGGGCGTGCCCGGCGGCAGACCGGGCGGCTCGGGCACCATGCGCAGCAGGACTCCGTCGACGAGCACGTACGCGTCCGGGGCGGGCCAGGTCACCGTGCGACCCGTGCGGCCGTGCGCCCATTCAGCCATCCCCCTGGTCATACGGCCACCGTAGGTGACGCAGACATCACGTTCCCGTCCCTTGCGTGAATTGACACCGCATCGCTGCCGCCGCCGCGGCGGGGCGCGGGCCGCCCGGGGGACTGCTCCCCCGCGGCGCCCCCTGAGCGACCCGCCCTTCCAGTCAACCGGACCGGCCGGGCGCCGACTGGTCGCGCACCGGGCGCATCCTGGCCGGTATCCGCTCCACCGCGCGGGCGGCCTCCGGGGTGTGCACCACGAAGTGCACGTCCCAGCGTGCGCCGCGCGCCAGTTCCGCCTCGACGGCGCTCCACACGGCGGCCGCGCTCACCCGGTGCGGAAGTCCGCCGCGCCCGGATCCGAGCAGCGGGAAGCAGACCGAGCGCAGCGGCGGGTCGTACCGGTCGTGCTCCTCGGCGAGCAGCGCGAGCGCGCGGGAGGTGGCGCGGGTGATGTCGGCGGGCAGCACGTCGTAGTCGTTGGTGCCGGCCCGGGGCACGGCCACCGCCGCGTGGTAGATGCGCCGTACGCCGGATCGCGCGAGGGCGCCGGAACCGGTGGCCGCGACCGTGCCCGGGAGCACCGGGCGTCCCGAAGTGCCGTGCCGGGCCAGCCACTTGCGCAGTTCGTCGTGGACCGGGTCGTCCAGCAGGTCGCCGGTCACCCCGCGCACGGAGGCGGCCCGGCGCAACGAGGCGGAGACCGAGGACTTGTACGGCTCGGGCAGCGCGAGGTAGGTGTTGGCCGGGGAGACCACCACGTCCACGTCCCGCAGCAGGTCGACGGGGTGCACATGGAGGGTGAGCCGTACGGTCCGCCCGCCGGCCGGCACGTCCACGAACCGGTGGGTGCCGCCCTCCTGCTCGTCCTCCTCCGGGGCGTCGGCTCCGCCCTGCGCCAGGGCCACGATGTGCTCGGCCACCTGCCCCAGCACCATCACCTCGTGGTGCTTGCGGAAGCGCTCCTCGCTCACCCGGTACACCTGCGCCGCGCGGGCCCGGCGGGAGGCGGCCGGCCAGTCCCGGGTGCCCTGGGCCAGGCCCAGCGTGTACTCGGCGGCGGTGCGCAGGGTGCCCGCGTCGAGCTGCCCCACCGCGCGGCGCAGCAGCGCCTCCACGGCGCTCTCGCGGGTGCGCGCGGTCACCGAGGAGGCCGCGGCCGTTTCCAGGGCGGGCAGTTCGCTGCCGCGCAGCCGCAGCAGTCCCGCCCGCCGAACCACCTGTAATTCCCCGAGAACCGACGCATGGTCGATGGACGGCGGTGCCATGCGCCAACGATGGCATCACTTGTCTCACCGGGACAAGCGAGCGGCGGGCGGGACCTGGACTCAGCGGCGCAGCGGCTCCCTGACCGCCGAACGCAGCGGTTCCAGCAGCTGGTTGACCTCCTTGACGCCCTCCGGTGAACCGAGGTCCGCGATGCTGCGGTACGGCAGTGCCTCGAGCGGTCCGTCCGGGTGGTCCGCGAGACGGTCCCCGAAGAGGACCAGGGACCGCTGTGGCGGGTTGCGCTTCGAGTCCCAGATCATCCCCATGGCCTCGGGTGCCTGGGCGCGGATCTCCCGGGCCCAGCGGCGTGTGTCCCGGTAGTGCCTGGGTCCCTCGTTCTCCAGCAGCAGGTGGTCCTGGCAGACGGCGGCGAGCGCCGCTCCGGAGCGCAGCGAGACCAGTTTCAGCTCGCACCGGGTGCGCACGGCGTTCAGCGACTTGCCGCGCACCGCCGCCCAGGGCACCAGCCGCATGCTGGTCTGCGGGTCGAAGCGGACCGAGCGCAGCAGGGTCTCGGCGAGCGCGGTCTCCGGCTCGGTCGCCGCGTAGAGACAGGGGTACGGGTCCTCGGGGGTGCCGTGGAAGCGGCCGGGCGCGGGGTCGTCCGGGTCGAAGGGCTTGAACTCCTCGGCCGCGAACCGGGACGAGTGCATCCGCCACAGGTGGGTGCCGGCGGGCAGCACCTCCCAGTGCGGCCGGAAGCGGTACACGGAGGGCGAGACGGTGAGCATCAGTCCCCCTCCACCAACGCGACGGCCGCGCCGACCAGTTCGCCATCGGGCCGGACGCCGAGCAGGGCGGCGGGCGATCCGCCGTCCAGCCACGCGTTGGCGCTCAGCCACCAGTCGGCGGCTCCCCACGGGTCCGCGTCGGCGAGCAGCACCCGGTTGACCTCCAGGACGACCTCGTACGGTGTTCCGTCCCCGGGCCGGAACTGGAACTCCGGATAGCGGTCGCCGAGCCGGATCAGCTCGGGCGGTGGCACGGCTCCGTCACACCGGGTGCGGACCTCGGTGTCCGAGAGGGCGGGTGCCTGGAGCAGCCGGCGCTCGACGGCGGCGATGATGGCCGCCGTGTCGGGAGGCGGTGGCGGGCCGAGGGTGAGCCGGGTCAGCAGATCCCGCGACCGCGTCACGACCGGGCCGCCGACGGGCGCCGTGGCGACCAGCCGCACGGAGTCCAGCGCCTTGCGGACCGGGTGCCCGAACGGCAGCGGCACCAGGCAGTGGCGCACGGCTTGCAGGGCCCGGCGCACGGCCCGGTCGTCGTCGGGCGCGGTGTCGGCGAGCGCGCGCAACCGGGTGAGCAGCAACTCGTACTGCTGCTCGGTCAGTTGGGCGCGGATGCTGTCGTGGTGCTCTTCGATGAGGGCGAGCACCCGTGTCCCGCTGTCCTCACCCGGGTTCATACGGTCTCCTTCCCCTGGCCGGGGTGGCCCTGGTGGATGAACGCGGCCCACAGCGCGGGCCGGCGAAGATCGGGGCGGCGGACGTCGCCCCGGAACTGTTCGCTCAGGCAGCCCGGGTCCTCGCGGTCCGGGTCGAGCATCCACAACTGCGCGGCCCGCAGCGCGTCGACGGGGCTGAGGCCGGCCCGCAGATGGTGGTGGAAGACCGCCATCAGCAGGCTCGACGCGCTGTCCTCGACCCGCCACCGGCTTCCCACGACATCGCGCGCGCCGCCCGAGACGAAGGCCGTGGTGAGGGTCAGCGCCTCGTCGTGGTCACGGTTGCTCAGATCGGTCTCGCAGGCGCTCATGACGATCAACGGCCCGTCCGCGGCCGCTTGTCCGGCGGGCTGCGGCCGGTCGAGCAGCCGGGTCACGGTGAGCCGGCCGCTCTCCTCGTCGGAGCCGGCGGGGGCGAGGTGCAGGGCCGACTCCGTCGGTCGCGTCCCCGCCATGCCGTGCGTGGCCAGATGGACCATCGAGTGGTCCTGGGCGAGCAGGGACAGCAGTTGCTCGGGGGTGCCGGTCGGTACCGAGTCGCGCGGGAAGGCCGCGAAGTCGCCGTAGAGCCGTGCCCCCGGATAGAAGGCGTTGCGCAGCTCCAGGACCTCCAGCTCGGCGTACGTGAGCGTGATGGTCGGGTCGGCCACCAGGGCCGGGGCGGAGACCGGGTGACGCGGTGCGCGGCGGGCCGTGCGCAGGAACTCGCCACCGGAGGCCGCGTAGCTGATCACCAGGGCCTCGCACAGGTAGTCGAACGGGGCGCGTTCGGGGAAGCGCGCGGCGTGCCAGGGGACGATCCCGAGCCGGCCGCAGGGGACCAGCACGACCCGGGGCGTACGGCGGTCGGCCGCGTCGCCCGGCAGGTACTGCTCCAGCCCGGCGAGGACGTGGACGAACACCAGGTGCGCCCAGTGGCACAGCTCGGACAGGGCCTCCTCCCAGGCGGCTTCCGCCCGTTCGTCGCCGTGTGCCTCGGCACGGGCGGCGACCGCGTCCATGTACCGCTCCAGCGGGGCACTGCTCTGCTCGGAGAGGATGGGCAGCGGACCCACGCCGATGCCGACCTCGGGGCCGACGACCAGCAGCATGCCCGGGGCCTCTCCGCCGTCTCCGGGGACGAGGTAGATCAGCGCGTCGGCCCCGGCGTCGCCCACCCCGTCGGCGAGTTCGCGCAGGGTGGGGGTGCCGAGCAGGCCACCGCGCTGCCGGTAGCCGAGGGCCTCCAGGGCGCGCCGGCGCAGGGTGCTGGGCAGTTCGGCGGGCAGCTCGGTGCTGTCGTCGGCGCCGGACTCCCGCCAGGCGGCGGCCAGGTCGTGATGTCCGCGGTCCTCCAGCAGCTCCGGTACGGCCCGCGAGGTGGCCGCCGCCTTCAGTACCAGCGCCCGCCCCAGCTCCAGGGCGGCGACCGCGTCGTCCACCCTGTTGTGCGCGGCGGCCCACAGGGCGGCCCGGATGCCGAGGGAGGCGCCGTTGCGGGCGGTCGTCAGACGGTCCTCGGCGCCGTGCTGGAGGAGGACGTCGGCGGCGATGGTGGCGAGGGCCTCGTTGGCCGTGTCGGTGGCGGCCTGCGCGTCGGAGTCGTCGCGGCCCTGCTGCCAGCGGGCGCGGTAGGCCTCGGCGAGCTGCCACAGGGAGTCGCCGGCGACACGCGGGGCCCGGCCCTGCCGGATGTGCTCGCGGAGCCGTTCCAGCGTGGTGATGACGGCTTCGAGGTCCTCGGGGTCCTTGGTGAAGGAGTAGCGGATGCCGAGGCGGCTCACCGCCGTGTGCAACTGGGCGGCGGTGGCGTCCGCCGGCGGTGGCTCCCGGTCCGGGAGGTTCGCCGGGTCGTCGGTGAGGTAGGCCCGGAAGGCGTCGGCGTCGGGGACGACGGACTCCAGCCACTCCACTCCCAACGGGAGGTTGCTCTCCCCCGCGGCCGCCTTGCCGGCCTCGAAGTCGGCGAGGCCGCTCAGGAGCAGTTCCTTGTCCATGGTGGCCCGGCCGAGCATGAGACGGCCCATGGACCGGGCGATGAGGCCGATGTAGTGCAGGTCGTGCCCCTCGGGGGCGGTGCCCGCCAAGTCCTCTGCCTTGGCCAGGAGTTCGCGGAGCCGCGGGACGTCGTCCTGCCCGGCGGTACGGAAATCGCCCATCAGGCTCATCACCTCCGCCCCGACCGCCAGGTTCTCGGCCATGGGGATGGAGGTCTGCGACTTGCGCCGCAGATAGTCGACGCCCTTCTTCAGGTTCGCGAATCCGAGCGCCGTGTCCTGGAGGGTGCCGCCCGCGCCGTCGCTCGCGTTGAGCAGCAGGGCCATCAGCGCTTCGAGGGCATCGGTGTCCGCGACCCCCTCCGGCATCCCGTCCAGCGCGCCGCGCAGCCGCCGCAGCTGTTCGTCGAGGGCGGCCGGATCGCCGCCGCCGACATGGTTCGTGAAGTCCAGGGACGTGGTGTTGGCGGCCTGCAACGCGACGAGGAGCCGCCGGAACTCGTCGGCGGTCCGGGGCACGGCCCGGCCGGCGGCGCCGGTACCGGCGGTGCTGGAACGGGCGTCCTCCGCGGGGGAGCCGGTGCCGGGCGAGGAGTCCGGGCCGGTTCGCGGGGCGGCCTCGGGGCCGGTCCCCGGGCCGGACCCCGGGCTGGACTTCGGGCTGGTTTCGGGGCCGCACTGCGCGCCGCTCCTCGCACCGGTCCCGGGACCGCTCTTCGGGCCCGCGGTCGCACCGTTGCTCCTCGGGCCGCTCCTGCGACCGTTGTCCGCGCCGGACTGCGTACCGGCGTCGGAGCCGGTCGTCGCACCGGTGCCGGTCTTCGTACCGGTGCCGGCCTTCGTACCGGTGCCGGTCTTCGTACCGGTACCGGGGCCGGCGCCGCCGGTCATCGCCGCCAGCATGTCCGCCATCCGCTGCCGCATGTACCCGGCACCCGGAGTGTCCTCGGGTATCAGGTCCGCGTAGAGGTCGAACAGCCCGTCGGCGCTGGGACTGGTCTGGAGCTCCAGCGCCTTGCGCAGGTGACGCAGGAACTCCGGGTGCAGGGGCAGCTTGACCGCCTCGGTCAGCAGCTCCCGCATCTCGGCCGCCTCGGCGGCCATCCCGGCGAGCCCCTTCTCCCTGATCATGTCGAAGACGGCGGTCGCGTCCGGCTCCGGCGCGAGCCCGCCCGCCATTTCCTGCAACGGCATCTTGTGGGTCAGCAGGAACAGCGCGGCCCACCTGCGGTCCTCCGCGGAGGCGTCGACCCCTGTCCACGTCGCCGGATCCCGCGCGTCCCGCAGCAGGCCGTACGCCCGCTCCCGGTCCTCGGGCGTCCCGCCGCCGACGACATGGCGCAGGGTGAGGACCCCGCCGAGCCATACGGTCACCGAGCTGCGGAGCGCCGGGTCGTGGTCCAACAGACGGGAGAGCGCGTCGAGTTCGGTGACGGATTCGTCGTGGGCGCGGGTGTGCCGGGCGACGGTGTCCGGCGTCGGCTGGAGGGCCTTCGCCCGCTCGATGGCCGCAGCGGCCCAGGCCCGCAGCGCCTGCACTCCGCCGGTCTCCTCTTCTTCCCCCACGCACACTCCTCCGACTCAACTGCCGTTTCGGAATTTCATGGTGACGGCCCGTCGGCCACCATGACACCGGATCGCCGTGATTCACCGGCGCTTGCCCGGTCAACGACCAGGGCTCGCCCCGTTCGCGCCCGGACCGGACCGGGAGCCGGGCGGGCCGGGGGCGAGCGGGTCCGGCCGGGCCGCCTCCGACGCACCGAGGTCCGCCCGCATCCCGCGCCGCAGCTCCCGCAGTCGCTCCCACAGCGCGTCGATCTCCGCCTGCGCGGTGTCGGGCGAATCGCCCGGGCGGGGCACCCCGTCGTCGAGGCGCCGGAGCCGGCCGTAGAGGGTGCCGAGCGCGTGGGTGACCTCGCCGGCCAGGGCGAGCACGGGGTCGGGCAGCCGCATCTGGGCCTCCGCGTACACGTCCCGGTGCACGTCCCGGGCCTCGGTGAGCCGCTGCCGCACCGCGCGGGAGTCCTCCGTACCGCGCAGGGCGTGCAACTGATCGGTGAGGGCGGCCAGATACTGCCTGGCGGCGGTGTTCAGCGCGACGTAACAGGCCAGCCGCTGGGCGGCCTGCCGCTCCCTGGCCCGCGCCCGCTCGGCCCGCTCCTGTTCGTGCCGTCTGCTGCGCTCCGCGGCACGCTGGGTGAGCAGCGCCGACAACAGGGTTCCGACCACCCCGACGACCGCCACGACCGGCGCACCCGCACCACCGACGTCCACCGCGCTCACCCCCGGTTCACCGCACGCCTCCAGTGAACGGGCCCACCCCCCACCACGGAACCCTCCGCCCGATCTCCGCCCTGCCTCCGCCCGCCCCCCGCCCAGGCGGCACCGGCAGGTGATCGCGCGTTCCGCGGCCGACGCGGCACGGGACCCTGCCGCCCATGGGTTCGGGCGTCGGGCCCCGTCCGAGACCTTGGCCGAGGGCACTGGCGATGCGCCCGGCGCACGGAGTCACCGCATCAGCGGCCCGAGTGTGCGTACCACCGGCCGTCGTGACGGGCCACGTGAATGGGACGCCCGAAGCAAGCCGTCAGGTTGTCCGGGGTGAGCACCCCGTCGGCCGGTCCGGAGGCCAGCTCGCGGCCTTCCTTCAGCAGGAAGGCATGGGTGGTGCTGGGCGGCAGCTCCTCCAGGTGGTGGGTGACCGTGATCGTGGCGAGGTGGGGCCGGTCGGCCGCCAGCCGGCGCAGTGCGTCCACGAGGTCCTCGCGGGACGGGAGGTCGAGGGCGTTGAACGGCTCGTCGAGCAGGAGCAGCGACGGATCCGCCATCAGCGCACGGCAGATGAGGATCCGAGCGCGCTGCCCGCCCGAGCAGTCGGCGAACCGGCGGTCGGCGAACTCCTTGCACCCGAGTTCGGCGAGCAGGCCGTCGGCGCGTTCGCGGACCGTGGCGTCGTACTCCCGCCACAACGGCTGCACGGTGCCGGTCGCGCCCGTGAGGACGACGGTGTGCGCGGTGGCGTCCAGCGGGACCTTCTGGGCGGCGGACACCAGACCGACGCGGGCCCGCAGCTCGCGCATGTCGACGTGGCCGAGCCGGTCACCGAGGACGTCGACCGTGCCGACGGTGGGGTGCATGACGGCCCCGACGAGCCGGAGCAGGGTGGTCTTGCCGGCTCCGTTGGCCCCCAGCAGCGCCCAGTGCTCGCCTGGCCGTACGGTCCAGTTGATCCCGTCGAGGACGATCTCCTGTCCGGTGGTACGGCGGTGAACGGCGACATTCGTCACCGCGACGACGGCGCGGGGCTCCTGAGTTTCGGTCACGTCGGCAGAGTAGGCGATCGGGCGGCCCGGCGAGCCCGGTGCCCACGCTCCCCGCGGTTCCGTGTCAGGCCAGGAAACTCAGCCGCACCTTCCGCTCGGGGTTGTCACGGTTGGTGTCCACCAGGCACACCGACTGCCACGTGCCGAGTTCCAGGCGGCCGCCGATCACCGGCAGGGTGGCGTGCGGCGGGACGATGGCTGGGAGGACGTGGTCGCGGCCGTGGCCGGGGCTGCCGTGGCGGTGCTGCCAGCGGTCGTCGGCGGGGAGCAGGGTGTGCAGGGTGGTGAGGAGGTCGTCGTCGCTGCCGGCGCCGGTCTCGATGACGGCGATCCCGGCGGTGGCGTGCGGGACGAAGATGTTCAGCAGGCCGTCGCGGTCGCCCGCCGCCTCCCGCAGGAAGTCCTCGCAGTCCCCGGTGAGATCGACCACGCGTTCCCGGGAGCCGGTGGAGACGTTCAGGATTCGGGTGGTGAAGGCATCTGACATGCCCTCCATCCTGACGCATCCCTCCCTGGGCGGGCGGGAAGAGGGGCGCACGGCACGCTGTTGGTAGAAGCGTGAACGAAATGCGTGAGGTCGAGGTGGTCGTCACGGGCGCCGGTCAGGCCGGGTTGTCCAGCGCCTACCACCTGCGCCGCTCCGGCTTCGAGCCGGAGCGCGACTTCGTGGTCCTCGACCGCTCCCCCGCCCCGGGCGGCGCCTGGCAGTTCCGCTGGCCCTCACTGACGTACGGCAAGGTGCACGGGATGCACTCGCTGCCCGGGATGGAGCTGGCCGACGCCGATCCGGCCCGGCCGTCGGCCGAAGTGATCGGGGAGTACTTCGACCGGTACGAGCGCGCCTTCGACCTGCGGGTACGGCGACCGGTGGCGGTGCGGGCGGTGCGTGAGGGGGACGGCCGGCGGCTGCTCGTGGAGACGTCCGCGGGCACCTGGTCCACCCGGGCGCTGATCAACGCGACCGGCACCTGGGACCAGCCGTTCCTGCCGCGCTACCCGGGCCAGGAGAGCTTCCGGGGGCGTCAGCTGCACACCGCGCGGTACGCCGGGCCCGAGGAGTTCGCCGGGCAGCGGGTGGTGGTCGTGGGCGGCGGCGCCTCGGGCACCCAGCATCTGCTGGAACTCGCCCCCTACGCGGCCGCGACCACCTGGGTCACCCGGCGCCCTCCCGTCTTCCGCGAGGGCCCGTTCGACGCGGACGCGGGCCGGGCCGCCGTCGCGCTGGTGGAGGAGCGGGTCCGCCAGGGCCTGCCGCCGCGCAGTGTGGTCTCGGTCACCGGGCTGCCCCTCAACGACGCGATCCGCAAGGGGCTCGCGGACGGCGTGCTGGACCGGCTGCCGATGTTCGACCGGATCACCCCGGACGGCGTGGAGTGGCGCGACGGCAGGCACGTCACGGCCGATGTGATCCTGTGGGCGACCGGGTTCCGCGCGGCGCTCGGCCATCTCGCGCCGCTGCGGCTGCGCGAGCCGGGCGGCGGGATCCGGGTGGAGGGAACCCGCGCGGTGGCCGACCCGAGGATCCACCTGGTCGGTTACGGCCCCTCGGCCAGCACCATCGGCGCCAACCGGGCCGGCCGCGCGGCGGTACGGGACATCAGGCGGCTGCTGGCGGAGGACCGCCCGGTCGCCGCGTGACGGACCGCCGGCCGTCGGGGCCCGACGGTTCAGCCGGCCCCGCCGGACGGTGCGGCGGACGGGGACCGCTGTCCGCCCTTCTGGTGCAGGGAGTTGTACTCGTCCACATTGCGCATATGGGTCGCGTAGTCGGCGGTGAAGCGGGTGTCCCCGGGCTTGACCGTCACGAAGTACAGCCATTCCCCGGGCGTCGGGTTGATCGCGGCGCGCATCGCGTCCTCGCCGGGGTTGCCGATGGGCGTCGGCGGCAGTCCCGTGCGCTGGTAGGTGTTGTACGGGCTTTCGACCCGGGTGTCCTCCTCGGTGGTGGGCGGGGTGGCGCGGCCGAGGGCGTAGGTGAGGGTGGCGTCCAGTTGCAGGGGCATGCCGCGCTCCAGCCGGTTGAGGATGACCCGGGCGGCCTTGCCCATGTCCTCCTTCTCGATCCCCTCGGCCTGGACGATGCTGGCGATGGTGACGGCCTGGTAGACGTTGACCGAGTTGCGCTGCGCCCCGGCCGCGACCGGCGCCCCGTCGAACTTCTGGTGGGCGGTGTCCACCATGGACCGCAGCAGTGACTCCGGGGTGGCCCCCTCGCGCAGCGGATAGGACGCCGGGAAGAGGTAGCCCTCCGGATTGCCCGCCGCGTCCTTGGGCAGCTTCAGTCCGGCCTTGCCGAGCGACTTGCGGGTGCTGCCGGGAGGCAGTTGGAGCGCCTTGTCGATCGCGTCGTAGACCTGACTCGCGCGCCAGCCCTCCGGGATGACCAGTGCGGCCGGCCGGGACCCCGCACGGCCGTCGGCCGTCGTCAGCAGCGGCACCGCCACGGCGGTGCCGGCCATGACGGCGCCGGCCACGACGAGGACGAGCCTGCCCCGGCGTGTCAGTCGGATCCTGCTCCGTGGCGGAATGAGCGTCTGCATGCGGGAACCGTAATACGCATATCACCACAATCACGACATATAGTCAGCTTGTCGGCCCCCGTCACGCGCCTCGGCCCGCGGGCTCCAGTTGCGCGTCCCGGCGCACCAGGGCCGCGTACCGCCCGTCGCGCTCCAGCAGCTCCTCGTGCGTGCCCCGTTCGGCGACGCGCCCGGAGTCCAGCACCACGATCTGGTCGGCGCCGCGGACGGTGGACAGCCGGTGCGCGATGGTGATCGTCGTGCGGTTCGCCGAGAGGGCGTCGATGGCCTGCTGCACCGCGGCCTCGGTCCGGGTGTCCAGGGCACTGGTCGCCTCGTCGAGTATGAGGACCGGCGGGTCGCGCAGGATGGTGCGGGCTATGGCGAGGCGCTGCTTCTCACCGCCGGAGAACCGGTGGCCGCGCTCGCCGACGACCGTGTCGTAGCCGTCGGGCAGTGCCGCTATGTGGTCGTGGATCTGCGCCGCGCGTGCGGCCGCGTGCAACTCCTCGTCGGTGGCGTCCGGCTTGGCGAAGCGCAGGTTGTCGGCGACGGACGCGTGGAAGAGGTACGTCTCCTGGGAGACCACGCCGACCGCGCGGGCCAGGGTGTCGAAGTCGAGGTCGCGGACGTCGACCCCGTCGAGGGTGACGCGGCCGCCGGTGACGTCGTAGAGCCGGGGCACCAGATAGCCCAGCGTGGACTTGCCCGCGCCGGTGGGGCCGACGACCGCCAGGCTGCCGCCGGCGGGGACCGTGACGTCGACGCCGTCGAGGACGGGGCCGCCCTTGGCGTCGTAGCGGAACTCGACGTCCTCGAAGCGGACTTCGCCCTTGATCCGGTCGAGGTGGACCGGGTGCGGGCGCTCGGTGATGTCGATCGGCAGGTCCAGGTACTCGAAGATGCGCTGGAAGAGCGCGAGGGAGGTCTGGATCTGGACACCGGTGGCGAGCAGGCTCACGGCCGGGCGGAACAGGCCCTGCTGGAGCGAGACGAAGGCGACGATGGTGCCGAGCGAGGCCTCGGGGCCGCCGAGCTGGAGGGCCAGTCCGGCCGTCCAGTAGATGACGGCGGGCATGGCGGCCATGACGATGGTGATGACGGCCATGCGCCAGCGCCCGGCCATGTTCGACCGCACCTCCAGGTCGACCAGCCGCTCGGACTCCCCCGCGAAGGAGCCGGTCAGCGAGTCGGTGCGGCCCATGGTGCGGCCGAGCAGGATGCCGCTGACCGAGAGGGACTCGGTGACCGTTGCCGCCATCGCGGCCATCTGCTTCTGCCGTTCGGTGGTGATCCTCTTGCGCTCGTTGCCCACGCGGCGGCTGATCCAGACGAAGGCCGGCAGCAGGAGCAGCGAGACGATGGTGAGCCGCCAGTCGAGGGCGACCATGGCGACGACGGTGGCGACCACACTGGTGACGTTGGAGACCAGGGAGGTGGCCGTGGAGGTGACGGTCGCCTGCATGCCGCCGATGTCATTGGCGATGCGGGACTGCACCTCGCCGGTGCGGGTGCGGGTGAAGAAGGCGAGCGACATGCGTTGCAGCCGGCCGTAGACGGCGGTGCGCAGGTCGTGCATGACGCGCTGGCCGACGGTGGTCGAGATCAGCGTCTGCAGCACGCCGAAGACACTGGAGAGCACCGCGCTGAGGATCATGCCGAGCGCGAGCAGGCTCAGCAGACCGGTGCGGCCCCGCGGGATCGCGACGTCCAGGGTCTCCTTGAGCAGGAACGGCGTGGCCACCGAGACCAGCGAGGCGGCGCCGACCAGCAGGCCGACGATCGCGAGCCGCCCGCGGTAGGGGCGGAACAGCTTCAGGATCCGGCGCCACTGCCGGGGTCGTTCCCCGGCGTCGGCGGGCGGGGTCCAGGAGGAGAGTTCACGGTCGGGATGCATGGGCTCCTACGGAGGTGAACGGGCGCCGGCCGGGGTCGGCCGACGATGACGGAACGGATCGTAGCTCATTGTTACCTATACTCACAATGAACTGCATCCTGATATTGTTCCGCCATGACCACCCCCGATCCCGACGGACTGCTCGCCGAGCAGTTGCTACGGCTCACCCGCCGGGTGCACCGCATCCAGAAACGCCATCTGGAAGGGCGCGACCTGGGCGTCACCCCTGCCCAGTCCCGGCTGCTGCGCACCCTCGCGCACTACGGCTCACCGCCTCGCATGGCGGACCTCGCCGAGCGCCTGGAGGTGGTGCCGCGCGCGGTGACGACGCTGGTCGACGGGCTGGAGGCGAGCGGCAAGGTGCGCCGGGCACCGGATCCGGCCAACCGGCGCGTGACCCGGATCGAGCTGACCGACGACGGGCGCGCGACCCTGCGCGAACTGCACGGCGCGCGCCGCTCGGCGGCCGAGGAGATACTCGCCCCGCTGACGGAGAAGGAGCGCCAGGTGTTCGGCGTCCTGCTGGACGCCCTGATCGACGGGGACGCGGCGAAGCCCTGCTGACCCGCGGCCGCGCAGGCCCGCCCGGCCGGTCCGGGCGGCGCAGGGCCACGCCCCGCACCACCCGGACCGTGCCCGCGGCGGGTCAGCAGCCGCTGCGGTCCTGCGTCAGGACTCCCTGGGCGGTGGCCAGCGAGTGGTCGTAGCAGCCGGCCGAGCCGTACGACCGGTAGCGCTCCGAGGAGGTGCCAACCGCGTGCCGCTGGTCGCGCGGGGCGTCGAGGAGGTACGACGCGTCGCCGCGGTAGGTGTCGTCCAGCCGTGACCACGCGGTGCGCCGGCCGTCCCGCCGTTCGCTCACCGAGGCGCGGTCGCCGAGGGTCAGCTCGGTGCGCAACCGGCTGTCGGAGCCGATGGTGGTGGCGCCGTTCATGGTGTACGTCCGCAGTGTGCGCGTCGAGCGCACGGGCCCGGCCCCGACGGTGGCGACGGTCTGGTCGTCGGTCCAGGTGGCGTCCAGGCCGTCGGTGTTCTCACCGTCGGTCCAGCGGTGGACGGAGGTGTTGGCGAGGGTGCGGGTGACGGTGGTGGTCACCCGGCCGTGGGAGGTGTCGAGGTAGCCGCTGACGGTGAGCCGGTGCCCCGCCCGGGTGTCCACCCTGTTCTCCGAACCCGGCGTGTACACCGAGGAATTGGCGATGTCACCCGCCTTGTCCTCGGTGAGCCCGCCGGTGAGGTGGTCGCGGTGGGCGTCCTGCCAGACCAGCACGTTCACCGGGGCGCTCCAGCCGGCCTGTCCCGAGGGCACACCGACGACGGAGACCTCCACCCGGTGCGGTCGGCCGTCGTCCAGCAGCCCGGCGAAGGGCGTGAGGTCGTACTCGATCGGCCGGACGTCGAAGGCGCCCGGCGCCGGGATCACGTACCAGAGGAAGGGGTCGGACCAGCCGCCGGTCCACACGTTCGGGTACGGCGCGGCGATGCCCGCCGGCCGGCCGTCGACCTTGATCTGCACCTCGCGGTAGGGGCCGTGGTCGGCCTTGCAGGAGTACGACGCCGGGTCGGCCACCGTCAGGTACCAGAACTCCTCGCAGCCGCCGCCCGATCCGGTGGCGTAGACCTCGGCGACGATCCGTTCGCTGTTGCGCGGGGTGGTGAGCGTCGTGCCGTCGGGCGTGTCGGCGAGGGTGAGCACGCGGTCCGGGGTCCGCTCGGCGGGGCGGCCCGCGTAGAAGGTCAGGGTGACATGGACGTCGATGACGCCGGTGTACGTGTCGTCGACCACGTTGCCGATCAGCATCTCCACGTCCCGCCGGCTGCGGAAGGTGTCGCTGTAGCGGGTGACGTCCTTCTCGACGTGCCAGGCGATGCCGTCGGGCGAGGGCTCCGGGGTGGAGGTGCGCAGGATCTCCACCCCGCCGACGTGCAGATAGCCGAGCCGGTCGTACTGACGGCCCTTCACCGTGCCGTCCAGGCGCAGCACGACCTTGCTCCAGCGGTCTCCGCAGCCCGTGGGCGGGGTGTACGTGCCCCGGTAGGGGGTGAAGTCGCGGAACCGGGCGTCCGCCAGGGTGACCTGGCAGGACTTGCCGTGCGGCCGTGCGACGGGCGGGGCGGCGGTCACCGGGTCGTGCCAGTCGGCGCCGAACTCGGCGGGGACGTCGGCGGCCCGGGCGGTCCCGGTCCCGGCACCGAGGAGCGCGCCCACCAGGAGGGCCACGCTCGCCAGCATGGACATGACTATCCGTTGTCTCATGGGCGGAGTTCTACGGCCAGTTGGGGCGCGGCCGCAATGAGCCGTCGCCGGGCGGCCGCCCCCGGGCGGCGCGTCTGGCACTCCGTCACCCTGACGAACATTTAGTGCTACAACCGGATCAAACTGACATAGTGCGTTCATGGAGATCACGCCCGCAGGCAACCCGTCGGGGACCCCGCGCGAGGGGTCCGGGAAGGGACACCGGAAGGGAACTGCACGGAACCCCGGGGAAGGTCCCGGGCGGGGAGCGACGAGAAGGCCGGAGGGGATGCCCGACGAGGGCCCGGGGAGGGGGCCGGCCGGAGGCTCTGAAAGGGCCCCTGCGAGAGACCCGGCCGGCGGTTCAGCGGCGGGGCGTCGCCCCCGCCGCACGGCCCTCGTCGTCGCCGGCGCGCTCGCTCTCACCGGCGCCGCCGTCTGCACCGGCCTGTTCCCCCGCGAAGGGCGCGGCTCGTCCGCGCCGGGTCCGGCCCCCGCACCCGGGCGCGCCGCCGCGTCCGGCCCGGCGGGCGGCCCCGCGGATGGCTCGGCGGCACCGCCGTCCCCCGGCGCGCCGGGCATCGGCGACCCGCTGATGCCCGGCGCCGGGAACGGCGGTTACACGGTCCGGCGTTACACGCTCGACTTCGACTGGCAGGCGCCCGGCACGCCCTTCGAGGCCGGCGCCACCATCAGCGCGGCTGCCACCCAGTCCCTGTCCCGCTTCGACCTCGACTTCGCGGGCAACACGCTGCACCGGGTCACGGTCGACGGCGCGCCCGCGAGGGCCGTGCGCGACGGCGACGAACTCGTCGTCACACCCGCCCGCCCGATCCCCCGCGGGCGCGCGTTCACCGTCCACGTCGCCTACACCGCCGACCCCACCCAGCAGCGCCACCGCGACGACGCGATCCGGGACTACGGCTGGGTGCCCACGCCCGACGGCACCGTGGTGTGCGCCCAGCCCGACGGCGCCCGCATGATCTTCCCGGCGGACGACCACCCGAGCCTGCGCGCTCCCATCACCTTCCGCGTCACCACGCCCGC
Organism: Streptomyces misionensis; assembly: GCF_900104815.1. Taxonomy (NCBI): domain Bacteria; kingdom Bacillati; phylum Actinomycetota; class Actinomycetes; order Kitasatosporales; family Streptomycetaceae; genus Streptomyces; species Streptomyces misionensis. Next base: position 1,177,148 of record NZ_FNTD01000004.1, read on the forward strand.
GGGCATCAGCGCGGTCGCCAACGGGCGCCTCGTCGGCACCGCCCGGCGGCCCGGCGGACGCGTCCAGTGGACGTACGACTCCGAACAGCCGATCGCCGCGCAACTGGTCCAGCTGGCGATCGGGAAGTTCCGCATCGTCAGCAGCAGCGGCCCGCGCGGGCTGCCGGTCCGCGACGTGGTCCCGGACGGCCTGGTCGGCGACACCGAGGAGTACCGCTCGCTCACCCCGGAACACATCGCCTGGCTCGAACAGCGGCTCGGCCCGTACCCGTTCCCCCGCTACGGCGTGCTGGTCGGCGACACCGAACTGCCGGTTGCGCTGGAGACGCAGTCGCTGTCCGTGCTGCCCAAGGACGACCTGCTCGGCGACCGGGTCGATGCCGAGCGCAACCTCGTGCACGAGCTGACACACCATTGGACCGGGGACAGCGTCGCCATCCGGCGCTGGTCCGACCTGTGGCTGAGCGAGGGTCACGCCCGTTTCTACGAACGGCTGTACTCCGCCTCGCACGGCGGCGTCGCCCTGGAGGACGCGATGCGCGACGCCTACGCGCAGCACGACCAGTGGCGGCACGACGACGGGGCGCCCGCCGAACCCACTGCCGACACGCTCTTCAAAGTGATGCGCTACGACGGCTCGGCCCTGGTGCTGTACGCCCTGCGGGAGAAGGTCGGCACCGAGACCTTCGAGCGGATCGAACGGTCCTGGGTGAGCACCTACCGGGGCCGGGTGGCCGGCACCCGGGACTTCATCGACCTCGCCTCGCGGGTCGCCCGACAGGACCTGAGGCCCTTTCTGACCGAGTGGCTCCACGGGCCGCACACCCCGCCCATGCCCGGCCACCCCGACTGGCGGGTCGCCCCGGTCCAGGAGTGACCCGGATGGCCCGCCGTCACGGCCCCGCGCGGGCGCCCGCGCTGACGGGTCGTCGGGGCGGAGCCGCTGCCGCCGACCGGGTGGCCTCTGCCGGGCCGCTGGTCCACCCCGGTGACGGTTGGCGCGACGGGACACGCCGGGCACGGAAACGTACGAGGGGTGGTTGTCAGGGGCAACTCCTTTGTCCTGGCTGCATAGAGCGCGATGAACATGTTTGGAGACCCGTGCCATGAAAAGACCCACCGCCCCACGTGTCCCCAACGGCATCCGCGTGTGCCGCAGGACGGCATGTGCCATCGGAGCGGCCGCCCTGCTGGCGCCGCTGCTGCTCACTCCGATGACCGACGACGAGGCACCCGAGCAGCGCCTCCAGTACGCCTTCTCCGACGCCGCCCACGATTTCCATGTGCCGCGCAGCGTGCTCATGGGCGTGTCCTACGTGCAGACCCGCTGGGACGCCCACCCCGGCTCGCCCAGCGTGGCGGGCGGCTACGGGCCGATGCACCTCGTGGACACCAGCCAGTTCCCGGCCACGGCGCCCTCCCCGAGTGCCCAGGGCGGCGGCGCGCTGCGGCCCAGCGCGGGGGCGGCGGGAGCGCCCGCCGCGGCGCCCGAGGGCGTCCTGGCAGGTCGTTCCGTGAAGCCCGCCGACCTGCAGCGCGCCGCGAAGCTGACCGGCGCCCCGGCCGGGCGCCTGCGCACCGACGCAGAGGCCAATGTGCGCGGCGGCGCGGCCCTGCTGGCCGCCACCCAGCGGCAGCTGGGCAAGCCGCTCAGCGACAACCCGGCCGACTGGTGGGAGGCGGTGGAACGTTTCCCCGGCACGCCCGACGTCACCTCGGCGGCCACCTACGCCAACGACGTCTTCGCCGTGATCCGCAAAGGCGCCCACCGCACCACCGCGGAGGGCCAGGACGTCTCCCTGCCCGCGAGCCCCGGCGTGCGCGCCCACACCGTGCGCACCGAGAAGCCCCGGCACGCCAAGGGGACGGAGTGCCCGGTCGAGGTGTCCTGCGACTGGCTGGCGGCGCCGTACGAGGAGATCGACGACGAGGGCAACTACGGCAACCACGACCTCGCCGACCGGCCGCGGGACCAGAAGATCCAGTACATCGTCATCCACGACACCGAGGCGAAGCTGTCGAGCATGTTCCAGACGGTGCAGGACCCCACCGAGGCGTCCTGGCACTACTCGATCCGTTCCAGCGACGGCCACATCACCCAGCACGTACAGACCAAGGACGAGGCCTGGCACTCCGGCAACCAGTACGTGAACGCCCGCTCCATCGGCATCGAGCACGAGGGATTCCTCAGGCAGCCGGGCACGTGGTTCACGGAACAGATGTACCGCTCCTCGGCCCGTCTGGTGCGCTATCTCGCCAAGAAGTACGAGATTCCGCTCGACCGGCAGCACATCTTCGGCCATGACAACGTGCCCTCGCCCACCGGCGACTCCATCCCCGACATGCACGACGACCCGGGCCCCTTCTGGGACTGGCGGCACTACTTCGACCTCCTCGGGGCGCCGCTGAAGCCCACGGCCGGGCCGGAGAGCGACATCGTGACCATCCTGCCGGACTACGCCACCCACACGCCCACGTTCACGGGGTGCCGCAGCGCCGGGGCGCCGTGCGCGAAGCACGGCTCCAGCGCGGTCCGCCTGTACACCCGTCCGGACGAGAAGGCGCCACTGGTCCAGGACCCGGGCCGCCACCCCGACGGCGGCGCCTCCACGATGGACGTCGACGACCTGGGCTCGCGCGCCTCGGCCGGTCAGACCTTCGCGGTCGCCGAACGCCGCGGCGACTGGACGGCGATCTGGTACCAGGGGCGCAAGGCCTGGCTGGAGAACCCGAAGAAGGACCCGACGGCGGTCGGCGCGGTCGGCAAGATGGTGACGCCCAAGCAGGGCGTGGACGAGATCCCGGTGTTCGGCCGGGCCCTGCCGGAGGAGGAGGCCTACCCCGAGGGCGTCGAGGAGGAGCCCGAGGCGCCCCTGCCCTACCACTTCCGCGCCGGTCAGCGGTATGTCGCCCAGGGCACCATCGACAGCTCGTTCGTCCCGAGGTCGTCCTTCGTCGACACGCCCGAGCCGGTGGTCAGGGGCAACGAGACGTACTACCAAATCCAGTTCGACAACCGGATCGCCTATGTCCGCTCCAGCGACGTGGACGTGGTCGGCGCGCCCGTGACCGCTGGCCCGTCGGCGGAGACATCCGCGGAAACATCGGCGGAAACGTCGACGGACACCCAGGACCGCTCATCGGACCAGTGACGCCACGGGGTCGTACGCCGTTCTCCACCGCCCTCCCCGGTCCGCTCCTGGGCCGGGGAGCGGGCCGTCCACGGCGCACCTTCTGACGCGAGCCACCGAGGGCGCCCGCGCCGCGCTTGGCGACATGGCGCCTGGCTGGCGGGAAAACCGTTTGAAATTCACGACTCTGCGACGCGAACCTTTCACGGCTTGTCCCGGGCAGCTCCCTCGGCTGCCGTCGTTCCCTGACACGCTGTCACGAGCCGTCTGGACGTCATGCAGATTCAAGACCTTCCCTATCCCGACCCGGGCGTGCCCGACGCACGCTCGGGTCCCCGACTTCTGTGGTGGCTCTTCCGCAACCAGCTGGGCGGCCAGCTGAAGGCGCTGGCCTGGGGGCTGCTCCACTTCGTCGCCGTGTCCGCGCTGCCGTTCTGCGTGGGCCTCGCCGTACAGGCGGTCGTCGACCGGTCCGGCGAGCGGCTGGCGCTGGCGGGTGCCCTGATGCTGTTGTGCGGGGCGGCCGTGGCCGTGGGCGACACCTTTCTGCACCGGGCCGCCGTCACCAACTGGATCACCGCCGCCGCCCGCGTCCAGCAGTTGCTCGCCCGCAAGGCGGCCGAGCTGGGCTCGACGCTGACCCGCCGGGTGGCGGCCGGAGAAGTGGTCGCCGTGTCCACGGGAGACGTGGAGAAGATCGGCTGGTTCGTGGAGGCGGTGTCCCGCTTCACCGCCGCCGCGCTGACCGTGGTCCTCGTCTGCGCCGGCCTCCTCCTCTACCAGCCCTCGCTCGGCGTGGTCGTCGCCGCCGGACTGCCCGTGGTGGCCCTCGCGGCACTGCCCCTGCTGCCGCGCGCGACACGCCGCGCCGACGTGCAGCGCGAGAAGGCGGGCCGGGCCACCGAACTCGCCTCGGACACCGTCGCCGGACTGCGCGTGCTGCGCGGCATCGGCGGCGAGGAACTGTTCCTCGACCGCTACCGCCGCGCCTCCCAGGAGGTGCGGCACGCGGCGGTGCGCAGCGCCCGGATGTGGTCGCTGATCTCCGCCGTCCAGGTGCTGCTGCCGGGCCTGCTGCTGATCGCGGTCGTCTGGTACGGCGTCCAGCTGGCCCGCCAGGGCCGCATCGCCGTCGGCGAACTGGTCACCGTCTACAGCGCGGTGATGGTGCTCAGTTACCCGCTGCAGCACTTCGAAGAGATCGCCATGTCCTACTCCTTCTCCCGCCCCTCGGCCACCCGCACCGCACGGGTGCTGTCGCTGCGCCGACCGGCCACGGCCGACCCCGGCGGCACCGCCACCGCGGCGGACGGTGTCACGGAAGCGCCCCGGGGCGAACTGCACGACCCCGTCACCGGGCTGGTCGCCCCGGCCGGCCGGCTCACCGCCGTCGTGTGCGGCGACCCGGACGCGGCCGGGCGTCTCGCGGAGCGGCTCGGCGGCCACCCCACGGAACCGGGCCGTTCGGTCCTGCTCGGCGGCACGCCCCTGGACCGGCTCCCGCTGGACGTCGCCCGGACCGCCGTCCTCGTCCAGGACAAGGACCCGGTGCTGCTCTCCGGCACCCTGCGGGAACTGTTCGACGTCCCGGCGTCCGGCGCCGTCTCGGCCGACGAGGCCCTCGCGGCCGCGCGGTGCGAGGACGTCCTGGACGCGCTGGTGGAGGGGTCTGTCGACGTCGCCGACCCGATGGACGCCCGCATCACCGAGCGCGGCCGGTCCCTCTCCGGCGGCCAGCGCCAGCGGCTCGCGCTGGCCCGGTCTCTGATCACTGATCCCGAGGTGCTGGTGCTGGACGAGCCGACCTCGGCGGTCGATTCGCACACCGAGGCCGGGGTCGCCGACGGACTGCGCCGGCTGCGCTCGGGGCGCACCACGGTGGTGTTCACCTCCTCGCCGCTGCTGCTCGACCGCGCGGACCGGGTCGTCCTGGTCCACGAGGGCGAGGCCGTGGCGAGCGGTACGCACCGCGAGCTGTTCGACGGCGAGCCGCGATACCGGGCCGTGGTGACCCGGGAGACGGACGACGAGGGTGTGCTGCGGGACGCCCTCAGGGAACTGGAAGAGATCGAGGAGAGCGCATGATCGGCGTCCCGCCACCGGCGTACGACCCGGCAGCCCCGACCACCGCCACCACCCTGCCCGTGGGCGCGGCCTCGACCGTGCGCGCCTATGTCGCCGAGCTGTTCCGCCGGCACCGCCGGGCCTTCCTGCTGCTGATCGGCGTGAACACGGTGGCCGTGATCGCGTCCATGGTGGGCCCCTACCTGCTCGGCGACCTGGTCCAGCGGGTGTCGGACGGGGCACGGGAGCTGCGTCTGGGCCTGACCGTGGCACTGTTCGTGCTGGCGCTCGCCGTGCAGGCGGGGTTCGTCCGGCAGGTGCGGCTGCGGGGTGCCATGCTCGGCGAACGGATGCTCGCCGATCTGCGCGAGGACTTCCTCGTCCGCTCGGTCGGGCTGCCGCCCGGCGTGCTGGAGCGGGCGGGCACGGGTGACCTGCTCTCCCGCATCACCACCGACGTCGACCGGCTGGCCAACGCCATGCGGGAGGCCGTGCCGCAACTCGCGATCGGTGTCGTCTGGGCACTGCTGCTGCTCGGCGGGCTCGTGGTGACGGCCCCGCCGCTCGCGGCGGCTGTGCTCATCGCCGCGCCGGTGCTGGTGGTCGGTTGCCGCTGGTACTTCAGGCGGGCGCCCTCCGCCTACCGCTCGGAGGCCGCCGGATACGCCGCCGTCGCCGCCGCGTTCGCCGAGACCGTGGACGCGGGACACACCATCGAGGCACACCGTCTGGGCGCCCGCCGCGTCGCCCTGTCGGAGCAGCGGATCAAGGCGTGGACCGGATGGGAGCGCTACACGCTGTGGCTGCGGTCCGTGCTCTTCCCGGTGATCAACACGGTCCACGTCCTCGTCCTCGGCTCGGTCCTGATGGTCGGCGGTGTCTTCGTCCTGCACGGCTGGCTCGATGTGGGCCAGCTGACCACGGGTGCGCTGATCGCGCAGATGCTCGTCGACCCGGTGAACCTGATCCTGCGCTGGTACGACGAGGTGCAGGTGGCCCAGGTGTCGCTCGCCCGCCTGGTCGGTGTCCGGGAGATCGAACCGGACGCGGGGGACGCCTCGGTGGCTCCCGACGGGCGGGAGGTGCACGCCGAGCGGGTGCGCTTCGGCTACCGCGAGGGCGTCGACGTGCTGCGCGAGGTCTCCCTGCGGGTCGCGCCGGGCACCCGGCTCGCCCTGGTCGGTCCCTCGGGGGCGGGCAAGTCCACCCTGGGCCGGCTCCTCGCCGGGATCTACGCGCCCCGGGACGGCCGGATCACTCTCGGTGGTGCCGAACTGTCCCGGATGCCGGCCGAACGCGTGCGCTCGCACGTCGCCCTGGTCAACCAGGAGCACCATGTCTTCGTCGGCTCCCTGCGCGACAACCTCCTGCTGGCCCGCACCGGGGCCACCGACGCCGAGCTGTGGGCGGCCCTGGGCGCCGTGGACGCCGACGGCTGGGCCCGGGCGCTGGACGAGGGGCTGGACACCGAGGTCGGCTCCGGCGCGCTGGCGCTGACTCCGGCGCAGGCCCAGCAGGTCGCGCTGGCCCGACTGGTGCTGGCCGATCCGCACACGCTGGTCCTGGACGAGGCGACCTCGCTCCTCGACCCACGCGCGGCCCGCCATCTGGAGCGCTCCCTGGCCCGCGTCCTCGACGGGCGCACGGTCGTCGCCATCGCCCACCGCCTGCACACCGCCCACGACGCCGACGCGATCGCCGTCGTGGAAGGCGGCCGCATCACCGAGCTGGGCAGCCATGACGACCTTGTCGCGGCGGACGGCGCGTACGCGGCCCTGTGGCGCTCCTGGCACGGCTGAGCATCCGGCCCGGGCGGAGTCCAGGACAGCCGCCCGGGACTCGTGCCGTTGCGCGGTGGTGAGCAGCAGTGGAAGTCTGGAGAAGGGCACAGCATCGGGTCTCACCCGAAAACCACCTGGTGGGTACCGGGTGACATTCATGCCGTGCGTGCCGACGGCCCGCCGCCCGTTTCGGCGGCACCCGGCCGTCCTCACCACCTGGAGGTAGTCGTGGACAGCGCCGACAGCTGGGGGGACGACGTCTACCAGCCCGATCCCTCGGAGATCCGGGAGGACTCGGGGGTGCTCGACGTCGAGGACACTCTGGACTTCGACGGTGTCGACGACCCCCTCGACCGCGGCTGGTCGCCCCCGGAGCGGCCGTGGGCGGTGGAGCACAACGGTGTGACCGCGGCGGAGCGCCATGCGGGCGAGACCCTCGACCAGCGGCTCGCCGAGGAGACACCCGACCGCGACGTGCCAGGCGGCGACGGCATCGGTGACTGCGAGGGCACCGACGGGGAACTCCTCGACAACGAGGTCGGCGACCTTCGCTCCGGCCGGCTGGTGGCCCCCGACGAGGGGGTGCACGAGGACGAGGAAGCCGCCCTCGTGGCCAGCGACGTCGGTATCGACGGCGCCGCCGCCTCCGCCGAGGAGGCCGCGATGCACATCGTGGACGAGGACTCCCTCTCCGGTTGATCCGCGGGCCCCCGCCGGTCCGTCCACGCCCCGCCCGACCGCCCCGCACGAGGAGCCGCCATGCAGCAGGACAAGCACCCCGACTACCACCCCGTGGTCTTCCGCGACCGCGCCGCCGGATACGCCTTCCTGACCCGGTCCACCGCACAGAGCGAGCAGACCATCGACTGGGACGACGGCCAGAGCTACCCGGTGATCGACGTGGAGATCTCCTCGGAGAGCCACCCCTTCTACACCGGCAAGGCCCGCACGGTCGACACCGAGGGCCGCATCGCCCGCTTCGAGCGCCGCTACGGCGGGACGGACGCGGGCGACGCCACCTGACGCGGAGGGCGGGCTCAGATCACATTGAGCGCCGCCGCGCAGCCCACTCCGCCGAGCACCATGAACACGGGCATCAGCACCTTCAGCTCGACCCAGCTGCCCGCCCGGAACCGGATCGCCTTCGGCGGACCCACCGGGTACCAGCGCTTGCGGCCCAGCGGGATGGGCCAGAGGATCGGGCAGCCCGACACCGTCAGCGCGTCCCCGATGTCGTGCACCAGCGCGCCCAGCACGATCGGCAGCCCCAGCCACAGGTACTGCTGCCCGGGCTCGCTGAACAGCCAGTCCGAGCCGTTTCCGGGCTGGTCGAGGATGCCCGCCAGGATCCACGCGGTGGCGGCCGCCAGCAGCCAGACCAGTATGTCGCTGCTGGAGCCCCGGGCCGCCCGCCACAGCAGACCCTCGATCGCCAGCACCATGTGCACGAACAGGATCGCCAGCACGCCCCAGCGTCCCCCGGTGTACGCCACCGCGGAGCAGCCGGCGCCGATCAGGACCGCCCAGACCCAGGTGTGGGTCAGCGTGCGATGGCCGCCGGAGCGGCGCGGGTCGCCCTTCTTCCTGGTCGCCTTGTACACGGCGTAGGACAGCTTGTCGACGATCTCGCAGAGCCAGTGCGAGATCGGCCCGAAGGCCCGCGAGATGGTGGCCGCCTTGTGATCGAGGTCCGGGGCGAGCGCGGCGCCCGCGCAGATCAGGGCGCCGACCAGGAGAACCGGCCAGGGCATCGGGTGATCGGCCGCGGCGGCGGCCGCTCCGACCCCGAGCCAGGCCGCGGCCCCCGACAGTGAGTGTGCTGGTCCCATCATGGCCGCTTCCCGCCCCATTCCTCTTGTGCCGCTGTCCAGTTGACCTGGTGCCGTGACGCTTCGTCGGCGACACAGCGTAGCCGTCGTGATCTTGCCGGCCACAGCCGATTCCCCGATCAGGGAGGAGGCCAGGCAAGATGGGAGCGTGACCCTCATCGATCAGCTGCCGCCGACCGCCGACCCCGACGCCCTGTACGAAGCCTTCGAGTCGTGGGCCCAGGAGCGCGGCCTCACCCTCTATCCCCACCAGGAAGAGGCGCTGATCGAAGCGGTGTCCGGGGCGAACGTGATCGTCTCCACCCCCACGGGCTCCGGCAAGAGCATGATCGCCGCGGGCGCGCACTTCGCCGCGCTGGCCCGGGACGAGGTCACCTTCTACACGGCGCCGATCAAGGCACTGGTGTCGGAGAAGTTCTTCGAGCTGTGCAAGCTGTTCGGCACCGAGAACGTCGGCATGCTCACCGGCGACGCCTCCGTGAACGCCGACGCCCCCGTGATCTGCTGCACCGCGGAGGTGCTGGCCTCGATCGCGCTGCGCGACGGCAAGGACGCGGATGTGGGCCAGGTCGTCATGGACGAGTTCCACTTCTACGCGGAGGGCGACCGCGGCTGGGCCTGGCAGATCCCGCTGCTGGAGCTGCCCCAGGCACAGTTCATCCTGATGTCGGCTACTTTGGGTGATGTCTCCTTCTTCGAGAAGGACCTCACCCGCCGCACCGGGCGGCCCACCTCGGTGGTCCGCTCGGCGACCCGCCCGGTGCCCCTCTCCTACGAGTACAAGCTGACCCCGCTCACCGAGACGCTCACCGAACTGCTGGAGAGCAAGCAGGCTCCGGTGTACATCGTCCACTTCACGCAGGCGCAGGCCGTGGAGCGGGCGCAGGCGCTCATGAGCATCAACATGTGCTCCCGGGAGGAGAAGGACCAGATCGCCGAGCTGATCGGCAACTTCCGCTTCACCACGAAGTTCGGCCGCAACCTCTCCCGCTACGTGCGGCACGGCATCGGTGTGCACCACGCCGGCATGCTGCCCAAGTACCGGCGCCTGGTGGAGAAGCTCGCCCAGGCCGGTCTGCTGAAGGTCATCTGCGGCACGGACACGCTCGGTGTCGGCGTCAACGTGCCCATCCGCACCGTGCTGTTCACCGCGCTGACCAAGTACGACGGCAGCCGTGTACGCACCCTGCGGGCGCGCGAGTTCCACCAGATCGCGGGCCGCGCGGGCCGGGCGGGCTTCGACACGGCCGGCCTTGTCGTCGCGCAGGCGCCGGAGCACGTCATCGAGAACGAGAAGGCGCTGGCGAAGGCGGGCGACGACCCGAAGAAGCGGCGCAAGGTGGTGCGCAAGAAGGCGCCGGAGGGCTTTGTCGCCTGGACGGAGAACACCTTCCAGAAGCTGATCGACTCGGAACCGGAGCCGCTGACGTCCCGTTTCCGGGTCACGCACACCATGCTGCTGTCGGTGATCGCCCGTCCGGGCAACGCGTTCGAGGCGATGCGCCATCTCCTGGAGGACAACCACGAGCCGCGCAAGCAGCAGCTGCGGCACATCCGCCGGGCGATCGCGATCTACCGTTCGCTGCTCGACGGCGGCATCGTGGAGAAGCTCGACAAGCCCGATGCCGAGGGCCGCATCGTCCGGCTCACGGTCGACCTCCAGCAGGACTTCGCGCTCAACCAGCCGCTGTCGACCTTCGCGCTGGCCGCGTTCGAACTCCTCGATCCCGAGTCGCCGTCGTACGCCCTCGACATGGTGTCCGTGGTCGAGTCCACCCTGGACGACCCGCGGCAGATCCTCGTCGCCCAGCAGAACAAGGCGCGCGGCGAGGCCGTGGCCGCGATGAAGGCCGACGGCGTCGAGTACGAGGAGCGCATGGAGCGCCTCCAGGACGTCACCTACCCGAAGCCCTTGGAAGAGCTGCTCTTCCATGCCTACAACACCTACCGCAAGAGCCACCCGTGGGTCGGCGACCACCCGCTGTCGCCGAAGTCGGTCGTCCGCGACATGTACGAACGGGCGCTGTCCTTCACCGAGTTGGTGTCCTTCTACGAGCTGGCGCGTACCGAGGGGATCGTGCTTCGTTACCTCGCCAGCGCCTACAAGACGCTCGACCACACCATCCCGGACGACCTGAAGTCCGAGGACCTTCAGGACCTGATCGAATGGCTCGGCGAGATGGTGCGCCAGGTGGACTCCAGCCTGCTGGACGAGTGGGAGCAGTTGGCGAACCCCGAGGAGATGACCGCCGAGCAGGCCCAGGAGAAGGCCGACGAGGTCAAGCCCGTCACCACCAACGCGCGTGCCTTCCGGGTGCTGGTGCGCAACGCGCTCTTCCGCCGCGTGGAGCTGGCCGCGCTGGACCAGGTGGAGGAACTGGGCGAGATGGACGCCGAGGCCGGCTGGGACGCCGACGCGTGGGGCGAGGCGATGGACAAGTACTGGGACGAGTACGAGGACCTCGGCACCGGACCCGACGCCCGCGGCCCCAAGCTGCTGGTCATCAAGGAGGAGCCGGAGCACGGCCTCTGGCGGGTCCGCCAGATCTTCGACGACCCCAACGGCGACCACGACTGGGGCATCAGCGCGGAGGTCGACCTCGCGGCCTCGGACGCCGAGGGCCGTGCGGTCGTACGCGTCACCGATGTCGGCCAGCTGTGACCACAGGAGAATCCCACCCATGACGACGAACCCGGCTGAAAGACTGGTCGATCTGCTCGACCTGGAGCAGATCGAGGTCAACATCTTCCGTGGCCGAAGCCCGCAGGAGTCCTTGCAGCGGGTCTTCGGCGGCCAGGTGGCGGGCCAGGCCCTGGTCGCCGCCGGCCGCACCACGGACGGGGACCGCCCGGTGCACTCGCTGCACGCGTATTTCCTGCGCCCGGGCCGTCCGGGCGTGCCGATCGTGTACCAGGTGGAGCGGGTCCGCGACGGGCGCTCGTTCACCACGCGCCGGGTCACCGCCGTGCAGCAGGGACGCACGATCTTCAATCTGACCGCCTCCTTTCACAAGCCTGAGGAAGGACCGTTCGAGCACCAGCTGCCGCCGGCCCGGGAGCTGCCGCACCCCGAGTCGCTGCCGACGGTGGCCGAGGAGATACGCAAGCATCTGGGTTCGCTGCCGGAGCAGTTGGAGCGGATGGTGCGGCGCCAGCCCTTCGACATCCGTTACGCGGACCCGTTGCGCTGGACCGCCGAGGAGGTCGAGGGTGCCGAGCCGCGCAGCGCCGTGTGGATGCGCGCGGTGGGACCGCTGGGCGACGATCCCCTGGTCCACACCTGCGCGCTGACCTACGCCAGTGACATGACGCTCCTGGACGCGGTGCGCATCCCCATCGAGCCGTTGTGGGGCCGCCGGAACTTCGACATGGCCTCGCTGGACCATGCCATGTGGTTCCACCGGCCGTTCCGGGCGGACGAGTGGTTCCTGTACGACCAGGAGTCGCCGATCGCGGTGGGTGGCCGGGGTCTAGCTCGGGGCCGCATCTACAACCTCTCAGGGCAACTGATCGTGTCCGTGGTCCAGGAGGGGCTGTTCCGTAAGCTGGGCTGACCTGCGGTTTCACCGGTCGTCGGCTGGCCCGCGCCGCGTCGTGCGACGCTCCGCGGTCCGGTCGTTACGATGTTCTTGCCGAGAACGAAGCAGGGGTCGTGGCCAGAGGCGCACCCCACCGCGTCTCATCGCGTTTCGTTGCACCCCACAGCGATTGTGCCAATAGTGTGCCAGCGAAGGCGTATGGTCTAGTCCACTTCGCCTGACGCCCCGCCTTCCCGATCTTCACTGAGGGCATCGATGATGCGCTGCACCATCTGCTCCCGCTGGCCGTGGATGCACTTGTAGTACGCGTCCATCAGGATCGCCACGCTGTGGCCCGCCATCTCGGCAACCTCAGCGGCGGGGACACCAGAGTTCAGCCACAGGGAGACCGCGGCATGACGCAGGTCGTACGGCCTCCTCGCAAGGAGGGAGTCCACGAGGTGTGGCGGGAAGGCAATGCGCCGCGCCTTGTGCCAGACATCGAGGTATCGGGTGGAGTCCAACCGGCCTCCGCTCGGGCTGCGGAAGAGCCGACCGTCCTCCGCCGTCCCGAACTCGTCGACGTACGCCCGCAGCATCTGGACCAGTTCAGGGGAAACCGGTACCAGACGCACGTCGCCGCGGGCCCGGTGCTTGAGCCCTCGCTGCTCGTGCTTTCGCCCGTCATCCGTCCATGCGGAGCCGGCGCGTGTGCTGGCCTGATGCAGCGTGAGGAGGCCCGGCCCCTTCTTCGGGAGCTGGCAATCCTGAAGTCTCAGCTCGACCGCCTCTTCCGGCCGCAGTGCCGCGAAGTACAAGGTGGCGAAGAACGGCATGAGGAGTCGCCCTCGCCCGTGCGCCCAGGTGCCGACGTAGGTGACCGCGGTCAGGAGTTCTCTGGCCTGCCGTGGACTCACCACCACGCGCGGATCCACCTGGCGGGTGAGACGTGGAGCACGTCCACCAATCCTAGTGAGAGGATTTTCCGGAAGGTCGCCCTTTTCGACCGCGTATTCGAGCGTGTTGTGAAACACGGCCCGGATCCGTTGTGAGTGGCTGGGACTCGCAGGCGTTCCATCCAGACGGTAGCTGATGGACCGCAGGACATGACGACCGACATCAAGGTCCTTCAAATCGGCCACCGGCCGCGAGTGTTGCGCGACCCACTCCAACGCGGCCGTCACGTCAGCTTCCGGTGCTTCACTCCGCGCTGTCAGCCGGAAGGCCCAGTGAGTCAGGGCCCGACGCATTACTTGCGAGTCCGGCGCCACCACACCCCTTTTAGGCTCGACGAGCAGTTCAGTTGTTATACGAGCCAGCGCGGAAGCCGTATTCTTGCGCGTATTTGCCGCCGCACCCGGCCATTTCATCTGCGCATAGGTGCAGGCCAATTGATACCACGTCAGCGCCTCTGTCTCCGGCTGCATCGACACAGGGAGCCCAGTCTCGGTATCGAAGACCTCGCCACGGTTCGCAGCAGCGACAAGATTGACACGGAAGAGCTCAGCATGGGCAGAAGAGCGGTAGGAGGCATAGAAGGCTTTCCCGTCAACAGCCCAACGGACCTGGTACGGCTTCGGCCGACCCTTTCCATTCTGGGTTTTCCAAAATTGGACGTTCGCGATTCGCAAATTCCACCATCAATTCAATACAGAGGGGTTAGTACTCCAGCCGTAGATCGTGATCTTGCTGGTCGGGGCTGGTGCGGAGATGGCTGCGGCCACCGTTGATCATCGTGAGTTGTGTGGACAAACGAAGATCAGGCGGTGGCCGCGGGTCACAGCGTAGTGCCTGCCCGGTGGCGGGCGATGTTCGACCAGCTGATGGGCCGCGTGGCGGGCCGGTTCGCTCGGGTCGAACCCCGACGTCGCGCAACCGCGTTGGTGCTCGGACTGCTGTCGGACCTGCCGAGGAAGAACTGCTGGACGCTGGCCGAGCATGCGGGCGACGCGACCCCGGACGGCATGCAGCACCTGCTGCACCGTGCGAAGTGGGACGCCGACGCGGTCCGCGATGACGTGCGCGCCTACGTCGTCGAGCACCTCGCCGACGACCAGGCGGTGCTCGTGGTCGACGAGACGGGCGATCTGAAGAAGGGCACGGCGACCGTCGGCGTCCAGCGCCAGTACACCGGCACGGCCGGCCGCATCGAGAACGCCCGGTCGCCGTCTATCTCGTGTACTCCGCGGACCGCGGACACGCTGCCATCGACCGAGCCCTGTACGTGCCACGCTCTTGGACCGAGGACCCGGACCGCTGCCGGAACGCGGGCATCCCGGACGATCTGGCCTTCGCCACCAAGCCCCAACTCGCCGCCCGCATGGTCGAGCGGGCGCTCGACGCGGGAACCCCAGCACGCTGGGTCGCAGGCGACGAGGTCTACGGCGACAACCCGCACCTGCGGATCACCCTTGAACGCCGGCGGACCGGCTACGTCCTGGCCGTCTCCAGCACCCACCCTGTCATCACGCACGCCGGGAAGTTCCAGGCCAAGACCCTGGCCGCACGGATCCCGAAGCGGGCCTGGCAACGGCTGTCGGCCGGAACGGGCGCGAAGGGCGAGCGGTACTACGACTGGGCACAGATCGACATCCACGACCCCGCCGGTCGGCCCGGCCACTGGTGCCTGCTGGTCCGCCGCAACCGTCGCACTGGCGAACTCGCCTTCTACCGCTGCTTCTCACCCCGGCCGGTGCCGCTGTCGGAACTGGTCCGGGTGGCCGGACGGCGCTGGACGATCGAGGAGACATTCCAGGCCGGCAAGGGCCTGACCGGTCTGGACGAGCACCAGGTCCGACGCTGGACCTCCTGGCACCGCTGGGTCACCCTCGCGATGCTCACCCACGCCTTCCTGGCCGTCACCGCAGCCACCGAACGCCGCGACCAGCCCGCCCTCGACAGCCTGATCCCCTTGACCGGCAACGAGATCCAGCACCTGTTCGCGGCCCTGATCAGCCCGGTCCACGACCTCGCACACCGCCTGCGTTGGTCACACTGGCGACGCCGACACCAAGCCCGCGCCCGAGCCTGCCACTACCAACGGCAAGCAACTGTCCAGCCATAGAGGTTCGCGTCCCCTGACCGGTGGCGATATCGAGATGTCGCGAGGTCGGTGCCGGTGCATACTTCCTCACCGTGGAAATCATGACAGGCGAGCTGCGGCGCCTTCGATCTGGACCGGGGGCCGAGGATGGCGACGAGCCCCGGCCGTTTCTCGTGCGCCTCCGGTTCACTGCCGAGGACCCAGCCCAGGTCATCGACAACGCGCGTGCGGTACTGACATGTGTGGTCTCCCAGATGGGTGACTGGCCGACAGATGAGCTTTGGCCGCAACTGTTACCGACCTGGTTCATCCAGCGGTGCGCGCCCGAGACCCCGGAACCGGAGCATGGCGAGCCCTTCGACGTCGAGGCGTGGCTGCGTCAATGGCGGGCGATGACGCCAGAGGAGAGAGCGGCCGTCGATCAGGGGCCGTGGACGCTCTCGGGATGGCTGTACTACTTCGACCCGACCGAGGAAGGAATGGGAGACGATCGCAGCTGGTGGTGGTGGCACGCAGGAACCGACGAGTCGGGCGGCTGGGTGCAGGTGGCCACCACTGGCTGGCCCTTCGGAAGCGGTTCGCTGTCCTGGCTGATTGAGGCCAGTGGGGGTGCGGATCTCGTCTACGGGCCGTGAGCAGCGACTCGCCGTGATCGCGAACTACGGCTGGAGTACTAGTTCAGTGAACACGCCTCAAACTAGACGCATTCACCAACTTAGTTCTGAGCCTGGGCAGCGTACGGGATTGTCAACTCGTGCTCCTCCAGGCTGCGCAGAACTGCCGTGCCATTTGAAATCTTATTGAGTAGGAACAGTTCCCGAGTGCGGCAATCCGGGCATAGGCTGACCATGGCCAATGGCCATAGATCGATCGGGACGCCTGGCGGGGTGCCGTCGACATATATCCTGTCCGGCCGCAGGGGGCGGTTGATCGGCCGACTAAACGGCTCCCAACTCGGGTGGCTCCCTCGTAGCCTCAGGCCCACAGCCTGGAAGGAGGAATCATCGAGGTATTCACAGCGCTCCACCCAAAACCAGTCGGTGCTCGACAGCCAGTTGACTGAGTTGAGCGCCGAGACCACATACGGTTCGAGCTTTTCGACGTCCTCGTCGAGTTCGTGACTCCTGCGTACCCCGTGAGCGTGGTGGGAAATATTACGGAGATCCTTGATGTCCTTCAGAAGCGATAGCGTGACGCCGTGTTCGCGGAGCGCGACGAGTTCCGGCAGCTGAGGCGTTGGGACCTCATCCATGAATCTCTTAATGAGCGTGGTCCAGGTACCAAAGGCCGCCCCTTGACCGAAAGTTTTGCGTAGAGAGCTGGTGAAGCTCCCGTGGTGCGCAATAAGTTCACGCAAGGCAAGGACGCCCAGAGTGCGCGCCGTTCCTTCACCAAGCTTGAGCAGTCCGTCCTTCCTCTCGGCCGGGTGGGTGCTCACGCGGTAACGCCGCGCGAGAGCGGCTACGTGAAATGGATAGCTCGCCTCCGCACGCCACACAGGGTCATCGAAAGGGCGCACCAATTGTCCCGCGAGGCGCGCCTCACGAGCGATGAACCGGATGGACTGACGGATCTCCGCAACGCGTGTCTCGGGGCCGGCGAAGACGTTCGGCAAGATGCCGTCCGTCGCCATTCGCAGCGCATGACGGCCCTCCTGCACCTCTGCCAGTAGATCCTCCACCTCCGGGGCTGCGACCAACTCCACTGGTACCGGCGTATCGAGCAGCTCTCGGGCTTGCGGGTAAGCCGCGTTGCTCTTGCGCGAGTTGAGCCATTCGCATAGTCCACGACCGCTCCCCGGGGTGGGGTGCAGCACGAACAGCCGAGTGACTGCGTCACCGAACCCTGCAGGCAGAAGGCGCCAGTTACCAGAGCGCCCGACCAAGTCGCCGCCCGTGCATGGTGTCAGTTCGGAGTCATCCAGTTCCGCATCTGGCAGTTCCAAGGCCGAGTCGACACTGTGCAGGTAGGAGGCCGTGAGGTGCTTGGGCGGGATGGGCTCTGCCTCGCCGCGTCGCGGACGTCGCAGCTTGACACGCTCTGTCTCCAGCTGTGCGAAGGCACGCAGCGGCCCAAACTCCCCGTCAAGCTCCGCGACGTAGAAGAGCGAAGTCCGGATGGCGCACCCGCGCCGGGTCTTCGCATGGTCGAGCCAGGCATCTGGAGCGTGGGGCAGCACCTCTTTGCGGAAGTATTCATCAGGATCGTCCCGCAACGGCACGACGACCAGGTCACGCAACTCCGGATCAGGTTCCGTCACACCCCGGCGCTGCTGCACCTCTCCTTGGTCATCGCGCACCCCGATCGCGTTTCGGACGCTCCTTTCGAAGGCGGCACCTCGCGGCCAGGTCTGGCCGACGGTCGCGACCGCGTGCCGCAGTGCCGAGAAGGCGTCTGAGCTGGTGGTCCAAGACGTTCCGACGAGCCTACGCAGCGCGCCAACCAGCTTATCGGGGTGGTCCCCTCGTTGGATCGGCCGCAGGGAGGAGAGCTGCTGCAAGCCGTCGGTGGTGAGTTCGAAGCGCAAGCGCAGCGGGCGCTCGATGACAATCTGCCGGTACAGCAGGTCCTCGTTCCGCACGACACTCACCTGGTCGCGGGGAGACCCGCCGACCGGAGCCGACAGCGCCTCTTCGTAGAGCCGGACGATCTTGTTGAGTTGATCGGGGCCGAGGTACTTCCGCTTGCTGCCCGATGACTGCCGCGTCTTCTGCCAGTGGTCCTGCGCCTTGACCAGGGCCACCCTGCCCCTGTGCGCCGACTTCTTGCGATTACTCAGGACCCATAGGTACGTACTGACGCCGGTGTTGTAGAAGAGTTGGTCAGGCAAGGCGACGATGCCCTCGAGCCAGTCATTCTCGACAATCCATCGCCGGACGTCGGACTCACCCAGGCCAGTGGCTCCCCCCTGCATGGGAGAGCCGCTGAAGAGGACCACGACACGACTGCCACCATCACCGGAAGCGTCCACCGGCTTCATCTTCGCCAGCATGTGCTGAAGGAAGAGCAGCGATCCGTCGCTGACACGCGGCAGTCCCGCACCGAACCGTCCTGCATTGCCCAGTTCATGCTCGGCGCGGACCTGTTGCTCAGCGTGCTTCCAGCTGAGGCCGAATGGAGGGTGCGCCAACAGGTAGTCGAAGCGCTGGTCCCCGAAGAGGTCCTCCCGCAGGACGTTCCCGAACAGGATCTGTCCCGGATCGCGTCCGCTCATCAGCATGTTGGAGCCAGCGACAGCCCAGGTCTCGGCGTTGATCTCCTGGCCGTACAGGGACACATGCGCCGAGGGGTTGGCGGTCTCGATGCGCTCGGCCACCTCCTCGAGCAGTCCGCCCGTCCCGCAGGCCGGGTCGTGGACCGTGCGGAGCACGCCGGAACGCGTGAGCTCATGCTGATCGGGCTGCAGTAGCAGTGCAGACATCAGCCGGCCGACGTCACGGGGGGTGACGTGCTCATCGGCGCCAGCCCCTCCTGCCTGGTCGACAGAGCGCCGTACGAGGTCCTCGAACACAAGCCCCATGTCGCCGGCAGAGAGGGGTGCCCCCAGGTCCATGGAAAGGAACCGGCTGACGACGGCATACAGCAGCCCAGCGTGGTGCAGCCGTTCGACGG
Organism: Streptomyces misionensis; assembly: GCF_900104815.1. NCBI lineage: Bacteria > Bacillati > Actinomycetota > Actinomycetes > Kitasatosporales > Streptomycetaceae > Streptomyces > Streptomyces misionensis. The sequence goes on from NZ_FNTD01000004.1 coordinate 1,196,126, forward strand.
TGCGGTCGAACTCGAAGCGCTGGAACACGTCCCTGACGTTCTCGGAGTAACCGCGCACGTACTCACGCAGCAACGCGACCAAGTTGCTCGGGTCGGCGACGACAGCATCCAGGGCGTAGCGACTGGTGTTGAAGAAGGGATGGCCAGAGGCGCGGCGCAGCGCAACATCCCGGAATGAGTCCGAATGTGCACCCTTATCCGCCAATTTGGCCAAGGTGTCCAGCACTTCCTGGCGAGTGGGTTCGAGCAGGCAATCCAAGCGCCGCAGCACGGTGAACGGCAATACGACGCCGCCATACTCAGATGTCTTGAAGTCCCCGCGAAGAAGATCCGTGAGCGACCAGATATGCCTGGAAAGTTGGGTCCCTGAATCGCTCATGGCATTCCCTCTCCGGCCACCCGGCCCCTCCTGCACTCAAGGCCGATCTTCACACAGTCATTGGATCTTACGCAGAGGGCATCACTGCGACGACCCACTCCTGCCAATCAGCCCTTGCCACCCCCCGGCGGCAGTCGGCGACACATGGGCTCGACCTGGCATGACCGCGTCAGCAATGGCTGCGACGTGAAGGTATAACACCACCGCCACGGCGATGTGATCGCCCACCCGACCCCCACCGCTTCATCCGTACACGCAATCGACTTGGCACTGCTGCGGCTTGAATCGCTATGGTCCACCTGGCCGAATCCGTTCGCGGTGCACTCTCCCCCGTTCCAACGCCACCAGGTCTGCGTGGCAGGGCCTCTGTCGTAGCACGCTCAGGCCGCTCTTGGTGTCAGTGTCACCCTTTAGGATTCGGTCCGAGGGTTGAGCTGTGCTTCCTGAACGCGCCGACAGGAACCACGGCAGGCATACAGACACGGACGGGGAGCCGCATGCTGGAAGACCGGTGGACGACGGTCACCGAGTCCGAGTATGAGCACGAGCGCCGTGGTCTTGAGGCGATCCGCCGGCGTCTGCCAGATGAGGAGCCGTGGCGTGCCTGGACGAACTTCATGTTCACCGCGAACAGCGGGCACGTCCGTGAGGTCGATCTTCTGGTGGTAGCGCCGGCCGGGGTCTTCCTGGTCGAGTTGAAGGACTGGCAAGGCTCGGTCCACGGCGGCGGCAACGACTGGGTGCAGACCACGCCCAGCGGGACCAGCCGTCGGCACGGCAACCCGCTGCACCTGGCGAACCGGAAGGCCAAGGAGCTGTCGGGCCTGATTAACGGCGTCTCCGGTCGGCCCGCGCACCGAACGAAGATCTGGGTGGGTGAGGCTGTCTGCTTCACGGACGACAAGCTTCAGGTGAACCTTCCGGCTGCCGACATGAACGGCGTGTTCACGGTCAAGCAGCTGGTGGAGATGCTGGCCGTGCCGCCGGGAGACGCCCGCTACCAGATCACAGCCGAGGCATCCCGCTTTGTCGATGCAGCCCTGAAAAAGCTCCGTATCGCACCGATCCGCCGCCAGTACGAGGTGGGCTCCTACCTCCTGGAGGCGAAGGCGTTCGACTCCGGGCCGTCCTGGGCCGACTATCTGGGACGCCATTCCCAGCTGCACGATCTGGCACGGGTGCGGGTCTTCCTCAGTGAACGTGGTGCCTCCGACGACGAGCGGCGCTCGGTGGAGCGTGCCGCCGCCCGCGAGGCATCGGTACTCAGCCGTTTTCGTCATCCCGGTGCGGTACAGCTGAAGAATTATCTGCCGTCGGGGCATCCCGCCGGGCCCGCGATCCTCTTCGACTACCACCCGGAGACGCTGCGCCTGGACGATTACCTGGTCCAGCACGGTGAGGGTCTCGATCTGCAGGGGCGCCTCGCGCTGGTGCGGCAGCTTGCCGAGACGGTGCGCTCCGCGCACTCCCGGCGGGTCCACCACCGCACGCTGTCGGCGCACGCGGTGCATGTGATTCCGCGCGACCGCGGTCCACGCGGGCGGGAGCTCGGCGAGGAGCAGCGCTGGCTGCGTCCGTGGACGCAGATCGCGGATTGGCAGATCGCCACTGGGCAAAGCCTCAGCCGCGGCCGGCCTCTGACCCTGGCTCCGACTAACGTGACGGGGTTCCATGTCGCCGAGCAGGCTGATCCCTATCTGGCTCCGGAGCTGAGGATTCCGAAGGCCGATCCAGTGCGCCTCGATGTGTACGGGCTCGGCGTGCTCACGTATCTGCTGGTGACCGGGCAAGCGCCTGGCGCGAGCCAGAGCGAGGTCATGGCACGTCTGGAGGCCGGCGAGAGTCTGCGTCCCAGCGCGCTCGTCGACGGTCTCAATCCGGACATCGACGATCTGGTGGAGGCTTCCACCGCGTACGAACCGGGTCGGCGTCTGTCCACGGTCGACGACTTCCTGGAGATGCTGGAGTACGTCGAGCAGGCATTCGTCGAGGAGGTCCCGGGCGGCGGGGATGCGGCTGCAGTCGCGGGCGGGGACGGCGGTTCAGCCGCAGGCGCGGGCGAAGAAAGATCCGAGCCGGAGAAGGACCCGCTGGAGGCCGTGGCCGGGGACGTACTTGCCGGACGCTGGGAGGTCGTGCGCCGCCTCGGTACAGGCTCGACCGCGCGGGCCTTCCTGGTGCGGGATCTGGAGGGCGAGCCTCGGCGCAGCGGCGGCCTGCCGGTGGCAGTGCTGAAGGTCGCGCTGAGCGAGGCCAAGCATGCTGTCCTGGATCGTGAGGCGGAGGTCCTGGGCCGGATCCACAGGGACTCCAGCATCATTTCGCTGTACGAGCCGCAGCCCCTGACATTGGCTGGGCGCCGGGTTCTGGTCCTGGAGTACGTGGGTGACAGCCGGGAGCTGAAGGACCAGGACGGCAGTGCGAGTAAGGGGCCGCGCCGCAGGGAGGACACCGTTGCCCGCCAGCTGCGGGACAACGGCCGCTTGGGCATGGACCAGCTGGAGGCGTACGGGAAGTACCTCTTCGGTGCTGTGGAGCACCTGGAGGCGGAGGGGATCTGGCACCGGGATCTGAAGCCGGACAACATCGCGATCCGGGTCCGCCCCAACGGCACCCGTCAGCTGGTGCTGATCGACTTCTCGCTCGCCGGGTACCCGGCGAAGGAAATCGAGGCGGGCACCGAGGGCTATCTCGACCCGTTCGTGGGCGTCATCACGCGCGGCTCGTACGACGGGCACGCCGAGCGGTATGCGCTGGCCGTGACGCTGCACGAGATGGCGTCGAACGAGCTGCCCCGCTGGGGTGACGGCTCGGTCACGGCCCGGCAGACGGATGCGAAGGAATGGCCGTACCCGCAGCTGGCGGCAGACGCCTTTGAGCCGGCGGTCCGGGACGGCCTTGTGGCGTTCTTCCGTAAGGCGCTGGCCCGAGATGTGAAGGACCGCTTCCCGGATCTCAAGCCGATGGAGCGTGCCTGGCAGCGGATCTTCCTGGACGCACAGCAGACCACGGCGCCGAGCACCGGTCACGGTGAAAAGTCGGGGCGCGGGGCGAAGGGCGGCACCGACGCGGTTGCCGGGTCGGCGGCGCAACCGCGGATCGGGCGGGAGGACGACGACGTCTCTGCCGAGCAGGTCCGCGACCAGCAGGCCGAGCGCGCCGACCGGAACACGCCGCTGTCGGTGGCGGGTCTGACTGTCGCAGCGCAGTCGCAGCTGTTCGCGATGGGGCTGAACACCGTCGGGGACGTCTTGGAATACTCGGCGAAGAAGTTCCTCACCGCGCCGGGCATGGGCTCGCGCACCCGGGAGGAGATCCAGCGCCGGCAGAAAGAGTGGAACGCACGCCTGGGCAAGGCGGCTCCCGCGCCGCTCAGCGCGGAGGCCCGCAAGGCGGCGGGCCAGGAGCTCTCCGACCTGGAGCGGGCGGTCGCAGAGTCGGTCGCCGCCGACGGGGACGGCGCTGACCCGCAGGTGCTGGGCGGCCTGAGCCTGGACGCGCTCGCCGCCCGTCTCGTACCGAAGCCATCCAGCGGTAGTGCCCGCTCCAATGCCAAGGAGCGCGAAGCAATCCGGCTGCTGCTGCGGCTGCCCGATGAGACAGGGACGCTGCCCGGGGGCCTGGCCTGGGTCCGGCAGCGGGACGTCGCCGATGCGGTGGGCCTGACCGCGGGCCGGATCCCGCAGATCGTGAAGAAGGCGCGCGAGCGCTGGTACAAGGACGCGGCCCTGGGGCTGCTGCGTGAGCAGGTGGTGGAGCTTCTGGCTGAGCGCGGCCGGGTGGCCCCGGTGATCGAGCTCGCCGACGCCCTCATCGCCCGGCGCGGCACCCAGCACGTGGAGCGGCGCAACCGGCGTGCACTCGCCCTATCGCTGCTGCGTGCGGTGGTCGAACGAGAGAGTTACGACAACGAGTCTCCGCCGCTCTTCCGCTACTTCCACGCCCGCATGCCCAAGGGCGCCGATCCGGTACTCGGCCTGCTCGCCCTGGATGTCCGGGAGGACGTGGACGGTCCGGACACCCCGGCGCTGCCCGCCCTGCAGGAGTACGCGCTGAACCTGGGCGTGCGGGCCGACCGGCTCGCGGCGCTTGAGTCCCTGCCGACGGCGAGCACGGTCCTCACCGAGCTGGACGCGGTGCGACGGCCACCGGGCAGCCTGGGCTGGGACGAGCGGCGGACGGCCGAGATCGCGGTCGCCGCCTCCACCCGGGCCGCGCTCACCCCGCGGTTGGAGATCTACCCGCGCGACCTGGACCTGGTGCGTGCGCTGCGGATCACCCAGGCCGGCGTGGTCGCCGTGCAGCCGGGCGTCGAGGAGGAGCGGCAGCCGGGCCTGACGGTGGACGCGCTGCACAAGCGGGTCGCCACCCGCTTCCCCGACCTGGGCACCGATCCGCTGGCGCCGCGCGAGCTGCCCACGGGCAGCGCCCTGGTCCGCGCCCTGAAGCAGGCCGGCTTCGAGCTGAAACTGGCCACCCGCTACGACAAGGTGCTCCGGCTCATCCCGGACCGCCCCTCCGGGGACGCAACTGCCGGGCTGACCTCGGCGAGCTGGGGTGCCTCGGCTGCGCGCCGCTCGGCCCCCACCCAGTACGACGCGGACGCGGCCGTCGCCGCTGCCGTCAAGGCTGAGCAGCGACTTATGCACTCGGCGCGGCAGGACGGCTTCCGGGTCCTGACCGTGCCCCAGCGGCGGGCCGAGGACGCGGTGCTGCGGCTGGCCGGCGAACCATACGGGGCTCGGCCGGTGTCGGTGACCGCACTGTTCGTGGCCGAATTGCGCGGCGTGGTCGGCGAGGCTGCCCGGCCGACCTGGGAGACCGTCCTCAAGGCGGACGCCGCCGAGCCGGGCAGCCGGGCCCATCAGCAGCTGCGCATACGCACCGACAAGGCGTGGGGCCGGATCGAGCCGCAGCTGCGGGAGCATCTGGCGGAGGCCGATGGTCCGCTGTTGCTCACCGACACTGCGGTGCTGGCCCGCTATGACGCGCTCGACCTGCTCGGGCGGCTCGCGGAGGAGGCTCGGCAGGGTGGCAGCCCGCTGTGGCTGCTCGTCGCCCAGTCCGATCCGGCACGGGCGCCGCGGTTGGCCGGGCAGAGTGTTCCGTACCAGGCGGGGTTCGACGAGTGGATCGTTGTGCCTGACGCCTGGGTCGCGCGCAAACACCTCGAGCCGGACGCCTGACCCGCCCCTCCTCCTAACCCGATCTTCTTCCGTCCCTTCGCTTTTCTCCTCAGGAGCCGTTCGTGATCGACCGCCAGAGCCTCCTCGCCGACCTGCAGAAGCAGGTCAAGGCGGCAGAGACCGATCTGGAACAGCAGGTCAAAGCCGTCCCCGAGGTCGGAACGCGGCTGCGCGGCGAGTATGAGCAGGCCCGGAAGCTGGGCCGTACGTCGGCGACGTGGAACGCCTGGCTCGGCGAGCGGATCACCCAGGTCGCGGTGGCCTGGGTGCTCGGCACGGTCTTCGTGCGGTTCAGCGAGGACAACCGGCTGATCGCCGAGCCCTACATCACCTCCCCCGACGTGGCAGGGCGGGAGACCGCCCAGGCGCGGTTCGAGGAGTACCTGGAGGAGGACACCAACCCGACATACCGAGGATGGCTGGAGACAGCGTTCGCCGAACTGGGCGCCGGGCAAGCCGGGCGGCTCCTCTTCGACCGCGACCACAACCCGCTCTACCAGATCCCGCTTTCGCACGATGGCGCGGGCGCGCTGCTCGCGTTCTGGCGGGAGCAGCGCACCGGCGCGGGCAACGGGAACGAAGGCGAGGGCAGGCCGGTCCTCGTGCACGACTTCAGCGACCCACTGAGCGAAGACGGTACCGAGGGCTGGGACACCCGGTTCCTGGGCGACCTGTACCAGGACCTGAGCGAGGCAGCCCGCAAGACGTATGCACTGCTGCAGACGCCGGAGTTCGTGGAGGAGTTCATCCTTGACCGGACGATGACCCCGGCAGTGCGTGAGTTCGGCTTCGAAGAGCTGAAGGTGATCGACCCGACCTGCGGGTCCGGCCACTTCGTACTCGGTGCATTCCGGCGGCTTGTGCGGATGTGGGCTGAGCAGCGGCCCGAGGTTGGCGCTTACGAGCGGGTGCGAGCGGCCCTGAACTCGGTGCACGGGGTGGACCTCAACCCGTTCGCGGTCGCAGTGGCCCGTTTCCGGCTCCTGGTCGCGGCGATGGCCGCGAGCGGCATGCGGACCTTCGAGGAGGCGCGGCGCTACGAGTGGCCCATCCAGCTCGCGGTCGGCGACTCACTCATCAAGGACCGGCAGCTGGAGTTGCAGTTGGGGCTCGCCCTTGGGGAAGAGGGCGACAGCGCAGCCGGTGACCCGCTGGCCGACTTTTCGTACGCTACGGAGGACGTGCACGAGCATCCCGGGATCCTGGAGCAGGGGCGTTACCACGTGGTCGTGGGCAACCCGCCTTACATCACGGTCAAGGACAAGCAGCTCAACCAGCTGTACCGGGAGCTGTACGACGCGTGCGCTGGAACGTATGCGCTGTCCGTCCCCTTCGCCCAGCGGTTCTTTGAACTGGCCAAGCGTGGCGGAGCTGACGGGAACGGCTACGGCATGGTCGGTCAGATCACAGCGAACTCCTTCATGAAGCGTGAGTTCGGCACGAAGCTGATCGAGGACTACTTCGCGCACAAGATCGAACTCACCGAGGTCATCGACACGTCAGGGGCGTACATCCCGGGACACGGGACACCGACGGTGATCCTAGTTGGACGGCCGAGGAGCGGATCGAAGCGGCAGGCCACAATCCGGACGGTGCGCAGCGTACAGGGAGAACCTGCGGCACCTGAGAAGGCGGAGGAGGGACTGGTTTGGCAGGCGATCGTGGAGCAGATTGACCAGCCAGGGAGTGCAGGTCAGTGGGTTTCAGTGGACGACCTGGAACGGGAGAGGTATTTCGGCAAGCAGCCATGGATTTTGGCGGATGGCGGCCTCGAAATGAATGAAGCCATCAACCAAGCGGGCACAGCGACTTTGTCGCAAATCTGCCAGAGCATCGGATTCAACGCCGTTACGCGCGAAGACGACGCATACATGTTGGGCACGGAGGCTGCTCGCAGGCTTCGAGTCCCTGACGCACATATTCGAACCTTTCACGGCGGCGGATCGATTCGCGATTGGCAGAAGAATGAGGGGGTCGGCACGATCTTCCCGTATCGGGACGAGAGCCACAAGGCCGAGATTCCCGAGACGGTCGAACGACTCCTGTGGCCCAGCCGTATTCCATTGCGGCTTCGTCGCGCCCTTTCCGGCTCCCAGGAAGAGCAAGGGCTCGAATGGTTTGAGTACTCCAGTTTCAATCCGAAGCGCTACTGGTCAGAATTTCTGATCGCATTCCCGTTCGTTGCGACACACAGTCACTTCACCTTGCGGCGTGATCGTGATGGGTTCATCCGTACCGCTCCAGTGGTAATGCTGCGGGAAGGAGCGACGGAAGAGCAGTATGTGAGGCTGCTCGGGCTGCTCAATAGTTCCACGGCCGGGTTCTGGCTCAAGATGGTGAGCCACGACAAAGGCAGCCAGGGTGTAAATGAGGGCTACAAATCCCAGGTATGGGAGCGCTTCTACGAGTTCACCGGCACCAAACTTCAAGAATTCCCGCTTCCCTCCGAATACCCCGCAGCCCTGGCCTCCGAGGTCGATGCTCTTGCCCAGCAGCTCTCGGCGATGACCCCCGCCGCCCTCGCCGCCAAGGCCGTCCCCACTGCCACCGCTCTCCGCGAAGCTCAAGCCCACTACAACTCCATCCGCGCACGCATGATTGCCCTTCAGGAGGAGCTGGACTGGCAGGTCTACTCCCTCTACGACCTGCACTCCGAGGACCTGCGCCTGGGCGACGCCTCTGGCGTGCCCGAACTCGCCCTGGGCGAGCGGGCTTTCGAGATCGTGCTCGCACGACGGGCCGCGGCGGGTGAGGCCAGTGGCGAGTGGTTCAAGCGACACGGCTCGACGCCGATCACGGAGATCCCCGCGCACTGGCCCGCCGACTATCAGGCGCTCGTGCAGAGGCGGATCGAGGTCATCGAGTCGAACCGTGCCATCGGCATGGTGGAGCGCCCCGAGTTCAAGCGGCGTTGGGCCACCGAAGGCTGGGATGCGATGCGACAGAAGGCGCTGAAGTCCTGGCTGCTCGACCGGGTCGAGGACCGCACATACTGGTTCGACGCCAGCGGCAATCCCACCGTCGCCACCCTCGCCCGCCTCGCCGAAAATCTTTCAGCCGACGAGGACTTCACGTCTGTTGCTGAGCTGTACGCACCCCGGCAGGACCTCGTGAAGATCGTGCGGGAGCTGCTCTCCGAGGAGCACGTGCCGTTCGTCTCTGCACTGCGGTACAAGCCGACCGGGCTGAAAAAGCGTGCTGACTGGGAGCAGGTCTGGGAGTTGCAGCGGGAGGAGGACGCGGCGCCCGACGAACCCGCCAAGCGGAAGGTTCGTGAGCGGACGCCCGTGCCGCCGAAGTACACCTCGGCGGACTTCCTGAAGCCGAGCTACTGGCGTGCGCGCGGCAAGCTGGATGTGCCCAAGGAGCGGTTCGTGTCCTATGGCACGGTCAACGCGCAGTCGCCGGAGCTGTATGGGTGGGCCGGCTGGGATCACCTGGAGCAGGCCCTCGCGCTCGCCTCGTACATCCAGCAGGCTGGGCTCAGCGACGACGACCTCGTGCCTTACCTGGCCGGGCTACTTGAGCTGCAGCCATGGCTGGAGCAGTGGTACGGCGAATACGACCCGGAGTTCGGGGCGTCGCCGGCCGCCGAGATCCTGGCGTTCAGGCAGCAGAAGCAGGGCGAACTCGGGTTGACCGACGATGCACTGCGGGCCTGGCGTCCGTCGGCCGCCAGCCGTGGACGCGGCGCGTCGAAGGCCGCCACATCGAGGACGCGCACGGGCACGAAGGCCGCCGTCCAGACGTCCATCATCGACGCCGACAACGGCACCGTCACCGAGGCCGTAAGCGGCGCAGAGTCCGCCTGAGCAGGGCGAGGAGCAGACACACCATGGCTTTCATGAACAGGAACAATCCTCGTCCCGAGGACCGGCCGCTGCTTCGGGAGCTGATCGACATCCCGGAGTCGGTGTCCACCTCCGACTTCGTATTGAAGCTGAACGAAGCGGTCACGCCCGAGGGGGCCGAAGCGGCGCTGAAGGACTATGTCGTCACCGACCGGCTGCTCGGCAACTTCGACGAAGCCCTCGACCTGATCAAGTCCGCGCTGGACAGCCGCTCGTCGAAGGCTGCCTATCTACATGGCTCGTTCGGTTCCGGTAAGTCGCACTTCATGGCGGTGCTCTACGCGCTGTTGTCGCGTAACCAGGCCGCTCGGGCGCGCGGCGACCTCGACCCGGTGCGGGCCCGGCACGCCTGGCTGGATGCGGACGACCGCAAGTTCCTGCTGGTGCCGTACCACATGCTGGGTTCCAAGTCGCTGGAGCAGCGCGTGCTCGGCAAGTACGTGGAGCACGTACGGAAACTCCACCCAGACTGCCCGCTGCCGCAGGTCTACCGGACCGACGGGCTCTTCGAGGACTTCGCCGAGCAGCGTCGTCGTAACGGTGACGAGCGGGTGATTGAGCAGCTCGCCGATGCCGGCGACGGCCAGGAGGACGAGTGGGGTGACTCCTTCGCCTGGACCTCTGAGCTGCTGGACCAGGCGGTGAACGCTCCGGAGGAGCATGAGAACACCAAGGACCTCGATCTGGAGAATCCTTCCACGCCGCGGGAATTGCGGGCCCGTCTCGTGCAGGACCTCACTCAGACCCTGTTCCCGTCGTTCTCGCGTAACGCCTCCGAAGATGCCGACGGGTTCGTCTCTCTGGACAAGGGGCTCGGCATCATCGCCGCGCACGCCAAGTCCCTTGGCTATGACGGTCTCGTCCTCTTCATGGACGAGCTGATCCTGTGGCTGGCCTCCCGTATCCACGACCAGAAGTTTGTCTCCCGCGAAGCCGACAAGATCACAAACTTTGTGGAGGGCGGCGACGAACGGCGCGCGATCCCGGTGGTGTCATTCATCGCCCGCCAGCGCGACTTGCGTGAGCTGGTCGGCGAGGAGATGTCGGGGGCCGCCGAGGCCGCCGTCCAGGACAGTCTGAAGCTCAGCGGCGGGCGCTTCGACAAGATCGTCCTGGAGGACCGCAATCTCCCGCAGATCGCGCAGGCCCGCCTGCTCAAGCCCACCAGCCCGGAGGCCGAGGCGAAGGTGGAGGCGGCGTTTGCCGAGGCCAAGAGGCTCGGTCCGGACGTGTGGGACACCCTGCTCGGCCATGACAAGTCCACCACCGGCGCGGACGAGGGCGCGTTCAGGCGGACGTACCCGTTCCCGCCGGCGTTCATGGACACCCTGGTACACATCTCCGCAGCCCTGCAGCGCTCCCGCACCGGCCTGAAGCTGATGAGCCAGCTGCTCGTCGATCACCGCGACGACTGGCGGCTCGGGCAGCTTGTGCCGTTGGGTGATCTCTACCCGGCGATCGCGGGCGGCGGCGACAAGGCGTTCAGCGGGGAGACCAGTGTTCATTTCGAGGCTGCCGACAAGCTGTACCGGGACAAGCTGCGCCCGTATCTGCTGAAGACCAACCAGGTCACCGAGGACCAGGTCGAGGCGTACCGGCGCCGCCCCGAGACACTCGGCGACCCGCAACTTGCTGCACGCTGCCGCGATTTCACCGGTGACAGCCGACTGCTGCAGACCCTGCTGCTGTCTGCGCTCGCGCCCAGTGTGCCCGCGCTGGCCGACCTCACCCTGGCGCGGCTGCATGCCCTCAACCACGGCTCCATCACTACCCGCATCGCGGGGACCGAGGTCGGCCGGCTTGAGCAGAAGGCGAAGGAGTGGGCGGCGACCTTCCCCGAGATAAAGGTGACGGGTACCGGGCCTGGTGCGGTGGTGCGCCTGGAGCTCACCGGTGTAGACCTGGACGCCGTCCTCGCCAACGCCCAAGTCCACAACAACCAGAACAACCGGCGTGCCAAGATGCGCGGCCTGCTCAAGGAGGCGCTCGGCGTCAGCGACGGGCCTGGCGGCTTCGACGCGTACGACGTGCTCAACCTGGTGTGGAAGGGCACCGAACGGCAGATCGAGGTGGTCTTCGGTAACGTCGCCGATGTCGACTCGCTGCCCGAGGCGACCCTGCGGCCGAGCCAGGAGGACGCCTGGCGGCTCATTGTCGACTTCCCCTATGACGAGGGCGAGTTCGGGCCGATGGATGACCTGCAGCGGCTGCGCGCCCTGCGGGAGAAGCCGGGCGGTGACTCACGCACCCTGGCCTGGTTGCCCACTCACCTGACCGATGCTTCCCGCGGCGACTTCGAGCGCCTCGTCGTCATCGACAAGGCCCTCGCTGACGAGACCCGCTTCGACTCCGACTTCGCGCGCAGCCTCAACGCGGACGACAAAGAGCGCGCCAAGGGCATGCTCCAGTCGCAGCTCCTCATCCTCACCGAGCGCGTCAGCCAGGCGTTGCGGCAGGCGTACGGGCTCACGCAGAAGCAGGAAGGGGTCGTCGACCTCAGCTTCGACACCCACCTGGTCGCCCAGCAGGACGTGCCCGAGCTGCGGCTTCCGCTCGGCGCCACCTTGGATACCGCCGCCCGTGACCTGGCCGGCAAGCTGCTCGCCCACCAGTACCCCGCCCACCCCGACCTGGATCCGGACGGCACGGGCAGGCCGGTGAAGCCGGCCGAGATCAAGACCGTCTTCGAGTATGTCCGCAAGGCCGCCGAGAACCGTGACGGCCAGACCGAGGTCGACGGCAAGGACCGCAAGACCATGGCGCGGATCGCGGGCGGCCTCGGGCTCGGCGCGATGCGGGAGGCGTACTACCGGCAGTCCACCGCCTGGCCCGACCACTTCAACGACCGAGCCCGCCGGAACGGCACCGCCGAGCCGACCCTGGTCAAGCTCTCCGACTGGAGCGACCTTCCCGAGCCGCGCGGACTGCCCGAGCCGCTGCGCCGGCTGCTCGCCGCCGCGTACGCGGAGATGACCGACCGGGTGTGGGTGCGCGGCGGCGTCCCCGTCGAACCCGCGCCCGCACCGCACGAGCTGAAGGGCGACTACGCCCTACGCGAGCAGCAACTGCCCACCGAGAGTGACTGGGCAGAGGCGCGCAAACGGTTCGAGACCATGCTCGGCAACCAGGCGCCACAACTGCGGCGCGGCCGGATCGTCAACCAGTTCGCCGCACAGATCAAGCAGGCCGCCGCCTCACTCGGCCAGGACGCCGGACGGCTCGTCGGGGAGCTGGAGAAGCACCGTGCCTTCCTCCAGTTGAACGACGACTCCCCCCGGCTCGTCCTTGCCCGGCGGGCGCAGGAGCTGGTCAAGGAGGTGACGGAAGCTGGCATCGAGGCGAAGACCGTCGTGGACCGGCTCGCCCGCTTCCCTCTCGGCGACTTTTCCGCACACCGGTACGGCATGTCGTTGAAGAGCGCAGGGAAGGTCGCCAGCGCGCTGCAGAACACCAGCTGGGACCAGCTGAGCCTGGCCGACACCCTCGGCGTGGACGGCGCGGCCGTCCTGGAGCGGGTGCGGGATGCTGCTGCTGGCGACCCGGGTGATTACCCCGACCTGCCGGGCGTGCTGCACGCCAGCAGCCGGGAAGTGCTGTCCCTGCTGAGGTCTCGCCAGAGCACGACCGAGCGCCCCCAGCCGTCGCCCACTCCGCCGCCGAGCTCCGACAGCGTGGACCTGAACGGCGGCTCCGCCCACCCGCAGGTGCTGCCGGAGCCGCCGCAGCAACCGGGGCCGCGAACACCATCCCGGTCCGTGGCCCGCTCCGGCGGCGGGCGGACTACCGCCGCCCGGGCCGCCGCCGAACTGCAGGCGGAGATCGCGGCGCTCGCGGCCGAGCACCCGAACGCCACCGTCGAGGTCACCTGGAAGGTCGTCGACTGATGTCCGACACGGTCACCGCAGCCCCCGCGACCGCCGGCCCCGCCCGGCTGTCGGCAGGAACCGTCCGTCAGTACCTCGCCGCCCGCAGTCGGCTCGGTGACGGCACGGTCCGCGTACTGCTGCTGCGGGCCGCTCCCGTCTGGGACGGGCCCGCCGTGCAGCGTACGGCGAGCGGGCTGCAGGCGCGGGTGGTCGTCGCGCCCTCGGTGCTGGCCGTGCACGAGCAGATCCTGGGCCACCTCGACGCGCCGACTCCTCCCGACCCCAAAGTTCTGGTCGTCCTCACCGACCGCGAGGACACCGACCTGGACCCCGGGCTGCTCGCCCGCGTCTACGGCGGAAGGATCCGGTCCGTCGACAATTGGGAGGTCGTGCAGGAGGCGTTCGACGCGCGCGGTCTCGACGGGCGGCTGCGGAGGGAGACCTGGGCGGCCGAAGCGCTCCTTGACGCGGCGGCCAGCCGCGGTTGGCCCTCGCTCGGCAAGGGACTGCTCTCCCGAGACGAGGCCCTCACCCGGCTGGCCCGGCGTCGGCTCCGGCTCGGCCGCCGTGACACGGACGCGTTGGGCGGGCCGGCCGCACACGACGACGGGGACCGCATCGACCCCATCACCCTGTTCCGGTGGACCCACATCCCCGGCAGCCCCAACCTCCTGCGCGACCTGCGCGGACCGGAACGGGCCGGCCTGGCCCGCTTCCTCGCCGAACCCGAACAGGCCGGCTCCACCGGAAAGATCATTACCGCCCTGGTAGACGCCGACCACGGGGCGGACGCAGCCGCCTACGCGGTCGTCTGCGCGGCTCTGTGGGGGCACGCGGAGGCCGACCACGACCTGTACCGGGCGCGCGGGCGCGCCGAGCGATGGCTCGGTGACCAGCCCCCCGCCCAGGGCGACGACCTCGACCGACTCCTTACCTCCTTCGGGCAAAGCGGTGAGGCGTACGTCCGCGGCCTCGTCGACCGGGGCGAACACCGGCTCGCCGACCCGGTCCTGAGCAGGGCCGCACAGCTCGTCACACAGTTCGGGGCGCAGACCGCCGCCGCTGCCAGTCCGCTGCTCGCCGCCGGACTCGATGCCCGCTTCACCGCCGCGGGCCGCGCCCTCGCCGACGGTGGTCCCGAGACGGTCACGGCTGCCATCACCGCGCTGGCCGAACACGCCTTGGCCGTCGACGGCGCCACCCAGGCCCGTATCGAACGGGTACGGATGGCAGGGCGGCTGCGGCGGTGGCTGGCGTCCCAGCCTGAAGTCGACATCGCCTCGGTGGCAGACGGCGCCGACCGCCAGATCCGCGAACTCGGCTGGGTAGACCGAGCCTTGGAACACCTGGACGCGGGCGGCGACGCAGATGACGCACTCGCCAACGCCTACAGCCGGATTGGCGAGCAGGTGCGCAGCAAACGTCGTGAGCTGGACCGCGCGTTCTCCGAGCGGCTCGCGGTGTGGACCGCAGATGGCACCGCCCCCGGCGCCATGCTCACCGTCGAGAGCTTCCTGGACCGGGTCGTCGCGCCCGTCGTGGACTGTCCCGGCCGACGGGTCCTGCTCCTCCTCATCGACGGAATGAGTGCGGCGATCGCAGCCGAACTGGGTGAGGAACTGCACGCACACTGGTCCGAGTTCGACCCGCTGCAGGGCGCGACCGGAGCACCGGTGAGGCGTGCCATGGCCGCTGCGCTGCCCACCCTCACCACCGTTTCCCGCACCTCGCTGTTCGCCGGCACCCTGATGAAGGGCGACCAGAACGACGAGAAGCGGCTCTTCCCCCAGCACCCGTGCTGGAAGGGGGCCCCTGCGGCTGTCTTCCACAAGGACGATCTACGCAGCCCCGACACCGGCTCGCCCTTCTCCACCGCCCTGACTGAAGCGCTCGCCGACGAGCGCACCCATGTCGCGGTCGTCCTCAACACCGTCGACGACCGGCTCGCCAAGGAGCAGAAGCTCGGCGACGGCGCTTGGGAGATCAAGGAGATCGGCGGCCTGGAACCGCTGCTGCGGGCCGCCCGCGCCAACGACATGACCGTGCTCCTCACCTCCGACCACGGCCATGTGGTCGAGCGACGCGGCAGCAAGATCGACACGGCCACCGGCGCCATAGGGTCGGCCCGTCACCGCACCCCCGGCGGACCCGTCGCACCGGCCGAAATTGAGCTGTCCGGACCGCGGGTAGTCTGGCCGGAGCCCGGATCGCGGATCGTCGCGCTGCGGGACCACGACGCGCGGTACACCGCGCTGAAGGCGGGCTACCACGGCGGGGCAACCCTCGCCGAGTTCACCATCCCCCTCCTCGCCCTACTGCCGTTCGGCGCGGAGCCACCTACGGGGTGGCGGGAACTGGGCGACCTTACGCCCGCATGGTGGGAGCAGGACAACGACGCCACCACCGGACTCGAGGCCGAGACGAAGGCCGGAGCCGATGCCATCGCAGCACCCGAGGCCACCGCTGCACGCCCAAGCCGCAAGCAGGCCAAGAAGTCAGCCCCGCCCGTGACAGAGGGCGCTATCAGTCTCTTCGGCGAGGACGAGGTCGCACCCTCCACACCACAGGAACCTGTCGCCCCTGTAGTGAAGCCTGCGGCCGTACCCGTCTCCGATCAAACAGAGGACCCTGCCACCGCACTGGTGAATCGCCTCATGGCCACCGAGCTGTACCAGGAACAGCTGGCACTGCTCGCCCGTGTGCCACGCGACAAGGCGGTCCTGCCGAAGGCTCTGGCCGCGCTGGTCGAAGCGGGCACCCTGCCCATGACCGCCCTGGCCGAACGCGCCGGCCAACCCGCCACCCGAGCCCCTGGCCTCGCCGCGACCCTGGCCCAGCTCCTCAACTATGACGGCGCCCAGATCCTGGAAATTCTCCCCGACAACCGCACCCTGCGCCTGCACCGGGGCCAGATGATCGAGCAGTTCGGACTGTGAACCGGGGGTCTGCGGCCATGCCGGGCGGTGCAGTCGGCCCGCCCGGCCGCTCCGAGCACCGGCGGCGCGGTGCACGGCCGGGTGTCCGGCCAGGTGGGCAGCCGGATGGGAGACTATTCGGGTGAACGCGTTTGGATCTTCAGCATCCGGGGCTACCACCCCGGTCAGCGCGGTGCGGCGGCGTGCTGTCGTGGACGCGCTGCGGCGCGGCGCCGTCCCCGAGAGCGGCCTCGACCTGCTCGCCACCGGACTAGACCGCTTCGAGCGGGCCGTCGATGAGGAACTGGACACTGCCGCCGCAGGCGGTTCGGTGTTCAAGGCCGTGCGCGGCGAGTACGGATCCGGCAAGACCTTCTTCACTCGCTGGCTCAGCGAGCGCGCCAAACGGCGCACCTTTGCCGTGGCCGAGGTGCAGGTGTCAGAGACCGAGACCCCACTGCACAAGCTGGAGACGGTCTACCGGCGACTCACTGAGCGCCTGGCCACCGCCAGCTTCCCGCCCAGCGCCCTGCGGCCGGTCGTAGACGCCTGGTTCTACGCACTCGAGGAGGATGCACTCGCCGACGGCGCGAGCGAGAGCGAGCTGCCACAGGCCGTGGACCGGCTGCTCACTGCCCGTCTGGCCGAGGTGTCCCGACACGCCCCCGCGTTCGCCACCGCCCTGCGCGGATACAAGCAGTCCCTGGATGTCGGCGACGAGGCCACCGCCGCTGCGGTGATGGCCTGGCTCGGCGGCCAGCCGCACGTCGCCGCAGCCGCCCGGCGCAGTGCAGGCGTCCGCGGCGACCTCGACCACTTCGGTGCCTTCGGCTTCCTTCAGGGCCTGCTCACCGTGCTGAGAGACGCCGGGCACGCCGGCCTCGTCCTCGTCCTGGACGAAGTAGAAACCCTGCAACGGGTCCGCTCCGACGCCCGCGACAAGGCACTCAACGCGCTGCGGCAGCTCATCGACGAGGTCCACTCCGGCCGCTTCCCCGGCCTGTATCTCATCATCACCGGCACGCCCGCCTTCTACGACGGGCAGCAGGGCGTACAGCGACTCGCACCGCTCGCCCAGCGCCTCGCCACCGACTTCACCACCGACCCCCGCTTCGACAACCCGCGGGCCGTCCAGATCCGGCTGCCCGGATTCACCGAGGCATCACTGACCGGCCTGGGCGTCACCATCCGCGACCTGTATACCGAAGGCTCCCAGTCCCCCGACAGGATCAAGCAGCTTGCCGACGACTCCTACCTCACCGACCTGGCCCGGGCTGTGGGCGGGGCACTGGGCGGGAAGGTCGGAGTCGCACCACGGCTGTACCTGAAGAAGCTGGTTGGCGACGTACTCGATCGGATCGACCAGTTCCCCGACTTCGACCCGCGCAGGCACTACAAGCTGACCGTGGGCAGCAGTGAGCTCACCGCCACCGAACGGAACTTCGCCGCGCCCGCACCGGCCGCCTCGGCTGACGACCTCGACCTCGACATCTGACGACCCAGTCCCGAAGTCCCGAACTCTGACGAACAGCCCGGGAGTTGCAGACGTGCAGGAGCAGCCGCGCGGCACCGACCCGCTGGAGCGCCTTGACCCGGTAGTCCTGCACCACATCGTCAACACGCTCGGGTGGCCCGATCTGCGCCCGCTGCAGAAGGCGTCCGTGCACCCGCTGATGAACGGCGAGGACGCGGTCCTGCTCGCGCCGACGGCGGGCGGGAAGACGGAGGCCGCCACCTTCCCCCTGCTGTCCGCCATGCGAGAGCAGCGCTGGACCGGCACCTCAGTCCTCTACCTGGCCCCGCTCAAGGCGCTCCTGAACAACCTGGTGCACCGGGTCGACAGCTACGCCCAGTGGCTGGGGCGCCGAGCCGCCCTCTGGCACGGCGACACCCCCGAGTCCGTACGCCGTCGCATCCGCACCGAATCCCCCGACTTCCTGCTCACCACACCCGAGTCGCTCGAAGCGATGCTCATCAGCGTCAAGACCGACCACGCACACATGCTGGGCCGGGTGCGTGCCGTCGTCGTTGATGAGGTGCACGCCTTCGCTGGGGACGACCGCGGCTGGCACCTGCTCGCCGTGCTCGAACGCCTGGAACGGCTCGCCGGCCACCGCATCCAGCGCATCGGGCTGTCCGCCACAGTCGGCAACCCCGACGCCCTGCTCACCTGGCTCCAGGGCGCACGCCCCGCCGATCGCCCCGGCCTGGTCGTCGCCCCCGGCGTGACTCTGCCCGCCACAACCGGCACCACCGAACACCCGCGCCCCGCAGGGGAGGTGGAGCTCGACTACGTCGGATCGCTCGCCAACGCCGCCAAGGTGATCTCCGCCCTGCACCGGGGAGAGAAACGGCTCGTCTTCTGCGACTCCCGCAAGCAGGTGGAAGAACTCGGTGCGGCACTGCGCGCCCGCGACGTCACCGTGTTCCTCTCACACGCCTCGCTGTCCACCGACGAACGCGCACGCTCCGAGCAGGCATTCGCCGAAGCCCGCGACTGCGTCATCGTCTCCACCTCCACCCTGGAACTCGGCATCGACGTCGGCGACCTCGACCGTGTCATCCAGATCGACTCACCCAGCACAGTGGCCTCGTTCCTGCAGCGCATCGGCCGCACCGGGCGTCGCGCCGGCACATCCCGCAACTGCCTGTTCCTCGCCACCCGGCCCGACACCCTGCTCCAAGCCGCCGGCCTGCTCACTCTGTGGGCCCGTGGCTGGGTGGAACCCGTCACCCCGCCCCCCTCACCCCGCCATCTCGTCGCCCAGCAGCTCCTCGCCGTCACCCTGCAGGAACACCGCGTCGGCGACCGGTTGTGGCCCGAGCAGTGGAACGGCCTGGCTCCCTTCGACCAGTCTGCCGCGCCCCTCCTGTCGCACCTGGTCGCGGAAGGCTTCCTCGACAGCGACGGCGGCATGCTGTTCATCGGCTCCGAAGCCGAGAAGCACTTCGGCCGCCGGCACTTCATGGAGCTGACCGCCTCCTTCACCGCACCACCCGAGTTCACGGTGCTCGCTGGACGCACCGAGATCGGCACCACCGACCCCACCGTCCTCACCGAAGAACGACCGGGCCCGCGCCGCCTGCTGCTGGCCGGCCGCAGCTGGCAGGTCACGTTCATCGACTGGGCCCGACGCCGTGCCTTCGTGGAACCCGTCGAGGACGGCGGCATCGCCAAATGGCAGGGCAGCGAAGCCCGCGGGCTGTCCTACGTCCTCACCCGCGCCATGCGCGACGTCCTGCTCGGCACGGATCCCGACGTCCGCCTCACCCGCCGCGCCATCGCGGCCCTTGCTGAACTCCGTATGGATCGCGCACCCCACGAAGTACACCCGGCGGGCACCCTGCTGGTCCGCGACGCGGACGCCACCCGCTGGTGGACCTGGGCCGGGTATCGCGCCAACGCCACCCTCGCCGCCTCCCTCGGCAGCCTTGCCGACCCCGTACAGCGCCCCACTGACACCCATGTCCGCCTCCGTCAGGACCTCTCCCCCACCGACTGGAGAACCGCCCGCGCCGAGCTCCCCGACTCCCTCACCCTGCCCACCGTTGACCTGCGGGCAGTCCGCGGCCTGAAGTTCTCGGCGGCCCTACCGCCCCGCATCGCCACCACCACCCTCGCCGAACGCCTCGCCGACTTCGACGGCGCCCTCGCCGCAGCCCGCGAGCCCGTACGGATGGAATGGGGCACCTGAACAACCCGGCTCACAGGCGATTTGCTGCCGTTGCAGTTCTTTCCCTCTAGCCGATCCGCTACTGGCCTCCGTCAGAAGGCAATCGCAAGTCGCTCGGTTCATAGCTGAGTTGATAGGCGCGAACGCTGCTGCCGTTCATACGGTAGATCGTGATGCTCGACAAGAACTGCTGCTTGATGTCCAGGATGCGTTGCCGCTCCTTCTCTTCAATCCCGCTGATCCACACCTCAATGTGTTTCGGCAGCTTGAAGGCCAGACGATAGGCGCCCTCGTCTTCTCGCGGGGAAAGCGTCCACTCAGCAGTTGCGCCTTGCCCCGACCGACGCAGCCGCACAGCGTGGTCGGGGCACTGTTCGGCGTAGGAGAGGAACTGCTCTTGATCCTCGGCGACCAGCGGCAGGATGAACGGGGCCGCAGGGAAGCCCAGCAGCAGCTCAGCCGCAGCGTGTTGTTCCAGGGTGTCGACAAACTGGGCGAGGATCACAGAGGCAGCAGCCTTGAACTGCTCGGCACTGGTATCGACCGGCAGCGGCGGCACCCCTGTCGGCCATGTACCGAGAGCCTCGCGGAGCACCTTGCGCATCCACGTCACAGGGAAGCGCGCGACGGCATGGGCGTTCTGCGCCGAATAAAGGTTGGCTGCAGCGATCTGGATCGCATTACGCAGCCACGTGAAGGACTCCCCGGACAAGTCCACCAAGGAGATCTGGTGGGCGAGGGCATACTGCTGGGCGCTCTGAGTGAACCCGTTGGCGGAAAAGAGCGCGTAGGTGTACTGGTAGCGCCGCCGGGGCCGGGTCCCGCCATGACTCATGAAGTTTTCGTTGACGTCGTGCAGGACGCCGTGCGCATTGCGCACGACCTCCAGTTCGCACGGGGTCGAGTAGTGCTTGGCTTCCAGGAACAGCCGCACGGGGAGGGAGAATGCGGGGGTGAAAGCGAACTCACCAAGCACGTCCACCTGATGGACCGCGCCGCGGCCACGGACACGCAGAGCGCCACCTGATCCGGTGAGTTCGGCATCGTCCTGTCGATAGTCGACTAGCAGACGGTAGCCGCTGTGCCGGAGCAACCAGGCCAGGGCCTCCTCAAGCAAGTACCCCCGCAACGCGGACCTCTTTGCCATGCCCCCTGCCCCACCCCTGCCGTTCACTCAACTTGCCAGAGGTGATCTTCTCACCTGCTCCTGGACTCGACCGGACCTACCCCGTGTCCACTGCCACTTGCACGGCGGATCGCCGCGACCGTGCGAGCGCACGGAGTGCGGGTCTCGGCGACGAACCTCTTCCGCGCTCAGCTCGACGGATCCTCGGGGCATAGATACCACCCACGCCTTGCCATGGCGACCAGCCTGCCGCCAGAGCAACCGAAGAGACTCCGACGTGATCCCGGACCAAGTCCTGGTGCCCGGTTCCTGGTGGTCCTGGCCGGGGCTTCGAGCTCCCGTTACGAAAAGCAGGTATTCGCCAATGAGCTCTTGGGCCGAATGACTGGATCAATCTCCAATGGCATTCCGACGGTGATATCACGTCAGCGATGGAGGGACGCGCCACCTGTGGTCCATGGTGGACGTCCGCCAGCTGCTGGGCTGCTGCCAGTGTCGTTGGGTTACCTGTGGACGCACCCGGCGTAGTCGGCGAGCGATCCATTCGTCTGTGGGAGATCGCGTTAGCACCTAGCTCCTGCCCAGCGAGAGGTCACAGCCATGCCCCGCCCGCTCGGAGATTCGCCCTATGCGTTCACCGTCCCGCCCTCGGTTGAGGCGGTTCCAGCGGCACGAGACCGTGTCGTCCGTCGTGTGCAGCGACTAGGGCTGACCCTGGACGAGAGTCTGACCTGTGACTTGCGATTGCTCACAGGAGAAGTGGTCGCGAACTCGGTCAGGCACACCCAGGCCACGTGCGTGGTGTCCGTACAATGGACCGGAGAGCGGCTGCGCGTGGAAGTCACCGACGTCGACCCCACGTTGGTGCGCCCGTGTCAGCCTGAAGTGATGGACGAAAGCGGGCGTGGGCTCCTCCTCGTTGCCGCATTGGCAACCGAGTGGGGCTCGCAACCCTGCGCCGCGGGGAAGAAGACGTGGTTCGAACTGGCAGTCCACGCTTCTGCAGAAGGCACGTCAGGCCCGTCTCCCTCACATCATGTCGCAGAGGAATCTGTGCCAAGCAGTGCACAAGGCCTCATCGAGCAACGAGCGGCCTAAGCTGCTCCGGCCAGAGTGCCAGCGCGTGCGACGTGCGCGCCCCACCTTGATCACGTCGCCTTCCACGCTGCCCAGTTGGCTCTCCGCTCAAGGGGGGTCTGATGAATAGCGGACCCCAGTGGGGGAACTCCATTGAAGATATTCGGTGGCGCTGAGGAAGGCTGGGGTCTAACCTCTCCTCCAACAGGATGACGGAGAAGAGTAGCCCGGGATCACGCGAGCCGAGAGCTGCCGGCAGCTGGGAAAGCAGCCTCGCGCCCCAGGTGAATCCCCTCCCGAGTGCAGGGAGGAACGGCCTCACGGAAGGCCCAATGCCCCGCCGGTTGACCCCCGTGATCGGGTCGTGAATGAGGCCACCACCTGGTGGTGGCAAAGGCGCGGTGGCACCGCGAGTCACCCCTTCTCGCCCGCGCTCCCAAGGAATCACGTCATGATGACGGATCGAATCGAGCACGGCACGATGATCGATGCCACCCTAATTCGCCAGAATCCCGCCCATGTCCAGCAGGCGTTGGCCAAGCGAGCGGTCTAAATAGACCTCGATGGGTTTCTCCGCCTGGACGACGACTACCGGCAGGTGCGGGCCGAAGTCGAGCGCCTTCGTGGGGAGCGCAAGAGAATCTCGGGCGAGATCGCGAAGCGGCAGCGGGTCGGCGAGGACGCGGCACGTCTGCACGGCGAAGCATCGGCGGTGGGCAGGCAGCTGACCGCCGTCGAGGCGCGGCTCATCGAACTGGAGCAGGCGCGTCAGGCCTTCCTCGATCCGCTGCCGAACCTCCCCGACGCGGACGTGCTGACCGGGGGCAAGGAGAACAACGAGGTCGTTCGTGAAGCCGGCCAGCGCCCAGAGTTCGGTTTCACGCCCAGGGACCATGTGGCTCTCGCTCGGACTCTGGGCCTGGTCGACTACGAGCGAGGTACGAAGCTCGGCGGCAGCGGCTTCTGGATCTATCGGGGTGACGGCGCGCTCCTGGAGTGGGCGCTGCTGAACCACTTCCTGGAGGCCCATGTGCGGGACGGTTACGAGTTCGTGCTGCCGCCGCACATCCTGACCTTCGCGGCCGGGTACACGGCCGGCCTGTTAACCAAGTTCGCCGACGAGGTGGTCGCCTTGGAGCACTGGGACCAAGGCACGGAACGGTTCCTGCTGCCGACCGCGGAGACCGCCTTGGTCAATCTCCACCGGGATGAGAGGCTGGCCGAGGCGGAGCTGCCGCGGAAGTACGTCGCCTACACACCGTGCTACCGCAAGGAGGCCGGCGGCTATCGCACGGCCGAGCGGGGGACCCTGCGCGGGCATCAGTTCAACAAGGTCGAGTTGTTCCAGTTCAGCCGCCCCGACGCCTCGGACGCCACACACGAGGAGCTTCTGGGCAAGGCAGAGAACTTGGTGAGGGAGCTGAACCTGCACTATCGGATCACGCGACTCGCGGCCGAGGACACCAGCACAGCGATGGCCAAGACGTACGACATCGAAGTGTGGCTTCCGAGCATCGAGGCGTACGTCGAAGTCAGCTCGGTGTCGAAGGCCCACGACTACCAGGCGAGGCGTGGCAACATCCGTTACCGGCCGCAGCGGGGCAAGTCGACGTTCGTCCACACTCTGAACGGCTCGGGTCTGGCCACGAGCAGGCTAGTGCCCGCGCTACTGGAGCAGCACCACTGGACCGACGGCACGGTGGAGGTTCCCGAGGTGCTGCGCAAGTGGATCCCAAGCGGCGTCCTCGCAGCGCGGTCGCCGGCCTGAGCAGAGCGGGCTGTTTGTCGACCGCTGAAGGGATGGGCCTGAGGTCAGAGGGCCCACCCACGTCGGTCGGCCAGCCATCGCAGTGTGACCTCTCCACACCAGGTCTGATGCTGGCGAATGTGTGGTGACCAGTCTGCTGGGGGCTGTCCGCCGGAGGTGAGGAAGAACCCGGAGAGGGCGGCGAGTGCCGCATCGAGCTGCTCGTCGGCGATTCCGCGGGCGGTGGGGTGCTGTGCGAACAGTGAGGTGGCATCGTGGCCGTCGGCGTAGGCGGTGGCCAGGAGCAGGACGAGGTCGAACCAGCTTGCCCCCAGGCAGGGCCAATTCCAGTCACAGATCCACGCGGCGCCGTACGCGTCGATCAGCACGTTGTCCTGGCGTAGGTCGTGGTGGAGGACGGCATTGCCTGCGACGGCCTGCCGCCATCCGCCTTCCAGGCTGGCCAGCACGTCCAGTAGGTCGAGCGGTACCCAGGAAGGCAGTATGCCCGTGGGCGTGCCGCCTCGGGCGAGGTTGCGCCAGTCGGCGAAGTCACCGCCGTCACCCACGGGCTTGAGGCCCACTTGCTGGAGTGCTGTGGATGGGGTGGAGAGTGCCTCGGCCATGATCGTGTAGGCGTCGAGGGTGGCCATGAGCTCATAAGGCTTCCATGGCGAGGTGGGCATCCGACCACCGCCGACAGCGTCGATGCCGAGAACGACCCATCCGTCCTGCTCCTCAATCCACTGCAGGCGTGGCGCCGGAATCTCTGCCGGGAGCGCTGATTGATCAAGGCCTCCCTGCGGTAGGAGTCGGCGACCACACTGTTGTCCAGGCTGTTGACCGCCTTGACGAACAGAGGTCCGAACGCTCCGTGGAGTACCGCGGCGAAGCCACTGGTGGATCCGCTCCCCTTGCTGGGCGTGGCCTGTACCTCGCCTCCGAGGCGTCGGGTGATCAGTAGCCGAATCCCGTGCGGGAGGTCGTCCCAGCGGGGTCGTACCGCTGTGGCGTTGTATTGAAGGCGTGGAGTGATGATGGTCGGCATGCAATGAGAATGACGGAAGCTCCGTCCGCAGGCCACGAAATTATGGCGCAAGCCAGTTTCCAACGATTCCGCTACGTCTGCCCGCTCCACAGTGACATGGACCCAAGGCCGATTCCAGGTGGTGCTGCTCCGCCTTCACTCGATCCGGGAGACGCCCATCTTGTTCCGTGACCGGAAGTTCCTGAGGCCGTAGTTTCCCGTCTTCGCTGCTGTCAGGCTGGCCACAGGACTGATGTCATGGTAAGCCTGCCCTCCGACTACGGGGGAAGTCGAAGGGCAGGCGGCTCTTTATCGGCGACCGTGACGAGCACGGGGTTTCTGCCATCACCTGTGGAGCACGAGGCGTCACATACCCGTCTGCGGCGCCGATGGCAATTCTGCAACATGACAGGGAAGTTGGCATATCACGCGCGTAATATTTCTAGCGGCATTTGCTGGCTACCTTGTCGAGACGGTGTGATTGTGCAGGACTCGATCGTGACTGTGATCGGTTCCTGCTAACGTCCGCGATGCATCAGCCCAAGGAGTCGTATGACCACCTCATCACCCGGTCGTCTCTGTCGACTACAGTAACGCCCCCCGATATGGCTCGGTGATCGCGCGGTATCCCTAAGGGCTGTCCCGCAAACGATCTTCTATGGGTTGAGGGGTTCGGTGGGCCGACCTATGGGATCTGCTCCTACCCCGTGAGGACGAGGTTGTGCAGACGGGCGATGCCACGCATGGCGTGGTGGACTCCGTCGCCTTTCAGGCGGCAGTCGCGGAGGATCTTCCAGCCCTTCATGCGGGCAAAGACATGCTCGACGCGGGCGCGGACCTTGCGGTGGGAGGCGTTGTGTTCCTCTTTCCACGCCGGCAGTTCGGTCTGACCGCGCTCGCGGCGATGCGGAATCACCACTCCGGTGCCCCGGTAGCCGCCGTCTGCGATCACCGTGGTCTTGCCGACGGCGTCCTTGGCTCCGGACAGCTGCCACGCCTTGCAGTCGTTGCGGTTGCCGGGCAGCGGTCGACCGACCACAACGACGAGTCGGCTGTCGGCGTCGATCACGACCTGGTGGTTGGTGGAGTACCGATAGTTCTTGGACTGCTCGGCTACCTCGTGGTCGCGGGTGGGCACGAGGGTGCCGTCCACTATCAGCACGGTGTCCTTGGAGAACCGACGCCGCGGCTGCAGGGACATCAGCGGGCCGAGGTGGTCGATGATCCGGTCTGCCGCCGACTTTGAGATGCCGAACAGCAGGGCCAGCTGGCGCATTGTCAGGTTCGTGCGCCAGGAGGCCGCGACCAGCAGTACTCGGTCCTCAAGGGGCAGGCTCCAGGGCCGTCCCCTGCCAACCGCGTCGGCCCCCTCG
The DNA here is from genome assembly GCF_900104815.1 of Streptomyces misionensis. Taxonomy (NCBI): domain Bacteria; kingdom Bacillati; phylum Actinomycetota; class Actinomycetes; order Kitasatosporales; family Streptomycetaceae; genus Streptomyces; species Streptomyces misionensis. Next base: position 1,222,347 of record NZ_FNTD01000004.1, read on the forward strand.
CTCCGCAGCGCGGTCACCAGCTTCCCGAAGCAGCGTGGGCTCAGCCCGGAGAACGGGTCTATCCAAGACGGCTCCGACGCCGTGATCACACCAGTCACACCGTGATCATCCAACCCGTAGCCGAGAGCCTTTAGCGTCGGTTGCGCAGGAGGGATCCGAGCGCCAAGCCGGTGGCCAGGCCGATCAGGGCGCCGACCGACGTCCGCCATGCGGGCGCTGCTCCGGCGACGGGCACGTCAGGCGGACGAGGTGCGGCGGCCGACGGCGTTGGTGGTCCGGCAGCGATAGCGCGAGCGTGCTCCTCGTCCACGATGGCCAGGAACCGACGACCGATACGGCTTCCAGAGGAGCTGGCGGTCCATGAGATCTGCGCCCTGCTCCAGTAGTGCCGCCCAGCCTCACCGGTGAACATCCCGGCCAGCATGTCCCGCAGGAGAGGCTCGCGAATGGTCCCAATTTCGAAGCCCATCCACGCGTAGTTCATCATCAGATCGGCATAGACATGCCGCTTGCGCTCACGGGGATCGGCAATGTCCGTGGTGCCCCAAACCGGCTGGTAGAGCGCCATGTCGTCAAGTTCCAGGCGGACCAGCTCAAGGTAGTAACTGCGGATTCCCTGGACCTGCTCCGCCCTTGCCTGGCGGTTCTGAACAACCAGCGAAGCAGCGACGCCGGCCAACGCGAGCGCCGAGACGATCGCCGACGTGAAGCCGTACGCCGCGCCGACCTGACTCAACCTGTTCCAGTCCACCCCCTTCGAGCCGGAGATGTCCTCCAGCACGAAAGGCGACAACAGCAGCGCCGCCAGCACGGCCGCCGCAGCGGCGACCAGCCCCAGAGCTCTGCCCACCCGGCGAGCCACTGATGGTGCAGCTACGGACCGATGACGAGCTATCAGGTAAATCACCCCCAGGCGAGCCTGTCCCAGTGACTAGACCGAGCCAGGGGGCAGCCTACGTGCAGCCGCCATGCTCGGCATCGTCCGCCTGCACAAGATCACCGTCGCCCGCCGGAGGACCGCCGCCACACCGACCGAAGATCGTTTACGGGACAACCCTTAGCGACGACGGCTTCCACCGGTCAGCCGAACTTGAGAAACGGCACGTCGTAGAGGTCATGGTTCCGGGGCGGGGTCATAGGCGCCGTAACGCCAAGGGCCTCACTCCTGATCGATGGTGGAGCATCAGGAGACTGTCCGCAGCGTGGGCCTGGACCGGCTGCTACCGGGACGAAGCATTGGTCCTGTGATGTCGGTGGGCGCGTTCAAACCGTCCAGGAGCATGACGATCCGGTCGATGTTGGTGAGGCTGTCGGCGGTCACGTAATTCCCCACGTTCTGCATGATCAGCGCCACGTAATTCCTCACCCGCGTGGTCACGATTCCCCACCGGGGCGCCGACCATCGATGGTGCCGCCGACCATGCTCGAACTGACGCGATATTCCCTGCTTCGGGTGGTTTGACCACTGATTAGTCCATCCTTGCGAATCGGGCGAGTTCCCCATGGGCATGCCGGTGCCCGGGTTGAGGGCCCGGATCTCTCGGAGCGTCGCGGGCCCTCGATCCGCGAGCCGAGAGGCCGACGGACGCACCGGATGGCAAGGAGAACATTCACCGTGATCGACATCGTCGAGATTTACGTGCACTGGTACGCGGGCCGGTCCAAGAGCCAGGTGTCGGCCTCGCTGGGGGTGGACCGCAAGACGATCAGGAAGTACCTGGCGCCGGCGGAGAAGGCGGGGATCACCCCGGGCGGGCCGCCCATGAGCGAGACGGACTGGGCCAAGCTGCTCAAGAGCTGGTTCCCCGAGCTTACGAGCCGGAAGCTGAACCAGGTCAGGTGGGGCGAGATCGAGCCGCACCGCGACTACGTCAAGGAACTACTGAAGACGACCACGGTCACCACGATCCACCAACGCCTTCGCGACGAGGGCAAGTTGAAAGTGTCACTGACGACGTTCCGCCGCTGGGTCCACGAGAACCTGCCCGACGAGGCGGCCCGCTCGAAGGTCACGGTGCTGCGGGACGACGTCGAGCCGGGCTCGGAGGCCCAGATCGACTACGGCTTCCTGGGGCAGTGGATCAACCCCACGACCGGGAAACGCCACCGGATCTGGGCGTTCGTGATGGTGCTGCCCGCCTCGCGGCACATGTTCGTCCGCCCGGTGACGCACATGGACCAGCACGCCTGGACCCTCGCACACGCAGAAGCCTTCCGCTACTTCGGCGGCGTCCCGCACCGCCTGGTGCCGGACAACCTCAAGACCGGGGTCGACAAGCCGGACCTCTACGACCCGAAGATCAACCGCTCCTATGCCGAACTCGCCACCTACTACGGCACGTTGGTGGACCCGGCTCGCGCGTCGAAGCCGAAGGACAAGCCGCGGGTCGAGCGGCCCATGCCTTATGTTCGCGACTCGTTCTGGAGCGGTCGGACGTTCACCTCGCTGGAGCACATGCAGGCTGAGGCCCTGCTCTGGGCCACGAACGTCGCAGGTCAGCGCCAGTGCCGCCCGCTGGGGGGTGCCAAGCCACTGTCCGTCTTCGACGCGGTGGAGGCCAAGGCCCTGCTGCCGCTGCCCGAGGAGCCGTTCGTGCTGGCCCGATGGTCGCAGGCCACCGTCGGCCCGGACATCCACATCAAGGTCGGCCGCACGCTCTACTCGGTGCCCTGGAAGCTGATCGGCCGCCGTGTCGATGTCCGCTCCACCGCCACGATGGTCCAGGTCTTCCACGAGGGTGAGCTGGTCAAGACGCACGCGGCACTTGAGCAGGGCAAACGCACAGACAAAAACGACTACCCGCCCGAGAAGATCGCCTTCCAGATGCGCACGCCGATCTGGTGCCGCGGCCAAGCCTCGCAGGTCGGGGACGCCTGTCGGGAAGTGATCGACCAGCTGCTGGAGGTCAACGCCCTCTACCGGCTCCGAGCCGCCCAGGGAGTGCTTGGACTGCGCAAGAAGTACGGCGACAGCCGGCTGGAGGCCGCCTGCCGCAAGGCGGTCGCGGTCGGTGACCCGTCCTACCGGACCGTCAAGGGCATCCTGGTCGCCGGGACGGAGACCGACCCGGAACCGGAGACCGGCGACGCCGGAGCCTCGGCCTTCCTGCACGGCCCCGAGGGCCTGTTCGCCGCCACCGTCCCCCTGCAGATCTCCGGCGAGGTTCACGACGACCAGGGTCACGCCGACGCCGGCGCCGAGGAGGCCGGCCGGTGAGCGTGATGACCACCGCCCTGCGCGACTCGCTGAAGACGCTGCGGCTGTCCGGCATGCTGGAAACCCTCGACGCCCGCCTCACCCAGGCCCAGAAGGGCGAGCTTGGGCACCTCGACTTCCTCCAGGTCCTCTGCCAGGACGAGATCACCCGCCGCGAGTCCGTCGCGCTCGAACGGCGCCTGCGCAGGGCGAAGTTCGAGCAGCAGGCCACACTGGAGGGCTTCGACTTCGCCGCTTCCCCGAAGCTGCCCGCGGCCCAGATCCGCGACCTGGCGGCCCTGCGCTGGCTTCACTCCGGCGAGTCCGTCATTTTGTTCGGGCCCGTCGGGGTTGGGAAGACACACGTCGCCCAGGCGCTCGGCCACCAGGCCGTCCGCCAGGGCGCCAACGTCCGCTTCAGCAAGACCAGCCGCATCCTCAGCGAGCTCGCCGGCGGTCATGCGGACCGCACCTGGGACAAGCGCATGCGCGAACTCATCCGCCCTGACCTGCTGATCCTCGACGACTTCGCCATGCGCCAGCTGACCGCATCCCAGGCCGATGACCTTTACGAACTCGTCTCCGAGCGGCAGGGACGCTCTCTGATCATCACCAGCAACCGAGCGCCCAGCGACTGGTATCCCCTCTTCCCCAACCCGGTCGTCGCCGAGTCCCTGCTGGACCGGCTGATCAACGCTAGCCATCAGGTGATCATGAACGGCCCCAGCTACCGGCCCAACAAGCGGCCCAAGGCTCCGACCGGTAAGCCGCCGACCGCCTAGCGTCCGGGCTGGTCGACGTTCCACTCCCTCGGCAGGGCCTCGTCACAGAAGACGCAGACGAAGTCCTCTTCGCGCACGATGTTGAGCTGCTGGCAGGAGAGGCAGCGTCGGAACACCACCTCGTGCGTGAAACCGGACGGGCGAACGATCCCGGCCCGGTCCAGGGCCTCGACGACGGCCGACCACGAGCTGACGTCCGGGCAGTAGCCGGTCGACTGATTGCTGACCTCGCCGGCCACCCACCGCCCGGACTCCTCGCGGAAGCTGATCTCGCCAGCGCCAAGGACCGCTTCTCCACCAGCACACACCACATGCTCACTGCGACGCGGCGCGAGACGCAGGACCCCAGCCTGATCGATAACGAAGGTGAAGGGCTCGGCCAACTCCTCCACCGTCCGAGCCGAGACCCACTCGTGGAAGTTCGCCGGCGACCGCATGCCCTGACCCTCGCCGTCCGGTCGGACGAGGCTCCTCAACTCGGCCGGCCCGACATAGCGATAGCTCCACCCGCGCATGGTCATGCTCGCCAACCTAGACCCGACTGGGGCGAGGACCTGGGGAATTACGTGACCGCCGGGGTGGGGAATTACGTGATCGTCGACAGAGGCGTCGCTGCCCAGATTCCAGCATCGACAGAAAGGCCTGGCTGAGCCCGGTGAGGAGGGCTATGTCCTCTTGACGGAGGTGGCCATACTCTCGGACGAGTTGGCAGAGCCTGCCGAAGTCCATGCGTAATAGGGCGTCTCTGACTTCCTGGCGAGCCCATACATGGGATGGAACGAAGGGGCGTGCAGGCTGCACGGCAGTCCCGCTGCGAACGCACCCGGAACAGATGTCTTCCCTGTTGTACCGACTCAGGCGGCATCGGCAGAGGTTGCAGAGCCGGGCGTGGCTGTTTGGAGGGGAGGTGCTTCTTGCAGGGCTCAGGGCGCTGTGCTCCGTGCCCGACGGGGTTGGGACGGCATCAGACGAGCGTCGAGATGGGTAGTCATTGTCACCCATCGCAACCGTAGGTGCGTTCGGGGAGCTTCTGGACGCGTCGCCCCGGGTGGTGGTTGCGCCGGGGAGCGCCGCGCTCAATCCCAGATCGGGCATCCGTTCCCTCCGTTGGCCGGTGATGCCCTCAGACTGACGCCAGTCGAGTCGAAGTACCCGGACAGACTGTCCGGGTCGGCGATGGCCTAGCGTTAAGCACCATTGGCAATCAGTCAGGAGACGGCCCTGCTGGCCTCATCTAGTACGGCGTCCCAGGGGTTCCGGCGCCCTGGCATGCCAGCTCGCGGCTCTGCGAGCGGCCATACCTTGTCTCCGTAGATCAACCGCACGCCTGAGTCGTGAAGAGCCATGATGTGCCGCTCCCAGGCGGGGTGGCGAGCATGGGCGGCGTTCACCCGGGGCCAGACGACTACGGGCAGGTCCAGCGTTCCGATTGCTTCGTTGACCTGCGTCAACGCCTGGTTGTCTGCAATTCCCAGAGCGAGCTTGGCGACTGTGTTCGCACTTGCCGGTGCCACGACATAGCAGTCCACGGGTGGATGCGGCCGGGAGTCACCCGGCAGACGTGATTCGGACCGTACGGGAAGGCCCGTCAGCCCTTCGAGCTCCGCCGTCTCGCCACTCGCGCGGAGCCACTGGCCCGCGGTCGGTGTGAGCGTGACCGCAACTGTCCAGCCCCGTTCGAGCGCTGGGATCACGAGCCCTGTACGCAGTTCCTCAATCCCGCCGGCGCTCGATCCGACGACGCCCAGCACCTTCCCCTGCATCGAACTCACTGCACCGCCCTGCATCGTTGGGCCATGGCCAGCAGCTCGGACGAGTGACTGCCGCCCGTGACCGGGGACTGCTTCCTCAGGTCGCGAAGGGTCTCGCGGACACGTGGATTGTTCCGCACGAGCTGAGGCGAGGTGTGTTCGGCCTCCCGCAGTTCCCTGAAGGATTCGTCGACGCGACCCCTGAGGCAGAGGCCGCGGGCGTAGTCGATGCGATGAGACACGGCGCGTTCCGCTGGCATATGGGAGACGTCGATGCGGCCGTGCTCGACGACGTATGGGATGTTCTCGAGGTCGAGCTCGATCGACAGGCGGTGCAGCTCGACGTTCGTCGGACCGAAGCACGTCTGCCAGTGGTTCTGGTCGGAACCCAGCCGGTTGGAGAGCTGCTTCGCCTTCTCCAACAGGGAGTTGGCGGTGGGCCGATCCTGGTGCCGTGCAGCAGCCACAGCAGCTCGCAGATGAATCATGCCAAGCAGACTCAAGGCGGCCGGGTCATCGTCGCGAACCTGACTGACGAGCCAGGTCGCGGCAGTATCGCCCAGTTCGAGGGCGTCCTCGTATCGCCCGTTGGCCAGCAGTGCATGCGTACCCGAGCGTGCGGCGGAGGCGAGCGACAGCGGGTCCTTGGACTCGTCGGCCGCCCGCATGGCGCGCTCGGCCGCGAGCCACGACAAGTCGGACTCGCCGACCTTGGCGAGGGTGGTTGCCGCCAGGTGATACGTGCGGGCTGAGACGGCGAGGCCGCGACGCCGCTGGTCGCCAGGCGGAAGGTCTTCCAGCTCGTGGGCAGTCCTCAGCAGACCGGGCAGGGCAGCGATGACGTCGCCAAGAACGCCAGCCTGGTACTCGCCCCAGCTCCGCTCGACGAAGACCTGCGCCTGCTCCGGTCTCGGCAACTGCCGCTCCGCCGTGGGACCGAACAGAAGCTTGGAGAGCCGTCGAGGGCTCATCAGCGCATCGCGAACTGCTGGCACGTCGTCCATGTGCTTTTCCCCGTCCTCCAAGAGGACGGGCTGCCCCATCAGGTCGCCGAGTGGGACACGCAGTACGCGAGCGAGTTCAGCCAACTTGTCGATTCTTGGCGGCCTTCGTACTCCTCGCTCGATCTTCGACAGCCAGTCGGTGCTGTGACCGACTAGGCCGGCGAGAACGGGCTGTGTGTAGCCGCGGCGCTCGCGGTAGAACGCGATCCGCTCTCCAATGCTGAGATGATCATCAAGACCACGCATGGCGCTGCCTCCCCCACTTGGTCCGTCATTCACGGTAGCGGCCGAGCAGGCCGCGAGATCAGGCAGTGATTCGGGCTGCGGTGCCATGTACAACATCCACTCTCGGGCCTAGAACAGGCCGGACACTCTGTCCGGCACGCTGGCCCCGGATCGACGCGGCTCTGAGGAGGCTCGCCAGGCTGATCACGATCCCGTCGCCTGCGGGAGGGGGCGGGACCAGGCGTCGCGGAAGCCTTCGTGTCGAAACGAGCCAACGTCTCGCGGACCGTCACACCCTCGTGAAGAGGTCTTAACAGAACGAACGCCCCTCTGATCCAAGTGTGCTGGAGCAAGGCGAGCAGAGTAGAGGATCACTACTCTGCATGAGTGCTCTCATACGACGAGTTGACATCCCCGGAGCGCGAACTGTGGGACGCGTTCCCCGAGGGACACCGAGTGGACCTGCGCATGGGGGTGCCCGAGGACGACCTTGTCGCCGAAGGTGGGCAGTGGGGCCCGGGACGGACGGTTCGGGCTGGCGTGATTGGGGCGCTCCTTCTGGGTGCGAACAGCATGCAGCCGGGCTCTGTAGCGTGCCTGAGGCTCGCCGGGGCGCGGGTATCCGGGCGCCTCAACCTGGCTGGCGCACAGATCGCTCACGCCCTCTGGCTCGAGGACTGCTGGTTCGAGGAGGGTGTGGATCTCTCCGGAGCGTCGACCCAGGCGATTGCGATCGTGGGCAGTCGAGTGCCGGGCGTGGAAGCCAGCTTGGTCCGTATCGATGGGCCCCTCGACCTGCGGCGCTCTCGCCTGGCAAGTGGCTCCGCCCCGCCCCTCCACCGCAGGGTCACCGGTCTGTCGCTGACCAACGCCCACGTGAGCGGCGCCGTGAAACTCAGCGGGGCCGAGATCACCGCACCCGAGGAATGGGCAGTGTCGGCTGGCGGCCTGGTCGCGGAGGGCGGTGTCTACTGCGTGGACGGATTCGTCGCGCGCGGCGAAATCCGTCTCCTGGGGGCACAGCTGCCGGGCGGACTCCACATGCGGGGCGCACACCTGGTGAACCCCGGCCCACACGGGGTGGCGCTCGCCCTGGACAACGCCGTTGCCTCGACGCTCGACTTGTCCGACGGGTTCATCGCGAACGGGACCATACGGCTGCGAGGTGCCCGGATCTCGGACAAACTGACCTTTGAAGGTGCCATCCTGAACGGGCCGCCTGATGGCCACGGGCCGTCTTTGGTCGCCTTGCTGATGCAAGCCGTCGACTTCGACTTCACCCTGGCCCAGCCACCGACCGGCATCGTGGACCTGCGGGGCGCGCAGGTTTCCTACCTCCACGACAACGAGCACAGCTGGCCAGACGTGGTTGAGCTGGACGGCTTCGTCTACGGCTCAATCAAGATGGACGAAGCCGGCGAGCGGCGGGAGGCAGTGACACGGCGGGGCTCCGTGGCCCACCGCATGGCGTGGATACGACGGAGCCCGGGCTACAGTCCCCAGCCCTATGAGCAGTTGGCGAGCTGGTATAGGAAGGTCGGTCACGATGACGACGCCCGCCGCGTACTACTGGCCAAACAGCGCCATCGGCGTCAAACACTTCATCCGGCCGCGCGCGCGTGGGGGCACCTGCTCGACGCGACCGTCGGCTACGGATACCGTCCCTGGCTGACTGGCGTCTGGCTTCTCGCGCTGACCTTGCTGGGCACGCTGTGTTTCGGCACGCACTCCCCCAGCCCGGTCCAACGAGGCGAAGGAGCCCGGTTCCAACCCCTCGTCTACACACTCGACCTCTTGATGCCCATCGGTGGCCTGGGGCAGCGCGCAGCCTGGTACTGGTCGAACGACAGCCTCCAATGGCTGGCCTACCTACTGATCGCCTTCGGCTGGGTGCTGACGACCGCCGTCATCGCGGGTGTCACCCGCACCCTACAGAAAAACTAGCGGTCGACAGCTGAGTTCGGGCGTCACCGGTAGATCAAGCCGTGCTCGGCACCCCAGCCGGCGATCACCTGCTTCACGCCGAGATCCCAAACAAGACGCCGGAAGTTTTCGTGGTGCCGCGGTCACCCAGGACGGCATCCGGAGGGCGCCGGGGCCAGTCGTTCCTACCGCCACTCGTGCCTGTGCGAGGGGCGGTGTCGTGCTGTCAGCCAACCTCTCGGCTGACAACGTCAGCTGATGGACCGAGTTCCAGGATGCCGGCGCGAAGCTGCCCACAGGCCGCGCCTGTTCCCCGTCCAGCGGAGGAATGGTGGGCTACCGTCCACCCGGTCAGCTCGCGGGTGATCTCGGCGATGAATTCAGTTTCGCGTGGGCTGGGACTCAGGGGGCTGCCCTGTACGGGATTGAAGCTGGAGAGTCGCAGCAAAAGGAAGCGGCCCGCGTAAGGCGTGAGCAGGTCAGTGAGTGCCACCTCGTCCTTGGGTCGCGTGTTGTGCTCGCAAAGAACGTAGTTGAGGACCACGGGGCGCAGGTCAGCTGCGGCAGCCCACAGCGGTAGCACTTCAACCGGATCGTCAGCGCGTGGAATGACCATTCTCCGCTGAGCGGCGTAAGCTCCGTGCAGCGAGAACATGAACCGGTTCGGCAGCCAGGCCTGGGGCTTCAGGAGGCTCCGAACCCACGCTTGCGGGGCGATGCTGGTTACCTTCACCTCGCGGGCCAGTTCCCGGTTGGTGATCGTTCTCGCGGCGGCAGTGACATGCGCCCAGTTGGCAGCCGCGTCTCCGACGCCGGCGAAGTCGACCCAGGCGAGAGGTCCCTGCCCATCCCGGACATTTGCCGCCACCTGCTCCACCGCGGCGACAATCTCGTGACCCTGCAGGTTCCGGACAAAAGGCGTGCGTGCGAAGGTAGTGGCACAGTGCGTGCAGCCGTACCGACATCCCGCCTGAGCTGACATGCACACCGAATAGGCGCCGTGGTCTCCCTCCCAGAGTTGTACAGCCTCGAAGGTAGCCCTGTCTGACGTTTTAAACACGTACTTTATGGTGCGTCCGGGTGGTTCCGGGTAAACAGTCGAAATAACCTCAACCGCATTCCGAGGAGCCGACATCCCTGACATGGTACGGATTCCTTTCCCTGAGTCGTCCGAGCCCGGCCGATGGGGCGGCAATCGGGACGATGATTCGCACCTTGCGTTCAGCTTTCTCAGCCACTCACCAACGAAATGTCTTGGCTATCGTGAGATTAGACCGGACCCAAGTGATAGCTGCCTCCCGAAGCATGAGAAGCCCGCCAGTGCACCGTAGGACTTGATCGCCACCACGCAAAATAACTCTCGTGATATCTCTTGTGTAATTCCTGGATGCATTCCTGTAGATCGCCTGCCAACAGGCTGGGCGGGTAATGCGTAGCCTGCAGGGACAGTGATCGATCTGTCGTGGCGCCGGGGCTGGGCATCCGGGCCCGCGGGAACCCAACTCGGCGCTGGGTGGTGCTTCGCGGAGGCCGGACTCGCCCCGCGACGGCAGTCTGCGGTGACAGCCTCATGAAGATCCCAGACAGCGGCAGCCCTGCCATGGCTGACGTTGCCCCACCACGTCTGATGCGCAAGACGATGGGAGGACAGTAGCGGAAGGATTCCCCATGGCTACGAGTCACCCGTTGGCGTGATCTTGCTGTCATATCTCTTGTCGCCCCGCTATGCTCGGCAGCAACGCGTTGAAGGAGACGAGTAGCTGCGGGATCACGCGAGCAGAGAGAGCCGCTGGTAGCTGGGAAGGCGGCCTTGCGCCCCGGGGTGAAGACCCTCCCGAGCGCGGGGAGGAACGGCCTCGCAATGAGGTCTAATGCCCCGCCGGCTGGCCCCCGTCATCGGGCACGAATGAGGCCGTAGCTCTCCGAGCTGCGGTAAAGGCGCGGTGGCACCGCGAGTACCCTTCTCGTCCGCGCCCCCAAGGGATCATGACGACGCCCCTGGGAGGGCTGCGATGATCCACACGACTAGCCGTGTACTGGTGTCTGGCCTGCGAGAACATGTCGGACAGACCGTTTCGGTGTCGGGCTGGGTGAACACACTCCGCCTGCAGAGCAAGATGCAATTTGTCGTCGTGCGCGACCGCACGGGTATGGTGCAGGTCGCCCACAGGCGCGGCGGCGAAAACGACGAGGTCGAGGCCGCGCTGGAGGGACTCACGCCGGAGTCGGCGGTCCGGATCACTGGTCACGTGGTCGACAACCCGATCGTGAAGCTCGGCGGCCTGGAGATCATCCCGGATTCGGTCGAAGTTCTGAACCGAGCCGAGACGCCACTGCCCATCGACGAGCAGACCGGACTCGAACACCGGATGGACTGGCGGTTCCTGGACGTACGGCGCCGGCCCCAGGCCCAGCTGCTGTTCGCTGTGCAGACCACGCTCGAGCAAGGGATGCGCGAGTACGCCTATCAGCAAGGGTGCACCGAGATGCACACCCCGAAGTTGATGGGAACTGCCTCAGAGTCCGGCGCTGAAGTGTTCAAGCTCGGCTACTTCGACCGCTCCGCCTACCTTGCGCAGTCGCCCCAGTTCTTCAAGCAGATGGCGATCTCGGCAGGCATCGACAAGGTATTCGAGATCGGGCCTGTCTTCCGCGCTGAGCCATCATTCACCTCGCGGCACGCCACCGAGTTCACCGGTGTGGACGTGGAGTTGGCCTGGATCGACGGGGTCGAGGACGTGATGGCGTTCGAGGAGAAAATGCTCGCGCATGCCGTCGCCAAGGTCGTCGAAGCGCACGGTGAGGCGATCCAGGAGACGTTCGGTGTCGAGGTCGCAGTGCCGGCGACGCCGTTCCCGCGAATCACGATGGCCGAGACACAGAAGATCCTCCGGGCCAGAGGCTGGGACCCGGCCGGCGTGAAGGAGGACCTGGACCCGGAGGGTGAGCGCGGTATCGCCGCGTACATCAAGGAGCAGACAGGGCACGAGTGGGTGTTCGTCACCCATTACCCGACGAGCATCCGGCCCTTCTACCACATGCGGCCGGCGGACAACCCCGCTGTCACGCTCAGCTTCGACCTGTTGTGGAAGGGGCTGGAGGTCACTACCGGTGCGCAGCGCGAACACCGCTATGACGTGCTCTTGAAGCAGGCCGCGGAGAAGGGCATGACCACCGAGCCGATGCAGGACTACCTGAACGCGTTTCGGTACGGCTGCCCGCCGCACGGCGGCCTCGGCATGGGGCTCGGGCGGGTGCTGATGGTGATGCTGGGCCTCGACTCGATCCGGGAAGCCACGTTCCTGTTCCGCGGGCCGAACCGGCTCACTCCCTAAGCACCACGAAGGCCAAGGCCGCTGCTCCTCGTAAGGGATGCAGCGGCCTCGGCCTCGTCGGTCAGTAGCGAACGTTGCGGAGATCGAGCTTCCACGCCTCGTCAGGGTGCTGGTCCCAGTAGGCGCGGAGCGCCAATTCGCGCTCCGCGAAGTCACCCTGATGACACAGGCCGCCGTGGGAGAGCGTGACACTCATCGCGAGCGGGGACTCGGTGGTCACCCAGTGCGGCGTCAGGGCGTGGCTCCACAGCCGGTCACCGGGCCCCATTCGTACGGACTGACGGTCGGCCGGGTCGTGATCGGGGGGATCCTCTGCTGTGGTCTCCCCAACCACGGCGGCCTCGGCCGTGAGGTGCTGGCCGGGATCCTTATAGCTGTGGAAGGTCTTGGTGCCCTCGATCTGCCACACGAGGCCGTGTGAGTTGTCGTTGTGGTACGTCGATGAGGCGCCGCCAGTTGAGATGAACAGCAGTGGCGCGCACCGTTGCCAGGTGAATCCCCAGCTCGACAGCTGGGTTCGCCAGGGGATCATGACGTCCTCTTGGAAGCCGCTGAGGATCCCCTCGTAGAAGCGGGTGAGGTTGAAGTGGACCAGGCGGAAGGTCCAGGTGGCCACTTCTTCGATCGGGGCTGTACGGAAGGCCGACGTGCGGTCCATGCATACGGACCAGTCCTCGTCTCCGAGGATAGTGAAGCGCACTTCCTCGTCTCGTCTGACGACGTCGAGAACGTCAAGGGCGGACGGAAAGACATAGCTGGCTGCGGTGAGGACGTTGCTGACGCGCAGGTTGGGCGGGGTCCGCCACCTTTCGATGAACTCTTCCGGCGTGGTGACTCGGGTCGTCATCGTCTACTCACAGGTGTCGTCGGCGCGGCAGATGGCCGCACACTCTGGGGTGGTCCTGTCCCGGGTTTCGGCGTTGAGGAAGCGGCTGATCTCTGCGCGGGGCGCTCTAACGCTCACCCCTGACGAGTTGTAGGGGCAGCGGCGGATCTCGCCGCTGGCGGACAGGTACAAGGCCGCGGCGGCGCAGGAGGGTTGCCGCTCGGGGTACAGCTGCATCGCTCGCAGTGTGATGAGGTGCTCCTGGAACCGCGAGCTGAGTTGGAAGTAGCGGCCCAGGAGATCGGCGTCCTCTCTCTGCTGGGCTAGGTAGTCGTAGAGGGTCCAGCCGGCGCGCTGGCGTGCCATGTCGTCGAGCGTCACCGGACTGAGCTGGATCTGAACTCCTGCCCCATCGACGCGCTCGTGGAGGTCCTGGCACTCGTGGGCTGTGAGCTTCCAATACGTGAGGTGGAGAACTCGGTCTGCCGTGGGGATTTGCTCCAGTGTCGCCAGCGCCGATGCCGCAGACCGGGTGGTGCGCCCGAGTTTCATGGCACCCTCGGAGTCGGCGGATACGGTGATGTTCGTGAGCAGGCGCGCGATGTCAGCCAACCGGCCGACGTCGTCAGGGGCTCGGGCCGAGGTGACGACCGACACGGGGATCCCAAACTGGTGGGCGAGCCGCACCAGCTGACGGAGGTCGGGGTGATGCGCGGGTTCGCCGCCGGTCAGGCAGATCGCTTCCATGCCGATCTCCTTCAGCCGCGACAGTGCCCGGGTGTAGGTGGGGATGTCGATGAAGCCGTGGGCTCGGTCGGCTCGGAAGCAGAAGCCGCAAGCGATCTTGCAGTGACCGGCTGTACTGATGAGCGCGGAGCGGAACCGCTGCCGGGCCGGCATGGGCGCTCTCTCAGGGTGAGTGACGGTGTTCACTGCACCCCCGTGCTGTCCCAGACGGCGATCTCCACCGTGCTGGTGTAGAAGTCGCACATCTGCGGATCCGGTCGGTCGCTGCCGATGAGGAGTTGTTCGTTGCGGGAGGGTCCACCGCAGATCGCCAGGGCAGGGCACTGGCCGCATTCGGGGATGGGGGCGATGGTCTTGGCGATGCCGCCGAGCAGGTTCGGGTCCGCTCGCAGCTCGTCGAGAGTGTGCAGGAATGCGGGGGCGGTGAAGTTGATGTCGCAGAGGCTGACTCGGTTGTCGGGGAGCAAGGCGGCGTTCAGCGTCCGGTCGCTCTGCATGTGGTCGAAGAGCATGGGGCGGCGCCGGTCGAGGGCCTGGAATGCCCGGTCGAGCACGGAGAACACCATGCCGCCGCGCCCGAGTGCGACGAGGCGTGCTTGGTACAGCTCCTCGGCCAACGCCCTGCCCTTGACGGTCCAGCGCCCGCTGGTGGGGATCGGGGTGTTGGCGTAGATGAACTTCAACCCGAGGTGGTCGATGATCCAGGTGACGGTCTCGGCCAGGCGCCCGATGTTCGCGGTCGTGGGGGTGAGGTTGCAGCCCACGTGGACGCCGTCTGTGTTGAGGAGCCTGCGGACGTTCCGCTGGATGCGGTCGTCGGCCGGTTGTCCGCCCAGGAGCCGCCGGTGCTCGGCGTTGATGGCGGGAGGGCCATCGATGGAGATTCCGACGCCGTATTCGTGGCGGGCGAAGTGGCTGATCATCTCGTCGGTGATGCGGGCCCCGTTGGTGACGACTGTCCGGCGGACCCGTTTGACGTCATATTTCCCGGCGAGGGAGTCAGCGAGGGCGTCACCGTGCTGCATCAGGTCGAACCGGGTTGTGGGTTCGCCACCGAACCACTGGATGGCCACCTCATCACGGCCGGCGTTGGTCTCGAAGAGGTAGGTCAGGCCGTCGGCGATTTCCTGCTCGGTCATGTCCGGCTTGCCGGTGTTGGTGTCGACGAAGCAGTAGCTGCACTTCATGTTGCAGCGGTCGGTGAGCACGATGCGCAGGCCGCTGATGCGTACGGGATGAGGATCCAGGCCGAGTTGGTGGAGCCGGTCACGGAGTGCTTCGCGCCGATCGGAGCAGGGGCTATCGGGCGTGAAGCCGAGCTCGGCGAGAGCTTTGTGTGTCGCGGTCGGGGGAACCGCGGAGAGGTCAGTGACCTCCCCGCGGTCGAGGTACACACTGTCCAGCGTGACCGGGTCGAGGAGGGCACCCTCGCCGTCCCGGACGTACTGGATGTACTTCCCCCACAGGAGCTGTGAGGAGGTCACGGTGTTACGCGGCTTCCTCTTCGACGATGCCGCGCTCGGCCATGACCTTGCGGACGAGTTCCTCTCCGGCGGCCTGCAGCTGTGCCGAGGCTTCCGGCGAGCCGCCGTCGGCGAGGACGATCATGCCGGGAAGGGTCGGGTTCGGCGCGATGACCGTGATGCCGGCGGGCTCCGTGCTGACCACCATGATCGCGTCCTTCACCGGGACCCAGTTCGCCTGGTCCTTGACGCCGTCCAGGATCTCGGTCTGCTTCGCCTGGAAGGCATCGCGCTCGCCCATCCAGACGCCGGCCTTCGACTTGGAGTCGACGACGTCGGCGTAGAGCAAGTGGTCGTTCTTGTCCCGACGAGGAGTCGGCATGCTCTTTCTCCCTTCGAATGCTGTGTTTTTGTCGGCGATCTATGTTGCTGGGTGCAGAGTCCGGAAGGACTGTGCGGCGAGTAGCTTTCCGCACAATGCGCTTCGGGAACATTTCGCGGGTGATATCACCACGGCGATACGAACTCGCCTGCCTGTTCCGTACGGAACGTGAAGATCTGGGACCACGGCAGACTGCAGTTGGAGAGCAACAATGTTCAGCGAGATCCCAAATCCGGGCCTCTAACACACCTGCCAGGATTTCGCATATAACAGCCGTGATATCTCGATGACCTCTGGGCCAGAATTGGCTGGTTCGGGATGCGAAACGTCAGGCCGGCGGGCAACAAGGGATGAGCGGGCGTTGGCCTGATTCACACATTGACAGGAAGGGATGGCGGCACCCGGTGAGCAGCGTCAGGTTGTCTTGCCGCATCGACACCAGCGCGCAGACGCCAAGGCACACAGGCCCCGCCGTTGTGGTCGACCGAGGCGCGCTGACCTTCGAGACGCTCAGACGCATGGAGAATCGCTGGCCTCTACCGCCTCCGGCAGGGCGGAGTTGTTGCTGCATGCGAAGCAATGCTTCTGCGCATCGGTTCAGGTGACACCCCTACTCGGCGGCTGAACTCCAAGTAGCGGCTTCATGTCCGACGGCGGATACGTCAGGCCGCGCTCCAACGAGCTCGGTCGTCGTGGCTTCTGAGCGTCTCGATGCGATGCTGCAACTGCTGAGCGGCAGCGGTATCTCCGCGGTCTGCGCGGCGGATGTAGGAGCCGAGGGTGTGGAGGTCCCGGATTTCACAGAGGACACGGAGTCCAGGCCATGACCTGATGTCGTATCCGTATTGATGCGTGAATTTATCCAGCTCTTCTGATGTGCGCCCAAAACGAACACCTTGGAAGGTATTCGCTAGATCGATCTCTCGAGGCCCAAAGGCCGCTTCGTCCCAGTCGCCGAGCCGGACGACCTGACGGGCCCAGAGAGTGTTTCCTGGATATGCGTCGCCGTGGATAAACCCGTGGCCCAGTGGGAAGTCAAGGCCTCCGTACGCCTCCAGCAGTTCTTCTCTCCGCGCTGTCAGCCACGCTCGCTCGACTGGCTGCAGGTAGGAGCTGGAGTCCACGGTGTTCTTGAGTGAGGCGAGCGGTTGGTACCGCGGAAGACGCGTCGGAGGCGGTGGCAGTTCATGGAGGGCACGGAGCAGTGCGCCCAGGTGACCCGCAGATGGTGCACCGTCTTCGGGTTGCGGGTAGTGACGCCAGAAGGTCACCGCGTACGGCCCGTGTGTGAACGGTTGTGGAAGGCTCAAGGGTTCCGTTGCGGGAAAGTCGTGCGAGACGAGCCAGCGAGTCAGGGACAGAGCGGTCTCGAGCCGCCGCCTCTGGGAGGAGGGGCTGACGCGTACCACCACACCATCTTCGGCGAGCAGGAACACGGGCGTAGCGTGTTCATGGAGCCGGGTGAGGGACCGGTCTGCCAGGCCAGACGCCCGGCAGGCCATGCGAGCGGCGGACTCGGGTGAGACCGTCATGGTCATGGAGTGAGGGCCTTCGTTCGTGTGTCGATCGCCTGGTATCCACGGGTCGCGTCCGCAAGGTCACGAGCGACGGGACTGCGCGTAAGCCGCGGCTCCTGCAGCAGCTTAGTCACTGCGTGCATGGCGTCACCAAGCTGCCGGATCCGCCGCTCCGCCGGGAGTTCCAGGATGGGCTGAAGCTGTTCGCCGGCTCCTTCGATCTCTCCTGCAGCGACGCGCGCGGTCGCGATGTCCAGGCGAGCCAAGGCCTCATCACCGTAGGACCGCTGCTCCTTCGGACCGTTCTCGTACAGTTCGATCGCCGCAGTGGCGTGCCGTTCTGCCAGTTGGTGTTCCCCAAGGAGGGCGAACGTCCCGCCGATGTAGTACTCCTGCTTAGCCTCGGGGAACGCGAGGAGGCCCCCAAACCGGGTGAGTGCGTCAGGGGCTGCTTGCTGTTCTCGAGCACGTTGGAGATCCTCGAGTGCGGCCAGGGCCGTGGTGCGGTCTCCCATGCGGGCTGCTGCCCTGGCCTCGATCGCAGCGATCCGGATGCGTGTCTCCCCAGCGGGGGAAAGCAGCATCGCCTGTCTGGTGTAGTCAAGCGCAGTTTGCCGACGAGTGGACCACTCCGCAATGAGCGCGGCTGTGCCTTTGACCCAGGCCCGCAGGTCGTTGTGGTCGGCCTGTTCCGCGAACGTCCAGGCTGTCTGAAGTTGCGCGATCGCGGCGTGTTCGTCGCCGAGGTTCTGTGATGCGTGGGCAAGTAGGAGGCAACTCGTTCCGGCAAGCAGCAACAGTTCGTGGGTCTGCGCCGGCGGCTGGCGGCCATTGAGCAGCGAGAAGAGGTGATCTCGCGTTGTGACGAGGTTGGTGAAGACCCTGTGCAGTGGGGCGTGGACGTAGGCGCCGGCGATCTCGGTGAGCGTGGACTCAATGCCCTCCAGCTCAACGTCGCTCACGTTGGTCTTTGTGAGCTGCTCCGTGAAGCGCAGCGACTGTGTCGCTGCCTGTGACGCCAGCTCGTTGAGGTCTGTGACGTCGTGCGTTCCTGGCGGGACGCCCAGAGGGCTCGGTCCGGGCCCGGTATACGGTACGCGGCAGGGTGTGACGGGTGCTGTGGATTCGCGAAATGGCGGGGCAAGGAGGGCGTCCGGGGTTCCGATGCCTTGTAGGAACCGTGCCGCCTTTTCGAGGTTCGTTAAGCGTCGGCCGCCGGATTCCAGCATTGACAGAAAGCTCTGACTGAGTCCGGTCATGAACGCCATGTCGTCCTGGCGGAGACCCGCCTGCTCACGGATGAGGCGACTTGCAAGGCCGAAGTCCCAGTTGGCAATGGCGGTTTGGATGTCGGAGTCACGCCAGATCGCGTCCGGGATGCTGGGGCCCGGGCGGACGTCCAGTCGCCTGTCGCGGGAGCATGCCGCACACAGGTCTTCCAGGTTGTACTGGCTCAGTCGGCATCCGCAGCCGGCGCATGCGCGAGCGTCCTTCCGCATCGCACCCCCGTTCCTCGTCTGCGGATGCCAGCGTATGAGCCGCTGCAGTCGGACCGGTATCACTTACGTGATATGTGCAGGTGAGGGGCCTACAGGGTGCGTTCAGGAAGGTTCGCAGGTCACAGCCGTGATCGCGTCCAGGAGTAGCGGGATATCCTCAAGGCTGTCGAGTACGACATCGGCTCCGGCCGACTGCAACTCTTCGGCGGAGGTTTTGCCGGAGGCGACTCCGATGACGGGAGCGCCACCTTCGAGACCAGTGCGAACGTCTTCGAGGGAGTCACCGATGATCACGGTGTTGGATCGAGTGAAGTCTGCCCCGTACTTGGCCCGGGCCCGCTTCTGCGCGACGCCGACGAGGGACGGACGATGATCGTTGTCCGAGGAGTACCCGCCGATCTCTGTATCCAGGTACCCAGCGAGGTCGAACGCTTCAAGCTTCAGTAGCGCGTTGGGCTCGAGGTTACCCGTGACAACGGTCGGAACGTAGCGTGATTGCGCGTGCACTGTCTTGAGAGCGGCCACGGCGCCCGGCAGCAGGACGCCTTGCTCGCGCAGGTCCATGGCGTGGGCAGCGAGGCGCTGAGGCAGGAGTTCCACCATGAGCGGCAGTAGGCAGGGGATTTCCGTTTCGGGGACACCGTTGTCCAGGAGCAGGGATCGGATCGCGAGTGGCATGGTGACCCCGGTGCCCCGGGCGGGAAGGCGTTCCGCTGTTCGACCAACGATCTCGGCGAACGTCTCCCGGTAGACCTGTCGGTCGATGTCACCGACGTACAAAAGGGTGCGGTCGATGTCCCACAGCACGAGGATCTGCCCGGACTCGGTCACATTCGGCTCCCGGTTGCGGTCATGGCGGAGCGTCGCTCCAGTACGTCTTGAGCGTACGGGGTGTGGGCGACGGGCTGGAGCTGGCCGATCATGCTTGTGACGTGGCTGTCGAACCGTGCCGACTGGAGCCTCGCGGCGAGATCAAGAACCTCGTGTGCTGTCGCGCACCCGGCTTCGAGATCACCCTGATCTATGTGGGCCGTCGCGGCACGAGAGAGGAACAGGCCTCTGGTCCGGTGGTCCGCTGGGTTAAGCGCCTCCCGGGCCTTAGTGAAGCTGGCGACGGCATTACGCGGGTCGCCGAGGTCGAGGTAGCAACTGCCGGCCTGGCCGTGGATCTCCCCTTCATTGATCCAATAGAGCCAGTTCGGATCGTGCTCAGACCTGCCCTGTGCGCAGAGTTCGGCAGCTCTCCCTAGTGCAGCGAGCGCCGCTTGGCGTTCGCCGAGTTTGGCGTACCCTCGCGCCTGCCGGGTCAGGAGCATCGCTTCGAGCGCCGGCGTGCCGAGCGACTTGATTTTGTCGCGCGCTCGCTGCGCCGCTGTGACCGCATGGTGTGGGGCTCCGGTGGAGTATCCGTGGATGGCTATGTAGGACAGGGCACCTGCACCGAGTCGTACGTCTTGTGAGGCCTTCGCAGCGCGGAGCGCGGCGTAGAGGTAGCTGAGCGGGCGATCGCGGTCGCCGGAGTCGAAGACAAACCACCCCGTCTGGGTGGCGGTGTCAGCGATGATCGCTGCAAGTCGTCGCCCTGTCACCTCGTCGTACGACGTCTCTTCCAGGAGGTGCTTGAGGAACTGGAGGTGGCGGTTTCCAAGACTCGCGAGGGTGCCGCTTCCATCGCTTGCGTCCATAGTCCGCAAGCTGTCCGTGGTGCGCTGAAGGCCATCAAGCAGGTCATGGGTCAGGCGGCTTCCCTCCGCTGCCCGGCGGAGGGGTTCGGCTTCCGCGGTGTCCCATGCGCTCACGAACGCGGTGAGAGCGACGCCGCTGGCGGTGAGGAATCGCCGACGGTCCATCGCGCTGCCTCCCACCGCAGTATCCAGTGCTGCCACCATACGGGTTGCTGTCCAGGGCAAGGTTGGATCGGTGTCTCCTGCGAACTGAGCGGTCGGCTGCTCTACTGCCGGAGTGGGGGCATGCGCGAACGGAAGTGAGACCAGGTTGGCGGGTACTCCGAGACCTGTCAGAAATTCGGTGAACTTGTCGATGTTGGTGAGACGACGACGGCCTGACTCCAGCATGGACAGGAACGCCTGGCTCAAACCGGTGAGCTGAGCCATGTCCTCTTGGCGTAAACCGCCGCGCAGTCGGATCAGGCGGCTGGCTCGGCCGAAGTCCCAAGCACCGAGCGCACTACGCACATCTGGATCAGACCAGACATTGTCCGGAACCGTAGGAGCCTGTCTCTCCAGTGTTCGCGAGCGAGCGCAGGATGCGCACAATGTGTCCGCGTTGTACTGACTCAGGGAGCAGCCGCATCGATCACAGAGTCGTTGCGTCTGCTGAAGCACTCTTGCCTCCCCTGAGCGAGCGCGTGTGGTTTACCGAGCTCTCCTGCGAGCCGGAATCACCTCAGTGATATCACCGTCGGAATGTGCGTAATCGTCATTCAGTGAACATTCTTAGGGCTCAGCCAACGTCCTTGTGACAGAAGTTGCTTGGTCAAGCGGCTCAGTCGGTGCGTTCGGACGTACAGGAGAATCCCGGTGATTGTCACTCAAGGCCGAGTTGACGCTGCCTCTGATCCTTTCACTCCTCAGGGGCCGGCCGCTTCTGTTGTGTCGCTGAATGGCTGGAATCAGCCGCTATCACGCCCCGTCATATCGGAAGCAGGGCCGTCGTTCCTCATGCAGGCCGAACTGCCGTGGGGGATTCAACTCGCGGCGCGTCCACTGCCGCAGTTGGGTCCTGTCGACGTGGTGCAGGCAGGGCTCGGTGTCGGGCTACGCGCGGTAGAGGGCGTCCGTAAGGGCGGATGGCCTGTGGGCCCGGTTCTCTGCTGCATCTCGCACTTCCAGATCCACATCCCGGTCGAACCGGACTCGTCATACCGATGGCACGCACCACAGACCGTGTGCCGTGCGGGCGTGTGGGACTGCTCGCCCGACAGGCTGACAACGCCTTACTTGCGCTGCTCGGGAGTTTGGTTGTTCCCTCCTGACGCGCAGCACCTGTGTGCGGACGGCCCTGCCCTCCTTCACTGGCTGTCCTTGACACGGTCCGCCAGCGTCCGCAGCTCTGGAGGCTGGCGTGGCCGTTAGTGTCTCGGCTGTCGTCCTGCTGGGGATCATCACTTTCCAGCTCGTCAAGAAAGGCGGGCTGAAGGCGGGGCACGCAGTCGTCTGCACACTGTTCGGCTTCTACCTCGCCAGCTCCTCGATCGCACCGACGGTCTCGAAGGCCGTGGCGAGCCTCGCCCAGATGATCAGCCAGATCAAGGTCTAGTCGGCCACCCGTCCGTGAGCGCCCACGCTGGCTCGCCGCTCCCACTCTGCTGTCGCCGCTCCTTCCATCCCAGTGAGAGAACTGATGAGACACGAGATAGCGGTCGCAGTGGCCTTGGCCTGGGCTGCTGCGTTCGTCGCCGTCGCCGGACTGACCGTGTACTTCCGAACCCGAGCTGCCCACTGGCAGGAGGAGGCCGCAGCGCGGGACCAGGCCCTGCACAGTCTCGTCGTCCAGGGCCTGCGCTCTGTGGCCTCCTCCCAGCAGGCGCAGCAGACAGCAGCGACGGAGTTCGCTGTTCCTGATCGCCTGGCCGACTCGGACTTCATGACCAACCTCCGAGTACTCGGCGAGCGGTATATGGCCGATCTCCACCATGTGCGGGCCGACACCGCACTCGCGACGAGACGCCAGGTCGAAGACGAGGCCCGCGACGCAGCTCGGGCCGCCGTCAAGTCCTTCGCCACGGCCATGGTGAGCGTGGGCATCGACGTGAGCAGCGACATCGCACAGGCCCTCCGTAGACATCACGGCGACGCCGTCTTCCCGACGCTGACCAAGATCGATCACGGTGTTCAGCAGATGCTCCACCAGGCGCAGTCGTATGTCGTGCTGGCCGGGGGGCTGCTGGGACAGAGGTGGCCGGCCAGCACATTGACCGACGTCGTGGGCGCGGCCCAGGGCGCAATCCGCGACTACGCACGCGTCCAGCCGTACACCTGTGACCGAGCCGTCATCAGCCGCATGGTTGGACCGGTAAGGCTCATCCTGAGCCATCTGCTCGACAACGCCGCACGCTATTCGCCGCCACAGACGTACGTCGAGGTGAGCACCCAGCTCGGCCATCACGGAGTAACCCTCCTCATCGACGACGCCGGCAAGCGCATGAGCGATGAAGAACTGGAGCGCGCGCGACAGACCCTGGAGGGCCGCCGCCAGGTCGACATCTTGGCCATGGAGGCTTACCCGAAGGTCGGCTTCCCCGTGATCGCGCTCCTTGCCCGCCGGTACGGCATCGAGGTCGCGCTGTCGGGCCCGAACCGCTACGGCGGCATGCGCGCTTCGGTGTTCATCCCCGAGGCCTTGCTCACCAGTGTGCCGACCGAACCGGCAACAGCCCATCCCTCCGCGGTCCAGGCCAGCGCCGAGCCCGCGGTGACGGAGAACGGTCTGCAGATCCGGCGCCGCCGCGCGCCGGGAGTCCAGCAGAAGCCTTCGCCCGTCGGGCGTACGAGTACGGCGCCGGCTCGCGCCAACGTCTTCGGCGCCTGGCAGCAGAGCAGCAGAAGCAGTCGGGCGTCGGCTGCACAGACACAGGAAGCGAGGCCCTCGGACTCATGACAGTACAGGCGAACGATTCCAGCAACAGGCTCGGCTGGATGCTCAACGATCTGGCGAACATGCCGGAGGCCCGATTCGTCGTCCTGCTGGCGGCGGACGGGATGTCCATGGCGTACTCCGAGTCGGTGGACCGCGATACGGCGGACAGCGTTGCCGCCTCGGCCAGCGGCTTCCACTCGATCGGCGTGGCCCTGGCCCCGTTCTGCGGGGGAAAGGACAACGGCCTGCGCCAGGTGGTGGGCGAATTCGACGACGGCTACCTCTTCGTCAAGACCGCCGGTGCGAACACTCTGCTGGCGGTCGCCACTACCGCTTTCGCCGACGCTGGGGTCGTCACACACCGGATGAACGAGCTGGCTGGACGCCTCGGTGAGGAACTGGCCAGCCCGGCGCGGCACCACGGCGGCGAAGGAGGCGCTCGGCCATGAGAGGCCCGCGGCGCGATCCGGACATGATCCGGGCGTACGTCAGAACCAGAGGGCGCTCGTCTCCGTCCCGCGACGACCTGGAACTGACGTCCCTGGTGCGCGCCGCGGACCGACCGCTGCAGGGCCTCGACACTGAGGCTATCCGGGTCGTGCGCCTGTGCAGCGGGCCCCTGTCGGTGGCCGAGATCGCTTCGCTCCTCGACCTGCCCCCGACGGTGGCGCTCATCGTCGTCTCCGGCCTCCTCGACACCGGTCACCTCGACACTCCCGCGCCGGCCGACGACGCGCCGAGCATCGACATTCTGAAGGAAGTACTCGATGGACTCCGTGCTCTCGTCTGAGCACGTCTACCTGCCCACAACCGTGACTCGGTCGGCCAAGATCCTCGTCGCCGGTCACTTCGGGGCGGGGAAGACGACACTGGTCGGCAGCGTCTCGGAGATCACGCCCATGCGTACCGAGGAGCCGATCACTCAAGCCAGCGTAGGCATCGACGACCTCAAGAGCCTGCCCGCGAAGACCGAGACGACGGTCGCGTTCGACTTCGGCCGCCGCACCCTTAGCCCGCACCTGGCGCTGTACATCTTCGGCACCCCCGGACAGAACCGGTTCACTCCCTTCTGGGAGCACCTGTTCCGCGGGGCGCTGGGCGCCTTGATTCTCGTCGACACTCGTCGGCTCGAAGACTCCGACGAGGTTCTGGGCCTGCTCGAGGAACGTGGCCTCCCCTTCGCCGTGGCCGTCAACGAGTTCGATGGCGCCCCTCGGTACCCCCTAGGCGAAATCCGGCAAGGCGCTCGCTCTCGAGGACGACGTGGTTCTCACGGCCTGCGACGCGCGGGATCAAGCGTCCTCGATCCACGCCCTGATTGCCCTCGTCGACTACCTCCACCGATTCCGCCGCCTGGAGCACCTCACGTGAACACGTTGCCATCGTCGCCGCCTCCGGGATGCCCGGCTCACGCCGAGCAGTACCGCTTTCCGATGTACACGCCGCAATTCGCGGCCAATCCGTACGCCGTCTACACGCAGATGCGGGAGCGGTGCGGATCGCTGGTGCCGGTCTACCTCGACCCGGATGTGCCGGCCACCCTGGTGATCGGCTATCACACCGCGGTCCGCATCCTCCACGACCCGGAGCGTTTCCCAGCCGACCCGCGAGTCTGGCAGCAAACCATCCCGGCCCGCTGCCCGCTCCTGCCGATGCTGGAGCACCGACCCAATGCGCTCCGCAGCACAGGGGCAGCCCATGCCCGGTACCGAGCAGTGAACGTCGATGCCATCGCCAACGTCCGTCAGCACGCCGTCCACTCCACGGTGCAGCAGGTTGCCCTGCCTCTGATCAACCAGATCTGCGTTACCGGCCGGACTGACCTGCTCACGCAGTACGCACACCCCCTGGCCTTCCAGGTCCTCAACGCGATCCTGGGCTGCCCGCCCGAGATCGGCCAGCGCGTCGCCGCTGGAATGGCCGCCGTCTTCGAAGGGGTGAACGCCGACGAGGGCAACGTCATGCTCGCCGAGGCGCTCACCGAGCTCATCGACCTGAAAAGCCGCCACCCCGGCCGGGACATCACCACCAGCCTGCTGATGCACCCGGCCCGGCTCGACGGCACCGAGATGATGCACCAACTGGTCACCCTCTACGGAGCCGGCATCGAGCCCCAATCGAACCTGATCGCCAACACTCTGCGGTTGATCCTCAGCGACGACCGCTACTCCGGCGACGTTCTGCGCGGCAGCCTCAGCGTCCGCGACGCCCTCGATGAACTGCTCTTCATCGATCCCCCGTCCGCCAACTACTGCCTGTCCTACCCGCCACGACCGGTCGAGGTGGATGGCGTCGTCCTGCCTGCCCACCAGCCGGTCGTGATCAGCATGGCCGCCTGCAACAACGATCCCGCCATCGCTTCCGACTACCTCGCCGGGAATCGCTCGCACCTCACCTGGAGTGCCGGTCCTCACGCATGCCCCGCCCAGTCCCTGGCCTACCTGATCGCGCAGGCCGCAATCGAGCAGATCCTCGACGCCCTCCCGGAGATGGAGTTGGCCATCCCCGTCGAGCAGCTCACCTACCGCCCTGGCCCGTTCCACCGTGCGCTGACCGGCCTGCCGGTCCTGTTTCCCCCGACCCCACCCCTCTCGCTTACCTAAGGAGAATTGCTGTGGACAGCCGCCTCGCGCCACTCGTTCTCGACCCGACAGGACGGGCTCGCCCGTCAGAAGAAGCCGCCCTCCGCGCCGCCGGCTCCGCAATGCTGGTGGACATCCTGGGCGTCACCGCCTGGTCGGTCAGCGACCCGTTCATACTCAAGGGCCTCCTCAACGATCCGCGGGTGTCCAAGGACGCCAGCAAGCACTGGCCGGCGTTCATCAACGGCGAGATCACGGAGAAATGGCCGTTGGCCCTGTGGGTCGGGGTGGACAATATGTTCACCGCCTATGGAGACGACCATCGGCGGCTGCGACGCCTTGTCGGCAAGGCATTCACCGCGCGACGCACGACCGCGATGGTGCCGCGCATCGAACAGATCACGACCCGCCTCATCGATCAGATGGCCGGGACCAAGCCCGGCGCGGTCGTCGAACTGCGCGAGGCTCTGGCCTTCCCTCTGCCGATCCAGGTCATCGGTGACCTCATGGGTCTGCCGGAGGAAGTCTGGCCCAGGTTCCGAACGGTGGTCGACGGAGTCTTCGACACCACGCTGAACAAGGACGAGGCCGACGCCAACAACGTGGCGCTGTACGGCATCCTTACCGAACTGGTCGCGGCGAAGCGGTCTGCGCCCGGCGCGGACCTGACGTCGGCGCTCATCACCGCTCGTGACGACGAGGGCGACGGTTCCGTTCTCACCGAGAAGGAACTCCTCGACATACTGCTGCTGGTCATCTCTGCCGGCTACGAGACGACCGTCAACCTTCTCGACCAGGCCGTCACCGCGCTGCTCACTCACCCCGACCAGTTGACCCACGTCCGAACCGAGAAGGCGTCGTGGGACGACGTGATCGAGGAGACACTCCGGTACGCCTCCCCCGCCGTGCACCTACCCATGCGGTACGCCGTCGAGGACATCTCCCTCCCGGACGGGATCCTGATCCGCCAAGGCGAGGCCATCCTGGCCTCCCTTGGGGTAGCCGGTCGCCACCCCACCCTGCACGGCGGCGCGGCGGGGAAGTTCGATTTCCTGCGGAAGGACAGGCAGCATCTCGCCTTCGGCCACGGTGCCCACTTCTGCCTCGGAGCACCCCTGGCCCGCGCCGAGGCACGAATCGCTCTCCCCACGCTCTTCGAGCGTTTCCCGGACATGGCACTCGCTGTGCCCGCCGACGACCTCGAACCACTGGCGAGTCTCCTGATCAACGGGCATCGCACGCTGCCCGTCTATCTGGAACCCCAGCGACCGTCGGATTGACCTGGGCGATTGCCGCTCAGGCGCTACGTCGCTGAGCTGGCGCGTGAACGCCCAGCTCAGCACCTGTTGTCAGTGCCCCTTGGCAAGCTACGCAACCAACGACAGACACTCAGGGCATCCACCTGATCACAGCGAGTCGTACTGGGTGGACGGCTCGGCGAACGAAAGGGCACCGAGGTGACCGCTATGCCTACCGCGCTCCACCGGTTGGTGGGATCGGTGACCGAGACCTACACCGTGGCGGCTGAACATCCCAGGCCTGGCGACATCCGTCCGTCCCTCTGGGAGATCCACACACCCAACGGGGACAGGTGGTTCGCGAAGCAACACGTGGGTCCCAAACTGCACGCCAGGGAGGTCAACGCATACGGAAACTGGACGGCCTCTCTCAAGCGGGGCCGGGCACCAGAACTCCTCGCCTCGGACGCCGCTTCGCGCACCATCCTCGTCACCGCCGTCCCCGGGCGGAGCCTCGACACGCTCCGCCTGCCGGCCGAGCAGGAGCGTAAGGCGTATGAGCAAGCGGGCGAACTCCTCGCCCGGCATCACTCTGCGGCAGCCACACAGCCAGCCGCACAGGTGGCCCAAGAGCAGTGGGACGAGACGGTCGCGCGGCTTCGGCACTCTGCAGCCCCGTGCATTCCAGCGCACGAGATCTCGGTGGTGCGGGCGCTCCTCGATAAGGCTCCCCCCTCCCTGCCGCACGTTGCCGGACACGGCGACTACATGCCCAAGAACTGGATGTGGGACGAGGCCGAACAACTACTGCGGATCATCGACTTCGAGCGAGCTGAACTCCAGCCTGCGTCGCGTCGGGATCTCAGCCGCCTCCGCTACCGGATCCTGCTGCAGCGCCCGGATCTGGATGCCGCGTTCCACTACGGCTACGGCCGCCCCCTCACTGAGGAGGAACTGGCGGCATGCCGGGCGTACGGAGCCCTGGATGCAGTCGACTCGCTGACTTGGGGCAACCAGCACCGCGACCTCGGCCTGGTCGACGAGGCCCACACCATGCTGGAGAACCTGCGCCTGGAGAATCGCAGCCGCGCGTGGACGGGGTGGCGGGCATGAACGCCTTCTCCGGAACCGCCTCCTACTACCGGCGCTTCCGCCCCGTCATCCCAGACGAACTGGCCAGGCTTCTCGACCAGACAGCTCCGACGGCCTCGCCGCGGCGCCTGCTGGACATCGGCACCGGACCGGGAACCGTCGTTCACGCTCTCCTGCCCTACTTCGATGATGTCATCGCGGTCGACGCAGATGTCGCGATGCTCGTCGAGGCAGAAGGAGTGCTCCGTCCCGATCTCCCTCCCACCCATCGGCTGCAGATCCGGCACGCCTTTGCCGAGGACTTTGTGCCGCCGGACGGATGGCGTCCGCAACTCGTGACCTGCGGACGTGTCTTCCACTGGCTCGACCAGCCCCGTTTCCTTGAACGGCTCGATGAATACGTTGCCCCGGAGGGCATCGTCGCCGTATTCAGCGATCGCAGTCTGTGGACGGCCAGCAGCACCTGGCAGCAGGCTGCGCGAACAGTCGTCCAGGAGTTCCTCGGTGAACAGCGGCATGCGGGCGCTGGCACGTTCGCGCCACCCGGCCCGCCGTACGAGGGGGTGCTGCGCAGCTCCGCCTTCTCGGATGTGACCGGCGCGGTCATCCCGGTGCGGCGCCTATGGACGATCACCGAGGTCGTCGGCTACCTGTACTCGACCTCGTTCGCGGCCCCGCATCTGTTCGGCAACAACCGCCGCGCATTCGAGACGCGCCTCACCGAGATTCTCGGCCCGCTCACGGACGCCGGCCACCTCGTGGAGGACAACGCCTTCACGGTGCTCGCCGCACGTCGCCCTTCACCTTCCAGGGACGTGACATGGACGTGAACGACTCCGACCGCGGCGCGGCTCTGATGGTTGATGTGCTGGAGGACAGGTATGGGCTCATTGTCGGCATGGTCGAGCCGGTGCACATGGGCACGGACACGATCAACCGGTGGGTCCTGACCGAGGACGGGCGGCCGCTCTTTGTGAAGGAATACCGGCCCACGGCAGATCTTGCTGCGGCACGGAGGGCCTGGAACATGTCGGAGTACTGCCGCGCCGCCCGGATTCCCGTCCCGCGCGTGTGGCCGGACGCAGACGGTGACCTTGTCACGATCGCGGAGGGCTGTGCCTGGGCGGTGACCGACGAGGTGCCCGGGCGGGTGGCCACTACGGCGATGACGGTTCCCCTCGCTGAACACATCGGCGTCGTGATGGGGCGCATGCACCGGGCGCTCGCCGCCTACCCGTTACCGCAGCAAGTGCAGCACTCACGCTGGCGGACCGCCCCCGTGGAAGACGGCGTGGCCAGGTGCGCCAGTGTCTTGGCCGTCGCGCTCCGACATGGGCACGCCGATCTCCATCAGCTGAGACTGGACCTCGAGCAGCGGCGGGAGGACCTGTTCGAGCATGTGCACCGCCTGCGGGAGCAACTGCCGGCCAAACTCGTGGAGCAGGCTCTGCACGCGGACCTCTCCCGTACCAACCTGATCATTCGTGGCGATGCCGTCGCCGGCGTCATCGACTTCCGCGGCGCATGCGCCATGCCGGCCTGGGAACTGGGCCGGGCCGCTTTCGACCCACGTACCGTCGCCAACAGCCCGGACTGGATCGCATGCGCGCGGGCAATGATCGGCTCATATCTCGCCGAGAACCCGAGCCTGCCCCTGGTGGAGGTAAGGGCCTGTGCACGGATCGCGCTCCTGTACATGCTGTTCAGCTTCTACGGTGCCACCACCAGCGAATACAACCTGCCCCCGGCGGCCGAGGCTGATCTGAAGCAGCACTGGCAGGAGCGGCAGACGACGATCCGCCTGCTCCTGAACCATCTCGACGAACTCGACGACGCCTTCTCCGGCCTCTCGACCGGTGGAGGCGGCGCGTGACGAGCTCTCTCACCACGGCCGCGTCAGCGTGCACGCCAGCAGTCGCCTCATCCCTACCCGCCCCGAGGGGGACGTCTTGGATCACACAGTGATCAACCCACGCAGGTCACCCGCAGCAGTCGGCGTGTGCACCATGCCCGTGCCCTGCGGCAGTGCGGCGGAGGAGGGACGGCGCCGATGACGGAGCCGAAGAAGGGCGCGCTCTCTGCAACAGAAAATGAGCAGCCGGACGAGCAGCTGAAGTTCCTCGGCCAGGCAGACCGGCGCATCGAGGTCGGTAACGCGATCACGACGCGCTCCATGAAACGCCGTATGCCACAGCTGATGCGGCGTGCCATGGCGCTCGGCTGGCAGGTGGACCGCCACTCCGTGATCGCGTTGCTTGTCTGTGAGGTTGCCTCCGGGGTGCTGGAGGCCTTCGGGCTGCTCGCCACCACTGGCGTGATCAAGCCCGTGATCACGTCCGGGCACCTGTCCGCAGATCAACTCCTGGCTGCCGCTCCCTCGCTGACGGTGGTCGTCGGAGCCATTGGACTTCGCGCACTGCTCGGCATCGCGAGCACGGCACTCTCGGCCCGGCTCGCTCCCCGGATCTCCCGAGAAGCCGAACTGAAGTTGCTGGACGCCGCGACGCATGCGGAGCTGTCCGCCTACGACAACCCGGGATACAACGATCGCTGGGATGCCGCTGACCGCGGCGTGGACGTCTCTCGCGAGCTGCTCACCCAGTGCCAGTACATCCTCGCAGCTGCCGCCTCGCTGATCGCGTCCTTCTGCGCGCTGACGGCTGTCCATCCGGTCTTGCTGCCGCTGCTCATCCTCGCGGCGCTCCCGAAGGGCCTGTCGAGCGTGAGGGCGGCACGGGTCACGTACATCGCCTCGCTGAACACCGCGAAGGACCGCCGGCTGCTCGGGATGTTGCGCTGGTACCTGGTCGACAAGCAGACCGCAGACCAGATCCGGTCCGGCACGATGGCCCGTTTCCTGATCGGCAGGTATCGCGCCACCGGACAAGAGATCGACAAGACCACCGACCAAGCCACGTTGCGCAGCGCCAAGATCTCGCTGCTCGGCGGGGCCGCCGGCGGCTTCGCCAGCGCGGTCGTCTGGGCCGCCCTCGGACTGCTCGTTGCCGCCGGCCATATCTCCGTCGCCGCCCTGGGTACCGCGTTCCTCGCTCTCAGCCGCGTCAGCAGCAGCCTCGACGGGATCATCGGCTACGGCGCCCAACTCTTCCGTACCGGCATGTATTTGGACGATTGGGCCGACTTCATCGACGAAGCCGGCGGTCACCGCATCAACCGTGGCACCGAGATCCCCACCGGGCCCACGGTCGTACGCGCTGACAACGTCACCTTCAGGTACCCGAACGCCGACCGGCCCGCCCTCGACGCCGTGTCCCTGGAAGTCCGGCGCGGCGAGGTCCTGGCGCTGGTGGGCGAGAACGGGTCGGGCAAGACCACCCTCAGCAAACTCCTGTCCGCGCTCTACCTTCCCGATCAGGGACTGATCGCCTGGGACGGCGTCGATACCAGGAACCTCGATGCGGAGGCCGCCTGGTCGCGGATCGCCGTGGTGCCGCAGAACTTCGCTTGCTGGCCCCTGTCAGCACGAGAAAACATCACCCTGGGCCAGCCCACGCCCAAGGGAGACGACACCGTCCTCGATGCCGCTCGGGCAGCAGGCGCCGACGAAGTCATCGATGATCTCCGCAGCGGCCTGAACACACTGCTCGCCAGGGAATGGTGGGGCGGTCAGGAACTGTCGGGCGGGCAATGGCAGCGCATCGCAATCGCCCGAGCCTTCCATCGCCCTGCCGGACTGCTCGTCCTGGATGAACCGACCGCTGCGCTGGACCCGAGAGCCGAACATCGCATCTTCTCTGGCCTACGCCGTCACGCCGCCGATCGTGCCGTCATCCTCGTCACGCATCGCCTTACCAATGTCGCAATTGCCGACCGCATCGTGGTCCTCAACAAGGGCCGGGTCGTCCAGCACGGCCCCTTCGCCGAGCTTCTGGCGAACCGCAGCGGCCTGTTCCGCGAGTTGTGGGACCTACAGAACGAGCGGTCCGGACATATCCCAGCCCCTGCGTCCGCCGAACACGACGTTGCACCCAATCAGCACGCCTTGTTCTGATCCCCGGGAAGAATGAGATGACACCGACCGCCATACCCGCCGAGGCCGCTGAATGGGCCAGAGGCCACGTAGGAAGGCAGGCCGCCTGGGCCTTGCCGGCCGACCTCAGCGGTGCTCGGACGTGGCGTATGTCCTCGCCTCAGGGGCTCATCGACCTCCGTATCACGCGCACCGATGACGACTTCCGCCGCGAGGTCTACGCTCACCGCCACGCTATCCGTCATCTCAGCCCCAGCCACGGTCCACGGTTACTCGCCAGCGAACCACGACTCAGGAGTTTGCTGACCGTGCAACCGAGGGGATGGCGCGTTGACACAGCAAATCTCCGCCTGTTGCCGCGAGTGCACGAGGACGCGGGTCACCTGCTGCGAGTGCTGCACGACAGTGCAACTCGCGCTGAGAAAGCGCGCAGCCAAGCGACGCGGACCACGGTGCTCTATGTGCAACGCATCCGCGCCCTCGTCCGCCAGGTCGGTGCAGCGGTGCCCAGGACACAGTCCGATGCCGTTGAGCGGTCTGCGGCCGTCGTGTTGGAACACGTGCGGGATCTACCGGCCGCTTTCTGCCATGGCACGTTTGGTCCCGCGGCTTGGGAATGGCAGAGCCAGGCTCAGGTCCTGTCTCTCGCGGGGTTCGGCCGGTCACAGATCATGGCTGCCGTCATCGACCTCGCGCGGCCGGCACTGCTGTGGGCAGAGCAGCCGAACCTGCGTGACTGGTTCTTCAAGGGCTACTGCCGCGCGCTCTC
The DNA here is from genome assembly GCF_900104815.1 of Streptomyces misionensis. Lineage (NCBI taxonomy): Bacteria > Bacillati > Actinomycetota > Actinomycetes > Kitasatosporales > Streptomycetaceae > Streptomyces > Streptomyces misionensis. The sequence goes on from NZ_FNTD01000004.1 coordinate 1,255,268, forward strand.
GGAATCCGAGCTACTCATTCTGGGGCACATGTCAGTGCTGGCTGCGGGCGAAGACCTGGTTCACGCGATCCATTTGCGCGACACCGAGTCGATCGCAGCAGCGGCTGCTTCCCTCCGCCAAGCCACCGACCAGGCCGAGACCGCACGGCAACACGTCGACGGGCCCCGCTGACGTCCAGGAATGCTGACCCGATCGCGAGTCGAACAACTTCCACACTGGAACACAGGAACGGAGAGTTCATCGTAAAGGACTTCTTCTCCACGGTTGTCCACCGGTGGCCTGAGGGCCGCCGCGACTACCACTGGCATCTGCTCGCCTCGCCCGAGTGGGTGGAGGAGACGCTGTTCGAGCCCTACCGGGAACTGACCCACCGACCGAGCCTTGCCCCGGTACGGCCGAGAAACTTCCACGTCACCGTCTTGCACGGGCCTCCGGTAAAGGAGATGTCTGATCAGGAGGTGGCCGACATGGTCGAGCAGGTGCGGGAAGGTTGCACCGGGATCGCCCCGGTGGACCTCACTCTCCAGAGGGCTTGTGTGGGAAGCGTCGCCATCGAGTGCGCGGGGCGCCCGGGAACTGCCTCTCGTCCACTGTGGCAACTGACTGCCGACGCCACCGTGGCGGCCACACTCGGCCAATACCAGCCCCTGCCCGCGGCCCATTACCCCCACGCGAGCATTGCCTACGGCGTGGATGATGTTGCTCGGCTCCCGATGAAAGTGTGGCTCAGCGACAACGGCCCCGGCCCCGTGACGCTGCGAGTGGACAAGATCAGCCTCGTTGCCCAGTGGCACAACAGGCGGGAGATCATGTTCGACCGGATCCTCGACGTACCTCTGGGTAGCGGCGAGTGACCGGCGCCGCGGCCCGCCGTGGTTCAGGCAAATCGCCTCAGTGGCCTACCTCCGGGGGCGAGGCGAGCGCCATGGGGTGGGTACGGACAGCGACCAAGTTGATCCATCAGGGGGCTTTCATCTCCCTGCACCGGGACTCAGTCCTCCGCCCGGACGGACGCGCCGACACTTACGATCACGTCAGCGTCGACGACGCTGTGCGGGTCGTCGCCCTCGACGACCGAGGGCACGTCGTTCTGGTCGAGGATGACTTCTACCTCCAGGGACGACGCGTCCTACACCTGCCCGGCGGCGGCTGCGGTGGACAGGCCCCTGCGGAAGCGGCCCTTCGGGAACTGGAGGAGGAGACTGGCTTCGTGGCCGACAATCTGCGCCCATTGGGCGCGATCGATCCCCTGCCGGCGGTCACCTCGGCACGCACGTTTCTTTTCATCGCGACCAGTCTGCGGCGTGGAGTAACGCGGCGGGACACCACGGAGCTCGGCATGACCCAGCATCTGCGCCCACTCCGGGATGCCGTCACAGCCGTACGGGACGGCGAGATCACCGATGCGGGAAGCGTGACCGCGCTCCTTCTGGCCGAACACGCTCACGCATAGAGTGCGGACATGGAAGAACGGCCGGAAGAGCGTCAGGCAGCGTGGGAGCTATACCTGGCGCTACTCGACCTAGCCGACAGTCAGTCCTTTGGACAGGTTCCCTCCACTGGGGACGGGACGCTCGGCGACCTGGATGACGCCCTCGCGCAGCTGAGAGCGCACCAGGATGTGTTGAGGCACCGGAATGCTGTCTTGGTTGAACTAGTACACGAGGCCATCCTTTGCTGGGATGACCGGCCAGCCGACCGTCTCGTGCAGTTGATGCCGCTGCTTGATGCTCTCGCTGCAATCGCCGGGGCAACCCTCCCGCTCCAGGTACCGCCTACCACGTAGCGGTACTTGCGACGTAGGCACGGCGGCTCTGCCGTACGGCAAGCGCGTCCAGCCACTGCGCCGCCCCAAGCGCCTGTACACCGACTGCGGCTACGACCACGAGTTCAACGGGACAAGGTCTGCCGGTTCCAGATCACCCCCACGTCGCCCGGCGCGGCACCGGGCACGGTCCCGGCCTGGGCGTGTACCGCTGGGCTACAGAAGGAGCGATCGCGCTGCTGCACCGGTTCGGCCGCCTGCGCAGCAGATCGTCATCGGGAGGACGGCAAGGTCCATGGCGCGACGGCCCGTCTCGATCAGGCGGTGGCGGACACGCCCGAGAATGAGACGACTGAATAGCGCACTAGGTGTGCCTGTCGCTGGACGGCCGTACGCGTGGCGGGGTGGTCTCGTCGGGTCGAGCGGTGACACACTCACTGCGGGGCTGGTTCGAAGGGGGCTTGGCATGGCGAGTGTAACCACGGCTGAGGCTGTTGTGGCAGTCAGCGGCGTGGAGACTGAGGTAGAAGAAGGTACGCAAGGCAAGGTACGGATCCGTGTGATCCGCCACGATCTGTCCGTTGTGCGGGAGGACGGGGATGGCCGGGCGCTTCATCTAGTGGCGCCGACGGGCATTCACCCAGCGAGCGAGAATGCCTCCGTCGTTGTCGCCGATGCTCGATCAGCCTCCATCCCTCACGTCGTCCTTGACAGGGCAGTGCAGTCGAATCCCGTGGCAGCAGTCGTGGGCGCGGTGACGAGCGATCGCGAGGCACTCGTGTGGGTCTGCGTCCAGCCGCCGGCAGTCCTGGAGCGGGTGGGCTACACGGTCCGGGTCCGCAGCACGGAGCCCGGGCAGCCCGAACTGTATCCATCTGTGGTCCACGGGTGGGCCCGCTGGTGGTGCGAACAGCACACCGACATTCCGCCCGGCTATCCCCGCCGTGCGCTTCTGCCCCTTCCACCTGAGCGGATCGACGTCACGATGGCAACCGACACTTACCGTCTCCGCGTCGCCCCGGCCGACCACTGGACGATGCGTGACCGAGAGGATCCGACGGAGGCGCTCTGAGAGCGTCGGCCTCGTGCCTATCTCGTTGAGGGAACGTTAGACGCTCGGACGTACGAATTCTGTGGGGATCACGACCCTCGACTGGGAGCCATACGTGATCTCGTAGGAAGTGGGCGCCGTCACGGCACGGGCGACATCGTCTCGTCCCCAGACCGCCTTGAGCACCCGGCCGCAGGCCCCGTCGTGCGCTCCGCCCGTGATCTTCACGGCGGACATCGGAGTGATACCTCCACAGTCGGCGAGGAGAGGCTTGTCGACGGTGCTGCTCAGGACGTCTACAGACCTGTGGAAGAAGCTCTGCGGGTGTGCGTCGATGTACTCGATGGGTTGGTGGCTCGCGGGGATCCAGCGCGGGTCCGTGTCCGGTCCCTGTGCGTTGGCCATCGCCCAGGCTCGCCGCTGCTGCATCGACACTGGGGCTGCACGGTCCTCGGCCCAGTGCCGCACGGTGCAGTACCAGTCGGTATCGGTTGGCGTGGGCTGCGGCGGGCAGTGATCGTTGAGGGTCTCGTGCAGGGCAGCAGGAACGTCGAGTTCGTATCGGATCTTCGCCAACGGCGGATCCCCGGTTACCGAAGCCGGGGATCCAGCCGCATCCTTGGAGATCCACCGCCACCCCTGACCGCCACGTCGAAAGGCGACCACCACGACGAAGAGCACAACTTCATCCGCACCTCGGGCCGTCCATTCCTGGGAGCACCGAACGCCCCCTACGCCGCGGCGTAGCTGAGGCGGAACAGGTCCTGGGCGCGCTCCAGGTCCCGCTCCGTACGCAGCCGCAGCTCCAGGTCACCCGTGCCGTGGTGACCGAGCCCCGTCACATCCCGGGTGAAGCCGGGAACCAGGTCGACCGTCTTCGGGTCGGCCTTCAGGTAGACGAGGAGCTTGGTCTGCTGCGGCGGGCAGACGCAGGCGAAGTTCCGCAGCCGCTGGTAGGCGCGGTACTGCTTGCGCTGGACACGGGTGACGCCGTCCCCCAGACCGAGCAGCACCTTGTCGACCGCATCGGCCAGCTGCGCCATCGCTCCGTCCTGGCTCCGAGTCGACGGCACCCCGGCCACGAGCCGGCGACCCCGTTTGGTCGCGGTCGAGTGCCCCGTGACGGAAGCCACGGTCTCAAGGCCGAAGAGGTCGTTGCCGAAGTATCGGTAGCGGACCAGGTCGATGGAGCGCCGGTGCTCGCGTACGGCGTGCGCGTCGTAGCGAGTGAAGTCGCCGGCAACACAGATCAGCCGGGGTGCGCTCCACAGGATCTGGGACGCGGCCGTGCCCCCGAGCCGGTCGCGGACCAGGTTCCGGAAGGCATCCTTGTGGGCCATGAGCCACGCCATGTAGTAGAGGCCCTGGTTGATCACACCTGCGTCGGTGCCGCGCTTGTACTCGACGATCACCGGCGCACCGTTCTCGTCGAGACCCAGCGAGTCGATCCGCCCGCCGTCGACGCAGTCGATGACGTACTCGCTCGCCAGGAACGTGACGCCCAGCATCTTGTCCATGTGCGCCTCGACGAGATCCTGCACATCCGCCTCGACGTCCGCGAGACGCGGCATCACCTCGGCAACGCCGCCTCCCGTGCTGAACAGCTTCAGACCGACCACTCCCCCACTCTCGATCACGATGCCAGAGGGGAACATCGCACCGTCCAGGGATATTTCCGCCACCACCGCCTTTTCGAGAAGGGATCAACGCGCAACACATGCACCGACAGGACAACCCGCCACAGGGCGCCCCTCATAGCCCCGCCCGCATCCGCGCCACCTGGGGCGGAACAGGCAGCGTAGAAGATGCCTCCAGGGCTTTCGGGGTCTCCCGGGCCAAGGGGTACGACCTGGTCCGCCGCGGCGAGTTCCCCTGCCGGGTACTACGCATCGGCCGCAGCACCCGCGTCGTCACCGCCTCCCTACTCCGCGTCCTCGACAGCGGCGAGCCCGAGTACAGCGGAACCCACAACACACACCAAGCGCCAGCGTGACCTCTGCACGCAGAAGCCCCGCCGGATGCTCCGGACGCTGTTGGTAAATCCGGGGCCTGCATGACGACGGCCTGTACGACCCGGTTGGGGTTGTGCAGGCCGTCGTCGTATTCAGGGGTGGGTTCGTGTCGTTGCGCGGGGTGAAGCTGGCGGAGATCCCGGAGAAGGCCGTGCGGGTTGACGCGTGCGGCGTTCCCGAAGAGCTGTCTGGTGACGCGGGTGCGGGATGTGCTCGGGCCAGTCCTCGCCGATGCCGACTTCACGCAACTGTTTGCGGTGCAGGGGGCGGCCGGTGGTGTCCCCTGCGCGCTGCTGGCGCTGGTGTCGGTGCTGCAGTTCGCGGAGGGTCTGACCCGACCGGCAGGCAGCGCACGCAGTCCGCTCGCGTCGGGACTGGAAGTACGCCCTGCCGCTGGAACTGGCAGACCACTTCACCGGCGCGGCCGTCAGCCTCGTCCGCATCGATGCCTGGCTCAGCGGCAAGCCCCTCGCTCGCACCCGCGTCTTACCTTCCGCTGCACTCCGCCCCGCCGGATGAGATCCAGCGGGGCGGTTTTACCGACAGCGTCCGCATACTCCGGCGGGGGCTTCTGCTTGTCCCGCAACCCCTATAGCGAGGACAACGCCAACCCGAGGAAACTCGGTCCGGTGGGCGCGCTGTAGTCAGACTTCGCCGCCCTCGTCCCACCCGCATTCAGCGCAACGGACTCCCGCGTACATGTCGTCTCGGGCGTGATCAACGGCGCTCCAGCCCTCCAACTTCGAACTTGGAGCTCCGCACTGGGGACAGCCAACGATGACGCCAAACCCGTGGAAGTACCTGTATTCGAGTCCGGACTCCTCAACCGTCCGCTGCATCGCCTTCAGGAGTTCTGCTTGGGAGCCCACACCTACGAGTTCCCGGGCAGCTCGATCCACATCACCGTCAACCAGGGAAACCCACATGATCGACTCAAGAAGCGGCGGAAGCGGGGTGTCGTCGAGGACAACCGGGATGACGCGGACAGAGTCATCCCGCAGTCGCCGTGTGAGGGCGGCCTCCCACTCTGTGTTCACCCAAAGGGACTTCGAAGAGTTGGCGGACCAGAAGACCATGACGGTGTCTACGAGCCCCAGCGCCTCGTTGACCTTGCCGGGGATCCGGTCCCCAGGTCGGATCTTCCATGAATCGAGCCAGACGTCCACGCCGAGCAGTCGCAAGCGGGCGGCAAGTGGGGTTACTTGGGGCTTGTCGCGGTGGTTGTGAGAGATGAAGGCGTGCATGAACACAGCCTCCCACCGGAGGCTCCCCCAGGTAGGGGAAATCGTCGAGCTGACGAGATCGCTCAAATGGCGCCGCCCAATGGTCAGGCGTTGACTGGGTCGGTCTCAGTCTTCGAGTTGGAGCTTGACGCCCCGCACGACGTGCTCCTCAACGGCTGCGCCACAGAAACAATGGTGGAGAGCGGCGAGCAGGCCCAGGCAAGGGTCAGCGAGGCATCCCGGGCCGTCACCCGGCTCGTACGGGCCTGACCACCAAAGCTTTCGGGCCCCGACGGATCGACCGCCGGGGCCCAGACTATTGCCGTAGCCACCGCTGCACGAGCTGTCGGAAGCGAGCGGCGAGTGGCCGGCGCCTACCCTCGGATTGCCCTTGGCCGAACTGGCCGGTGCCGACGCGTGCCGCTTCGATCTGTCTCGGCGTCCATCGTTCGGCCCACTGGGCGGTGTTACCGCGGATCCAGTAGTGCGATCGGCAAGGGTAGCTCCAGTTCCCGATGGAAGGGCTGAGGCTGATGGAAGCACCGTCGAACGTGAGGCTCCAGTCGGTCGGGCTGAGCGGGGTCACGACCTTGTTGCCGCACCCGCAGCAGCACAGGTGGACCACCGTTGTGAAGGGCAAGGACACGTAGAGGACGCCGGATTCCAGCTGTTCGGGGATGTAGTGGACGAACTCGTGGGTGAGCCGTACCGCTCTCACGGGGTGTCCTCGTTGGTCAGGACGTTGCCGTCGATCTGGTACACACTGTGGAACTCCTGCTCAAGGTCCAGGTAGAAACCGCACAGTTTCTTCCACTTGATCACGGCCAGCGTTGCGTTGAGCGCGTTGAGATCGGCGATCTGGATGTTGCGCTGGTAGTCGTTGGGGCCGGCACCGTCTGCCGCCGGGATGCGCTGGTGGTCGTGCACGTGCTTGCGCCTGGCCGGAGTGCTGGTGGTGGCCCTTACCAGGCCGGAAAGTTGTCCGTCTGTCTGGTACACGCCCATCCCCACGTCAATGAACGCCACCTGGTGCCGCTCGAGTTCCTCGACGATCCGTCGGCGCGCGGTATTGTCGTCCACTGACAAGAAGACGAAGTCCGCCGTACGAAGCTTCTCAGCGTTGGTCTCGTCCACATATACGGGGTGTGCGATGACGCCGGGGTGCATCCGGCCGTAGACGGCAGCGAAGTGCTCGGCCTTGTTCGGGGTCTCCTCAAGCTCTTCGCGTGAGACCGCGCCAGGCGAGCGGAAGGTGTTGTGCTGCAGAAACTTGTCACCGTCGTAGAGGTGGATCTCCGCCACGGGAGTCTTCGCGACAAGGTCGAGGATGTAGCTTCCGGTCCCTCCCAGCCCCACGATGACAACACGCAGGCCCTGAAGGCGGCGTGAGACAGTAGCGATGCCGGCCCTGCTGGAGGCAGTGTCTATGTATCGGAACACGGAATCCTCGGCAGTGTCGTCGAGGACGGGGAACGTCATCGCGGTGGCCTCAGGGTCCAACTGCTGAGCCTGGGAGGCCAAGATGGCGGCGTAGGTCGTCATCTTGGCGTAGTAGTCCGGGTAACCGGACGCCGGCTTGCTCGAGAAGGTGAAGTCGACCTCGACCCCCGGCGCCGGGATCTGCCGCCCGCGGCTGTTGATGAGGGCTTCGAGCGGCTGCCCCAGGTGGTTGCAGGGCTCGGCGCCGCTGAACATGACGACGTGCGTGCCCGGGACCACAGTCACGTCACCCGCCAGAGACAGCTCCGAGACGAGAACTCCGTAGCGGACCCGGCGCTGGGCATCCACGTAAGGCACGTGGTGCATCAGCAGGAGTCCGGACCGGACCTCGATCTCGTAACCCTCCTCCTGCAGGCGGCGCAGGTCCGGGCTACGACTTGTCAGTTGCGGTGACATTGAACACCGTCCTGTTCTTGATCTGCACGCTGGTGCCTGCGGTGAGCGTGCCCTCGGCAGGCTTCTGGTCGGCATGCCGGAAGCTGACCGTGATGAGGACGTAGGGGCCGGTGGGTACCGGGTCGAAGGCGAGAGAGACGACCTCCTCGAAGGAGAGCGTGGCCGTGGACACGGTCCGCTCCTGCCCGTTGACGATGATCTTGTAAGTGCGCGGGTGCCCCATCTCGCTCGGGGTGTCGGGGTGATTCACGGCCAGCTCCTTCCTCTTCGTTTTCATTGACGACAGTGAAAGCGTAGCACGGGAGGGGCTGAGGGTGTATGGCCTCACCCGCGCAGGTGACCTCGCGCCAGATCCCTTCGGCTGGCATGCTGTTCGGCCGTGCTACTGGAACTCGCCGGACGTCATCCGCTGTTGCGCGACAGCCTCGCCACTCACAGCACCGACGACGGCCGAATCGTCCTGGACGCCCGGCGCCTGCTGTTCGCCAGCCCGCTCGACCTGACAGCTGCGGCCGCCGCCGCGCACGCCCACGCAGCCGTGGATGCACACGCGACCCTGCTGCTCCCCGACTCCGAGGACGTCACCGCTTACGTGCAGCGGATGGACCTGCTCAAAGCCCTGCCGCCAGGCACGCATGTCGAGGGGAAGGTCCCCGAGGAGATTCGCAGCGACCGCTCGGCCACCCTGCTCGAAGTCGCGGCCCTGCGTCCCGATACCGCCGACGCCATCAGCGAAAGACTTGGACGAGTGGCCACCCAGCATCTCGGCCCACGCGACGGACGCCGTGTCTTCAAAGGCATCGGCGAGCTGATCGACAACGCCATCAGCCATGGAGCCAGCACCTGTGGTGCGTTCATCGCCGCGCAGGCTTACAGCGGCAAAACCACCGGCTATCGGCGCCTGGAGATAGCCGTGTGCGACACCGGCATCGGAGTCCTCACCCACCTGCGCCGCAACCCGGAACATGCTCATATCACGACCAGCGCCGAAGCCCTTGAACACGCTGTGCGACCCGGGGTCAGCGGCACCCACGACACACGCGGCAACGGCCTCCCCGACCTGCTGGCCGGCACGAGCGACACCGCCGCCACCCGTCTCGTCCTGCGCAGCGGCGACGGCCTGCTGCGCGCCGGTCGCCTTCGCCGCGCAGCGGTCACTCGCAGCATCTCCACACGCACCCCTGTGCAGGGAACATGGTCCTGGCTGAGAGTCTCGTATCGCCCTTGACGGACCTGTGCTTCAATGAATGAAATGAAACCGCAGAAACGCGAGACGCTGCTCACTTACCCCGTGAAAGAGCACGGCACGTTTCTCGCCACCAGGGTGAAGGGTGGCGCTGCTCGCCGAGCCTTGGAAGAGCAACTCACGGCCGCTGCTCGCGTCGCCCTGCTGACCATCGACTTCTGTGGCGTGGAAGCGATGACCAACAGCTTCGTGGACGAGTTCCTCGGCAAGTTCTATCTCCTGCTGGCTGCCGGAGACGTCAGCGCCGACGGCGTCCGGCTGATCGGCCTGGACGAGGAGACCCGCGAGGGAGTCACTGTCTGCCTGGAGCGCCGTAAACAGGTCGCTCTCGACGGCGACACCCACGAGCTGCTGGGTGACGCTTCGATACTCGCGGGCACTTATGCCGAAGCACGTCGGCTGGGTGACTTCCGGGCCGCCGAGCTGGCTGAGGCCCTCGGCATCTCGTTGCCGAATGCCAACAACCGACTCAAACGCCTGGTCGAGGCCGGTGCCTTGTACCGGGAGCGTTCTGCTGGACCCGAGCGGGGCGGGAAGGAGTTCACCTACCGTCTGCCCCCAGCCGGAGACGGGCGAGGGGACGCATAGCAAGCCGGGGAGTCTTTCCAGTGATTCCCTGCTGGTGTGGTCCGCCGCGTCGGACCGCCGTCACAGGCCCAGAGAGAACACGACCTGCGAAAGGAGCCCTCCGCTGCCCGGTCTGGCCGGGCAGCGGAGGGCTCGGTGATCTTGCGCGGGAGGTCGCCGAGGACGTCACGAGCCCCACCGGAGCGCTCCGGTGGGGATGCGCCTCGTGGCTCCGGGGCCAGAGGCCCCCAGCATGCTCCCCGGCGCGCCTCGCCCTATCACCGGCTGTCACGGGCGCTGTCACACGTCTGTCACCAACTATGCCGACTCCCCCGGGCCGCGATGCCTGACCTGCTCTTACGCACCAACCCTGGACTGACGTGGACGCCCATGGACGGTCTTTACAACCTGCACCTTGTAGTCGGCGATGGCGAGCACGGCCGCGGACTGCTCCTCGGGCTCGGGCTCGTGCAGCTCGATACGCACGCGGCGCCGGTCGCCCTAGGCGACGAGGAGCCGCTCGAAGGCGCTGTAGATGGTCTGGAGCATCTGACCCGACCGCTTCCCCGACTTCTTGTAGAAGGAGAGGTCTTCGCACAGGGAGTAAGCGAGGGCCCAGTCAGACTGCTGGTAGAAGTCGGCCTGGCCGGACTCCTTCAGGGAGTCCCACAGGCGCTTCGCGATGGGATGCCAATTGTGGTCAGCGTTCGGCACCTTCGCGGGTCGGGTAACGCCCCGCGTCACCGACTGCACATCTCCGCCCTTGCGCTTGCGCGGGCGGGCGAGGTCGGTCTCGCGGTTGGGTACAGGGCCGGGCGTTGATCATCCCCCCGTACCTCTCATGTTCCTCAAGCTGGTGTTATAGGACGGGTGTTGGGGGGATGATGTACTCAGTCGCACCAGCCGTCCACTAGCCGGGGCCTTGCCCGGTGGTGGGGCGTCACGAATCTCCGTGGCGTCCCTACACCGGACAAGACCAGCTACCTGGGAGTGGACATGAACAAGAAGGAGCAGTTCGAGAATGGCCAGCACAGCACAGACGGCGAGCCCGACATCTTGCAGGTGCGGCTCCGCCAAGAGACCGAAGAAGGAGGCAGAGGCGATGGGGCCGTAGCGAGCGAAGCCCAGCCACCCGCGAACCCACCCACGATTCACATCACCGTCGCGTACGGGGCAGAACCGCCCGGGGGCCGCTGGAAGAGGATGGTTGCCGGGGCCGCAGCCCTCGTAGCCTTCCTGTCAGCGTTCACGACGGTTGATAGGGGAATCCACGGGGACACGGCGATCTGGGTGAGCAGCGTTTTTCAGTGGATCTTGAACATTTGTGGTTGATCTTGCTCAGTTAATCGCCTCGGAGCTTCAGGCTCCGGGGCCTTTGTGTGCCCCCAACAGGCCGGGGTGCGTCTCAGTTCGCCGGAACCTGTTGCTGATGCGCGGCCGCTGGGCGGCCAGAGCGAGGGCTCCCTCGCGTGAGGACTCGGCCCGGTGATGAAACCCGCCGAGTGCTCGAAGGTTGGCCTCTTGATGGTCATCACCAGGCACGATGTGGTCCACGTCCGTGGCCGGTTCTTCGCAGCGCTGCCCGTACTGATCATGGGCCGTGCAGCGATGGCCGTCTCGGCGCAGGACGCGAAGTCGGATCTTCGGCCAGTCCGCCGGCAACCGTTCGCGTCGGTCTGAGGAAGCCCAGTTCGGCATCACACCCCCAGCGGCTGCACTGAGGATGAGGTGGACAACAGTGCGGTCGCGCAGTGGCAGTGTCGGTGCAGGGCGGGTGGCTGGCCGGTGCCGGCGGCCGGTGAGCTGATGGAAGCGCTCGATCCGGTCCAGCACGTTCTTGACCGTCCGGACCTGGGCCCCGGCCAGCGCTCGCACCTCAGGGTGGGCAGGCACAGCGGGTCGACCTTCTTGGACGGGTCGCCTTTGCGGAATAGCCCGGCCGAGGCGTCAACGGTGATCTAGGAGAACAGCACCGACAGGTGCGCCCAGTGATTGTCGACGGTGGCGGGTGCCATCGCCGTGGTGGTGCCATCGCGGAGCCGGTTGGCGTCGACGGCCAGGTGGTCGCGCTAGGGGGGAACCTCACGCGGGTGACGGCCAAGACTGCACGACGACGCCCCGCCAGAGCTAGCCGACGGGGTCCTCACGTGTCACAGCCCCTATGACCGGGGCGTGCGGGTGTGGTGCGGATCGCTGCCTAGCGGGTGGTGGAAGGGTGTGGAGTTCGAGACGTCCCAAGTCACGCTGGGCCCGCAGCAGCATCCGGGCAAAACACGGATAGGTCCCCGGTGCCGCAAATCCCCCTCCAGCCGCGGCCGATACCAGACGCGCAGGCGACGACTGGCCCGTACCGGTGGAGGCGGAGGCCCGTGGACCGCCGCCCCTCGGCGGTGCAGCGAGAAACCTGCGGTCCTTCTCGGGCTCGGAATCCCGCCGCGCCGCACACGTCAACTCACCGGAGCCCGCCAAGGGATTTCCGGGAGGCAATGCACACCACACCTGACGCATTGTCCGACGCGGCGGATAATCTCATCGGGCGCGGCGTCGCTGCACCGTCGGGACATGTGTGACTGCGCGGGCGCCAGGGGTACTCCGGGGCGCGGTGTCCGCGCCGGGTGTGTGATTCCTTGGGTGGATGGGTGCTGACTGTTTTCGGAGGAGCTGCTGGTGGCGCAGATCGACTTCCGTCTCGTTCAGACCGCGGTTATGGGAGGCCGGGATTCGGACCAGCCGGTCATCCTGCCTGAGGAGCCGCACAATCTGGATGAGTTCCGCCGCCAGTTCGGCAAGGACGACTTCTGGTGCGGGACACTGCTCGGTGGCTGCGGCGAGCGGCTGATGACCAAGCGCTACGAAACGAAGGTCTGTCACTTCTCCCATTTCCCGGACCGCGACGGAAGCCGGGCGGCTTGTCATCGCACGGCCAACGGCGTCGACAGCGCCGATCACCTGTTCATCAAGGCGCACGTGACGCAGTGGCTGGCGGGCCAGGGGCACGCGGCGCAGGCCGAGTTGTGCAGCCTCGGGCACGGCCCCGGGGATGCCGTGGACTTCGTGCTGCGTGCCACGAATCAGCGCCTGCGCTTCGAGCTGCGGCCCAGCGACTACCGCAGCTGGCGTGGAACGGCGGACAGCCTGGCCGCCAAGGAGGGGCACGTAGAGTGGGTCTTCGGGCTGGAGAGCGCCATCACCCGGGATATGACGGCCCGCTACGGCTATGCCCTGCGGGTGCGGTGCGAAACCGACGGCAACAGCCGCCGCGTGGTGATCGGCACCGTCACCGAGAACCGCCCGGTCGCCTGGTCCTCGCTCGAGCAGTGCCGGATGACCGGCGACGGCCTCATCACCCTCGACCTCGAGGAACTGCGCGGCCGCGGGCTGATCCGCGAGGGCGCCGCACGCCACGACGCCGTGGCCGGCAGCCTGCCGCTGCGCGGCGCCGAGATCGTCTTCGCGATCGACGGGGAGGCCCGGCCGGACACCGACTCGCCCCTCGTGGAGGGCGGCCGGTACCTGATCTCCGGCTTCATCAAACCGGCCGGACACCGGATCCTCAGGGCCCAGCTCTCCTTGCCCCACGACACACCCCGCCCCACCGAGCAGTACGTGTACCAGCTGGCGGGCGCGGTGCGCCTGCTGGTCACCGAAGCCGACCGGCCGGGTGAGAGCACCCGCTGGGCGGTGCGCGCGGACAGCCTCATCCAGCTCAAGGGCCTGGATGCGGAACGTACCGGCCTGTGGCGTCCCCCCGTCGCCCTGGACGAGCCCCTGCCCGCACCGAAGCCCGCCACTCGGCCCGCCCCGGCCCCCACCACTATTCCGCCGCAGTCCCAGGCCAGCCGCACCGCGACTGTGCTGCGACAGGCCCTCGAAGACGTGGCGCGGGAGGGGGCCACCACCACGTGGAAACAGCTGGCCGAGCGGGTCGGCCTGGATCTCGCGCACCTGCCCGATCCCAAGCGCCGGGACCTCCTCGTGGAGGTCGACAAGCCGCGAGATCGGAACCGGTCGCTGTTGTGCGTCCTGGTCCGCGCGCCCTCCGGCCGTCCGCTGTCCTATCTCGCCACCGTGCTGCGCCTGCTTCAAGTCTCGGCCCCGGCCTCGGAGTCCGCGCTGTACCGGTGGAGCGACGAGCAGATCCGTGCTGCGCATACGGCGTACGGCAACCGCACTCCTCCCGTACAGGCATCGGCTGCCATTGCGGAGGCGGCCCGCCCCGCGGAAGTGCGGGCCGTGCAGGAACAACTGACCCTTCTCAAGGCGCAGTTGGCCGTGGGTCGTGCCACGTTGCCCCGCGCCACCGGCCGTCGCGCCGCCCGCCTGGCCACCACGGTCAAAGACTGCGAGCAGCACCAGCGGCTCTACGAGAGTGTCCAGCAACGCAGGCAGGAGCTGCGCCTGTGGCAACGCGAGAGCGAACGGCTCCTGGACGACCTCGATCGCCTCATCGGCCACCCTCTGCCGGCGTCTGCGACCGCGAAGAACAGCACGCCCGCCGTCCCGCCCGCCGCGAAGAGCCCGTCCCGCCGGGACAGGACCAGCACACATTCCAGGCGCAGACGGCAGCAGACATCGCCCGTCTGTCGCAGCTGTTCAAGCAGGCCCGCGACACCGACGACCTGAACGAGGCCAGACGGATCCGTCAGGAAGTCTCACGGATCGCCACGGGTCGCCTGTCCGGTGAGCCACGGCAGAACCTGCTGCTGCTCCGCACCGACCTGCAGACCTGGATCAGCAGCCATGAAGCAGCAGCCGCCCACGCGGCACTGCGCACCTTGTTCGCCGACCTCGCGACGGCCGACCCCGGCCCCACACCTCTCGCCCTACGCAGTGCCCTGGCCCACTCGAAGATACTCAAACGACGCTGCCCCGGCCCCCTGCCGCAGGACCTCCACACGGTGCTCACCCGCCTGGAAGCCCAGGTCAACGACGAATCGGTGGCTCCAGACGACGGCACCACCCTGTCGGCGACCCACCCGTCACCCAGCGGCGCTCCGCCCTCCGATCTGGCCGCTTTCGCAGAAGCCCGAGCAGAGTTCGCCTGGCTCGTGAAGGAGATCCGTGCCGGGCAAGAGGCCGGCGACCTGGCTGCGGTCCAGACCGCGCGCCACTTGGCCGGACCCATCTACGGCCGGCGTCTGTCGCCCGAAGACCGTGCCACCTACACGCCGTTGATGCGCGAGGTGAAGGCGTGGTGCCAGGAACAGGATCCGAACACGGACCCGGTCCTGCGCCGTATCCGTCAAGTCCTCGCCGAACTCGGCCGTGCCGGCAACGGCCTGGCCACCGAGCAACTTGCCGCGTTCCTCGACGAGGTCAGCTCGCTGCGCCGTCAGTTGGACCGGCGCCTGCCAGTGCTCGAAGAGGTTCAGGTCAAGCGGTGGAAGCGCCAGCTCAAGGCCCGCACCTCGAGCGCGCCGCGTCGTGCCGCACCGCGCGCGGCGGACCCGGTCAAGGCCGTCCACGATCCCATGGCCACCGCACCGTCTCCCCCGGACCGTCTGCCGATCGAGACCATCGACAAGCTGGCCGCCATCGCCCGGGACGTCCTCAAGGACGCGGCGCGCAGCGGCGGCTCACTTCTGACGTGGGGTGACCTGCGGCTGCGGATGGCGGCCGGGCTGCCGCACCTGCACCCGGACGAAAGGTGAACTCCTGGTCGCCGTCGACCGGGAGACACCGGTCGGTGAACCGCTGCTGTCCACATTCGTCGCGAGCTCGGACGCCTCGCTGCACTGGCTCTACCGCCACGTCCGCTTCAGCCTCGGCCGCGAACGCATACCCGAACCAGACCTTCCCGCCCACTGGGCCACCGAAGTCCTGCGCCTGCGCCAAACCTGGCGCCACCGCTGACCTGCCGCACTCAGAACGGCGGGCCCAGCCGGCCCGCCGTTCAGCTTGGTCGCGGACATCCGCCGGCCCTGGCTCGCTGCACTGGTCCGCCACGACTGCACGCGGCTACGGGTAGACACCGAGCTCGTAGTGGGACACCCCGGCGTACACGGTCACGGTGCCGTCGTCGTGTATCTCGCCCCAGGGGCGCTCCGGGAGTGAGATGTCCAGGAAGCTGCCGGAGCAGCCCTCGCAGCAGTCGAAATGGTCCTGCCACGCTGTCACGTCCGTTTCGGTGCGAGGGTTGCGCATCGTATGGACGTCGTGACCACTGCACTCGTCGTTCGGGCACGGTGCGCCGTGGCCACAGTCCGCAGTGCCGCACGGGCAGGGACGGTCGCACCCGGCCGGTCCCCAGTCCTGGGTGATCACGGCGCGTTCTCGGGGTGACTTCCGATCCGCTGTCAGGGCTGCCACGACGTCCTGCCGGGACGCCCCGGTCGCTTTCTGCACGGCGTCCGTGAGCGCGACCACGTTGCCGAGGTCGGGATCAGTGCCCGAAAGCCATACGGTCGGTGAGCCGGACGAGTCGGCCTCGTTGCGGTACAGCCTCGCGAAGAACGAACGCGTCCCCGTGTCGTATCCCCAGTCGCTGCCCCGCTCCCAGCCGGGAAGCGGCAGAGCGAGGGTGAAGTCCTCGACGATTCGCTGCCCTTGTGGCACGTAGAGCGCGATTATACGGTGCCAGCGGCAATGCGCCAGATCGCCGTGGGCGATGGCGGTGCAGGCGTCGTTGAGGGCCGGATTCCCTCGGCAGCGCCGCTTGGTGCGATGGGCACGGCAATACGTCTGCCTCGCCTCGATGAGCTGGTCGCACTGCCGTCCCCCCGTGTCGCTGGGTGCCATACAGCGCTGGCGGTGCGCGGCGGCGGGGTGGCGATTGGCCAGCGTGCCGTCGGCCCGCTGCTGTTCGATCTCGCGGTGGATCCGGGCCACGCTCTCATTGCGCGCCGCGCCCTGCAGCGGGTAGACGGTGCCTTTCGTCGTCAGCAGGTTCGTGAAGGTGTCCGGGGCGAGTTGCGGCTCCAGCAGCAGCCGCAGATGGTCCTCGTCGACCGGGTACTCCACCGCTTCACCCGACGGGAGGACGCTGCGCAGGCGTCGGCTGGTGACCAGTTCGAGCCACAGTTCCAGCATCAGTTCGCAGTCATCAGAAATGGGCTGGAAGAACCAGCGCTCCTCCGCGTCATGAATAGTGCGGATGCCGCGGTGGGCCTGGGTCCGGGACGCTGTCTTCGCCCGTTCCCGCAGTCCCTGGGCGCCCGCCAAGGTGGTGAGGTCCAGACGCGCCGCACGAGATGCGCGACCGCCGACCACATGACGGGCGGCATACAGCGTGTCCACCGTCTTCGCGGCCAGCACGCCGACGTCCACCACGTCGCCGTAGGTCCGCAGGCATCGGTAGTCGCCGTCGAAGAGATTGTGGCCGATGATCAGGTCGACGTCTCCGGCTGCGGCACGGAGGTCCGCCAGATTCTGATCTCGGAACGTGTGAAAGGCTGTTTGCCGCCAGAATTCCTGTCCCGGCAGGTCGGTGGCGTCCTGTCGTTCCATCACCAAGAAGCCGACGACGTCGATATCCCAGCGCTCGGGCAGGCTCCGGCCCGCTACTCGCGCATAGTCCACATCGAGCACTCCCACCGTGCGGGGAGATCCTGGGGGCAGCCGCGGTACCGCAGGCGTGCGATAGACGGGCGCGTGGCCATACCTGTCGGCGTCCACGCTGCTCGGGTCCGGCGCCACAATCGGAGTCCACGCCTCCAAGTCCTCCGCGCTGGCATAGGCGCCGTCGCTTCCTCCGTGCGTACACACCGAGTGCGCCGCATAGAAGGCGAACCCTCGTCGCCGCAAATCCAACGCGCCTGGATCATTGGCGAGTTGGCTCTCGGAAAACACCCACAGGTAGACCGGAACGGCCAGGTCGGACCGCAGGTACCACCCCGCTTGGAGCGGCGCCCGAGGGGAATCGACCTGCGGGACGAAATCGGATGAGTATCCGGCGGGAGGCTGCGCCGTGAACTCCAAGAGTGGCTGGCCGGACTCCCGCCCGGCGTCGATCAACGCCTGAAAGGTCCACCCGCGCGAGGGCACCCGCGGGCCACCGAGTTTGATCACGGAGGGCAGTTGCTCGTGCGGGGCAGCCCCACCGGTGCGCCGGGCCCGCGACGGCGGCTTCTTCTTCCTCTTCTTCGGCATGAGCCGGACAATAGCGACCCCCTCTGGCAACGGCCCGCGCCTCGAGCAGCGGCCAGGTGAAGCGCGCCGCCACTCGTGCGGACTGGTCCTCACATCGGCGCGTTGCCGTGCGTCCGTGCAGCGTAATGTCCGCCCCGATGCTGCGGCCGCCTCCGTGTTCGCTGATGCGCCAGTGTTGACATGTGGTCGGCAATGCTCCCCTTCGGCAGCGCCCCGGCTGGAGCCTGGCGCCTAGCGAGGCCCGTCCAGGACGTCCTCGAGCAGGTAGAACCGGACGCGTTCCTGTTCACGCTCGCGCTGTGTGAGCGCGCGAAACTCGACCGGATCCGCTTGGCGTCACGGTCGCCCGCCAGCCCTCAGCGTGCTTGCGCCGTGCCCGCAACCCCACCAACTCGCCCTTGAGCAGGCCGAAGGCGAAACGGCCGCACTTGCTGAGGTGACAGGTTCGCCGAACTCAGCGAGCGATGATGCCGACGACGCAGGTGGCCAGCAGGGTCATGCCGGCCATAGCAACCGTGAGGGGGACCGCGAGATGGGGGCGCGTGTGAACGACGTAGAACAACGCCCCGCCCAGCAGCAGGGTGAGAAGCAGGAGCAGGAAGACGATCAGCGCGACAGTGGTGGTCATCGGGTCCCTCGGTTTCGGTCCAGTACAGATGACCGATCATGGAAGGCGGACGCGTGTTTCGGCACGCGCAAACTGTTGCGAGTACACGCAACGGCATAGTGGGGTCGACGGAGGAGAGCGGATGTCGCAGGGGGAGCTGGTCCCGGGGGGACCGCGCACGATGGTCTTCCAGAAGGACGTCGACAGAGCCAAGGTCGGACCGGAGCGTTATGAACTAGCTGTCGTCCTGCGCGATTTGGCTCAGCGCCTTGGAGTGTCCCTGAGTCGCTATGCGGTGCGCGTCTCGTGGGACCGCTCCACCCTCTCCCGATTCTTCAGCGGAGCTTTGGTGCCTCCCGCCGAATTCGTCGAACAACTCCTCGAGAACGGCGACCGAGAAACCGGCACCGAGTTGACGCCGGCCGCCAAGGACTTGGTGCGCAAACTGCACCGGACCGCCTTGCGCGCCACGAGTCCGGCAAGCGGCGCCCTGCAGGACCTGCGGGACCAGCTGACAGAGGCCGACCGGGAGAGCCGCCATTTCCAGCAGGAGGCCCGACTCCTGCGGGAGGTGATCCGTCGCGCGCAAGAACAGCTCGACGAGCAACAGTTCCGGCTCCGGCAGTTGGAGAACGCAGGGGCTGCCGAGCGCCTGGCTCACCGCATCGAACTCGAGCAACGGTCCGAGGACTTCGAGTCCATCCGCACCGAGCGAGATGCCCTGAGGGAGTCACTCACTCGGCACAAGGCAGAATTGGAAGAAGCCCAGCGCCGCGCCCACGAAGCCGAGCTGCGGTGTGCCTCGCTGGAACGGCAACTGGAGACGGCCGAGACCCGAGCCGAGGAGGACGAGGCTCAGGCGGAAGCTGCGAGCGCAGTGTCGCCCAGGACCCTCCACGCACCGACTCCGGCCACACAGGCCACAGTCGGTGACAGTGTCAGCTTCCACCTCGGCTTCGATGCGGCGCTGGGCGCCCGGCTCTGGCGGGCTCTTGACGAGCAGGCACCCGTACCGCTGGCCGAGGAGGAACTACAGAAGATGGTCCTGCGGCCCGGAATCTTCCAGCTGATCCGCAAGGTGCCGTACCTGTCACCAGAACTTGTGTACGTGGGCAAGTCTGACCAGGCTCTGCCGAACCGGCTCGACACCCTCCGCCGAAAGATCCTCGGCCGAAGGGGGATCCTCCCGGAGGAGATGTACTTCACCTGCATGTACATCGAGGACGACATGTCCGCGGTCGCCCCGGAACGGCTCGTCATCAGGTATCTCAAGGAGGAGCATGGCGCCCAGCTCCCTTGGAACCTCAACGGATTCGGCAACAACGACGCGGGCCGCCAGCGGGATCGTTCGGAACTCAACCCCCGGCATTTCGACATGGTGCATCCGATCGACTTGGACTGGGCCCTCCTCAACGACGGGATGCGTCGAACGTGGTCTCCGAAGGACTTCGCCGATTTCATCAAGGCGGGACTCCCCTACAGCTTCCGGTACAAGTTGGAACCCGAGTACCTGGAATCGGCTCCGCTGGTAGTCCCAGAAGGTCCGTTGTCCGCAGACGGGGCGTTCCGGCTTCTTGCTCGGGGCCTCGGTGATGCGTGGCAGATCAGCGCGCTCAAGGGACACGTGCTCCTGTACAAGGAGCACACGCAATACCCCAATGCCGTCCGCTACTACCGCGGCGAAAGCGTGCAGAACCCCTAGAGTCAGGGACCACCCACCGTGCGCCTTCGGGCCACCCCGCAACGGGTGGCCCAGCGGCGGCGCCGCCCGCTGCGGGCACTAGAGGCGTTCGCAGATGCCGAAGCAGGATCGAGGTGCGGACGGCGCTGAGGAACGCCGAGGCCCCCCTGCCAAGGGGGGCCTCAGTCACCATCACGTGTCACGTTGCAGTCACCAACACAGTCGACGCACCTGGACTACGAAGGCCCGACCTGCGTGAACGGCAGCGATCTGGACCACATGGACGCCACAAGACGCCTCCGCCTACCTGTGCCATGTCGTACCGCAGGACTCGCACGCCAACACCACAGATCACGCACCAAGATCCGGACCAGGTGCGGACCAACTCGGCTCAGCAGCAGACGATTCCACCCCTTGCCGCAGGTCAGAGGCGACGGTGAGCGTGTACCACCAGCAGACGAAGAATCTGCTGACTCCCCTCCCCGCGGCGGACCTACGGCATTCGCTCAGCATGCCCAGCAGCAATTCGTTGGATGCACTGGCTATCGCCCACCCCACGGGTGTGCGCATGGTGTGCCGAGTAAGCGTCTAAGCGCTCTCTACACAAGAAACATGCAGGTCACCGAGCACTCGTCGCTTCTATCGCCGCCCACGCCATGTGGTTCCACCGGCCGTTCCGCACCGACGAGTGGTTCCTGTACGACCAGGAATCGCCGATCGTCACCGGCGGACGCGGACTGGCCCGCGGACGGATCTACGACCTGGAGGGGCGGCTGCTCGTGTCGGTCGTCCAGGAGGGCCTGTTCAGGCCCCTGTAAGCGGGCCGTCGGCCGAGGGGCTCGGCCGCGGGGCTCACACCTCGGCAGGCCGGGGACTTCTGCGCCGCAGCCAGGCGCGCAGGCGCCGCGTGGAGCGTGGCGCAGTAGGTCCGGTTCCGTGGTTGCGCAGCGTCGGGGGCAGGGCGGGCAGCGCCGGCGACGTACGGGGCCACTCCGACACGTGCGCCGCGGCCGCCCGGCGCAGTTCGGCGCCCCAGTCCGGCGGCCCGGCCGCTCCGCCCGGCGTGCGCACAGCTCCCGTGATCGTGCGCGCCACGGGCGGGATGGGGCGGGCCGTCGGTCGCCTCGGCGGCCGGGGACGGCGGAGGGCCGTTCGTGTGGCGGGTGAGAGGCCGCGTGCCTCCGCGACGTAGGTGGCGAGTTCGCTGCGCAGCCACTCGATCTCGTCCGCGTCCTGCGCGGTCGTGATCCGCTCGGCGAGGTGGCCGGACGAGGCGCCGGGAAGGGCCAGTTCGGGCAGCTCGGGCCGGCACCGGTTCACCCGGGCCCGCTCGTAAGGGTCCTTCACGATGTCGGCGACCTCGACCGGTGGGAGCAAGGCGGCCACTGCTCCGGCTCGGGCCCAGGGATTGTCGGCCTGCCGGAGCAGACATCCGAGCCGGCGCGTGCGCCAGTTGCGGGCCCGCAGGTCCACTCCGTCCGTGAGCTGGCTGCGCAGCGTCTCGGGTGTACGCCCCTTGAGCAGGTGCGCGTTTTCGGCGGCAGCCGCGAACCGCTTCAGTTCCTCCGCGAGATACAGCCAGACCACGGTCCGGTACCGGTTGACGTAGAACCCGACGGGCACGAGCAGGCCCAGCCGCGCGAGCCGGGTGAAACGGCCGGCCGGGACGTCCATGAGGGCTGCGCCGTCCGCCGTTCCCACGGTTCGTACCCGATCGCTGAACGTGTCCGGGAACCCGTCCTGCGCCCGAAGCCGGTCGAGCTCCGCGCGCTCCACCAGCCGGCCCCCTCCCCCGCCGTCGTCGGGCAGGGTCCGCACATGGCCGAGCTGGATCGCCAGGTCGAACTCGTCGCGCTGTAGCCCCAGTTCCCGAGCGGCCCGGCTCGGTGTGCAGGTGTCGGAGCGGGTGGGGTCGAAGGTGTTCGCCGACATGGTCGTACTCCCCCGTGGAGTGGGTGGCTCACGCCTTGTGCGTTCGCCGTGCACACACCGTAGCCGGATTCGCCTTTCTCGTGGCGGGCCTGTGGATAACTCCATGGGCCCTTGCGAACTCGCAGGTCAGAGGTCTTTGCTGGGTGCTCGCTCCGGCTTTCTCGCATCGACTCCGAGATGTTCGCCGACCCGGTTGACGAGCAGGGTCATCTCGTAGGCGATCTGTCCGATGTCGGCCGCCGCCCCGCTGAGCACGCACAGACAGCTGCCCGCGCCGGCCGCGGTCACGAACAGCACGGCGTCGTCGTACTCGATCATCGTCTGGCGTACCGCGCCCGCGCCGAAGTGGCGTCCCGAGCCCTTGGCGAGGCTGTGCAGTCCGGAGGCCACGGCCGCCAGGTGCTCCGCGTCCTCGCGGCGTAGGCCCGTGCTCGCTCCGGTGACCAGTCCGTCGTTCGACAGGACGAGTGCGTGCCGGACGTCGTCCACACGCTCCGTCAGATCGTCCAGGAGCCAGCCGAGTCCCTGGTTCTGCGCCATTTCCGTCTCCCCGTGTGATGTCTCCCCCTGGCTGGAGGAACCCTCAGCCAGCCTTCCCCACGTGCGGCGTCCGGGCAAGCAGGATGGGCGCATGGCAAAGAAGATGACCGACGAGGAGTGGCGGGCGTTCGTCTCGGAGGGCACCCGCACCGGCAAGCTGTCCACCGTTCGCGCCGATGGGAGCCCTCATGTGGCCCCGGTGTGGTTTCTGCTGGACGGTAACGAAGTGGTCTTCCTGACCGGCCGGGACACGGTAAAAGGGCGCAATCTCGCCCGTGACGGGCGGATCGCCCTGTGTGTGGACGACGACCGGCCGCCGTTCCACTTCGTCACGCTGAGCGGCCGCGCCCGGTTGTCGGAGGACCCGGCGGAACTGCGTCGTTGGGCCGCGAAGGTCGCCGCCCGTTACATGGGCGAGGACCGGGCCGAGGAGTTCGGTGCCCGCAACGGCGTGCCGGGCGAGCTGCTGGTCCGTGTCGCCGTCGACCAGGCGGTGGCGGTGCGGGACCTGGCGGCCTGAGCGGTCCCGGCCGGCCACCGCGCAAAGCCCCGCCGGCCCCGGTGCCCCGCCCGGCGGACCGCCGGATACCCGACCCGGGCGCGCACCGGCGCCGGAGCGGGGCATCATGCGGGACATGAGCGACGATCACAAGCACGTCCAGGAGTTCTTCACCGCCCGCGCCGCCGACTGGGACCGCAAGTTCCCCGACGACGGGCCCGCGTATACGGCCGCCGTGGCCGAGCTGGGGCTGCGGGCGGGCGACCGGGTGCTGGACGCGGGCTGCGGAACGGGGCGCGCGCTGCTCCCGCTGCGGGCCGCCGTGGGCCCCACCGGGGTCGTGCTCGGTGCCGATCTGACCCCGGCGATGCTCACGGAGGCCGCACGGGCGGGCCGGGACCGGGCGGGGCTGCTGCTGCTCGCGGACGTGACGGCCTTGCCGTTGCGCTCGCGGTCCCTGGACGCGGTGTTCGCCGCGGGCCTGATCGCGCATCTGCCGCACCCCGAGGAGAACCTGCGGGAGCTCGCCCGGGTGGTGCGGCCCGGCGGGACGCTGGCCCTGTTCCACCCCATCGGCCGGGCGGCCCTGGCGGCGCGCCAGGGCCGCCGGCTCACGCCCGACGACCTGCGGGCGGAGCCCAACCTCCGCCCGCTGCTCGCCGGTTCGGGATGGCGCATGACGTCGTACACCGACGAGGACGCCCGCTTCCTCGCCCTCGCCGTACGCGAGGGCTGACAGGTCAGATCGTTCCGGCGACGGCGGCGGCGAAGGCGTCGGGGTTGTCGAACATGACGTTGTGCCCGGCGCCCGGCACCGTCAGCACTCGCACCCCGGCGGCTTCCAGCCGCTCGCGGTCCGCGAGTTCACCGCTCTCCTCCCCTTGCAGATAGACCCGGTCGATGCCCAGGGCCGCCAGGATCGTGCGCATCACGGGGTCGGAGCCACGTCGCAGCCCGACCGCGCTGCGGTGCAGGGCGCGCGGGTCCGCCAGCCGCATGGTGGCCGCCCACAGCGGGCCGACGGCGTCCAGCACGCGCGGGAACGCCTCCTCGACGAATTCCTGCTCCCCGTAGCCGGCGATCGCGCTGCTGCCCGCCGTCAGGGGCGGGAAGGCGTCCAGGTTGGCCTCGGTGAGCACCAGCCGGGAGACGAGTTCCGGCCGTCGGTGCGCGAGCACGATCGCGACGGCACCGCCCATGCTGTGCGCGATCAGCTCCGCGCCGGCGACCCCCGCCGCGTCCAGCGCGGCCGCGACCGCGTCGGCGTGCTCCTCCAGCGTGTAGCCGAAGTGCCGGGGCCGGTCGCTGAGGCCGTGGCCGGGCAGGTCCACGAAGAGGCTGCGCCGCCCGGCGAGTTCCGGGCGGGCGGCGATGTGCGCGTGATACGCCGTGGACATCGATCCCAGTCCGTGGAGATAGACCCGGGCGGGCTCCTCTCCGGGCGCCTCCGTCCAGCGGATCCGGCTTCCCTCGTCGTCGAATGCGGCCTGTCGCAAGGCTTCCTCCCCGTCCGTCCTGATCACTGCCGGGAACTATACATCGGCATCGATGTATCGCGTCCATGGAGTATCCAGACGTCGCTGTACCGCGTCGCCGTACGGAAGAATGCGGGCATGCTCGAACTCGCCATCCTGGGCTTCCTGTACGAGGCCCCGCTGCACGGATACGTCCTGCGCCGGCACATCGCGGCGCTCACCGGCCATGTCAGGCCCGTCGCGGAAAGCACGCTGTATCCGGCGATCAAGCGGCTGGAGAAGGCGGGCCTGCTGGTGCGGGCCACCGAGCCGGGGGCCGTGGCCGCGCCGCGCCATGTGCTGCGCCCGACCGAGGAGGGGCGGCGGGAGCTGCGGCGCCGGCTGGCCGAACCCGCGCAGCGCGAGATCACCGACGAGAACCAGTGGTTCGTCCTGCTCGCCTTCCTGCGGCATCTGGAGGACCCGGCCGCGCAGGCCGCGGTGCTGCGCCGGCGGCTCGCCTTCCTGGAGGAGCCGACGAGCTTCTTCTACGACGGTGACCGGCCGATCGGCGCCGAGGAGGTGGACGATCCCTTCCGGCAGGGCATCCTCACCATCGCGCGAGCCACGAGCCGGGCCGAACTCGCCTGGCTGCGCGACACCCTGGCGTCACTCGCCGACGTCGGCCGCTGAGGTGTCCAGGTGCCGCACCGGGCAGCCGCGCAGTCCCGGGACCGGGCGAGTACCGAGGTCGGCCACGCGGTAGCCGTTCGGGTACCCCTTGATCTCCCGGTTCTGACGCGCGAAGTGCGGCGCGCGGCGCGGCGGCAGCAGCCGTACCACCCGGCCGCGCGCCCTGACGGCACGCCGCACCAGCGCGACGGTGCCCGCACCGGGCCGCTGATAGCGGAACGCGCACAGCAGCGGCTCGTCGAGCAGGGCGAGCACCCCGGTGCGCAGCAGGGGTGCCAGCGGGCGCGGGTACCACGACGCCATCAGGCGGAGGGTGGCGTCAGAGACTTGCCGGGCCCCCTCGTCCCAGCCGAAGTTGGCCTCCTCGTAGGTGTCGAGAAGGGTCTCAAACTCCTCGTACGTCCTGGGGAGGTCGGGGATGCCCATGTGCCGGCCGAGGGTCCGGTAGTACTCCACCGTGGCGACGATCTCGTGTCGCGACAGCCGGCGCCAGCCGTAGGCGTCGATCCAGCGCCGGGGCACCACGACGAAGGTGCTGAGCACGTACCGCATGTCGTCGTCGCTGATGTCGTAGCTGCGGTGCATCTGGTTGATGCGCCGGATCGCGGTACGCCCCTGCTCGGCGGCGAAGCCGTGCTCCATGACGGTGTCGAGGAGCAGCGCGGTGTCGTCGTAGCGCTTCTGGGTGCGCTCGGTCAGCTCGGCCGTCCGCGCGAGGAGCCGGCCGATGCTCGGCACGGCATAGGTGCGGTAGAGGGCCAGCTCCAGGGCACGCGTGTAGTCCCAGGGGAATTCGTAGGCGGCGCTGAGCCGGTAGATCTCCAGCGCGTCCGCCACCGGGTCCAGCCGGCGGATCCGCTCCAGCCTCTCGAAGCGTTTCACCGCGTCGTCCCCCTTCTGCTGCCGGGTTCCAACTCTACGGTGCGCACGCGGAGATGGACCATGGCCGACCCACCCCGTTTCGGAGGGCGGTCGGGGCGCGCGTTCGACAGGTTTCGCGCCCGGGGCCTCCCCAGGGTGGTCACGGTCTGGGGAAGTCCCGTGGAGACCGTGGCCGTTTCGCCCCCGTCCAGGCGGAAAGCTGCAGGTCCGGGTGGTGTGAGGAGTCGTGACAAGGTCCATCCGTCCGGTTTAGGGTGCGCGCGGTTGGACGAGCCATTGGGGAGGCAGGCATGGCCGGGACGGACGATGGGACCGTCGCCGCCGCGGACGATGCGCTGTATGTGCTGACGGCGGTACTGCTGACGCCGGCGCAGTTTCCGAGCGTGCTGGGCGACGACTATCCGGAGGCGTGCGCCACGCTGGGGCTCGCGCCCCGCGCCGACGGGTACGGCCTGGTTCTGGGGCAGGACGGGGACGGCGCCCGCTGGACGGTCGTCATCGACGATGTCTCCCTGGTCGCCGTGGCGATCGCGTCCTGGGACTGCGGCCTGGAGTACGAACTGTCGCCGGACGAGCACGCCATCGTGACCGCCCTGCCCGGCTGGCCGCTTGCGGTCGCCGTAGCGGCCCCCGGCGTCCCCGCGCCGCACGACCCCGGGCCCGATACGGCCGACCGCCCTCCGCTGAGCCCGCCGGACACGAGTGTGTGGGGCCCGGCTCAGCGGCGTCTGGGCGCCGACGAGATCGCGTCGCAGTGGGCGGCGTGGCGGCAGCAGATCAACGACGACGAGTTCGCCGCGCCGGCCGGCCGGCCCCCCGCCACCGCGCCTTCCGCACGGGCCGAGGAGAGCGGCGAGGGAGCGAAGGGCCCGTCGAAGGGCGGCCACCAAGGGGTCCGGCGGGTGCTCGCGGAGGCGCGGGCCTACGTCGACTCGCCACCGCCGCTGGGCCGCGTGCGCTCCTCGTTCGCCTCCGGGGACGCCCGCA
Source organism: Streptomyces misionensis (assembly GCF_900104815.1). NCBI lineage: Bacteria > Bacillati > Actinomycetota > Actinomycetes > Kitasatosporales > Streptomycetaceae > Streptomyces > Streptomyces misionensis. The sequence goes on from NZ_FNTD01000004.1 coordinate 1,282,392, forward strand.
CCCTGCGTGCGGACGGCCCCGGCTGGTCGATGGTGGCCCGCACCGACGACATCGCCTTCGTCCTCCTCGACGACGAGCCGGGCGAGGTGCTGCCGGTCGGCCGGGGCCCCGAACTGCCCAGGCTGCTGGAAGCACTCGACAAACTGGCCGTACGGCCCTTGTGAGCCGGTCCGGCGGACAGGTTCCCGTCCGCCTGGCTCAGCGGCCGAGTTCCTTGCGCGTGACTCTGCGGAGCCTGCGGCGCTGGGAGGGGTCCAGCGCCAGGTAGGCGGCCGCCGGGACGCCCACGATGATCAGGAACGCCACCCACCAGGGCAGCCATATCAGCAGGATCAGACCGACCGCCACACCTCCTGCGGCGATCTTCGCGTTCTTGGACATGAACGTCGCCTCCTTCCCGGCCGCTGCCGTTCTCTGCTGTGAGAACGGCCTCCCGCGCCCCGCGGTTCCGGACCTCACCCCCTGAGACTTCCCTGAGATGTGCCCCTAAGGGCCGCCTGCGGGGTCGAAACTCCGTAGACGGTCGCCGGTGGTGCCGCGACGGGGGAATCTCGCTCAGGCATCGCGTGCCGGCCGAGTCTCGGCGAAGGCGCCGGCGGCCGCGGCGAGGGCGGCGGTTCTGGCCGCATCACCGGGCAGGTGCGGGTCAGGTGCCGTGCGCAGGAGCACCAGCTGGTGGTACAGCGGCGCAGTGGCGGCGAGGAGCAGACGCCGGGCGTCGGTGCCTGATGGGAGTTCGCCGCGCCGGACGGCCCGGCTGACGACGACCTCGCATCGGGCGTATCGGTCCTCCCAGAGCCGCTGTTGGGCGTCGGCGGCCTTCTCGGAGCGGAACGAGGCGGCGATGAGCGCCGTCACGACCGGGGGCTCCGCGGTCAGAGCTGTCTGGATCTCCTGGTTGAGCGCTGCCAGGTCGCCTTCCAGGGAGCCGGTGTCCGGTGGCCGCCAGTCGTCGTCGCTCGCCGCGTCGAGTACGTCGGCGAGCAGACCGCCGACGTCCCCCCAGCGCCGGTACACCGTGGTGCGGTGCACGCCGGCGCGAGCTGCGACGGCATCGGTGGTGAGCGCGTCATAGCCGTGTTCGCCGAGCTCCGCGAGGACCGCGTCGAGTACCTGCGTACGAATACGGGCGGTGCGGCCCCCGGGGCGGCGCCGGGTCGGCGACGGTTGGGCGCCTGCTGGTTCTTGTTCTTGCTCTGAGGGTGCGGGAGTCGCCACAGGTAGTCCGGTTGATCGCGGGGACGGCGTTGTGGCACCATCTTAACGCAGCAGCTGTCGCACTAATGGAGTCGTCGATGCTCATCCAAAGCGTTCGCCCGGCCGCACGGCCCTTGATGGCCGTCTCGTTCTCGAATGCTTTGGAGTCCCCGTATGCCCACACAGATCTCCGCGATCGCTGTCAGCAAGTCCTTCAACGGCAGGCTCGTCCTTGACTCGGTGACCTGCTCGCTCGCCACGGGCGAGCGCACCGCGATCATCGGTGAGAACGGATCGGGCAAGACCACCTTGCTGCGCCTGCTCGCTGGGCGTGAACGGCCCGATCAGGGCGAGGTCGTCGTCCAGGCCCCCGGCGGCCTCGGCTATGTCGCCCAGGACGAGCGGTTGGAGCCGCGAGCGACCGTCCAGCAGGTCATCGACCGTGCCCTGAGTGATCTACGCGCCGTCGAACGGCGCATGCGCCGTCTCGAGGCCGCGATGGCCGACGGCGATGAGTCGGGCATGGCCGAGTACGGCGAACTGATGACCGTCTTCGAACTGCGCGGCGGCTACGACGCCGACGCCCGCGTGGAGCGTGCCCTGCACGGTCTCGGCCTGGGCCTGGTGGGCCGTGACCGCACCGTGGGCGGCCTGTCCGGTGGTGAGCGGGTCAGGTTGCGGCTCGCGGCCGTCCTGACGGCCGCGCCGGAGGTGCTGTTCCTTGACGAGCCGACCAACCATCTCGACGACAACGCCCTGAGCTGGCTGGAAGAACACCTGCGCACCCGCCGGGGCACCACAGTGGCGGTCTCCCACGACCGTGACTTCCTCGAACGCGTCGCCACCGGACTCCTTGAGGTGGACGCCGACCGGCGCACCGTCGTCCGGTACGGCAACGGCTACACCGGCTACCTCGCCGAGAAGAAGGCCGCCCGGCAGCGCTGGGCCCAGGCGCACGAGCAGTGGCGGGCCGACGTCGACCGGCTCCGCGAGGCCGCCGCGACCACCGCCCGCCGCGTGGCCCCCGGCCGTGCGATGAAGGACGGCAACAAGATGGCGTACGACCGGGCGGGCGCCCGGGTGCAGCAGTCGCTGGCCAGCCGGGTGCGCAACGCCGAAGAACGGCTGCGCCGCCTCCTCGGCACCCCGGTTCCGCCCCCGCCGGAGCCGCTGCGCTTCGCCCCCGTACTGCGGACAAGCAGCCCGCAGGGCGCCGTACTGGTCGCCACCGACATCACCGTCACGGACCGGCTCGACCGCACGAGCCTGTCGCTCGCGGCGGGCGAGCGCCTGCTGATCACAGGGCCGAACGGAGCCGGCAAGAGCACCTTGCTCCGCGTCCTCGCCGGGGAGGTCGCCCCCGACGGCGGGGGCGTCACCCGCCGCGGCAGGGTCGGCTACCTCCCCCAGGAGCCGCGCCCCGGGGAGCCGGACGAGGCCGTCCTTGCCGCCTTCGCCCGCGGACGGGCGGGTGAGGCCGCCGAACACGCCGAACAGCTGCTGTCCCTCGGCCTCTTCGACCGCGACCACCTCACGGTGCCGGTCGGCTGGTTGTCCACCGGGCAGCGGCAGCGTCTGGCCCTGGCGCGGCTGCTCAGCGAACCGTCAGACGTCCTGCTGCTCGACGAACCCACCAACCATCTGTCGCCCGCGCTCGTCGAAGAACTGGAGACCGCCCTGACCGGCTACGACGGCGCCCTCGTCGTCGTCAGCCACGACCGTCGACTGCGTCGGCGCTGGCAGGGCGCTCACCTGGCCGTGCGGGCTGCGGCGACGCCCGCCGCCAGGGCCTGAGGCTCTGACAGACCCCCGAACTTGCCTTCAGGAAGGAAACAATTCGTGATGCCCCCTGCCCCCGCCGACCCGAACGTGGTCCATCCGATGCCCGAGCAGCCGCGAGTGGTGCTGCTGAAGCCGCTGGTCACCTCGCCGCTGATCGAGGTCGGAGAGTTCTCCTGCTACGACGACCCCGATGACCCGACCGCCGTCGAGACCCGCAACGTGCTCTACCACTACGGGCCGGAGAACAGCGACGCCGACATTGCCCGCCCCCTGGCCCTGGCCTGGTGGGACTGGCCGCTCAAGGACATCACCGAACACCTCCGCACGATCATGTCCGGCAGCGTCGACGACCTGGAGGACGCGGCGGCCCGGGCACGTGGAAACAGAACGTCCGCAGCCACCAACCCCCGGTACCAAGGGCCGTCGCACGAGCCCGACCCGGGACGACCCGCACGGTGACCCGCTCCCCTGTCCGCGATCCACCGTTCCAGCACACCGAGAATCGAGCTGTCAGCATGCCTGCTTCGCCCCGCCACAACCCGTTCGCCGACTGGCTTCGCACCCACGCCGTCCCCCTCGACCACCTCGACCCCGAGGCACCACTCGACGACCTGGAGCCGCTGCGCGCCATCATCGGCGACGCACGCGTCGTCGCGATCGGTGAAAGTTCCCACTTCATCAACGAGTTCGCGTCCATGCGCGAGCGCATCCTGCGGTTCCTGGCCGAACGCTGCGGATTCACCGTCCTCGCCTTCGAGTACGGTTTCAGCGAAGGCTTCCCCCTCGACGCATGGGCCCAGGGTGAGGGGACGGACAACGACCTGTCGGCGCACCTCGCCGGGACGATCCCCGTGGGAGTCGACGCGCCGCTGCGCTGGATACGCCGGCACAACCGAACCGCTTCGACACCGGTGCGATTCACAGGGATCGACATCCCGGCGGCCGGTGGGTCCTTGCTGCCCGCCCTGGCCCCGGTCGCCGACTACCTGCGCCGGATCGATCCCGAAACCCTGCCGATCGTCCAGGAGGCGATGCGGATCGCCGAATCGTTCGCCGGTGGCTCCGCGGCCGTCGCCGCGCCCGCCTGGGCACGCCTGTCCGCCGCGGAACAGGACGCCCTCAGCGCGACCCTGACGCGCCTGCTCATCCGGTTCCGCTCCGTCGCACCGCTGTATGTTTCCCGCGGCGACCAGCACAGCTACGACATCGCCGTGCGCCGGCTCGAAGGCGCCTGCCAGGCCGACTACACCTTCCGCGCCATGGCCGACCTCTATGCCGGCAAAGGGCTCACCGCCGACACCTCGGCCCGCGATGTCTACATGGCCGAGTCGGTCCTGTGGCACCTGGACCGCTTCGAACCCGGTACCCGCGTCGTGCTGGCGGCTCACAACGCCCACATCCAGAAGACACCGGTGTCCTTCAACGGCCACCTCACGGGGCTCCCCATGGGACAGCACCTGCACCGCGCGCTCGGCGACGATTACTTCGCCCTCGGCCTGGCGAGCACCACCGGACATACCGCGGACATGCCCCGCGACGAGAACACGCCTTTCGGCTTCACCATCGAGGCCACCGCGCTGGAGCCGGCCGAGCCGGGAAGTATCGAAGCCGCGTTCGCCGACGCCGAACTCGGGCTCAGCATCGCCGATCTCCACCAGGCACGCCCGCAGGCGGCCCATGGAAACGTCGACCTCGCCCCGGGCCCGGACCGCATCCGGATCCAAAGCGCCTACCTCCACACCCCCGTCCTCGATGCGTTCGACGCCATCCTCCACACCCCGACCTCCACCGTCGCCGACAACCTCTGACAGCCGACGCGGTGACGGCCGCCCTCAGGCCCCCGGAACATGCTGCTCACCGGGAGTCGACCCCGGCGCGGGAGCCGCACCGCACGGTGCACGCCCGCTGGTTCGACACGGCACGGGCAGGCGCCGGCCGAACGTCGCCGCGTCAGCCGCGCGGCACGGTCCCTCGCTCCGGTCGTGCGGCTGCGGCCCGGCACGGTGCACGTGGGCACTGTGCCGGGCCGCAGCCGGTCCTACGCCCTGCCGAAGGCGACCGGTGTGCCGTCCGCGGCCGGGACGAAGAGGCGGGACCTGAGCATGGCGATGCCGGGACGACGGAGCCGCGCCAGTCCTCCTCGGCCGGGTTCGGCGACGTGGGCGGCGGCTCCGGGTAACGCCGGTACGTCCACACCACGGACCCGGTCCGCTCGTCGAGCGGTCGGACGGCCACGCCCCACTACCCGCGTGGGACGTTCACACACATGGAGTGATGGTGAGTTCGGTGATGCGTCCGTCATCATCGAGCGTGAAGGCGTGGGCGAGGTCGACGGTGCCGCCGGGAAAGTCGCCTTCCAGGCGCTGGGTCACCGTCCAGTGCCGGTCGTCGTGCGGGACCGCGGTGAGCGGGGTGGTCGTGTAGGTGTACTCGGTCGAGGTCCGGTCCAGCCAGGCCCGGACCGCGTCACGGCCGCGGTGGGCGCGGCCGTCGTCGACCACCACGACGGCGGGTGCGAAGCAGTCGGCCGCCGTGGGCACGTCGTGGCGGGTGTGGGCGTCGAGGTACGTCCGGACGCGGACGGGCAGGTCGGGGAAGCCGTTCGGGGTCATACGGGTTCTCTTCTCGTTACGAAGTGGGTCGGTGGGTGGTGGGTCAGACGGTGGGGACCGTGCCGCCATCGATGGTGTGCTCGGCGCCCGTGATCGCGGCGGCGCTGTCGGAGACGAGGAAGGCGACCAGCTCGGCCACCTCCTCGGGTCGTGCGGGGCGGCCGAGGGGGATGCCTCCGAGTGAGGCCAGCACCTGCTCCCAGGCAGCGGCCTGGTCGATGCCCTGTGCGTCGGCGATGCGGCCCACCAGGGCCGTGGTGCCCTCCGTCGCGATCGCGCCCGGGGAGACCACGTTGACCCGTACGCCGTGCGGCGCCAGCTCGCGGGCGAGGCCCTTGCTGTACGTGGTCAACGCGGCCTTCGCGGCGGCGTAGCCGAGCGTGGCGTCGGGCAGGGGCAGACGCCGCTGGATGGAGGAGACGTGGACGACGGCGCCCCGTCCCGCGCCGCGCATCGCCGGGAGCAGCGCGCGGTCGAGGCGGACGGCGGCCAGTAGGTTGAGGGCGAGCTCGTCCTGCCAGTGCGCGTCGGTGAGGGCGGCGAACCCGCCGGCCGGCGCACGGGAGCCGCCGAGCGTGTGCACGACGACGTGCGGGGTGCCGAGCCGGTCGCGCACCGCCGAGGCGACGGTGTCGACGCCTTCCGGCGTGGTCAGATCGGCCGTGACGAACAGGGGGTCCGGGGCCGCGTCCGCGGGTGCCGTGCGGGCCGTCGCGAGCACGGTGGCGCCGGCCGCGCGCAGGCGCGCCGCGATCGCGGCGCCGGTGCCCCGCCCAGCGCCGGTGACGACGGCGAGGCGCCCCGCAAGGGAAGTGGTGCTGGTCATGGGGGCAGCGTGCCGCCTCCCGCGGCACACGGCTCAAGCGCTGCACTCTCCCCCTGCGGGAGGGTGCAGAGTGGGACGCGTGTTGACGATCGGCGAGTTCTCCCGGCTGACCCACCTGAGTATCCGTACGCTGCGCCGCTACCACGAGGCCGGGCTGCTGGAGCCCGCGCACGTGGCCCCGTCGAGCGGCTACCGGTACTACGACCCAGACCAGATCCCCGCCGCACAGGTCATCTCCCGGCTGCGGGAACTCGACGTACCGCTCGCCGACGTCAGGCGGATCCTGCTCACCCCGGACCCGACCGTGCGGGCGCACCTGGTGGGCGAACACCTCCAGCGGCTCAAGGACCAGCTGTCACGGACCCAGGCGGCCGTCGCATCGCTGCAACGGCTGCTGCGCCCCGAGCCGGCCGGTGTCGCCGTCGAACTGCGCCACGCGCCCGCGCGGCGCGTGGCCGCGGTGCGGGGCACGGTCACGCACGAGGAGGTGTTGCCCTGGTACGCGGGCGCGATGGCCGAGCTGGACGCCGTCGTCGACGCACCCGCGGGTCCTCCGGGCGGCCTCTACGACAACGCGCTGTTCAGCGAGGGCCGCGGGGACGTGCTCGTGTACGTCCCGGTCGCCGCCCCCGTGCCGGACCTGGGGCGCGTCCAGGGCACCGAACTGCCGCCCGCGGAACTCGCGGTCACCGTGCACCCGGGGACCCACGACACCATCGACGTCACCTACGGCGAACTGGGCAGGTGGGTCGCCGACCACGCACTCGCCGTGGCCGGGCCGGTGCGCGAGACCTACCTCGTGGGCCCGCGCGACACCCCGGTCGCCGACCGGTGGCGCACCGAAATCGGCTGGCCGGTGTTCCGGGTCACCGACGCCGGCCCCGCCCGGTCTGACTCCGGTACGGCCCGACCGGGACGGTAGACCGGCCTACGCGACCGCCGTCTGCCGGTCGGACGTAGGGCAGGTCGTCGGGGGTTCCGAGGGCCACCCGGTCGTGGACGAGGTGGGCGAACTGGTCGTCACCCACCCCATGCCGTCCATGCCGCTGTACTTCTGGAACGACCCCGAGGGACGCCGCTACCGCGACGCCTACTTCTCCACGTACGACGGGGTGTGGCGGCACGGCGACTGGATCACGCTCACGGGACACGGGTCGGTGATCGTGCACGGCCGCTCCGACAGCACGCTGAACCGCAACGGCGTACGGCTGGGCAGCGCCGACATCCATGACGTGGTCGAGCGGCTTCCGGAGATCGCGGTGGCGCTGGTCATCGGCGCGGAAGAGCCGGATGGCGGCAACTGGATGCCCCTGTTCGTGGTCCTTGCGCCGGGTGCCGAACTGGATGACGCCCTGCGCGACCGCATCCGCGAGGTCATCCGCACCGGTGCCTCGCCCCGTCACGTCCCCGACGAGATCATCGAGGTGCCGGCCGTCCAGCACACTCGTACCGGGAAGAAGCTGGAGGTTCCGGTCAAACGTTGCGGACACGACCTAGTGGAGCCGCCCGGGACCACCGGCCGAGTCCGCCGACCGGGTCCCTCGGCCGGGTCCGTCGGCCAGGCGGCACGCGCGGAGCCGGCGCCCTGACCTGGGTCACGGCGCCGGTGCGAAGGGAAAAGGGGCGGAGAGCGCCGGCGCTCCCCGGCCCTTGATCGTCAGCCGCGCGCGCCCAGCAGGTGGTCCATCGCCAGCTGGTCGAGCCGCTCGAACGCCATGCCGCGGGCGGCGGCCGCATCGACGTCGAAGTCCTCGAACGCGGCGCGGTCGGCGAGCAGGGCCTGCAGGCCGTCGGCCGCGGTCGGCTCGGCGAGCTGGTCCAGGCGGGCGGCACGCAGCGCCTCCTGCACCTCGGGGTCGGCGCGGAAGGCGGCCGAGCGCTCCTTGAGGATCAGGTAGTTGCGCATGCAGCCGGCGGCCGACGCCCACACGCCGTCGAGGTCCTCGGTCCGCGGCGGCTTGAAGTCGAAGTGCCGCGGGCCCTCGTAACCGGCGCTCTCCAGCAGGTCGACCAGCCAGAACGCCGCCCGCAGGTCGCCGGCGCCGAACCGCAGGTCCTGGTCGTACTTGATGCCGGACTGGCCGTTGAGGTCGATGTGGAAGAGCTTGCCCGCCCACAGGGCCTGCGCGATGCCGTGCGGGAAGTTCAGGCCCGCCATCTGCTCGTGGCCGACCTCCGGGTTGACGCCGTACAGCTCGGGCCGCTCCAGGCGCTCGATGAAGGCCAGGGCGTGACCGACGGTGGGCAGCAGGATGTCACCGCGCGGCTCGTTCGGCTTGGGCTCGATGGCGAAGCGGAGGTTGTACCCCTGGGCGGTGACGTACTCGCCCAGGATGTCGAACGCCTCCTTCATGCGGTCGAGGGCCGCCCGCACGTCCTTGGCGGCGCCGGACTCGGCGCCCTCGCGACCGCCCCAGGCGACATAGACCTCGGCGCCCAGTTCGGCGGCAAGGTCGATGTTGCGGATCGTCTTCCGCAGCGCGTACCGGCGCACGTCGCGGTCGTTGGCGGTGAACCCGCCGTCCTTGAAGACGGGGTGGGTGAAGAGGTTCGTGGTGGCCATGGGCACCTTCATGCCGGTGGCGTCCAGGGCCTCGCGGAAGCGCTTGATGTGCGCCTCGCGCTCGGCGTCGGAGGACCCGAAGGGGATCAGGTCGTCGTCGTGGAAGGTCACACCGTGGGCGCCGAGCTCGGCCAGGCGCTGCACCGTCTCGACGGGGTCGAGGGCGCGGCGGGTGGCGTCGCCGAACGGGTCCCTCCCCTGCCAGCCGACGGTCCACAGGCCGAAGGTGAACCTGTCTTCGGGGGTGGGCTGGTAGCTCATGGCGCGGCTCCTTGGTCTTGCGGCTATTTCGTCATGGCCGTTTACAAATTAGTATGCGGACGCACCCCTGGGAAAAGACAACGTGTCTTCGACCACAAGGTGTCTTCGACCGGTGTCTCCCGCAAGCACCCAGCCAAGGGGTGTCCCGGGGAGCGCGCCACAGCACATCCCGCGAGCCGCGGAAGTAGGGAGAGCGCCATGTCAGCAGCCGAGGGTCCGCTCGTCGTCGGTGTGGACACGTCCACCCAGTCCACGAAGGCCCTGGTCGTCGACGTGTCCACCGGGCGGGTGGTGGCGAGCGGCCAGGCCCCGCACACCGTCTCCTCCGGCGCGGGCCGGGAGAGTGATCCGCGCCAGTGGTGGGACGCCCTGTGCGAGGCGTTGCGCCAGTGCGGTGAAGCGGCGCACGAGGCCGCCGCGGTGTCCGTCGGCGGCCAGCAGCACGGCCTGGTCACCCTGGACGAGCACGGCGATCCGGTGCGCCCGGCCCTGCTCTGGAACGACGTCCGTTCTGCGCCGCAGGCCCGTCGGCTGGTGGCGGAACTGGGCGGCCCGAAGGCCTGGGCGGAGCGCACCGGCAGCGTGCCCGGCGCGTCGTTCACGGCGACGAAGTGGGCCTGGCTGGCCGAGCACGAGCCGGAGGCGGTCCGCGCCACCAAGGCTGTACGGCTCCCCCACGACTACCTCACCGAGCGGCTGACCGGCCAGGCCGTCACCGACCGCGGTGACGCCTCCGGCACCGGCTGGTGGGCGTCCGGCACGGAGCGGTACGACGAGGAGACCCTGGCGCACATCGGGCTCGACCCGGCGCTGCTGCCCCGGGTGGTGCGGCCGGGCGAGGTGGCAGGGACCGTCCGCGACGGCCATGACCTGCCGTTCTCCAGAGGCACCCTGGTGGCGGCCGGAACCGGTGACAACGCGGCGGCGGCCCTGGGGCTCGGGCTGCGGCCGGGCACCCCGGTGCTGAGCCTGGGGACGTCCGGCACGGTGTACGCCGTCTCCCGGCGCCGCCCGGCCGACCCGACCGGCACGGTGGCGGGTTTCGCCGACGCGCACGGCGACTGGCTGCCGCTGGCCTGCACCCTGAACTGCACGCTCGCCGTCGACCGCGTCGCGGCCCTGCTCGGCCTGGACCGCGAGGCCGTGGCACCCGGCGGCTCCGTGACGCTCCTGCCGTACCTGGACGGCGAGCGGACCCCGAACCTGCCGAACGCCTCCGGGCTGCTGCACGGGCTGCGCCACGACACGACCCCGGGCCAGTTGCTCCAGGCGGCCTACGACGGGGCCGTGCACGCGCTGCTCGGCGCGCTCGACCTGGTCCTCGACGAGGACGCCGACCGTGACAGCCCGCTGCTGCTGATCGGCGGCGGGGCGCGGGGCCGGGCCTGGCAGCAGACCGTGCGCCGGCTGTCGGGGCGGCCGGTTCGGATCCCGGAGGCGAGGGAGCTGGTCGCCCTGGGCGCGGCGGCCCAGGCGGCCGGGCTGCTGACCGGCGAGGATCCGGCGGCCGTGGCGCGCCGCTGGAACACGACCGCGGGCCCGGTCCTGGAGGCCGTGCCCCAGGACGAGGAGACGCTGGCCCGGATCAGCGGGGTACTCTCCGACGCGGCTCCGCTGCTGGAACGGGCGACGGAGGACCGCTGAGCCCTGCCACCCCACGGACCGAGGAATGACGCCGGCATGACCGCACCGCTGAACCAGTCCCTCCCCCAGGGGATCGGCCCAGCCCTGCCGGACACCCAGCAGGGCATGCGCCGGCGCAACCTCGCACGGGTGATGCACGCGGTCAGCGCCGAAGGCTCGCTGTCCCGGGCCGCGGTGGCCTCGCGCATCGGTCTGACGCGGGCCGCCGTGTCGACCCTGGTGGACGAGCTGATCCGCACCGGGCTGCTGGAGGAACTGGGCCCCGAGCGGCCGGGCCGGGTGGGCAGGCCCGGGTCGGCGCTGGCGGTGAGCGGCCGCGGTCCGGCCGGGATCGGCGCGGAGATCGGCGTCGACCACCTGGCGGTGTGCGCGGTCGATCTGCGCGGTACGGTCCGCGCGCGGGCCGTGCGCCGGGGCGCCAACCGCGGCCGGGCGCCCGAGGCCGTGACCGCGGAGCTGATGTCGCTGGTCCGCCAGGTCGTCGCCGAGGCCGGGCGCGAGGAGCTGTGGCCCGCGGGACTCGCGGTCGCCGTACCGGGACTGGTGGCGCGTGACGGACGGACGGTCGTCCGCGCCCCCAATCTCGACTGGCGCGACACGGACCTCGGCGCCCTGCTGGGCGACGACTGGCCGCTCATGGTGGACAACGAGGCCAACTTCGGCGCGCTGGCCGAGCTGTGGTTGGGCGCCGGCACCCCCCGTGAGTTCCTGCACGTGTCGGCCGAGATCGGCATCGGTGCCGCGGTCGTCGTGGACGGGCAACTCCTGCGCGGCACACGGGGTTTCGCGGGCGAGTTGGGTCATGTGCCGGTGCGGCCGGACGGGCCCGCGTGCGCATGTGGCGGGCGTGGCTGTCTCGAGCAGTACGCGGGCCAGGAGGCGGTGCTGCGCGCTGCGGGACTCGAACCGCGTCAGGATCTCGTCGGCCTGCTCGCGGAGCGCGCGGAGCAGGGCGAGGAGGGAGTGCGCGCGGCCCTGCGGGACGCCGGCACGGCGCTCGGCATCGCCCTGACCGGGGCGGTGAACCTGCTCGATCCGGAGACGGTGGTCCTGGGCGGTGCCCTGGCGGGCCTCTCGCCCTGGCTGCTGCCCTCGCTCGAGGCGGAACTGGCGGGCCGTTCGGCGGGTCCGGCCTGTCCGCTGGCGGTGTCCCCGCTCGGCCCCGAGGGGCCCTTGCTGGGCGCGGCGCACTCCGTCGTCCGAGCCGTGCTGGACGATCCGGCCGCCGTGGCACAGCGTCCCTGACGCCCGCTTTCCCCCGGCCCGAAGACGCTCTGGCAGGCGGCTCCGGTGCGTCCACGCGCCCGTCGGCGTACGGCACTCACCCGAACGAGTGGCCGAGTTGTCCACAAGCTTCGGCTTGTCCACGGAACCGTGGCGCACCCTTCTGCCGGACCCGGCCGCGCCGTACCGTGAATCACACGAGGTGCGCGCTGCCGGCCCGTCAGGTCCCGCTCGGCCCTCGTGACTTCGGAGCATTCGCACAGATCGGGCGGCAGCGGACGGACACCGGGGGACACATGCGCGGGCAGACCAGCGGGACTTTGCGGCGTGATGCCATCGGGTTGCGCGAAGTCCTGTTCCAGAGCGTCACGGCGATGGCGCCGGCCGCCGCGGTGGCCGCGTCGATCCCGGCCGGCGCCGCCTTCGCGGGCGGCAGCCTTCCGCTGGCGGTGCTCATCGCCCTGGTGGCCTGCCTGTTCACCGCCTCCTGCGTCGCGGAGCTGGCGCGCGAGCTGCCTACGGCGGGCTCGGTCGCCACCTACGCGGCGCGTGGATTACATCCGGCCGTCGGCTTCCTCGTCGGCTGGGGTTATGTCTTCGTGGAGATGCTGGTTCCTCCACTGCTGCTCCTGCAACTGGGCTTCACGGTGGCGGGCACCCTGCATGACGAGTGGTCCTCGTACCCGGCGGATCTGTGGTGGCCCTACCCCCTGGTGGGCGCCGCCGTGATCGCCGTCGCGGGGTACTTCGGCGTCCGGGCCTCGGCCCGCTTCGGCACCGTCCTCGGCGCCTTCGAGGTCCTTGTCTTCCTGGTGTTCGCGGTGCTGCTGATCGGCCGGGCGGGGAGCGGCAACACCCTGTCGGTCTTCGGTACTTCGCACACCGCCGGCGGATACAGCGGTGTCGGCGGCGTCTTCGCGGGGTCCGTGTACACCGTGCTGGCGTTCGCCGGGTTCGAGGCGGCGGCACCGCTCGCCGAGGAGACGCGCGAGCCCCGGCGGACGATGCACCGCGCGGTGCTGGGCGCCGCCCTGGGCATCGGCCTGTTCTACGTCGTCACGACCTATGCGATGACCGTCTACTTCGGGCCGGACCGGTTCGCCGGATTCAGCGCGTCCGGCAGGGCCTCCTGGGAGGGGGTCGCCCGGGCCTCGTTCGGCCTCTTCTGGGTACTGCTGTTCCTCGCGGTGGTCAACTCCACGATCGCCAACGCCAACGCGTGCGCCAACGTGTCGACGCGTACGGCCTTCGCACTGGCCCGCGTCCGCGTCCTGCCCCGTCTGCTCGCCACGCTCCATCCCCGGCACCGCTCCCCGGTGGCGGGCATCGCGGTGCAGACCGTCGTGGCCGTCGCCGCCGTGCTGGGGCTGGGCCTCGGTTACGGCCCCGAGACGGCGTTCCTGCTCCTCGCCACGGTGATCGTGACGGTCGTCATCGGCGTCTACATCGTGGTGAACCTCGCCTGCGCCGGCCACTTCGTACGGGCGGGCGGCGGCGCCCTCAAGCCGGTGCGGCACCTGCTGTTCCCGGTGCTGGGCATCGCCGCTTTCGTTCCCGCGCTGCTGACGGCCGCCGGTCTCCCGGTGTTCACCTTCGTGACCAAGCTGAGCGCTCCGGTGTCCTACGCCGGTCCCGTGGTCGGCGTCTGGCTGGCGATCGGCGTGGTGGTGCTGCTGGTCCTGCTCCGGCGCCACCCCGAGCGCATAGCCGAGACCGCGCGGGTCCACATGGAGGAGCACGATCCGGCCGTTCCCCGCCGGGACGGCACCGTGCCCGGCTGAACCGGCGCCCGCACCGGGCCGACCGGGCGGATACGGCCCCACCCGCGACCGCCCGCGTCCCCTCTCTCTCTTACGCAGGACCACCCCCACCAGAAGGGACCCACGTCACGATGACCGACCCCCGGATCCTCACCGTGCGCCCGCGACCGGACGAGTACGCCTGGACGTTCGGCGGTGCGGCACCTGTGGCACGCGTCGCGCCCGGTACGGTGCTCGACCTGTTCACGGAGGACTGCTTCGCCGGCCGGGTCCGCTCGGAGAAGGACCTCGTGTCCGAGGTCTGCGAGTTCCCCTTCCTCAATCCCCAGACGGGGCCCTTCCACATCGAGGGCGCCGAGCCCGGTGACACGGTGGCCGTGCACTTCGTGTCGGTGGAACCGGCGCGCGACTGGGCGGCGTCGACCACCGTCCCGCTCTTCGGGGCGCTCACCTCCACCCACACGACCGCCTCGCTCCAGCCGCCGTTGCCGGAGCGGGTGTGGATCTGGCAACTGGACCGCACCCGGCGCACCGCCCTGTTCCGCGCCCGGGACAGTGACTTCGAGGTGGAGCTGCCGCTGGAACCCATGCACGGCACGGTGGGCGTGGCCCCCGCCAACCTGGAGGTCCGCTCCGCGCTGGTCCCGGACGCGCACGGCGGCAACATGGACACCCCCGAGATGCGCGCCGGGGTCACCTGCTACCTCGGCGTCAACGTGGAGGGCGCCCTGCTCAGCCTCGGTGACGGGCACGCACGGCAGGGCGAGGGCGAAACCTGCGGTGTGGCGGTGGAGTGCGCCATGAACACCGTGGTGATCGTGGACCTCCTCAAGGACGTCGCGACCCCGTGGCCCCGGCTGGAATCGGACACGCACATCGTCTCGACCGGATCGGCGCGCCCGCTGGAGGACGCGTTCCGGATATCGCAGCTGGACCTGGTGCAGTGGCTGGTGCGCGACTACGGGTTCAGCGAGCTGGACGCGTACCAGTTCGCCACGCAGACGGTCGAGTCTCCGCTGGCGAACGTGTGCGACACCAACTACACGTGCGTGGCCAAGCTCCGCAAGGAGTGGCTGCCCGTACGGGACACCTACCGCGGTATGCACGCACGGCTGCGAGAGACCGCACGGTTCCTGCGCGGCTGACACCCGGCCCGGCCGCCGGCACACGCGGGCCACACCCGCCCGCCTCCCCCTCTCCTCACGAACACGAGGGATGCACCTCCCGCACTTCCGCCACCCCGCCCACCCTCCAACTCCCCTTCAGAAAGGCATCCACGATGGACATGGACCGGGAAAGACCGCGTCTGAGCAGACGGTGGCTCCTGAAGGGCGCGGCGCTCGCCGCCGTCCCGTACGTGCTGCTCCCCGAGCCGAGCGCCGGAGCGCAGACCGGTTCCGTCGACTACCCGGCCGCCGAATGGCAGCCCGCCAGCACCTCCAACTACACGGCTTCCAGCCGGCCCGGCAGCTACACCATCGACCGCGTCATCATCCACGTCACCCAGGAGACGTATGCCAACACCCTGTCCATCTTCCAGAACCCGCAGAAGCAGGTGTCCGCCCACTATCTGGTCCGGTCGGCGGACGGGCACATCGCGCAGTGCGTCCACGAGAGCGACATCGCCTGGCACGCGGGCAACTGGGACTACAACACCCGCAGCATCGGCATCGAGCACGAGGGATGGGTGGACCAGCCCTCCTATTTCACCAACGCCCTCTACGAGCAGTCGGCGAAGCTCACGGCGGCGATCTGCGACAAGTACGGCATCCCCAAGAACAGGGACCACATCCTCGGCCACTACGAGGTACCCGGCACCGACCACACCGATCCCGGACCCAACTGGGACTGGGTGCGCTACATCAGACTGGTCAACTTCGCCTGACACGATTCCCCGGCCGACGTCACACCTGTTGTCTGAGCGGACACGGCACGTGACGATGGATCCGGCCGGATCAACGCCGTATCACCGTCCGGGGAGGCCGAGTTGACCGATCCGTGGGTGGCCCTGGAGCCGGGGGCCGATCCCGCCGAGCGCGTCCGGGTGCTGCGCAGGGCGCACGAGACGTTCACCACGGTCGGGGCGGTGCCGCGGCCGGTGCGGTCGGTGGTCGCGGAGTCGTGGCGGCGCAGCGCGCGGGCCGGCGTCGTACCGGACGGCACCGCGAGTGTGGAGCTGTCCGACGGCGATCTGGGTGCCTACCGGACGGAGCATCCGCTGGCCCAGGTGATGCCGCTGTTCCGGGAGCTGATGGGCACGTTCGCCGCGGACGACGAGCAGCTGCTCGCGGTGTGTGACGCGCAGGGCAGGCTGCTGTGGGTCGAGGGGCACCCGGCGGCCCGGCGGCGGGCGGACGGGATGAACTTCGTGCCGGGGGCGCGCTGGTCGGAGGCCGCGGTGGGGACCAACGCGCCGGGGACGGCCGTCGCCCTGGGCCGACCGGTGCAGGTGTTCGCGGCGGAGCACTTCACCCGGCGGGTGCAGCCCTGGACGTGTGTTGCCGCTCCGGTGCACGATCCGCGCACCGGGCGGGTCCTGGGCGCGGTGGACGTCACCGGTGGGGACGGGCTGGCGCATCCGCACAGCCTGGGCTTCGTGCAGGCGGTGGCGCGGGCCGCGGAGGCCCAGTTGGCGCTGCTCGCCCCGGTGCGGCCCGCCGCGGACACGCCGACGCTGGGCGCGCTGGGCCGGGACGAGGCCGAACTCGCCCTGGGTGGCCGACGGATCAGGCTGAGCCGTCGGCACAGCGAGATCGTGCTGTTGCTGTCCCGGCACCCCGAGGGGCTGACGGGCGATGAGCTGCTCTGCGCGTTGTACGCGGACGAGTCGGTGACGCCGGTGACCCTGCGGGCGGAGCTGGCCCGCCTGCGCCGGTTGTTGGGGCCGGGGCTGCTGGCCTCGCGGCCGTACCGGCTGACCGCGGCGGTCGAGGCGGACGCGACCGTGGTGGAGCGGCGGCTGGGTTCGGGGGCGCTCACCGCGGCGATGGAGGTGTATGCCGGGCCGCTGCTGCCCGGTTCGCAGGCTCCGGCGATCGTACGGCTGCGGGAGCGTCTGGCCCGGGAGCTGCGGGCGGCACTGATCGCGCACCGCGATCCCGACCTGCTGGCGGACTGGGCGCACGCGCCGTGGGGCGAGGACGACGTCGAGGTGTGGCGGGCGCTCGCCGCGGTGCGTCCGTCGGCTTCGGCGCGGGAGCGGCTGGCGGCCCTGGAGGCCGAGTTGGCGGCGCCCGTCGTCCGGATGCGAGCGGGAGGCGGCGGCGCAACGTACTTGCAACGTCCGACCGCCTAGCCTCGCGCCGAGAGCTGCCCAAGGGCGGGCAGCGCTGCACCGGGAGGCACTTCAGGATGACTCGTTACGCGGCGCCGGGCACCGAGGGCGCGATCGTCTCCTACCAGGCGCGTTACGACCACTTCATCGGCGGGGAGTACGTGCCGCCGGTGCGCGGGCAGTACTTCGAGAACCCGTCGCCGGTCAACGGGCTGCCGTTCACCGAGGTCGCGCGCGGCACCGCGGAGGACGTGGAGCGCGCGCTGGACGCGGCGCACGAGGCCGCCCCCGGGTGGGGCCGTACGTCGGTGACGGAGCGCTCCGACATCCTGCGCAGGATCGCCGACCGGATGGAGGCCAACCTCGAAGCCCTGGCGGTGGCGGAGAGCTGGGAGAACGGCAAGCCGGTGCGGGAGACGCTGGCGGCCGACATCCCGCTGGCGATCGACCACTTCCGGTACTTCGCCGGGGCGATCCGGGCGCAGGAGGGGTCGCTGGGCGAGATCGACGACGACACGGTGGCGTACCACTTCCACGAGCCGCTCGGGGTCGTCGCGCAGATCATCCCGTGGAACTTCCCGATCCTGATGGCCACGTGGAAGCTGGCGCCCGCGCTCGCCGCGGGTAACGCGGTGGTGCTCAAGCCCGCCGAGCAGACCCCTGCCTCCATCCACTACTGGGTGAGCCTGATCGCCGATCTGCTCCCGCCGGGCGTGCTGAACATCGTCAACGGCTTCGGCGTCGAGGCGGGCAAGCCGCTGGCGTCGAGCCCGCGGGTGGCGAAGGTGGCGTTTACCGGGGAAACCACGACCGGGCGGCTGATCATGCAGTACGCCTCCGAGAACATCAAGCCGGTCACGCTCGAACTGGGCGGCAAGTCGCCGAACATCTTCTTCGACGACGTCTGGGCGCACGACGACGACTTCCGCGACAAGGCGCTGGAAGGCTTCACCATGTTCGCGCTCAACCAGGGCGAGGTGTGCACCTGCCCGTCCCGGGCGCTCGTCCAGCGCGGCAACTACGCCGAGTTCCTGGAGGCGGCGGTCGAGCGCACCCGGCAGATCAAGCACGGGCACCCGCTCGACACGGACACGATGATCGGCGCCCAGGCCTCCAACGACCAGCTGGAGAAGATCCTCTCCTACCTGGACATCGGCCGGCAGGAGGGCGCGAAGGTCCTCACGGGCGGTGAACGGATCGAGTACGACGGCGAGTTGAAGGGCGGCTACTACGTCCAGCCGACCATCTTCGAGGGCGACAACCGGATGCGGATCTTCCAGGAGGAGATCTTCGGCCCGGTCGTCTCGGTGGCTTCCTTCGACGACTTCGACGACGCCATCAAGATCGCCAACGACACGCTGTACGGCCTCGGCGCGGGCGTGTGGACCCGTGACATCAACACCGCCTACCGCGCGGGCCGCGCGATCCAGGCGGGCCGTGTGTGGACCAACTGCTACCACGCGTACCCGGCGCACGCCGCGTTCGGCGGGTACAAGCAGTCCGGCATCGGGCGCGAGACCCACAAGATGATGCTGGAGCACTACCAGCAGACGAAGAACCTCCTCGTGTCGTACTCACCGAAGAAGCTGGGCTTCTTCTAAACGCCGGCGAAGGGCGCCTGACCAGGGGAGATACCTGACAGGCGCCCTTCTCAGCGCACATCTAAGGGCTTGCAGATCATCAAGGTGTTGCTTCCCGTCCCAAGGCTCGTTGGTGTGGTATGCGCATCCCGGACGAGATCCGTACCCAACTCGCCATGAAGTTCTCGGTGTTGTTCCCGCATCTGGATGAGCGGCAGCGACGGCTGCTGATGGCCGCAGAGGCCCGTGTCCTGGGACACGGTGGTGTTCGGTCCGTCGCGCGGGCGACCTCGGTGAGTGAGACCACGGTCCGCAAGGGCGTGTTCGAGCTGGAGACCGGCGAGGAGCCTCTGGGGCGGGTGCGGCGGCCAGGCGGGGGCCGCAAGAGGGTCGCAGATCTTGATCCGGGGCTGCGGCCGGCACTGCTGGCGCTGGTCGAGCCGGACGAGCGCGGTGATCCCATGTCGCCACTGCGGTGGACGGTGAAGTCGACCCGCACGTTGGCGCGGGAGCTGGCTCGGACCGGGCACAAAGTCAGTGCGGACACCGTCGCGGACCTGCTGCGGGAGGAAGGCTTCAGTCTGCAGGCCAACGCCAAGACCGTCGAGGGCAGCCAGCATCCGGACCGGGATGCCCAGTTCCGTTATCTCAACGAGCAGGCCCGCGATCACCGGGACGCCGGCCAGCCGGTGATCAGCGTGGACACCAAGAAGAAGGAGCTCTCGGCGAGATCAAGAACAACGGCTGCAAGTGGCGGCCTGCGGCTGATCCGGTGCCGGTGAACGTCCATGACTTCGCCGACCCGCAGCTGGGCAAGGCCGTACGGGATCTACGATCTCGCAGCGGACACCGGCTGGGTCAACATGGGCACCGATCACGACGCCGCCGCGTTCGCAGTGGAATCGATCCGCCGCTGGTGGTGCGGCCAGGGCCGGGCCGCCTACCCGCAGGCGACACGACAAAATCGAGCACCGGCTCTTCTCCCACATCACCATGAACTGGCGTGGCCGCCCGCTGACCAGCCACGAAGTCATCGTCCAGTCCATCGCCGCGACCACCACCCGCACCGGCCCGCGCGTCATGGCCGAGCTGGACACCAACACCTACCCAACCGGAGTCCAGATCGGCGACGCGGAGATGGCGGCCCTGCCACTGACCCGACACGCCTTCCACGGCGACTGGAACTATGCCCTGCACACCCAGCCCTGCCCAGCCGTCCCAGCGACCCGGGCTCCGCAGAAGCCGGCCCCGGAGTGGGACCACGCTTTCCTGTCCGACCCCGCCCTGACCGGCATGTCACGGCAGCAACTGAGCGATCCCACCGACACTTTGGCACTCGACGGCGACGTCAAGCGCGGCCGACCGCCCCAGCTCGCCTTCCCCGACCAGGTCCTGGCAGCCGTCCTTCACCTGCGGGTCGCCCTGGCCGCGGAACCCCTCGGGGTGCTGTTCGACAGGAGTCGGACCGCCATGCACCGCACCCCGGCTGAAGATCAGGAGGCTGCTCAAGACGCACAGCATCGTCATCCCGCCGGCGGCCACCCCGCCCTCCGCCCTCACAGCCCTCCAGGCTCGGGTTCGAGCCCAGACCGGCAACCCCAACAGCAAGATCAAGACGACGTGTTGATGATCTGCAAGCCCTTAGTGGTCCAGTTCGGAAGTCCTTCGGGGGTTGACGTCGAGGGCGGTGTTGTGGCTGGCGTCTGGTCAGATGCAGAGGGCCCAGCCCGCCCACCTGCCCGCCCCCTCGGCTGAGTGGCAGCATCGGTTGCAGGACCCGACGGTGGCCTTCACCAGCGCGGATCGCGGCGTGCAGAGCCTCAGGAGAAAGCGGCCGCATGGTCGGCGGCGAACCGCGCGAACGTTCGGGCCGGCCTGCCGAGGATCGCCGGCACGTCCTCGGATAGCCAGGCCGCATCGCCCTCGGCGATCAGGCTGACCGCGTGGGCGTTCATCGCGGCTATCGGCTCCGGCACACCCACGCTCATCATCGCCTGCTTGTCCTCCTCGATCGTGCGTTCGCTGAACACGATCGGGCGGTCGAGCAGCTTTGCGAGCACCGCCGCCACGTCGGCGTAGGAGAGCAGCTCGGGCCCGGTGAGCCGGTAGGTCTTTCCGATGTGCGGGCCGGGCGAAGCGGCGATCTCCGCAGCCACGGCCGCGACGTCACGGGTGTCGACGAAACCGACCAGCCCGGGGCCGGCCGAGGAGCCGAAAGCGCCGGTCGCCGCGATCGCGGGGGCCAGCATGAGGAAGTTCTGCATGTAGAAGTTGTTGCGCAGGAGGGTGTAGCCCACACCCGAGGCGATCAGGCCGGCTTCAATCTCGGCCTGCCCGCGTTGCCGGGCGATCGGCGAGTCCGCCGAGGCCTTGCTGGTGATCTTCACGACGGTGCCGACTCCCGCTCGGGCGGCACTGGCGATCACGTTCAGCTCTTGGGCCACAACGGCCGGACTGACGAGCACGACGCCGGTGACGTCTCGCATCGCCGCGTCGATGGTCGCCGGGGCGTCGAGGTCGCCTTCGACGACGTCTACTCCGACCTGCCTCAGGGCGCTCGCCTTTGCCGGGTCGCGGGCCAGCATCCGTACGGGCGCGCCGCGTTCCACGAGGAGGCGCGCCGCTTCGGAGCCCACCTTCCCAGGTGTCGTTATGAGGATCATCGTTGGCTCTCCTCTTGATCGGGTTGGTTTGATCGGTTCGCTCCGTCCGCTGCGGCGGTCACGGAGCTGCGGTGTTGTTCCATCGCTTGATGGAACGGCGCGTGACTCACTTGCATCAGAACCCGCGAACCGCGTCCGCGTCTGGGTCTTTGAGCCAGGCGGCCTGGAGCAGGGCCAGCGCCTCGTCGGCCTCGGCCTGGTCGCGCAGCCGGATCTGCCGCCCGCCTACTGCGGCTGCGGCCGAGGCAGCGACGGCGACCGCGCCGACCTGGTCGGCGGTCACCTGGTCCGGGTCACCGGAGTCCACGAGGCGGGTCCGCACCGGCCCTAGCACCAGGGCGAAGGCCCGCTGCTCTCCGTCGAGTTCGGCCGCGAGGACCTGTTGCATCATCAGCAGGGCGGCCTGCTCCATGCTGACCAGGCCGCTGCCGGGTATCGGGGTGAACGCGGAGGCCCCGACGATCAGTGTGTAGGCGCCGCGGGCGTTCAGCCGGGGCAGGCAGGCCCGCAGGACGGCCAGGTGTGCGGTCGCGGGATCGACGAAGGCGCTCTGCCAGTCGGCCTCGTCGATCTCCGAGAGCCGCTTGCCGGCCCACCACCCACCGATCGGGGCCACCACGTCGTCGACGCCGCCGAGCCTGCGCTCCATCTCCTCAGCGAGCTGCTCGGCGCCGGCGAACGTCGTGTAGTCGTGGACCATCAGGTGCAGACGGTCGGTCGCCGCCTCGCCGAGCACCGCTCGGAACTCCTCTGCCCGCTCCTGGGTGCGGGTCGGGACGACGACGTCGGCACCGGCGGCGAGGTAGCCGCGGACGACACCTTCGCCCACGGCGCCCGTGCCGCCCGGCACGAGGGCCCGGCGACTGGACAGGTCGGGAAGTGCATTGCTGCTGTGCATGGGGATCACTCCTCGGGAGCGGTGCGGGGCAGCCGACCGGCGGTCCGACACCGACTGCTCACATGTTGGGTTGCCCAACGTTCTCGCTCGGCCCAACATAGACCCTGCATGTTGGGATGTCCAACAGTTACGATGGGGGCATGACGGACACGGACGACGCGTTGCAGCCCCCGGCCCGGCTGCGTGTGCTCGCCAGCTGGCAGGCGAGCAAGGTGTCAACGCTCGGCGCACGGCTGACCGCCCGACGCATGCCACTGACCGCACGGGCCGACTTCGCGGTCCTGGCGGCACTGGAGGAGTACGGGCCGCTCAGCCAGGCCGAGATCGGCCGCCGCCTCGGCCTCGACCGCAACGACGTCAACGGGATCCTCAACCGCCTCGAAGGCCGGCAGCAGGTCGACCGCCGCACCGACCCCGCCAACCGGCGCCGCAACATCGTCACCGTCACCACCGACGGCAGGCAGTACCTCGAGGAAGTCCAGCAGCACGCCGACGCCGTCCAGGACGAACTCCTCGTCGGCCTCGACGCCGCTGAACGGCAGCAGCTTCACGCCCTGCTGGCCAAACTGCTCGACAGCCATCGACCCCAACCGGCGTAGCGAACCTGGCGCGGCGCCGCCGCCCCCGCCCCGAACCCCCTGTTCCGGGCCGCCCAGGAGTGCAGCGCGGGCCCCGCCGGTCCCCGCCAGGTCCGCCAGCAACCCGGCTGAGGTCCGGGGTTGAGAGCGGCACAGGACCCCGTGCCGGGCAAGGCCCTTCCGACGGTCGCGACGACGGTTGAAGGTGCGCGCAGCTACCAGTCACAGGTGTGGGGAGCCTGCTGAACTACGTCCACACACCGGCTCTCGTCAGTCCGCAACGGATCGTCGACGGCGCTGGGCAGCCGGGCAGCCGGGCACCTTCATGCCACCTTGATGACAACCTTGCCCGAGGTGTGGCCGTTCTCGACAGTGGCGAGGGCCGCCGGGGCGTCGGAGAGCGGATGGACCGCGGTGATCACAGGTGAGGGGGCTCCCTCGATGGCGAGCCGGGCAAACCGCTCCAGGTTCTCGCGGTCGATGCGACGCTCGACGAAACGCCCACCGAGATCGGGCACAGACATATCACCCACAGCGATGACGTTACGGGGATCCTGGGCCAGCGGAGCGACCGCTGTCCGCAGCGAGGCGCCTCCGACCAGGTCGACGATCCCGTCGAAGCCGTCCGGAACCAGCTCGCGTGCCGCGGAGACGACGTCCCCGGCCGTGTAATCGATGAACCGCACCCCGATGGCCGCGGCGTGCTCGCGTTTGGCGGTGCTCCCGGTGCCGATCACACGCAGCTCGCGCCCGACGGCCAGCCGGGCGACGGCGAGGCCGACCCCGCCCCCGACCCCGTTGACCAGGACCGTGGCACCGGCCGGGAGGCCGAGCTGGTCGAGCACGTCCACTGCGGTCGTCCCGGCCACTGGCAGCGTTGCGGCCACGGTCACGGACAGCCCCTCCGGGATGCGCGCGGTGTTCAGCACGGACAGCACCGTCGTCTCGGCGTAGGTGCCGCCACCGGTGAGTGCGAAACCGAGGACCGCGTCACCCACCTCGAGCCCGTCGACGTCCTCGCCCCGCGCGAGAACCGTTCCGGCTGCCTCCATGCCCAGCACGCGGGGAAACGGACGCCCACCGTCGAGCCCGTCGACCAGACTCGAGCGCAGAAGGTGGTCGAGGGGATTCACGCCGACGACGTCGACCCGGGTCAGCACCTCGCCGCGACCGGGGACGGGATCGGGACGATCGAAGAACTCCTGCACCTCAGGCCCCCATACCTGCCGAAACCCCACGCCTGCCCCATCTTCTGCCGCCGCGCCGGCTGGCCTGCGAACGGGGACACAAACCGGTTCCGTCCTGCGCGACGGCGGCCGCTGAAATGCCCGGCTGACCGTTCACGGCAGGCGACTGCTTGTCGAGCGTGTCGGCGTCGGCCGTCCTGTCGCGCATGTTGCGGCCGAGATGGGCATCTCCCGCGCAACCGCCCACAAGTGGCTTTGTCGCTGGCGGACGGAGGGCGAGGCCGGCCTGCACGACCGTTCCAGCCGCCCCCTGACGACACCGCACCGCACTGCACCGACGGTGGAGGCGCAGGTGTGCCAGCAGCGGCGGATACGCGAACCCGGACCGGCCCGCCTCGGCCCGATCCTGGGCCTGCCCGCCTCGACCACCCACCGGATCCTGGTCCGTCACGGTCTGAACCGGCTGGCCCACCTGGACCGGCCGACCGGCCAGGTCGTCCACCGCTAGGAACGCGACCGGCCCGGCGAGCTGGTCCACGTGGAGGTCAAAAAGCTCGGCCGCATCCCCGATGGCGGCGGCCACAAGGTCCTGGGCCGCCAGGCCGGCCGGGCCCGACGCAGCAACGTGGGCTTCGAACAACGCTGCGGGTCAATACACCTAGCACGTCCTGCGGCGGCTTCGCCGAAGGCAAGAACGACCTGTTCACCCACCCTGTCCTCACCGAGATCGGCAAGGCGTACGACAAGTGACTCCAGGACGCGGCCAACCTTATCCGCCCGCTCCAGGTCCGCGCCGGCCGCGAGACGCTCACGCTTGGCTACGCGGGCGTGTGCTCGTCCTTCCTGCGGCACGCCGCGATCGCCGCCATAGGCGCGGCGGCCGAGGCCGCCGTCCACGCCAGGGCCAGAGCCAAGCGAGCCTCCGTCAAGACGGTCAGGATCGCCGCGAACCTGAGCGGTCTGCACGTGCAACTCACCGCCGACGGCACCGTCACCTCGTGGGTCGACCGCGCCAAGCCGACCCCGAAGCCCGAACCGCAGCCGCAGGAGCGCGAGCACGTCCGCAACGACACCCTCGCCGACGGCTCCCCGGCTCGCGTCTGCAAGCTCTCGGCCGACCACTGGCAGGCTTGCCTCGGTGCTCCCGGGAGATTCCATCCCACGAGAGACGGGTCCTATCCAGTCAGACGCGCGAAGAATTCCGCCAGCT
Organism: Streptomyces misionensis; assembly: GCF_900104815.1. Lineage (NCBI taxonomy): Bacteria > Bacillati > Actinomycetota > Actinomycetes > Kitasatosporales > Streptomycetaceae > Streptomyces > Streptomyces misionensis. The sequence continues at coordinate 1,307,651 of NZ_FNTD01000004.1, forward strand.
CACCGGTCGCCGTCAGCGGCAGGACGTGAGCCACGTACTGATCCGGGCGGACCACGATCACAGCGCCGTCACGAGAGATCCCGCGTGCCGCGAAGATGTCGTCCTCGGGGATCACCGCATGGACACGTTCGCGGTCGACGAGGCCGTAGGGGCCGACTCTGGGGCGGAAGACCTCGGGCACGTCGGACAGTTCGACCGCGTGGTGATCCTGCTGGTAAGTGACCTTGAGGTCGAACCAGTCGTCCGGCCGGACGCCCTCGGGGAGCTTGGCCAGGGGCGCGTCCGGGGAGGAGGTGAGCCACTGGGCGAGATCCGTGAGCGCGGAGGCTTCCCCGGGTGCCGGACGGTCCGCGAACACGTAGATCCGCCAGCGGCCGTCGGCTGTCGCGTGATGGCCGAGGTGCACCGGATTGGTGTCGGCGACCCGGCGTACCCTCGCCGAGGCGAACCGCTGCCCGACCGGGAAGCCCTTCGCGCAGTCCTGGTACGTCGGCGGCCCCACGATCAGCGACGGCTCGTACCGGGTGCGGAATCCGGTGCGGAACTCCTCCGTGGACTTGAAGTACTCCGGCAGCTCCGCGGCGTCGGCGAACTCCCCGGCCTTCCTGGCCATCATCGACGACCATGCCTTGTCGAAGTCGATCAGGTTCTTCGCGATGGCCTTGCGCTCCGCGCTGTACGTGGTGAGCAGCGTCTCCGAGGCCCGGCCGTCGAGGACGTGTGCCAGCTTCCAGCCGAGGTTGAAGCCGTCCTGCAGGGAGACGTTCATGCCCTGGCCGCCCTTGGCACTGTGGGTGTGGCAAGCGTCGCCGAGGATGAACACGCGCGGCATCCGCACGCCGGTCTCGTCCGCAGGCACGTCGTCGAACTGCTCGGCGAGCCGGTGGCCGACCTCGTACACACTGAACCAGGCAACCTTCTTCACGTCCAAGACGTACGGGTGCAGGATCGTGGCGGCCTTCGCGATCACGGTGTCCACCGGTGTGGCGCGGACCTTCCGCGCGTCGTCGGCGGAAACCTCGCCGAGGTCGACGTACAGCCGGAAGAGGTGGCCGCCCTCGCGGGGGATGACCATCATGTTGCCGCCGGTGCTCGACTGGATGGTCGACAGCAGGCGGACGTCGGGGAAGTCGGAGCGCCCCCTACGCGGGATGCTGACCGTCTTGGACTGTGTGAAGGAGAGGATCTCCTCCAGGCTCTCCTCCTTGCCCAGGCCGGAAGCCTTCACTCCGCCGAACGGCAGCCCGGGGAAGTGTCGCGAGGAGTCGTTGATCCACACGTACCCGGCCTGCAGGTCCTCCACGAACCGGTGCGCCCGGTCGACGTCCTGGGTCCACACACTGGCGGTCAGCCCGTAGCGCACGCCGTTCGCGATCTCCACGGCCTCGTCGTCGGTGTCGAAGGTGAGCACCGAGAGCACCGGACCGAAGATCTCCTCCTGGGCGATCCGCATCCCGGGCGTGACGCCGGAGAACACCGTGGGCCGCACGAACAGCCCCTTGGGCAGATGCGCCGGACGGCCGCCGCCGGTGGCGACCAGTGCGCCCTCCTCGCGGCCGATCCCGATGTAGCCGGTGACCCGCTCGTAGTGCTCCCGGGAGACGAGCGCGCCCATCTGCGTGGATTCGGACACCGGCACGCCGACCTCGATCTCCTCGACCAGTTCGACGACCCGAGCGAGCACCTGGTCGGCGATCGAACGGTGCACCAGGAGCCGCGAGTTCGAGCCGCAGGACTCGCCCTGGGTGGCGGTGAAGTTCATGCCGAACACGGCGCCCCGGGCCGCCGCCTCGATATCGGCGTCGCCCAGCACCACCATGGCGTTCTTGCCGCCGAGTTCCAGGCTGACGTGCTTGACCCCGGCCCCGGCGGCGACGCGCTGGATGTCACGTCCGGTCCGCTCGCTGCCGATGAACGCGATCCGCTCGATCTCCGGGTGGGCGGCGATCGCCACGCCCGGTGCGGGGCTTGCTCCGTTGACGATGTTGACCACGCCCGGCGGCAGCACCTCGGCGATCAGCTCACCGAGCCGGATCGCGGAGAGCGGCGCCTGCGGCGGCGGCTTGAGGATGACGGCGTTGCCCGCCATCAGCGGCGCCCCCAGCTTGCCCGCCCCGAAGAACACCGGGTGGTTGAACGGGATGATCCGGCCGACGACCCCGTACGGCTCGGGCCGCGAGTAGTGCAGACCGGTTCCGGCGCCCGGGTAGGTCTCGCCCTTGATCATCAGGGCCCAGTCGGCGAACATCTCAAGATGGTCGGCCGCCCACAGGGCGTCCTTGCGCATCGAGGTGACCGAGCTGCCCCCGTCCAGGGCGTCCAGCAGACCCAACTCGTCGGAATGCGCCCGGATGTGCCCGGCGAGCTCGCGGAGCGCGGACGCCCGGCCCTGGGGCGAGTAGCGGCGCCAGATCTCGAAGCCGCGCCGGCCCGACTCCACGGCCGCCTCGACATCCGCCGCGCCGCCGTCGGCGACCTGGGCGAGGGGAAGCTCGGTGGCCGGGTCGTACGTCGTGAAGGTTGCACCGCTCGCCGCCGGGCGCTGCTCGTTGTCGATGAGCAGCCCCCAGTCGCGGGAGCGGATGGTGTCCAGGGTGGCCCGGTGGGGCGCGTAGGCGTCCGCGTAAGGCGTCGTAGCGGTGGATGACATGGTCTTCCTCGTCACTTCTGGTCGTTCGTCCCGGCGGCGATCCGCTCGCGCAGTTCACGCCAGCGCTGTCCGCACACGGCGGACGCGGCGGCGTACTCCTCGGGGAGGTGGTGGTACGGAGACCGGACCGGGCCCGGGCGGCAGTAACCTGCGGCCGCGATCCGGGACTTCTCGATCTGGGTGTTGTACGAGGCGAAGATCTCCTGGTCGGCGAAGAGATGCGCCAGCGGCTCGTTGGCCCACGCGATGCCGGCCACGGCCCGCCCGGCCACCTCCGAGTCACCGCGCCGCAACGCGTCCATCAGGGCGATCGACGGCTCCGGCCCCATACCCGCGGCGGTGGCCCAGCAGGCGGTCGTCGTCTGCGGCGCGCGGGCGGCGAAGTCATGGACGACCATGTCACTCGGGATGAAGTTCACCTTCTTGCCCGTGACCTCGAGCATCCGCTCCAGCTGGGGAGCGCGGGACACCTTCGCGGACGTGACGGTGGGCGCCTGCGAGGACACGCTCTGCCAGAACTCGACGGGGAACGTGTAACGGAACGCGCGGGCGTTGGCGTACACCATCAGCGCGAGGTCGGGGAACGCCGCACTGGCCTGGGCGTAGTACTCGACCGCCATCACGGTGGTCAGCGGCTGCCACATCGGCAGGCCCAGCAGGGCGCCCGTGGCCCCGGAGGCGGCGACCTTCCGCAGCCGACGCGCCGTACCGTGGCCGCCCGCACCGGTCGCGCCCACGAACACCGGAACGCGGCCGGCGACCGCCTCGACCACGGTGTCCGTGACGACGTCGAAGTCGTCCTCGCTCAGCGCCGGGCACTCGCCCGTCGTACCGAGCGCAATGATCCCGGATACGCCGTCGCGGATCAGCCGGTCGACGACTCGCGCCGTCTCGTCGACGTCGACGGTGTCACGGGCGTCGAGCCGCTCCGCACCCGGCAGCGCCGGGGTCGGGATGATGCCGTACATGCCGTTGATCTCGGCCGCGGTGATCATGGTCGGGCCCCCTCGGTCAGCTGCTGCTCCATCAACATCGGTGTACCTCCGCGTTGTTCTTCCGGTTCCGCGTACATGTCGGGCCGGAGAGTGGTCACTTGGTGAAGTTCGGCGGAGGCGGGCCGGCGTACCCCCAGGTGTCGCCCTTCCACTCCTCGCCCCAGAACTTGGCCTCCAGCGGGCCGTCCATCTCTTCCTCGACCTGTTCGAGCTCGGCGTAGTACTCGATGAACACGCCGGCCGGGTCGGCGTAGTAGGTGAAGATGTTGTGTCCCGGCCCGTGCCGTCCCGGGCCCCACACACAGGCGGTGCCCTCGCGGGTGAGCGAGCCGAGGGCCGTCATGACGTTGTCCATATCGACGACGTCGAACGCGATGTGCTGTACACCGGTGCGTTCGGAGTCGGTCACGGCGAGGCTGTGGTGGTCCCGATTGCAGCGCAAGAACGACATTCCGCGCGCGGTCCGGTCGCTGACCCGCAGCCCGAGGGCGGCGTAGAAGCGTTCCAGGGTGGCGCGCCGCGGAGTGTTGAGGACGACGTGACCGAGTTTGCGGGGCGCGACGATCCGCGCCCGGTGGTTCTCCTCGGTGAAGGCCGCGCCGTACAGCAGTTGCACCACGTTGCCGTCGGGGTCGCGGACGGCCGCACTGGCCTGGTGGCCCGGCGCGACGGCCGCGCCGGGCTCCCGCTCCAGCCGACCACCGGCCGCGACCGCCGTCTCTACTGCCGCGTCGAGGTCGGCCCGGGACGCTACATCGAAGGAGATGTGCACAAGCTCGCCGCGCTCGGCGCCGGCCTGTGACTGTTCGAGGGAGAGCCCGTGGTGTGCGGACGTCATCGTGCGGAGATATCGCCGCCCCGAGTCACCGTCCCCGTTCACGGCTTTAAGCCCCCACCGGTCGAGGTAGAAGTCCTCCGTCCGGTCGAGATCGGGGACGGACAGGGCGATGTTGTTGAGCGTCTGCACATGAACCACGGGAGCCTCCGGTTTCGGCCGTGCGGGGAAGGCGGCGTTCCGCGCGCCGTGCGCGATCCCGCCACCGTGGTGCCGGGGCCGCATCAGCCTCTTCAGTGATGGAGAACGAAGTCCGCCACGAGCCGGTTGAACTCGTCGGCGTGCTCGAGCTGCGCCCAGTGGCCGCAGCGGTTGACGATGTGCGCCCGCGAGTCGGGGATGTTCGCCGCCAGCAGCAGCACCGTCTCGAAGGGCACGACCCGGTCGTCCCGGCCGTGGATCAGCAGCGACGGCGCGGTGATCTCGGCGAGCCGGCTGGGGTCGGCCCAGATCGTGATCGGTGCCTTCGGCCCGTGCTTCGCGATGTTCGCGAGGTGCTCGGGGCGCTTGGCGACAGCCGCGGAGCGCTGCTCGGACAGCTCGGGGGTGGCGAACCGCTCCTTGTCGTAGACCATGATCTCGACAAGCCGCCGCATCTGCTCCGGACTGTGGTCGGCGTAGCTCTGAGCCATCACCTTCAGGCCCTCGCTCGGGCCGCCTCCGGCGCCGAAGAGGATGGGCTTCAGCTGGATCGGGGCGCCCATGGTGATCAAGTGGGAGACCCGTTCGGGCCGTTCGATCGCCATCCGCAGCGAGGCGTGGCCACCCATCGAGTTGCCGACGAACGCGGCCTTCTCGACACCGAGCGCGTCGAGCAGCTCGCAGATCACCTCGACGTGGTCGTAGTCCGAGAAATCTGCCTCGTCGGACTGGCCCCAGCCCGGAAGGTCGGGGGCGATCACCCGCAGGCCCGCTGCGGCGATGGCCTCGATGTTCGGGTTGTAGTTGCTCCAGCCGGTCGCGCCGGGCCCGCCGCCGTGCAGCAGGAAGACCGGGTGTCCGTCAGCGGGGCCGGCCTCGTTGTAGTGGACGTTCCAGCTCTTGGTCCGGACGTCCCGGGCGACGTCCGCTTCGGTGAGAGTCATCAGTGGGCGCCTTTCGCGGGCGTGTTGGTGAACGGGGCCTGGCCGAGCAGGTCGTGGACCAGCTCCGGCGGGCGGTGGCCCCAGCTACTGAGCTTGCCGAGGGTCTCGACCTGCCAGGTTTCGTCGTCGATCAGCAGTCCGCCCCAGCCGTACTCGACGGAGAAGCCGGAGGGTGTACGGACGTAGAAGCTGAACATGTGGTCGTTGGGGTGCATGCCGAGCGTCATCTCGAACGGCTGCTTCGCGTCCATGCACCGGTCGTACGCCATGCCCACGTCGCGGATGTCGCTGACCTCGACCATGAAGTGGTGTATCCGCTTCGGGTTCGGCATGTTGCCGAAGGCCACGGTGTGGTGGCGCGGGTTGCAGTGCAGGAAGACGACGTCGGCCACGATGCCGGGGGCGACCTCCTCGACGATGAAGTCACTGATCCGGAAACCGAGCAGCTCCAGGTAGAACGCCAGGTACTCCTCGCGGCTGACGCCCTTGGAGACCAGCACTTCGTGCCCGGCGCCGCCCGCACCGGTGACGAACCTGCCCAGCAGGACGTCCGACTGGAACGGGGCCTGGGCATCGGCGAAGCCGGTGACCAGCTCGATCCGGTTGCCCACGGGGTCGGTGGTGAGCACGATCCGGTCGACCTGACGGGCCGCCGCCAAGGCGGAGTCCCCTTCGACGGCCTCGACGCCGGCCGCGCGGAGCCTCTCGACGATCCTGTCGAGCGAGCCGCCGCTCTCCACCGCGTAGCCGGTGGCGCTCAGGTCGTCCGCCGCGCCTTCGACGCACAGCCAGCGGTACGCCTTCTCGTCGGTACGGAAGCTGATCGAGCCGGCATCCTTGTGCCCGACCTGCATGCCCAGCAGGCCCGCGGCGAAGTGTTCCCAGTCGGCGAGATCACTGACCTCGTAGACGACGTAGGCGAGCTCCTTGACTCCGGTCATGGGTGTTCCCTCTCATCGGACGGTGGGATTCAGAGGGCCGGAACGGTGAGCCCGGCCTTGTCGGACGCCGCGACGAACTTGTCCGGCCGCAGGGCGATCGCCCGCACGCCGTAGCGGGCGAGCCAGCCGAGCAACACGCCCTCGAGGTCGACGAGTTCGTCGGCGCCCCGGGTGTACGCGGTCTTCGGCCGGACGGTGAGGTAGCGGGCGCCCAGTGCGTCCCACTCCGCCTTCTCCTCGGCATCGAGCAGTGACCGCGGGTCGACGTCGGCGCCCAGCAGTACGAATTCGGAGCCGATGAGTTCGTCGAGCCGGGCGATCCTGCCCGTCGTGTCGGCGACCGTGGGCTGGGGGATCATGCGGCCGACGATCGAGGCATCCGCGATCTCGCCGCGCAGCCAGCCCGCCACCAGGACCGGCGGGGCCATCATCGGCTCCTCGTACGGCGTCACCGTGTTCTCCGGCACGGCTTTCATCGCCTCGAGTTCCTCGGGCGAGACCTGCTGTTTGATGACACGGCCGAACTGCACGGCGATCTGCGTGAACATCTCGACGTTGGGACGGCGCTCGGCCTCGTACGTGTCGAGCATCGCCACGTCCAGCTCGTCGCGCAGCACCCGGGACAGCTTCCACGCGAGGTTGTGGGCGTCACGCATGCCGGACTGCATGCCGGCGCCGGCCCAGGGCGGCATCAGGTGGGCGGCGTCACCGGCCAGGAAGATCCTTCCCTGCCGCCAGGTCTCAGCCGCGCGGACGTGGTGGCGGTAGAAGGCGTGCTGGTGGATCTCCACGTCCTCGGGCGTCACGCCCATCGCCTTCAGCAGCGGCCAGACCTGCTCGGGGGTCGTGAAGTCGTCCTCGGTCTCGCCGGGCTTCAGCGGGATCTCCCAGCGGTGGTTGCCCGCCGACAGCGCGATGTCGACGACCGGCCGCTCCTTGTCGCTCCAGAAGGTCAGCAGGTCGCGGTCCGGCCACCAGCGCTTGACCCGGCAGTCGATCACGATCCACAGCTGCGGGTCGGTGTCGCCCAGCATCGGGATGTCCAACAGCCTCCGGGTCGGGCTGGAGCCGCCGTCCGCGGCGAGTGCGTAGCGGGCCCGGGTCATGGTCTCCGCGCCGGTCGTCCGGTCACGAGCAGTGATCGTCACACCGGTGTCATCCTGCTCGACACCGATGACTTCGGCGCCGTAACGGACCTCGATGCCGTCGAGCTCCTCCGCGCAGCGGCGCAGCTCGGCCTCCATCCTCGGCTGATAGATGCTGAAGAAGCGCGGCTTGGTGTTGCGCGTCCCGAGCGCCGAGGGCGGCTGCTGGGCGCGGAGGATCTCCCGGCCGTCGTACGTCTTCCAGCGCAGCTGGCTCTGCGGCTCGATGACCTTCTCGATCCGCTCGTCGATACCGAGGTCCTGGAAGATCCGCATCGTCCAGTCGTTGACCGTGACCGCCCGAGCACGGGCGTAGATGTCGTGGTCCCGTTCGAAGGCGATCACGGAGGTGCCCATCGTGGCCAGGGACAGCGCGCCGACCAGGCCGGTCGGGCCGTACCCGATGATCGCGACGTCGGTGTCGAAGTGTTCAGGCATCAGTGCCCTCCGAGTTATAGACCGCCCGGTCGATTTCCTGGTGATCAGCGTCACCTCACGGAAGGGGTCCGGTCAATCGGCGGCATCGCGGATTCTGCGCAGCAGAATTTGCTTGGAGCCTGCGGCTCGTCCCGGCCGCAGGTCCGCGGACTCCGGCGCCCTATGCTTCGCGCGTGGACAGGCAGCGAGTCAGCAACCGGCGGGGCAAGCAATCACGCGAGGACATCCTGGAGGCGGCCGCGCGCATCATGGGGCAGCGCGGCTATGCCGCGACGCCGCTCTCCGTCGTCAGCAGGGAGATCGGGCTGGCGAAGAGCGTGATCTTCCACCACTTCCGCACCAAGGGCGGACTGCTCTCGGCAGTGATGGAGCGCGGCCTGAACGACTTCTTCCGGGCCATGAGCACCGCGTACGCCGACCCTCCGGCCGGCACCGCCGAGGAGCGGCTGCGCTGGTTCCTCCGCAAGGCAGCGGGCGTGCTCACCGAGCGGGAGGAATTCCTTCGCCTGCACCTGTTCCTGATCCTCAGCGAGGAGAGCGACGAGGCCGAGCCGGAGGTGAAGGAAACCCTTGCGAAGGTCCGCCGTGAGGGCCGGCGGCATGTGCATCACATGATCCGGGAGTCTTTCCACGACGAAGGCCCCGAGATCTCCCGGGCAGTCGCGGACCGGCTCGAGTACGCCGGCATGGCCGGCATCGACGGCACGTTCCTCGCCGCCCAGGCCGAGCGCGACCGCTCGATGGCGGACGACATGGATCTGCTGGCCGAGACCCTCGCGCTCATGGGAGAGCGGCTGGCGGCGAGACTGCGCTCCGAGACGAAGCCCACGCCCGGGGGCGAGTCAAACGGAACACGGCGGATCTAATCCGTCTCGCGCGAGGTCGACCCCGCTCGGCTCGGTGCTCACGCGATCACCGCCCCGGTGGCGTCGCCGTCCAGCGAGCGCGCGGCAAGTTCCGGCAGCCGGTCCGTCCACGGCGCGGCCGCGGCCGTCTCGGTGCGGGCGGCGATCTGCTCTCGCAGCTGCTCCAGCCGCGTCGCCAGCAAGTATTCGGCCACCCGTTCCCGGGCCGATTCGGCGGCCTTCGTCGCGGCCGCGACGGCGTCCGCACCGTGCGGGTTGTGCTGGAACCGGCGGCGCCCTTTCAGGACTGGCGTCGGTCGACAGTGATGGACTCGATGACGATGTCCCTGACGGGGCGATCGTTGCGTCCGACGTCGCTCTTGGCGATGGCGTCGACGACGTCCTGGCCTTGGATCACCTCACCGAGGATGGTGTGCCGGTTGTTGAGGTGCGGCTGTGGTCCGACGGTGATGAAGAACTGTGAGCCGTTGGTACCCGGGCCCGCATTGACCATGGCCAGCCGATAGGGCCGGTCGAACTTCAGCTCCGGGTGGAATCCGTCCTGGAACCTGTAGCCCGGGCCGCCTGTGCCGTTGCCCAGCGGGTCACCGCCCTGGATCATGAAGCTGGAGATCACGCGGTGGAAGGTCGTTCCGTTGTGGAGCGGACCTGAACCCGGCTGGCCCGTTTTGGGGTCAGTCCACTGCCGGCTCCCGTCGGCCGGACCGACGAAGTTGGCTACCGTCTCGGGCGCGTGATCAGGGAATCCGTCCCGTCGTCTCTGCCTCCGGATGAGGCGTCCACAGTGCGCGTTGTGATGTCGCGCGTGCAGTACAGCGCGATGGCCGACACGCCTATGGCGAGGGGGACCCATTGCGGCTGGACGAAACCGACATACTGGAACCAGACCCGACTACCCGAGACCATTTGCGTGGATGATCCCAATACCGCGGCAGCGTTCACGCCGACGAGGGCGTAGCCGATTCCGCGCGTCCGGCGTTCCGTCCGGGGAGTGAGGGCCGCGGCCATTGCCAGGAGGCCCGCCAGCGTCAGCGTGGAGATCCCGCCAGGGGGCAGCCAGTAGCCCCAGTCGATGCTGTCGTCCGCCGCGGCGGGCGCGACCACCATGGCGTAGGCGCAGAAGAGGAGCGCCGACGGGAGGAACCGGAGCGGCAGGGCCACGCGTGCCCGCCAACGGGGTCTTGCCTGCACTGCGAACCATACGATCAGCCCCACAGAGGCGATGGCGACCGCGCCGACGCCGCTGGCTACGTCGCGACCGTCATAGGCTCCGTCAATATTGGCCGCGGTCACCGTGGCGGCCACCAGCGCGATGAGGAACCAGACCGCGATCGCGATCCAGGACCGCGCCGCAACGGGCTTCCGGGGAGAGGGGTCACCGGTGGACGACGACGGCCAAGCCTCTGTCAGCGGTGCGGTGGCCGCCGGCACGGGCTCGGGCGCGTCCGCAAGCCCCCGCAGGGCCCGGGCGGCGTCGGCGGCACTCGCGTACCGCTCTGTGGGGTCCTTGCGCAAAAGTCTGAGCAGGACAGCGTCCCAGGCCTCTGGCACACCCGCGGAAACGGAACTGGGCGCGGGTGGCTGCTGGCTCAGATGCGCCGTCAGATAGCCGACGCTGTCCGGTGCCTGAAACGGCAACCTGCCGGTGACCAGCTCGAAGAGCAAGCAGCCCAGAGCGTACAGATCGCTCCTCGGTTCCGGGTGACCGCGCGCCTGCTCCGGCGCCATGTACGGGGGCGTGCCCACGATGAATCCGGTCTGGGTCAGCCGGTCAGCAGTCGCGTAGGGATCGGCGGCGCGTGCGACACCGAAGTCGAGGACCTTCACCGTTCCGGAAGGTGTGACGAGGATGTTGGACGGCTTGATGTCCCGGTGCATGATGCCGTGAGCGTGCGCGTCACCCAATGCGTCGCATATCTGAGCGCCCCACCGGGCCGCCTCGGCCAGGTCGACGGAGCCTTCGCGGAGCTTGACGTCGAGCCCTTCGCCCCGCACCAACTCCATGACCAGAAAGGGCACGGTGCCTCTCTGCGTATCGCTCTCGCCGAGATCATGGACGGACACGATGTACGGATGCTGGAGCCGGGCGGTGATCCGTGCTTCGCGCAGGAACCGGGCGCGGGCCTCATCCCCACGGCTTTCCCCCCCGGCGAGAAGGGAGATCACTTTGACAGCGACCTGCCGGTCCAGCGTCTCGTCCCGCGCCTCCCAGACCTCGCCCATGCCGCCCTCGCCGAGCTGCCGGACCAACCGGTAACGCCCTCCCAGAAGCTGGCCCTCCACCGCGCGCCCTCCCCGTCGTGGACTCACCTGTGCGCCGTCTCCCCGAGCCCCCCGATCATGGCACGCGACGCAGAGCGCCACCCGCAACATCTGAGATTCAGAAGGCGTTATCAGGCGATGGCTCTGTTCACGTCGCAGAGCAGCGTTTGTCGAGCAGTTCGGGAGGAGGTGGCCACCCTGGATGTTCCCGACTTCGGGTTCTGGTCCAACTTCTGTGGTGTGCCTACTCCCTGTGACCGTGGGCCTTGCTGGTAGGTCCCGCGAGATGTGACCGAGCACCGTACTTGGCCCCGGTGGACAACTTCGATGCATAAACGGGGCCGAGGCCGGGCGCTCAAGGCGAGGAGGCCCAGGGGTCCTCCGACGGTTCGGGCTCTTGGGGGTGGAGCATGCAGCGAATACAGCGCCGGAGTCCCGGTTCACCGGATCCGGCGGCGGCGTTCATCCACGGCAGGGCGTCCATGGCATGCGCGCGTTCGTCTGTGGCGAAAGTGTTGATGGTCTGGTGGAGGTCCTCGGGGGCGGGTTCGTCCGTGAGGCAGAGCCAGCCGATCGCCGCAGCTAGGCGGACTTCGGGGGCCTCTGTCCAGTCTTGCCACCGCTCACGGAGCCACCAGACGGTCGGCGGATGTGCGTGGGCCCGGGTGGTCTCCGCGGCGGCGAGGAGCAGGGCGGCACGGACTATGGCGTCATGTTCCGTGGCGAACCTGGTGGCGAGGGCGGTTCGGACCGTGTGGTCGGAGTCGGCGGCGGTGGCCAGAGCGTAGGCGGCGTCGATGCGGATGGTGGGGTCGGAATCGTTGAGAAGAGGCAGGAGCACGGGTGCTTCGGCGGTGATCGCGGCGCGGGCGGCGGCCACCGACCAGCCTGCCGGGTAGCCGGTCACCTCGACGCCGTAGTCGTCGGGGGCGTGACGCCGAGGATCGGTGCGGTGGAGCAGGAGTTCATCGCGGGAGGCGACGCCGAAGTGCTGGGCGCGGGCCGGGCTGGAGAGTACGCCGAGGGCGGCGGCACGGTGTGGGTGGTGGGCATCGGTGGCGATGGGGATCAGGAACGGTACGGTGAGGGCGACGGCGGCCCGGCTGTCGTTGGCACACAGACCCCCCAACACGTCCGTCGCGTGGCTTGCGGGGTCCTCGCCTGTGTGCAGCAGATGAACGGCCTTCCGGGCATCGTTCCCGTGAGGGAAGTTCCCCCACGGAACGGCGTCGAGAAGCAACCCGCTGTGGGCCCCGGACTGGATGCCGGCCACCACCGCCCGCACATCGAACGCGCCTCCCGCGAACGAGGCCAGATCCACTCCGTCCACCAGCGCCCGGCACATCTCGAACGCCGGATCGGTCCGCCAATCCCTCACACCACACCCCCGCCATCGAATCCCCAGAGATTCGATCATGCCTTGCCCGCCCGCCCGTCCGTCCCCGCCGGTCGGCTGCCGGACATCCAGGGGCACATCCCGACACACCACGAAGCGCCGAGAACCCGGAAGGCACCCTTCTCAGGGCGAAATGCGGTCGGGCCAACCGGAATGCTCAGGGACTACCTATCGCGTTCAGTCACACGAGATCGTCTGGAAACCGCCGGTGCCGACCGCGTTTGGGCTGATGGTTCTGGGCTGTGCGCGAGGTGCTGCTCCGGCTGGAAGAGCTGCTCTTCCTGGCGGATCCGGGCATTGAGGTGGAGTCGATGCAGGACGATGGCGAGGTGCTCCGAATCGGTGTCAGATGCCGGACGACCGGGGCTCGGTGCCCAGGCTGCGGAAGAGATGGCCCTGTACTACCGGGCCAAGGCCTACCGCGACACCGGACACGGCCCGGAATCACGCCGCGGATACCAGCAGGTCGCCGACGGCAACGGCCGCCTCGCCCCCGCCGCCCGCCGCGGCCTCGCCCAGGCCGCCCGCCTCGCCGGCGACTTCCCCACCGCACACGCCGCAGCACAAACCCTCGGCTGGGAAGGACGCCACCACCGTGTCCTGGGCGACCTGTGGTGGCTGCAAGGAGAACCCGACGCGCCGCGGCCGCCTACCTGGCCGGGCGCACCGAAGCCGAACAGCACGGCGTCGCCGGGGAAGCAGCCCACAACCAGGCCCTGCGCGCCCTCGCCGTCGCCTTCTACGACCCCCGCCAGGCCGACGACGAGATCGACCTCGCCCACCAGCTCCTCGCCAGCCTCGACATGCGCGCCACCACGATCAACGCGGCCATCGCCGCCCCGATCCGCGACGCCGGCGATCCCGCACTCGACGAGCGTATCCAGACCTGCGCACCGAGCTGGACACCGCGGGCCTCATCTCCATGGCCCCCACCCTCGAACTCTCCGCCGCGTTCCACCAGGCCGTCCTCGACGACCACGACGCCCTTGCCGCCACCGTCTCCCGGCTGCGCGAACAAACCCAAAGCGGGGACTACGCCTACTACGTCGACATCGCCACCTTCATGGCCGGCCTCCCCCTCCCCGCCGGCCACACCCCGCCGCACTGGCTGGACGGCGAACAGACCACCCGCAGCCGGTGGCGCACCCTCGTCACCACCCACCAGCACCACCTTCACAACCACCGGTAAGCCGCCTGATCTGCATATACGACTGCGGCCCGCGAACACCTGGTGTGTTCGCGGGCCGCAGCCAAGGGAGATGGTCAGGGGGTGAGGTCCAGGACACGGACCGGCTCGCCCTTCCAGCGGTCGAGGGCGGTCGTGGCGATCACCGCCCCGTCCGGACGGTCCGGGGTGGGCTGCGCAGCGTACTGGCAGTGCGCCGCGGCCCAGGTGTCCTGCTGGGCCACTGCCAGGGCGGAGGGCAGGTCCAGGTCCAGGACGGTGATGCCGGGAAGCACGGCAAGGTGCTCGGCCGTACCCGGCCGGGCACGATCGGCTTCGACCAGCACGCACGCCGGGGCATAGAGGTACCAGCCGGACTACGCATGGGCGCGGTGGATCAACCGCGAGGCCAGGGCGTTCCCGCGGCCGGCCGCGGCCATCGCGGTGTCGTCCAGGACGATGTGCATCGCGTCGCTCACCGGGCTCCCGCATCGGCCAGCCGGCGGTCCAGCTCGCTGTCGAGGTCCTGCTCCTGCGCCCGGGTCGGCGCGTAGCCCGTCCACTCCTGAAGGGCGGCGCGGGCCCGCTCGGCGCGCTCGGCCCGCTCGGCGGGGGTGAGCAGAGTGTCGGCGAGGCGGGCCAGGTAGGCACGCAGCGACATTCCCTCGGCTGCCGCGATGGCGGCGAGCCGGTCCCGGGCTTCCTCCGGGATGCGGACGTTGACGTCGGACATCATCACGGGCCAGTCGTGCCCTCACCCAGACGGTCCGGGCGTCCATCCCTGCACCAAGTCCACCGTAGGAGGGGGAGCCGGACCCGGCCGTTGCCGGCAGTCGGCAGTCGGCAGTCGGCAGTCGGCAGTCGGCAGTCGGCAGTCGGCAGTCGGCAAACAGAACAGTGATTCTGTTAGTGTTTCTCCTCAAGAAGAACAGGAATTCTTTTTGTGGGAGGTGTGGTGCCTCGGCTCACCGACGCACGCAAGGAACTCCGGCGTACTCAGATCGCCCAGGCCGCCGTCCGCTGCTTCAGCCGCAACGGCCTGGAACGGACCTCAATCGCCGACATCACCGCCGAGTCCGGCCTCTCGGCCGGCTCGATTTATGCGCACTACCGCAACAAAGCGGACCTGGTCCAGGCCGCCGCCCGCGAGATGCTCGACAAGCGCGGCAGCACCATCGGCGAGTACGCCGCGGCGGACGTCCCGCCCGACCCCGACGAACTGCTCTCCCGCCTGGTCACCGCGATCGACCCTGCCGAGGCCCGGGTCGGCGTGCAGACCTGGGGCGGAGCTACCACCGACCCGGTCATCCACGACATCGTCGTCGACGCGACCGACCGGATGCGCGCGATGCTGCACGACTGCGTCACCGCATGGCTCGTCAAGGTCGAGCACCACGAGCCGGCCCGGGCCCGGGAGCACGCCGCCCCGATCGCCCACCGGGTCATGGCGCTCTACCAGGCCGAACTGCTGTACACCGCCCTGCGGACACCCGCCGAGGAGACAGCGTCATGACCACGCGGACCGCCTCGTTCGCCGACCGCACCGTTTTCCGGGTCGGCTACGGCGCGTTGCAGCTCGCGCGCCTGCACGACCGCCGCGGCGAGGCCGTCGCACTGCTGCGCCGCGCGGTGGAACTGGGCGTCGACCACGTGGACACCGCCGAGTTCTACGGCTTCGGCTTCGCCAACGACGTGATCCGCGAGGCACTACGCCCCGAGGACGACGTCCTGGTCGTCACGAAGGTGGGGGCCGCCCCCGATCCCGGCGGGCGCCTGCCGTTGCGTCTGGCACAGCGGCCCGAGCAACTGCGCGCCGGCGTCGAGGACAACCTGCGCAGCCTCGGCGTCGACCGGCTCGACGTGGTCAACCTGCGCCGCCTGGACACCGGCCCCGGGCTGCGTCCTGCCGGGGACCAGGTTGTCGACCTCGACGACCAGCTCGCGGTGATGACCGCCCTGCGCGACGAGGGCAAGATCGGCGCGATCGGCCTGAGCAGCGTCACCCTCGACGGCCTGCGCCGCGCCCTGCCCGCCGGCCTCGTCTGCGTGCAGAACGCCTACAGCCTCGTCTCCCGCGGCGACGAGGACATGCTGCGGCTGTGCGCGGCCGAGGGCATCGCCTGGGTGCCGTTCTTCCCGCTGGGTGGGGCCTTCCCCGGCCTGCCCAAGGCGACCGACGAGCCGACGGTGCACGCCGTGGCCGAGTCCCTGGGCGTCACGCCCTCCCAGGTCGGCCTCGCCTGGCTGCTGCACCATGCCCCGAACGTACTGCTCATCCCCGGTACCGCGAACGCCGCCCACCTGGAGGCCAACATCGCGGTCAACGAGATCACCCTCGACGCCGCGACTCTCGCGGCCCTCGACGCCGTCGAGTCCCGCTCCAGCGACGTCCCCATCGGCTGACCGGAACCGACGCGGCCGGGTCGCGACCACACCCCACGCCGGGCACCCTGACGGCCGTCAGGCCGCACCGGAAACCCCAGATCACCAGGCTCAAGGACGGATCATGAAGGCCATCGTCTACCGCACCAACGGTGCCCCCGACGTTCTCCAGCTCGTCGACCGTGACCTGCCGGCACCCGGGCCCGGCGAGGTTCGCGTCCGGGTCGCCGTGTCCGGGGTCAACCCGACCGACTGGCAGGCGCGCTCCGGCCACCCCGTGCGCTTCTGCGAGGTCACCCCGCACCTCGACGGCGCCGGCACGATCGACGCCGTCGGTGAGGGCGTCGACCCCAGCCGGGTCAATCAGCGTGTCTGGCTGTTCATGGCCGCTGCCGGACGGCCCACCGGCACCGCTGCCGAATTCACCGTTGTACCCGCTGATCAGGCCGTGCCGCTGCCCGACGAGGCCGGCTTCGACCTCGGCGCCGCACTCGGAGTCCCCGCGCTGACCGCGCACCGCGCGCTCACCGTCGCCGAGGACGGGCCGCGTCGGCTGCGGCCCGGGGCACTCGACGGCAAGGTGGTGCTTGCCGCGGGCGGAGCCGGAGCGGTCGGGCACGCGGTGATCCAGCTTGCCCGATGGGCCGGTGCCACCGTGATCAGCACGACCAGCAGCCCGGAGAAGGCCCGGCTGGCCACCGCCGCCGGAGCCCACCACGTGATCAACTATCGCGAGGGCGACCCGGCCGCCGAAATTCGCGAGATCGCCCCGGACGGCGTCGACATCGTCGCCGAGGTAGCCCTGGGTACGAACCTCGCACTGGACCTGGCCGTACTGCGAACCCGCGGCACCATCTCGACCTATGCCAATGACGGTGGGAAGCCGATCGAACTGAACGTGCCGCAGAACATGGTGCTGAACACACGCTTCCAGTTCCTGGTGCTCTACACCGCCGGTCCGCAGGCACGCGCCGCGGCCGCCCAGGACGTCGCCGCCGCGGTGCACGACGGCGCGCTGCCAGTCGGCGAGGAACACGGCCTGCCACTGATCCGCTTCCCCCTCGACCGCACCGCCGACGCGCACCGCGCGGTCGAAAGCCGCGCGGTCGGCAAAGTCCTCGTGGACGTCATCTCCTGACGTCCCGCCGCCCACCACGCCCCCACCCGCCGCCCCGGGGAACCGGCATGGGCCACGGATGCCGCCGCGCCCCGGTCGTATCCAGCGCGCCCGGCTCCACGAGCATGGCGGAGCAGCACGTCCCGTTCACGCGCGATGGCCGCCCGGTGTGTGGCGTGTGTCCGTCCCTTCGGCTTCCGGGGGACGGTTCGACGTCGTACAACGCCTTTCCCGGGATTGCCCGTTCGATCCGGCCGTCGGCCACCGGTGCACTGCGGCCGGCGTACCGGAATGCGTACACCGCGACCAGGTGGGGCTGCCGGCCCCCGTACTCCACCAACCGGCTCCCCTTGCCGTGGGAGACCCCGCCGCCCGCAGAGGCCGGAGTCCCCGCGTAGGTCGGCGCGGCACTGCAGCGGCACCGCCGGAAGCCTGCGCCGACCTGATCCGGCAAACGACCGAGATCCTGCTCGCCTCGGTATGTCCGGTCCACGTGAGGGTGATGAGTATCCGGTGATCAAGGCGAATCGGCTGCGACGGCGGCGTTACGGCTGGCCGTGCTGGTCCTTCGAGGAGTTGGCCGGAGCTGAGGCTCGGTCAGCCTGCCGCTGGCGATATACCCTCTGACGGCATGCCGACCCGTAGTACAGCGAATCCGCACGTCCAGTCGTAACGGGCCTGCCGCACCCACAGCCGCACGAGCGGCCCGATCCCCGCCCACCGTTACGCTTACGCGTGAGGGAAGTACGGCAGGCCCGCGAGCATGTCACCCCTCGCATCAACACCTCGGCCCTGCGCACCACGACCAGGCCGCAACCGGCGACACACGCCTGCGGTGAGAGAGCCGCGCCGCGGCCGGCCAGGTCCCACCACTCGGCAGACTCGGTCCGCCGAGTGGAGGCGGCCCGGGTCAGGCCCCTATCCGGGTCCGGGCACCCCCGCTCGTAGCACGCCTCGCAGATCAGGAAGCGGGTGAACCTCTGGCGGCCTCCCTGTCGCCGGACGCCGTCGACCAGGTACACCGTGCCGAGAAGGCCGGCGCCGCACATCACGCAAAGCCGAGAAGAACCTTCACGGATACCCATAACGACTTCAACGACTGGCACGGCTAGCCGTAACTCGGGTCGGCCGCCCCGGGCAGCAAGCGGCCCTGGGCGGCCCCGGCCTCGGCCAGCACTGCTGTGGCGGGGCCCGGCAGCCCAGGTTCAGGTGAGGAGCGCGGCTGATTGCCGGCCGGGGCGCAGGTGTGGTTGGCCGGTGGCCCGACATACGCGCACCCTGAGCAGCGCACCCAGCCCGCCTCCCTGATGGCCGCCTCGACTACCGAACGCTTTGGGCCGAAGCCGGCCGAGACCAGCTGGTGCGGCAGGCGCACTTCCTCCACAGCGAGCAGGGCGGCGGCCGCGGTGACATCGTGCCCCTCGGTGCAACCAGTCGGGCCCGGGCAGGGTGTGCACGGCCTCGGCCGGGATGTGGTGCAGGTCGGCGATGGCGAGCCGGGCCGGAAGCTCGGGGGTGGCGGCGCCGCTCTCCCAGCGGCTTTGCGAGCACCCCGGCATCCGCAAGGTCTGGGTCGACGGCGGCTACCGCCAGCACCTCGCGAACATGCCGCCACCCTCGGCATCGACATGGAGATCAGCCACGCACACCCGGGACCAAGGGTTTCACCCCGATCCCGCGGTGAGCGGTCGAGCGACTCGTGTTCAAAATCACGGGGAAACTCCCCCCTCCCCCTCAGCCTGGACGACGTCCACATAGATAATGTTTGCGGCTCTACACGTGGGCGAGGCCGGGGATCCTGTGATTGCAGGCCCGGCGTGGGTGGGCAGCGTTCGCCCGGACCCGGTCCCGCCGTAGGAGAGAATGATGGATGTGCAGCCGCAGACCGTTCATGGGCGAGAGCCTCTGATCGGCAGGGAGAAGGATCTGCGGTTCGTCCAGTCTTTCTTCGACGACTCCGCTCTGCTGGGCGGCGCACTGCTTGTCTCCGGTGACGCGGGCGTCGGCAAGAGCGCCCTACTCGACGCGGTGGCCCTGGCCTCGGCTCGGCGCGGAAACCGTGTGCTGCGGGCGGCCGGCGCGGAGTTCGAGGCGGATGTCAGCTATTCGGGCCTCAACCAACTGCTCATCCCGCTGCTGGACGATCTTGACCGGCTGAGCACCGCGCACCGTGACGCCGTGCAGGTGGCCATCGGCCTCGGCACCGGGCCGCCGCCCGATCGCCTGCTGGTCTCTACCGCCGTGCTGTTCCTGCTGCGGCGAGTCGCCGCCGAGACCCCGCTGCTGCTGGTGGTCGACGACCTGCCCTGGATGGACAGGGCGACCAACGCGGTGCTGGGCTTCGTGGCCCGCCGCCTGGCCGGCAGCCGGGTGGGTTTCCTGGCGGCCTCCCGCAGCCACTCCGACAGCTACTTCGAGCGGGGAGGACTGCCCGAGTACGTCCTGCCGCCGCTGGACGAGGCCGCGGCCGTTGAGCTGCTGTCCAGCAGGCACCCGGGTCTGGCCCCCGCAGTACGCCAGCGCCTGATGGCCGAGGCCATGGGCAATCCACTGGCCCTGGTGGAACTGCCGGCCTCCCTGACCGGGGCGCAGCGCTCTGCCTTCGCCTCGCTGCCCTCGGTGCTGCCGCTCAACCAGCGGCTTCAGGCGCTGTTCGCGTCGCGTGTCGCGGTCCTTCCCGCCGCCTGTCGTCAGCTCCTGCTGGTCGCGGTGCTCGACGGAACAGGCGATCTGGCGGTGATCGAGGCCGCGGCGGCCGGCCGGGCCGGTCTTGTGGACCTCGCTCCCGCGGAGCGTGACCGTCTGGTCAGGGTGGATCCAACCACCCGGCGACTCTCCTTCGGCCACCCCCTCGTGGGCTCGGCCGTGGTCGAGGAGTCCGCCGCAGGTGACCGGCGGTGGGCCCACCAGGCGCTGGCCGACGCTCTGGTCGGGCAGCCCGAGCGACGCGCCGCACACCTCGGCGAGGCGGCTGCCGGCCCGGACGAGGAGGTCGCCGACCTGCTCGAACAGGCCGCGCGTCACCGGCTGATCCGTGGGGACGCGGTCGGCGCGGTGGCCATGTTGATCCGTGCCTCCGCACTCAGCCCGCTGGCGGTGGACCAGAGCCGGCGGCTGGCCGAGGCCGCCTACATTGGCGCGGACGCGGGCGGGGAGGTCACGGGCGCCTCCCAGTTGCTCGCCGGGGCACGACGGGTGAACCCGGCCGGGCACGACTCCCTGCACGCTGCCGCCGCGGCCGTTTTCCTGCTGATCAACGGGGATGGTGACGTCGACACCGCGCACGGGCTGTTGCTCGGTGCGATCCGCTCGGCCCACCACGGCCGGGCAGGCAAGGACAGCGCCGGGGAAGACGCCATGGCCGACGCGCTGCACACGCTGGCGCAGGTGTGCTGGCTCTCGGGCCGGCCGGCGCTGTGGCAGCCGGCCCTGGAGATCGTCGACCGGCTCGCGGCCGACGTCCCGGAGCTGACCTGGCTGGTCAGCCGTACGTTCGCCGATCCCGCACGCTGCGAGCCCGAGACCCTGGTCAGGCTGGACGCCCTCATCGCCGACTCCCGCAACGACACGGATCCCACGCGGGTCATACGCGTCGCCACCGCGGCTGCGTTCCCCGACCGTCTCACAGATATGGGTGAGGCCATGCGGGAGGTGATCCGCCGGGGCCGTGAGGGCGTCGCGCCCGTGGGGCGCCATCTCGGTGCGCTGATGCTCGTATGCCTGGACTACTTCTTCGCGGGCCGCTGGCAGGAGGCAGGGGAACTGGCCGACGAGGGCCTGCCACTGTGCGAAGAACTCGGCTACAACTTCTTCCGCTGGTACTTCCAGTACATCCAGGCGCTCCTGGCCGCAGTTCAGGGGAACTTCGTCTCCAGCACCGCGCTCGCCGACGAGGTCTCGCGCTGGGCGGCACCCCGTGGGGCGCACGGCGCCGATCTCTTCGGCTACCAGCCGAGAGTACTGACGGCTCTGGGCAGCGGCGACTTCGAAGCCGCCTACCGGCACGCAGCCAAGATGAGCCCGCCCGGCACTTTGGCCCCGTACATCCCGCATGCCTTGTGGGTCGCGATGGACCTGGTGGAAGCGGCGACACGGACCGGGCGTGCGGAGGAAGCCGCGGCCCACGTAGCGGCGATGCGCGCCTCAGCGATGCCCCGGCTCTCGCCCCGTCTGGCCATGCACACCCTCGCGTCCGAGGCCCTCGTCGCACCCGGCGACGAGGCCGGCGTTCTGTTCGACCGGGCACTGGCGGTCGCGGACACCGAGCGCTGGCCTTTCGACCGGGCCCGCGTGCACCTCCTCTACGGCGAGCACCTGCGACGGCTGCGGGCGATGTCTGCGTCCAGGCCCCATCTCACCGAGGCACTGGAGACGTTCGAGCGTCTCGGCGCGGCCCCCTGGACCGCTCGTGCGGCAGCCGAACTACGCGCCTCCGGCCATGCCGTGTCCCGGTCCACCGGGATGGGCAGCGCCGAACTGACCGCGCAGGAGCGGCAGATCGCGGTCCTGGCAGCCTCCGGCCTGACGAACAAGCAGATCGGCGAGCGGCTCCATCTGTCGCACCGCACTGTCGGCACACACCTCTACCAGCTCTTCCCGAAACTCGGCATCACCTCACGCACCGCGCTGCGTGACGCGCTGACCGAGCTGGACGCGAAAGAAAGCCGCTGACCACACCGGTGGTCACCAGTCATCTGACGTATGCCCGTCGCGGGCCCATGGCGGAACGTAGGCAGGAAAAATGACACGGGTCGCCCGCCATGAGGGCGCGGCCCTCCTTCCTCGCAGCCAGGAGGTAGCGACGTGCAGGACGCCGCCGACGAATATCCGGATATTCACTGGCCGGCCGGTTTCACACCGGATGACGCGGACTGCCACAGCCGGGCGCGCACCGTGGTCGATGCCTCCGCGGCGCGGGTGTTCGACCTGCTCGTCACAGCAGAGGACTGGCCGAGCTGGATACCAGGGCTGACCGATGTACGGTTCAGCTCCCCTTGTTCAGGGACGTTGCAGCGGCATTGCTCACTGGAATTCCGACTGGCGGGCCGCCACCGATTCGAGATTCTGGTCGGCGAAATCGTGACGCACCGCAGACTCGGCCTGTCGGGTATCGCCAGCGGTCTGCAGTTCTATCAGGCATGGCTTTTGACGCCTTCCGAGGGGCAGACCCTGATCGAAAGCGAACTGGTGGCCCGTGGCACAACGGCCAAGGTCATACAGGAGGCGCCGCCGGCCTGGGCGAGCCGTCTGAACACCCGGTTGCCGGCCCGCCTGAAAGCCCGGGTGGAAGCAGACTGAACACCTGCGGGGGCAAGACCAAGCGGGCCGCCCGTCTCGGGGCGGCCCGCCGAGCCGGTCGTTTCAGGCCGGCAGATCTGTCGTCTTCGCCGCGTCCTGGTCAAGGATCAGTCCGTCGATGACGACGGTGAGCAGACGGATGAGAGTGGGTTCGAAGTCGACGCCGATGTGGGCCAGGGACGGCTCTTCCCGGTAGAGGCGGGTCAGGTTGTCCGCAGGGTGGCCGGCTTGCCACAGCGGTGAGGTCAGGCAGATGGCCGCGACAACGACTTCCTGGGCCCGGCGGCGGTCGAGGGTGCTCGCGGCGGTGACGGCGTCGGTGATGGCCGAAACCGCCTCGCCGGCCGCGCGCTTGAAGGCGCGGACGCGCTCGTAGGAGACCTCGCGTTCGAGGCTGAGGGTGGCGTGCGTGAGCAGGTCGCAGAGCAGCGGACGTTCGATGAGGGTGTCCGACAGGGTGCGGGCCAGTTCCACGGACGTCAAACCGCTGCGGCCGGCGAGCCGTGCGGTGACGGCACGCGACCAGTCCTCGTATCCCTCCTGAGTGAGGTTGAGCAGGATCTCGTCGCGTGAGTCGTAGTAGCGGCGTACGGCCGACACGTGTACGCCCGCGTGCTGGGCGATGGCTGTGAGAGTGACACCGCGCACCCCGTCACGGCCGGCCAGCGCACGAGCTGCCTCCATGAGGTCGGCGGCCCTCTGCGCCTTGTGCTCCGGCGAGTAGGCGCGCTGGAAGTTGGGTCGGTGAGTCGTCACTCCCGCAGTCTAACGCAAGGGGCCCGCGTTAGTCAGGCTCAACGCAAAGGCATTGCGTTGACAACGCAATGCCTTTGCGTTAGCTTCGCTGGTGTTTGCCGCAGCGTGCGAGGAGCAATCCGCAGGCGCTGCGGACCACATCAAAAAGGCGGAGACACGACAGCCATGACCTCAGCATCCGATGTCCTGTACGTGCTTGACCGGATCGCGATCCAGGACTTGATCGCGAAGTACGGCCTGGGTCAGGACCTGCATCAGGGCGACAACAACGACCAGGACCTGACAGCCCAGTGGTCCGAGGTCTTCTCCTCGGACGCCGTGATCGATGCCTCCGACGTCGGTCAGGGCGCCGAGATCGGCCTGGCGGACTACATCGACTTCATGCGCGGAGCGGACCGTAAGCCCACCGAGGGGCTGGGCAGGCTGTTCGGTCAGTGGCAGCACCGCGAGGGCTACGCGACGGTCACCATCGACGGTGACACCGCGACCGCGATCTCGCCCTTCTTCCACACGCATGAGACGCGGGACGGCCAGGCCAACGTCATCCACACCGGGCTGTGGCACGACCGATTGGAGCGACGTGCGGAGGGCTGGCGGATCGTTCACCGCCGGCTGGAGAACGGCTTCTTCAACACCTTCGCGCGGATCCCCGAGCCGGTCGAACTGCTGGAGCGGTAGTCCCGCCGACCTCTGCGGCTGGGACGGCGAAGCCGTCCCAGCCGACAAGTACCCCGCTACGTCATCCGACTGATACAGCCGCGCTCCGCCCGCCGGACGCTGGTGCCCGGCCCGTCGCCCGGACAACCGGCGCGACCGGATTCACCACAGGAGAAGAGGCAGGCGGGAGCACGCACGAAGGCTCCAGCCCGGCTGACGACATCGCCGTTCGACCATGACGGCAGGAAGCGGGACCGATATGCAGTTCGGGATCTTCGGCGTGGGAGACGTGGTCCTCGACCCCGTGTCCGGCCGCAAGGCGACGGAACACGAACGGATCAAGGCCGTGCTGGAGTACGCCCGGCTGGCTGAGGACGTCGGCCTCGACGTCTTCGCCATCGGTGAGCACCACAACCCGCCGTTCATGCCGTCCTCACCGACGACGCTACTGGCGTACGTCGCGGCAAGGACGGAACGCATCATCCTCTCCACGTCCACAACGCTGATCACCACCAACGACCCGGTGAAGATCGCCGAGGACTACGCCATGCTGCAGCACCTCGCGGACGGCCGGGTCGACCTGATGATGGGCCGGGGCAACACCGGCCCCGTCTACCCCTGGTTCGGCAAGGACATCCGCGACGGTATTGCGCTGGCGGTGGAGAACTACGCGTTGCTGCGCCGACTGTGGCGCGAGGACGTGGTGGACTGGGAGGGCAGGTTCCGCACACCTCTGCAGTCGTTCACCTCGACTCCGCGTCCGCTGGACGGCATCCCGCCCTTCGTCTGGCACGGCTCGATCCGCAGCCCGGAGATCGCCGAGCAGGCCGCCTACTACGGCGACGGCTTCCTGCACAACAACGTGCTGTGGCCCAAGCACCACGTCCAGAAGATGGTGGGCTTCTACCGCGAACGGTACGAGCACCACGGACACGGGGCCGCGGATCAGGCCACCGTCGGCCTCGCCGCGCTCGCGTTCATGCGCGGCAGGTCTCAGGACGCCATCAAGGAATACCGCCCCTACTTCGACAACTCCGAGGTGTGGGGGCACGGCCCGTCGCTGGAGGAGACCGTCGCGCAGACCGCGTTGCTGGTCGGCAGCCCCCAGCAGGTGATCGAGCGCACCCTCGCGTTTCGTGAGTACGCCCAGGGCGACTACCAGCGCCAGCTCTTCAGCGTCGACGCGCTGGGACTGCCGCACAAGACGGTGCTGGAGCAGATCGAGCTGCTCGGCGAGGTGGTCCAGGTGCTCCGCAAGGAGTTCGCCGTCGGACGTCCCGCACACGTCCCTGAGGCTCCCACGCACGCGTCCCTCAAGACGGCGAAGGAGAACGCGCGATGACCCGGTCCCTTGTGGTGGTGTCCGCGGGACTGCGACAGCCGTCGTCTACCCGCCTGCTCGCCGACCGCCTCGCGCAGGCCTCCGACGAGCAACTGCAGCTGCGGGGCGAGCAATCGCGGGTCGCACACGTCGAACTGCGCGACCTCGGGCATGACATGGTGAACCAGATGATCACCGGCTACCCCTCCGAGGCACTGGAGGAGGCGCAGAACCAGGTCACCCGCGCCGACGGTCTGATCGCGGTGACACCCACCTTCACCGGCTCGTACAACGGCTTGTTCAAAATGTTCTTCGACGTGCTGGACAACACCGCGCTGGTGGACAAGCCGGTACTCATCGCCGCCACCGGCGGCACCGCACGGCACTCCCTGGTGCTGGAGCACGCGCTGCGGCCTCTCTTCTCCTACCTGCACGCCGCTGTCGTACCCACGACGGTCTTCGCCGCACCGGAGGACTGGGGCAACATCGAGGCGTCCGGCGCCTCGCTCATGCGGCGCGTCGAGAGGGCGGCCGTGGAGATGGCCCGCGAGGTGCAGCGCAGGGAAGCGCCGATCGTCGCGGATCCCTATCAGGACGTGAATTTCGACCGGCTGCTGAACGCCGACTGACCGCAGCGAAATCCGGCCGGCCGGGCGGTACCGGGGAACGCAGAACAAAGCTCACCGCCAATGAGCCACCGGGCCAGTCATCTGACTTATGGTCGCTCACCGCCCGGTCGTAAGAATAGAGGGGAAAGGTCGCGGCGGACGCCAAAGTCGACCTACCCGCGGCTTCGCGCCGCACATTCGAAAATTCTCGAAATACGAGGTGGCCGCAGTGCCTCGGCACGCAGTAATCCACCGGAAAAGGAGAGCAGTTATGCAGGCCGCAATTGTCACCCGATTCGGGGATCCCGGGGTCTTCGAGCTCACCGAGCTGCCCGACCCGGTCCCCGGACCCGGGCAGGTTGCGATCGACGTCAGCCATGCCGCCGTCGGCCTGATCGACGCCTACATCCGCCAGGGCGTGTACAAGGACCAGGAGGGTCTGCCTCAGCCGCCCTACGTGCCCGGTCTGGAAGTGGCGGGCGTCATCCGGGCGCTGGGCAAGGGCGTGACGGACTTCCGGATCGGCGAGCCGGTGGTAACCCTGTCCGGCACCGGCCCGGAGGGCGGCTACGCCTCGGTCGCCGTGGTGGACGCGGCGATGACCGCCAGCCTGGAAGGCACCGGTATCGACCCGGCACTGGCAGTGACCACAGTGCCCAACGCCGCCACCGCGTACCTCGCACTCAGCCAGGTGGCGCATCTCCAGCCCGGTGAGCGGGTGCTGGTGCACGGAGCCCTGGGCGGGCTGGCCTCCGGCTTCCCCGGCGTGGCCCGCATCCTGGGCGCCTCCGCCGTAGTGGGCACCGTGCTCCGCAGCTCGCTGGCCGAGGGTCAGGCCTCGGCTCTCCCGTACGACGCCATCGTCGCGAGCGAGGACCTCGCGGAGGCCGTCGGCGATCAGCGCTTCGACGTCGTGGTCGACCCGGTCGGCGGCCGGCTTCGCACCGAGACTCTGCGGGTGATGGCGCCGATGGGCCGGATGCTGCTGGTCGGCAATGCCAGCGGCGACTGGCAGCACACCGTGGAGACGAGCGCCCTGTGGGGCGGCAACCTCGCCATGCTCGGCTTCGCGGTTGGCTTTTACCTGCCCGCCCACCCTGAGCTCGGCCGCCCCGCCGCGGAAGCCGCCCTGAAGGCCGTAAGCCAGGGCCTGGCGGATGTTCCCACCCGGGTTCTGCCGCTGGCCGACGCCGCCGAAGCGCACCGGCTCACCGAGAGCGGAACCGCAGGCGCCCGGATTGTGCTGACGCCCTGACAGCCGCGCCAGCACAGGCGGCGCACCCCCGCGCGGCCCGAGCGCGCACCGAAGTTTCACCCCTCCGGGCTCCATGCCCGGTCAGTCATACGAAGGATGATCACGTTGAAGATTCTCAATCGCCGGTTCGTCAACGGCCGTGTGCAGGAGTCCCATGGCCGGGAGATCCAGATGGTGACCAGCGCCATCACCGGTGAGCAGATCGCCGAGGGTGTGCTGGGCGACGCCATCGACGCCAACGAGGCGGTGGCGGCTGCCAAGCGGGCGCTGCCCGCCTGGTCCGCCACCACGCTCGACCAGCGCCGGGAGTACCTGCAGAAGCTGGCCGACTCCTTCGAGGCCCACCGCGAGGACATGATCGCGGGTCTGGTCGAGGAGTTCGGCACCACGACGGCGACCGCGGACTACATCGTCAGCCAGTCCCGCGACTGGTTCCTGTTCGCACAGAAGCTGCTGACCGAGGAGACGTTCACCGAGCAGATCGGCCGGGCGACGGTGCGCAAGGTGCCGGTCGGGGTGGCCGTCCTGATCACCCCTTGGAACGGTGCCAGCTGGTTCATCGCGATGAAGGCGAGCGTCGCGCTGGCGGCCGGCTGCACGGTGGTGGTCAAGCCCAGCGAGCGCGGATTCTGGCAGGCCCAGGCTGTTCTCGACGCGTTCGCCGACGCTGGACTGCCCGACGGTGTGGTCAACATCGTCTTCGGCAAGGGCGACCCGGTAGGCAACGTCCTCACCTCCCACCCCGACGTCGCCAAGGTGTCGATCACCGGCTCCACCGCGACGGGCAAGATCATCGCCCACAACGGCGTGGACACCATGAAGCGCGTCACCCTGGAGCTGGGCGGCAAGTCGCCGACGATCATCCTGGACGACGCCGACCTGTCCAAGGCGGTCCCGTTCGCCGTGGGGGCGGGTCTGTTCAACAACGGGCAGGCCTGCATCGCCGGCACCCGCATCCTCGTTCCGGCCGGCCGCGCGGAGGAGTTCAAGCAGGCGCTGGCCGACGCCGTCGGCGCCCTGAAGGTCGGCGATCCCCGTGACCCCGCCACGGTCGTGGGCCCGGTTCTCGACCGCGACCAGTACGACCGTGTGCAGCACTACATCCGGACTGGCATCGAGCAGGGCGGCCAGCTCCTGGCCGGCGGTCTCGGCCACCCGGAGGGCCTGGAGAACGGCAACTACGTCAAGCCCACCCTCCTGACGGCGACCAACGACCAGACCATCGCACAGGAGGAGATCTTCGGCCCGGTCATCGCCGTGATCACCTACCGTGACGAGGACGAGGCCGTTGCGATCGCCAACGACAGCCCGTACGGGCTGCACGCCTACATCGCCACCGGCGACACCCGACGCGGGCAGGCCCTTGCGCGGCGTCTCCAGGCCGGGCGCGTGATGATCAACGAGATCATCGACGCCCCCGACGCCCCCTTCGGCGGCTTCAAGCAGTCGGGTCTCGGCCGCGAGTTCGGCCGCTTCGGACTGGCGGCCTACCTGGAGACCCAGGCGGTCTTCAGCTGACCGCCTGCCAGCCCAGTGCCGGACCCCTCGGCACTGGGCTGGCGTGTGGACCGTGGCATCGGCGTTCCCCGAGGTCGAGGGCATGACCGGGATCCGAGGCTCAGACGCGGAGGGATTGTGATGGTTCGCCGTCCGGCGGGCCACGAAGGTCGCTGCCGGAGCCACGATCACACCACACCCCCGCAGCGTAGGAGAGCATCGTGAGCGCCGAGAATCCGTCGGCGGGGGCGCCGCAACCGTCGAACCCGACAACCATCCGACTTCGCCGTTCCGGCGCACAAGCCGTCCGCTCCCGTGGTGGTGACCCCGGACAACGTCTACATCCGTTCCACCCCCGAGGGCCGGCGGCCTGCCGGACGCATCCGATTTCACGCGAGAAGGCGACCGGCGTCAGACTGCTGCCGAGGTGGTGTGGACACATGCCCGCCCGTCCGCCGCCATGCTCGCCGCCTACGAGGACGACCCTTCCCTGGCCGCGCACCGGATGGACTTCGCCCTCCCTGCAGGAAACGCTCACCACCCTCATCGCCGGCACCCTCAACCGCGCGCCCCTGAACCCCGAGCGGCGCTCCTCCGCGCAACTCCCCCTGGAGCAAACATGCGTGTAATCATCTTCGGCGCCTCCGGCATGGTCGGACAGGGCGTACTGCGCGCCTGTCTGCTGGACGACAGCGTCACCGACGTCCTGCTGGTCGTACGCAGGCCCATGAACATGACCCACCCGAAGGTCCGCGAAGTCGTGCACGCGGACTTCGCCGACTTCTCCGCGATCCAGAGCGAGTTGCAGGGCCTGAACGCCTGCTTCTACTGCCTGGGCGTCTCGGCGGCCGGACACAAAGAAGCGGACTACACCCGTATCACGTACGACTACACGCTCGCCGCAGCCCGTGCGGTCGGCACCGACAACCCCACCCTGACCTTCGCCTACGTCTCAGGCGAGGGCACCGACAGCACGGAGAACGGCCGCGCAATGTGGGCGCGCATCAAGGGCCGTACGGAAAACGCCCTGCTGGCGACGGACCTCCACGCCTACATGTTCCGCCCCGGCTACATCCAGCCGCGCCACGGCGCGGTGTCCCGGACGGCCAGCTACCGGGCGTTGTACCGGCTCACGTCCTGGCTGTACCCCGTCCTGCACCGCCTCGCACCGCGGCACACCACCACGACCGAGCACGTCGGCCGCGCCATGCTCGCCGTCGTCGAGCGGAAGGGCGAAGGCCCGCGGATACTCACCAGCGCCGACATCAATCAACTCGGCTCGCCATGATCACGCCCTGAAAGCGGTGGGCGTCGTCATACCTTCTCGCCCCGATGCTGAGGTTATGCGTGCCGAGAACCTCTTCCGAGCACGTCAGCAGCCAGATCGGTAGCCGCGCCCTTGGGCTCCCGCGACGCTGGAACTGAACGCGTTCAAGCAGATTTCCTGGAGTCGCTGAACGCGTTCGGTCCCCGCCCTCTTTGATTTTGCCGACACCCGCACACGGGCTATGCAGCCATTCTGGAGCGGTACGGGACGCGGAGAAGAACCACTGTCAGGAATGCGGATGAGCCTGGCAACCCGCAGATCTCACGGCGCCCTTCCCCGCATCCGAAGACTGGGCAGCCTCGACGTTTCCGGCGCCACACTGCTGACGGCGATCAACGACCAGACCGTTGTGCACGAGGAGGTCTTCAAGCCGGTCGAGCCGTGGTCACCTGCCGTGACGAGGAGGCCTGGACCCCGGCCGGCCTTTGCTGATGCCGGCGGTCGAGGAGGAGGCCAGTTCCTCGACACCTCTTTGCCGGTCCTGAGGACCGGCGTGGGGAAGGTCAACGCCGCGACAGCCCTCGCGTTTCCGTTCTCGCCTGCGGACCACTTCCCTGGTACATCGTCAAACTCGTCAGTGACGATGCCAGTGACGACGCCGCCAAGGCGTGGCGGGACACCATCACGCAGTGCGCTCAGGCTCTCACGGAGTGGACGGCAGCCCACGTTCCTACGATGACCGACGCCCTGGGTCTGGCAAGTCAGCGGGACGGCCCGCCAGGGACCGCAACGTAACGCTCGCAGATTGCGTTGCCGGGGCAAGCGGACTAACGTAATAACGCAAGTGTATTGCGTTGCGATTCGTCGCCCCATCTGCGCTGCAGTTTGTGGAGCACAACCTGACAACAACGAATGGAGCTTGTCCCATGTCAAAGGTTTTCCTCGTCAGCGGTTCCTCCCGTGGACTCGGCCGCGAGATCGTCACTGCCGCCTTGGCCGCGGGCCACCGGGTGATGGCCACTGCCCGCGACCCACGGTCCCTGGAGGATCTGGTTGCCGCGCACGGCAACCAGGTTCGGGCCAGTCAGCTGGACGTGACCGACCCCGAAGCGGCCGAGCGGGTCGTGCTCGAGACCGTCGAGGCGTTCGGGCGGCTGGACGTGGTGGTCAACAACGCGGGACAGGCAGACCGCGCCTCCCTTGAGGACTCAACCTTGGAGGCGTTCCGCCGCCAGGTCGACACCAACTTCTACGGCACCGTCTATCTCAGCCGAGCCGCCCTGCCGGTCCTTCGCCGGCAAGGCGGCGGGCACATCATTCAGGTCTCATCCCTCGGCGGACGGCTCGCCAGTCCGGGGATGACCGCTTACCAGTCGGCCAAGTGGGCCGTCGGCGGATTCTCCGAGGTCCTCGCCACCGAAGTCGCGCCCCTGGGTATCAAGGTCACGGTCCTGGAACCCGGCGGCATGCGCACCGACTGGGCAGGATCGTCGATGCACATCCCGGTGGTCAGCGATCCTTACCGAAACACTGTCGGAGCCGCCGTGGAGACGATGGCCGAGTTTGCCCAGAAGGCAAACAGCGATCCCGCGAAGGTGGCACAGGCCGTTCTCACGGTCGCTGGGCTGGATGAACCCCCACTGCGCCTGCTCCTGGGCACGGACGCCTACACATACGGACGCGCGGCCTGGGCCAAGCGACTTGAGGAGGACGAGGCGTGGCGGCACCTGAGTCTCTCCACTGACCACGACGAGGCGAATGGTGACGGCACGCGGTTGCTCGACAAGTAGCGGGTGTCTGGTTCGTGACAAGGCCCCGCCAAGATCCACCGCAGCACGTCAACCGCATTTCGCCGTATCCAGACGGGCGCGCAGACCGCTGACTTCGTGGGTGAGCCCGGGGCCGATGTGGACATGGCCCTGATGCCAGCGAGCGGAGCCGCCTGTGCCCAGGGCTCGCATCAGGTTATGGGTGATCGCGGCCAGAGCGAGCCAGACGGCGTTGGTCTGGAAGTCACCAGACGGAAGGTGCGCGAGGGGTCCTTGTTTCGGGTCGGATATCGCCTGCTCGACGATTGCGTGGCGGCTGCGGAACTCAGGCTGCAGGATGGCTGTGGTTGCTGGAGACCGGCAATGACTGGCCGCTGCTCAGATACGTCATCTGACGTATGCCCGCGCCCGCCACGCAGGAGAGGGTGAATGTGCAAGGCAGCGCCAGTATTCGCTATGTCAGAGAGAGGCCCTCGATGAGTCTTCCTATGCCGCAGATTAGCCCCGACGACCCTCGATGGACGAAGCGTGGAGCCATCTACATTCCCGCTGACGAGGGGGTCACCAAGTGGGTGTCGGACAGTGTCTACTCGGTGAAGGTCCACTCGGATATCACGGACGGGCACCTCGGCTTCGTCGAAGCCCAGGTGCCACCGGGTTCCGGGCCCGTGGCGCACGTGCACAATCGCAACAGCGAGGCATTTTACCTGCTTGACGGCGAGCTGGAGTTTCTCAATGGTGACGAGAAGATCACTGCAAGGTCGGGAGACTTCATCTATGTCCCACCGGGAATCCGTCACCGCTTTCTCAACAAAAGCACCCGCCATGCCAAGATGCTCTTCCTTTTCACCCCCGGCGGCCCTGAGGCTCTGTTCATGCGCGGCGACGAACCTACGCCGGGTGTGCCGGCGCCGTTGTGGGACGCCGAGCGTTTCGCCGACTACGGCGAAGCAGTGAGTGATCTCGACATCGACTCACCTGTCCTCCCGGAAGGCTGAACCCGGATCCCCCTCCCGACGGGCCGCGCCATGGGGGCGGAGCCTGAGCCCGAGGTCACCGAGTGCCGGAGGCGACCGGAAGTGGCACCGACGGGCCGACGGAGCATGCGTGAGGAGATCGTCGACGCGGCGGTCTCTCGGTTCCACCTGAAGGGGTACATCGCGGCAGGTGTCAAGGACATCACCGATGCCGCCGGAGGGGGAAACGGTGCCCACGTCGTGCAGCTGCCGACCGGGAAGGCGTTGACCGTCCGGGCGGCGGCGGACGTGTTCCTCGACTAGCTCGGCAACCCGAACACAGTCCGGAACTACGCGATCGGGGTGCGCAAGACCGCTGAGCGGCTCGGCGAGGTCCGGCCGCTGGCATCGGTCGCGGACGACGAGATCGGCGAGGCCCTGGAACTGCTGTGGGGCACCGCGGCGGTGAACACGTGGAACTCCCGCCGGGCGGGAGTGCTGTCCTGGCTCGGCTGGTGCCATGAGCGCGGTTACGAGGGGCCGATGGTCCCGTCCTGGGCAAAGCGGCTGTCGGTGCCGGACTCCGACACCGCGACCCGCTCGAAGATGGCGGTCGACCGGCTGATCGCGCGCCGGTAGGTGCACCTGCGGGAGAAGACGCTGTGGCGGATGCTCTACGAGACTGCCGGGCGAGCGGAGGAGGTTCTCGGCGTGAACATCGAGGACCTGGACTTCGCCGTGCGTCGCTGCCCGGTCAAGGGCGCCCGGGCCAAGACCCGTTGGCGGGGCCAGGCGCGCGAGGACTACGTGCTGGAGACCGAGTACTGGGACGCCGGTACCGCCCGGCTGCTGCCCCGGCTCCTCAAGGGCCGCACCCGCGGGCCGGTGTTCGTCACCCACCGTCGACCGGGGCCGGGCAAGGTCGTCAGCCCACGCGATGTGTGTCCGGACACCGGGCTGGCCCGCCTGTCGTACGGCCAGGCCCGGGCGCTGCTGGACGAGCGCACCGCTGTGCGCGGCCCGGGGACGGGGTGGGATCTGCACGAGTACCGGCACTCTGCCTTGACCCACCTCGGTGAGCAAGGGGCCTCCCTGCTCATGTTGATGGCCAAGTCCCGGCACAAGAAGCCCGAAAATGTCCGCCGATACTTCAAACCCTCACCCGAGGCCATCGCCGAGCTCACCAGCCTGCTCGCCCCCGGTGACGGGCGTCGGTAGCGGTTCAGCCTCGGAGCAAATTTGAACGTTGCCGCCCCGCTCTGGGCCCGCCCTTTGGGCTGGCCCAGGGCGGGGTCCCTCATGCGGGCAACGAATGATCTAGAAGTTCTGTATCGCTGGGCGTGATCTGTCGCAAAGGCCTGTCGCCCGAGATCTGATCAGAAGCCCCGGAAGACGCCGTCGTCATCCGCAGCCTCGACGAACTCCTCCCAGTCCATGTTGGCGAGGGAGATGTTGTTCTCGATCGACCACAGTTCTTCGGCCGTGACTCGCAGTTCCTCGTGATCCTGCTCCGGTTCGTCCTCGTACGGCAGGTGCACAGCGAGCAATGGCATCTCCGGCGTGGTGAGGGCGGTCTTGTCGGCCACGATCATCAGGCTGCTCCGTCCGGCAGGGGCCAGGGAGATGACCTGTTCGATCGTCAGATCACGGTAGGCAGAATCGTCCACGACGTGAACATCCGCGAGGAAGTCGTCCTCGTTCGGAGTCGCGACTGCCGTGTGGAGGGCTTGCCAAGCTGCCTGGTCGGAAAAGTCGGTGCGGATCAGCAGGGTGCTGTTCGTCTGCGGCAGGCTCTTCAATGGAAACTCTCTCCTTGAGGGTGGTGTTCGGCGGTTCCAACGAGATGCCCGGCCCGGGATGGCGTCACCTCAGCAGGCAACATATCCGCTGGGTCGGACAGAAGACTCACTGAGCCCTTTCCGACCTGGCGTTTGCGCTGCCCAGGAGCCTTCGATAGCGCTCGGGAGACTGTGATCAGCTATCTACGCTCTGCCGGCGGCGTTGGTGCACGTCGGAACCATGCTGGCATTGCTGCAGTTCCCTTCACGCATGCTCAGTACGGTGCCATCACCAGGTCGCCGATCACTCGCAGCCCGGCTTGGGCCGCAATCCATGGTGCGCGTTCGGCCTCAGCTTGCTTGACGTGGACGAACACCGTGCAGTCGGCCGCAGGCTCCTCCAGATCGAGGTCGCGGGCATGCGCGCACAGGGTGACGAACGCGCCGCGGGTGCCTCCCACCCCCAGACCTATCTCCGGAGCCTCGGGCCAGGCGTTGAAGTCCCACCGCACCGTCGCCGGGCTGTCGCCCACCGCCTTGAGAAACGGCTCCACGGTCTCGGGTGCCCCAGCCCAGCGTCGTAGCCAGATGGGCAGGTAGGCCGCCGGATCATCCGCCGTGTCCGAGGCACCGTCCCTCTCCCCTGCAGCCCACCAGTCGGCGTCCGGCAGCAGGGCCAGCACCTCCGATAGAGAGTGAGTCGAGGAGATCCGCGCATCGAAATCGACTTCCAGATCCCTCAGGTCGGCGATCCCCAGCAGCCTCTCAACGATGCGCAATCCCTCCGAGAGGTCCGCTGTTCTCAAGATGGGCTGCGCGTAGGAGTTCGACACGACGATCAGTTTGCCACCGCATGAGCGTTGTCCACCCGGCCATGCCCGTTGGGTAGTTGAGCTGACGGGCAGGAGAAGCCCCTGGCAGATGGGTTTCGACCAAGAATCCCATCTCCATCAGAGGCCTCGCATGCTTGTCCACCCGTCCGGGATCGACGTGTCCAGCTCCGCCCTGCGCTTGCTGTCCGCTCGGTTGCGCGACCATCGTCGGCAGCCCGGCACCCGCTGGCGCCGTCTGAGCACGGGCCGTCAGGCTCTGCTGGCCCTCGCCCACCTGCGGTGCGGGCACACACACCTACGCGCAGCTCGCCGCGGGCTTCGACGTGGGCACTACCACTGCCTACCGGTATATCGCCGAGGCCGTCGATGTGCTGGCCGCGCTCGCCCCAGACCTGGCCGCCGTGGTCAAGACCGCACAGAACAAAGCGTTAGTGATCCTCGATGGGACCCTGCTGCCGATCGACCGGATCGCCGCCGACCGGCCCTTCTATTCCGGTAAGCACAAGAAACATGGCATGAACGTGCAGCTGATCGCCGATCCGCACGGGCGTCTACTGTGGGCCTCGCCTGCCTTGCCCGGCGCCGTCCACGCCGGGCCGGCTTCGACCTGCTGCGGAAGCGAGTCCTGCCGGCTTGACCGCAGCTCTGTCACCCAACAGACGGGTCCATCCAGCTGAGCGCGAGCGGCACAAGATCCAGGCCCAGCTTCCTCCTGCACGAGGCGACGCGCCGCCCGACCCAGGCGGTCACGGCGTCGCGATCTGCCGCGATCGCGTGAAGCTCACGTGTCTTCTCCTGAGCCTCGACCATCCACGGGGCCAACGGGTCCTCTCGAAGGACTCGCTCGAAGCGATTGCGGGCCGTGTCCGGGTCACCGGCCAGGGCGGCCGCGATCCCGGCGTCGAAGCCGTCCCAGAGGAATCCCCGGCGCACCGGTCGGGATGTCAGGTATCGGGCGACGTCCGGCAGAGCTGGGAACTTCTCCCTCAGCGCGGTCACGTTCGCCGCCGCCTGTCGGCTGAGTTCGAGTGCCAGCGGTGTGAACTGGTCCTCGGTGCGGAACAGTTCGGAGCCGGCCCGGACTGCGTCCACGTGGAAGGCCAGGTGGTCCACGTCGTGCCACAGCCACATCGCACCGACGTGCAGACCGCTGCCAGCAGTACGTGGCGGGGTGAACTCCACAACCCCCAGCCACCACCCGTGATCATCAATCCACAGCCGCGACCGCCCACGCTGGGCCATACCGAGCGGCTTCAGGGACTCCCGCGCCGCCGAGGTGATGATCCGGAGAACCGGACTGAGATCTGCCATGGCCGGCATTATCGACCGTCCTGCCAACGCCCACGTCGGTACTGAGCGCCACCAGTCCACAGAAGTTGGACCAGAACCACGACTCATGAACAAGGCCACCACCGCCTCCACTTGGCCCTGCTGCCAGCCCGACAGCCGCCCGTGCCCCAGGAGCGGAGTCCGCACGTCAGTGAGGAGGCTGAGCCCGTCGGCCGGGGAGCGGCGGACCGACGCGACGGCGTCACCGAGAGGCTGATCAATGCGGGACTCCTGTCGGGCTGCGCGGCTGGCCTTGAGAAGGGCGGGAGATAGCGGGGCTGGAATCTCCGGGATGAGCCCCTCCTCTCTCCTGCGCCGTGCGACCCAGGTCCTGCGGCGCCTCGGTCCGCCGGGCCGCGCCCACCACGACGTCGCCGGCGGCCAGCTCCGCCTCGCTGATCGCCCGGCTGAAGCCGCTGCTCGCGCCGGTCACCAGCCACGCCCTGTCCATGACCACTCCTCGCCTCGCCGCCGGCCACGCCTCCCGACTCGCGCCGGAAGCGGTGCGGCACCCGAGATTCGCCGTGTCGGCCGACGGCCGTGAACGAACAGCGCCCGGGCCCTGGACGTGCGCCGATCGGGTACCGGTGGCCGAGGAGCCGCGGTCCAGGCGTGCGGCCGAGCGGGTGTACGTGCCCCAGCCGGCGCCCGGCGAGCGGATCCGCGCATCCGCCGGGCCGGGGCCGGCGCCACCCGCCGATCCGCCTCGGAGGGCGCAACGGAGGGCGGCCCCCGGAACGCGGCTCCGGCGCCGCCGAGGTCATGACCCGGACGGGCCCGCGGCAGCCGGTCAGTAGCGGATCTCCACCAGCCGTCCCTCCGCGTCCCGTTCCGGCCTCTCGGGCACCCGGACGGCGGTCCCGAGCGCGATCCGGTGGGCCGACCAGGCGGCCGCAGCGGCGTCGAGCACGTCGTCCGCGGGCACCCGGTCGGCCTCGCCGAGCTCGTCCGGGAGCACCAGTCCCGCCTGCGACAGCAGGAGGCGGCGCAGGTTCTGCCCACGCCAAGTCTTCTTGGAGTACGCCGGCGGCACCCCGCCCGCCAGGGCCTGGAAGGACAGCTCGGGATGCACCTCGTGGATCCGCTCGTCCACGGCCCGGCACTCCCGCGCTTCGAGCAGCTTCGGTGCCAGGGCCCACGCCTGCCGGCTCAGGCGGCTGCCGGTGAGTTCCCGGCACCGGTCCCCGGCCGCCGCGAAGTCCGTCTCCTGCCACGCCGGCCTCGGCGCCACGAGGAAGACGCTGCTGCGCCGCGCCCCCAGGAGCGCGCGGGCCTCGAGGTCGGCGGCGCGCCAGCCCTTGTCGATCAGCCCCAGCGGCATGTCGACCGCGATCACCTGCACGTCGCCGGCACGCTCGATCAGCGCACCGAGCCGCCGGTCCACCAGGCTGCCCGCGTACGAGCCGTCCGTGAGCGCTACGCCCACCCACCCCTGCTTGCCACAGGCGTCCACCCCGAGGACATCCATCCACTCCACCCCTCTCCCACAAGAACCCGTCCGGGGGCCGGGGCCGTACCCAGTCCCGTTTCCCCGACGATGACGAGGATCCCGCTCCGGGCCCGGTCCTCACAGCATGCCCGGGCGACGGCCTGGCCCGACGCGGCGGCCATCACCCACCCGTACCGCCCACCGCCCGTCGGGCCCTACTCGGCGTTGCGGGTCGTGGCGAAGCGGCGCCGGTAGGCGGCGGGGCTGATGGACAGTTCCCGTGCGAAGACGCGGCGGAGGCTCTCGTAGCCCGGGAATCCGGCCAAGGACGCCGCCTGCGTCGCGGTGTACCCCTGGTCGAGCAGCGACTTCGCGATGTCGAACCGGATCGACTCGACGTACCGGGCCGGCGTGGTGCCCAGTTCCTCCCGGAACAGCCTCGTGAGGTGACGCGTGCTGAGGTTCAGGCGCGCGGCCAGTTCGGTGAGGGAGTAGTTGCCGGCGGGCTGCGCCGTGACCAGGTCGACGACCCTGCGCAGGGCGGGCGACCGGGGCGGCGGGCCCTGCAGGGGAGCGGAGAACCATGACTGGCCGCCCGGCCGCTGCAGGTAGACGACAAGGGAGCGGGCCACCTCCCGGGCGAGGTCGGGACCGTGGTCCTCCTCGACGAGGGCCAGCGCGAGGTCGATGCCCGCGGTGACACCCGCCGAGGTGTAGACCGTGCCGTCGCGCACGTAGATGGCGTCCGGTTCGACGCGGGTCCTGGGGTGCAGGGCGGCGAGTCTGTCCGCGATCTTCCAGTGGGTGGTCGCCCGTTTGCCGTCCAGGAGGCCGGTCGCTCCGAGGACGAAGGCACCGGAGCACACGGAGGCGACCCGGCCGGAACGGGCTGCCAGGTCCCTGGCGGCTTCGACAAGGTCGCGCGTGACCGGGGTCCTGGGGTAGACGTCTCCGCCCGGCATCAGGAACGTGTCGGGGTCCGGCTGCGTTGCGGCGCTGCCGTCGACGGCGATCCGCATCCCGATCGAGGAGGCGACGTCGGCCCCCGTCGTGGATACCAAGGTGATCCGGTAGTCGGCACCGAGCAGGTTCGCTTCCCCGAACACCTCGGCGGGGCCGGCGACGTCCAGCAGCTTGACCCCGTCGTAGACGAGGACCGCCACCCGATGCGTGCCGGAGCTCACAGCCCCATCCTGAGGTGACTGGATTCGAGTGGTTCATGGCCGGACCGAGGCGGCGCCGGGGGGCGCGGGGTCGGCACCGTGGAGAACGGACGCACGGTCCACTCGTCACACATCACACCGGAAAGCACGGACACCATGACCGACATCATCGCAGGGGTGGAAATACCCGGAACATCGGCCGTCGCGGAGGCCACGGACTTCCTCCGGGAGAGGACCAATCCCCTGATCTTCCACCACTCCCGGCGGGTATTCCTCTTCGCTTCACTGCATGCCCGCGAGCTCGGCCTCCAGCCCGATCCCGAATTGTTCTACATCTCGTCGATGTTCCACGACGCGGGTCTTTCCATCCCGTTCTCGGAGACGCAGCAGCGTTTCGAGTTGGACGGCGCCGACCACGCGCGGAAGTTCCTGCTCGACCGCGGGTTCTCCGAGGGCGCGGCCGAGGTGGTCTGGACGGCGATCGCCCTGCACACGACGCCGGCGATCCCCGGCCGGATGGGTCCCGAGACCGCCGCCATGAACCAGGGCGTGCTGACCGACGCGCTCGGCTGGGGACTGGACAGACTGGACGGCCACCGGGTCGACGAGATCGTCGCCGCTCATCCTCGCGGTGACTTCAAGAAGGAGTTCCTGCAGCAATTCGTCGACGGCCTCAAGGACCGCCCGGACACCACGTACGGAACCATCAACGCGGACGTCCTGGAGCATTTCGTTCCCGGATTCCGCCGCGCGTCCATGGTCGAGCGCGTCCTCGACGCTCCCTGGCCGCGGTGACCGGCGGCAGCCGGCACCGGGCCGATGCGTTCCCGGTCGTGACGGACTCACGACACGATCCTCAAGTGGCGCGACCGCGCCGCTGCCAGCGATGCGGGTCGGTCCTGTCCGACGATCACAGCAACGGCTCGACCAGAGCGGTCAGTTCTGCCCGGCTGATCTGCCCCATCCGGGCCGCCGCGATCCGGCCCTGCCGGTCGACGACGAAGGTGTAGGGGTAGCCCTGCGGGCTGACCAGGCCCTTGGGGATGCGCAGGAGCTGGGCGGTCTTCGGGTCGTGGAGGCTGCGGTAGGTGACGTGATGCTCGAGGGCGAAGGCCGCTCCGGTCTCCCTCGACGCATCGGTGTCGACGCCCATGACTCGTACGCCGCGCGTGTGGAGGGTGGTGTGCACCGCGGAGAGGTCACGAGCTTCGGCGCGGCAGGGGCCGCACCAGGACGCCCACGCGTTCACGACGAGCACGTTGCCTCGGTAGTCGTGTACGGCGATCGGGCGGCCGTCGATTGCGGTCCCCGTCAGGTCGGGCATTTTCTGGCGGTGGGCCGGAGCGAACGTCTCCTGTAAGCGGGGTGCTTGGCCATCGTCCAGTTCAGGCCCGGCGCAACCTGATGCCATCAGCAGGGCCAGGACGAGGCCGGCAGCTTTTGCGATGTTCATGATGATGAGGATGTCACCCTGCTGCGGACTGCCACGGGGAGTATGGACCGGGAGGTTCGAAAAACGTGCTCACGGGTTCGGGGTCGCCCGCTCATTGCCGTCGAGGGTGTAGCGCTTTTTCAGGACGGCGTCGAGCTTGCCCGAACGCACGGCGGACATGCCCCAGGCGGTCGGCAGTTGGAGCGTGAAAAGCGCGAAGAAGGAATACAGTGCCGCGGCGTCCAGGAGCTCCCCCGGGTTGACCGCTCCGTAGGGCGCTGCGTTGGCGATGCCGAGGACCAGCATGTAGAGGGTGCCGTCGATGAGGACCGTCCTCCAGCGTGGCAACGGAGAGAGCAGACGGCGACCCAAGGTGAGCACTGCGGTACAGGTGACCAGGAAGACGGCCTGGTCCCTGCACCATGTGAGCGGCTCGGGTCCGGTGGGTCCGAGCTTGTCGTCGAACGCGAGCGAATATCCGGCCAGCACCACAGTCCCGGTGAGCCATGAGATCAGCGTGACCCAGGCAGCGTAGGTGAGTGCGCTGCGCCAGGGAGTGAACATCATGGCGCTCCTTTCAGGCCTCTGGTCGGAGCCGGTGGCGCTGACATCATCCCACCCTCGTCGTGCAGGCAGCCGCCCGCCCTTGAGCCGGAAGTGCTTGCTAGTAGCCACCGTTGTCGGAGATGGTGCTGG
The DNA here is from genome assembly GCF_900104815.1 of Streptomyces misionensis. NCBI lineage: Bacteria > Bacillati > Actinomycetota > Actinomycetes > Kitasatosporales > Streptomycetaceae > Streptomyces > Streptomyces misionensis. The sequence continues at coordinate 1,348,972 of NZ_FNTD01000004.1, forward strand.
GTTCACAGACTCGGGAGTAGAGGCACTCGAGGCCGCTGACCGCCTTGGTGCTCATCTTGTGCTGGTAGACGGTCTTGGTGGAGTGCTTGCTGCCGCTGGTGTAACCGAAGAGGTACATCTCGTGGTCCGGGGCGGGTCGGGCGCTGCCGGACACGTAGAAGTCACCGTTGCGGGCGAGGCGGGCGTCGTAGTACACGCCGATGCCGGCCCGTCGTATGCCGGACTTGGGGCAGAAGGGATCGGTGGCCTCGATCTGACCGTGCACGGAGCGCGTCTTGCCGTCGAACCGGGTCTTGGTCTGGAAGTCGATCTTCTTGGTCGACGCCTTCCGCTTCTCGACCAGCTTCCCGTTCTTGTAGACCTTCGTCCAGCCGGTCTCGGGGAAGAGGTCGTAGGAAGATTTCGTCCAGTAGACGACACCGCGGACACCGGCACGGAACGACGTGCCGGAGACAGCGTTGGAGTAGCCGCGGCCGTCACCCTTGTACTTGTACGAGCCGCCACCGTACTTGCAGCCTGAGGCCTTGCTGATGTAGGTGGGCACGGTCACCCACGGCTGGCGGATGAAGGACCGCCAGGTCACCACGGTCTTGGTGTACTTCTTGGCTTTGGCCTCGACCTTCCGGGCGGTCTGGGCGAGTGCGGCGGACGTGTCGCTGGTGGGGACCGTGACGTTCAAACCCCAGGTGTGTCCGAGCCCCTTTGCGTCACCGCTGATCTGGTAGGAGGGCTCGGAGCCGGGAACGATCGCGTCGTCGCGAAGACTGTGCCCAGAGGTCCTGGCGATCACCTTGCCGTCACGGATGACGGTGTAGGACGTAGCGCCGAGGTCCGGCCACGACAGGTCGACGAACTTGGCGGAAGCGGCCCAGGCAGCACGCTCGGTCCGACTCGCTGAGTGGGCGAGGGTGACGTCGGCGATGACGCGTTGCGAGCCGGCGGCGAGGATCTCGCTGTCGGTGGCCTCACCGGTGTAGGTCTTCACCGTGTGCACGCCACTGGAGGCAAGGGCGGTCTTGCCGGTCGCGAAGCTGCCGGTGTCGGCATCGAGGACGAACACGGCCTTTCCCGGCGCGGGCGCGGCCGAGGCGGTGGTCCCGCTGGCGGCCACCGTCGCGGCAAGGAGGGCTACGGGCAGCACGGTTGCCGCGCTCCAGCGCCCCGTTGTGCGGTTGAGGTTCACGGATCGTCTCCTTGGACAGAAGTGGTCGCCTCAGCCCAGCCGTGTCACCGCCTGGGTGAGGACTTGTCAGCGCGCACGAGGGGGCGGCTTTCGAGACGTCGGTCCGGACCGTCGCTCGGAAGCCGCCCCCGTGGGTCAGGACAGGCCCCACTCCTGGCGCCCACGAGCCGGGTTGGAGCTCCCGGCCTTCTCCAGGTAGGGGTGGGAGCCGGCCTTCGTCGAGTTCGACGCGATGACCTTGCCGTTGCGAGCTTCACTCCAGATGCGGGAGCCGCTCAGCATCCAGCGCTGCGCCTTCCAGGTGGAGTGGCAGGTGTACTGGACGATGTGGCTCTTCTTGTCGACGTTCAGGCACTTGCCCGACTTGTCGTTCTTGATGGTGAACAGCGAGTCGTTCTTGTAGATCCGGTGGAGGGTCCAGCGCTGCGACTTGTCGCCGGAGCACTTACCGACGGTGAGCTGAGCGTTCTGCTTCGTGCTGCCTCCCATGGAGAGGCAGGTGTGAGCCGCCCAGACGCGCTCCAGACGAACATGTGCGTAGGGGTCCTTGGCCTGCGGCGCGGCATCGGCCGACGGCGCGGCGAGACCCGTCATCGTTCCGGCCGCGACTGCGGTGAGCAGCAGTGATCCAGCTGCTTTAGGCATTTGGTCCTCCCCGTTTGAGTGACATGGCGAGCACCGAACGTAAACGCGAACTACCCATGTCTGCTACGTCCGTTAGGGAGGTGTCTGATGGGGCATTGCCCTAAAGGGAGGCTGGTCGTACCCGGTGTGGAGTCGTCTGATTCGGTGCCCTACGGTGGCCCTCGTATCGCTGTGCTCACAGGGGGTCGACTTCCAACCATGAAGCGTTCACGCCGCCTGGCTCTTGGTGTCGTCGCAGGCATCGTGGTCCTGGCCGTGGGAGGCGGGGTGACGGCTCGGCTGCTGGACGATCCGGCACGGGGCCTGACGGCTGCCGCGCATGCGGGAGACACGCACTGCCGGGAACTCACCGGGAAGGCGCCTGGACGGCTGGCGGGCAAGGAACGCCGGTCTGTCGGACTCGACGGTGTAGTGGTGTGGGGCGATCAGGATGTGATCCTGCGCTGCGGTGTCGCGAGCCCCACAGCAACGACGGATCCGTGTTTCGAGGCGAACGGGGTCGACTGGGTGCTCGACGAGCGGCAGTCGTCCCCGGATCGCAAGGTCATCGTGACGTTTGGTCGAACGCCGGCCACGCAAGTCGCCGTCCGCGTGCAGGGGGTGCGGACGGACGAGGCGATCCTGGAGCTGTCTCCTCTGATGGAGGGAATCCGAAAGACCGGCCGCTGTTTGGATGCCCAGTGACTTGCGCCGGGCCCGCTCGTCATACGTGCGGGCCCGGCTGCTTAGGCGACCGTCGGCTTCTGCTCTCGACTGGGAAAACTTATCGATCTCGGCATCGGAGGTGCCGTCCGCATGCTCACCGATCTGCGGCAGGCCGAGGGTGATGTGGAAGTCGCGCAGCGCACCCCGGATGAGTGCACCGGCCCCTTGGTAGCGCCCGGTTTGCGACCACTCCAGTGCTAGGAGGCACTGCTGTTCCAGTCTTGCTTGACCAAGACCATAGGGGCACCCCGGCGGAGAGGGCGTCGGCTCTGCGACCGCTGCCACCGACCGGCCTGTCAGCCTTGTCGTTCAACGGCGCTGTGGAGCGTCATTGTCGGCGGTACGGTCGACGGAACAAGGACGACGGGGAGGAACCGGGGATGCTGGCGGAGACCATGACGGCGCTCGCGGCCGCCGGAGGCACGGCGGTGGTGCAGGCTGCGGGCACGGACGCGTGGGCGGGCGTGCGGCAGCGGGTTGCCCGATTGCTGAGCCGGGGCGACCGGGAGCGCGAACACGCTCAGCTGGATCGGCTGGACCGGACCGCGGACGCCTTGGACTCGGCGGGAGGGAACGAGGGGGATCAGGTGCGCTTGGTGCATGCCGAGGGGTGGCGGAGCCGGTTCGAGATGCTGCTGGAGGATCTGGACGAGCCCGCACGTAAGGAGGCGGCCGCCGAATTGCGCGCCCTGGTGGGGCAGGTGCGCACCGCTGTCGGCAGCAGTACTCAAGTGGAGGGAAACGTCTTCCACGGGCCTGCCGCGATCCAGGTCGGCGACTACAACCGGCAGGACAACCACTTCGGGCCGGGGGCATGACCGCTGCGGCATCCGGCGGCTCGGGGACGGGCGGGGTATCGGGCAACACCTTCTACGGCGCAACGGCAATCAACGTGGGGGCCGGTGGTGTCCAGAACAATTACTTCCAGCTCGTCATCGATGATCCCGTGGAAGCCGCGGCACGTGACCTCGCCCGCACGGTGCTGGCGCAGTGGCGCGAAGAGGCCCGTGTGCGCGGCTTGTTCGACCCGGTGCCGATTCCGGTTCCCTGGAGGGCCGTGCGTGACCCGGAATTCGGCGACCACCCGCACCTGACCGGCGGCAGCGCCGATGGCAGCGGCGCGGACCTGGGGGCATTCGCCCGGGCATTCCTCGCGCTGAGGCAGCGTAGGCTGGTGGTGCTGGGCGAGGCTGGAGCCGGCAAGACGACACTGGCCGTGCTCCTGGTGATCGAGCTGCTGCAGATGATGGGCGCCGGTGACGCCGTTCCCGTCCTGCTGCCGATCGCGTCCTGGCGGCCCGGCCAGGAGCATCTGCACACCTGGTTGGAGCACCACCTACTCCGCGACTACCCGCACCTGACGGTCGAGATGGCACGGGACCTCATCCGCGACAGGCGGATCATGCCCGTGCTCGACGGCCTGGACGAACTGTCACCCGACCAGGCTCCGGTGGCCCTCCAGAGCCTCAACGACACCCTGGCAGCCGGTGGTCCCCTCATCCTCACCTGCCGAACGAGTGCATACGCGGACGCGGTGCGGAGTGCATCCGTGCTGCGCTCGGCCGCGGTCGTACGGGCGGACCCCCTGTCCGCCGAGACCGCCGCCGAGTACCTGCGCAGCAGCGCCACTCCGCAACACTCGGCACGATGGAAACCGGTGCTCGACGAACTCCGGGAGCACCCGCACGGCGCGCTGGCCCGGTGCCTGTCCACGCCACTGATGCTCTGGCTGGCCCGCATCTCCTACCGGGCGCCGGACACCTGCCCCGCCGAACTCGCCCGATCGTCGCGGTTCCCCGGCGCCGCGGCGATCGAACGCCACCTCCTGGACGCCTTCGTCTCCGCCGTGTACCCGGATAGCCCAGCACCGCCCCCACCACGCGGCCGGCGCCCGCCACGGGAGTGGCGCGCAGGCACGGCCGAACGCTGGCTGGCCACCCTGGCCCGCCATCTCACCGACCTGCGCAGCGAGGATTTCGCGTGGTGGGAACTGCGCCGCCGGTCACCGCACTGGCACAGGTGGAGGCCAGTACTCGTGGTGGCGTTGATGATGCTGTGGACCTCGTTCCCGGTACTCGGCGGAGACGAGCTGGCCCCCATCGGTGAGGCGGGCGGCCCGCTCGTCATCCTCTACGTGGGAAGCCTCTTCCTCGGCGCCCTCCTTCGTATCCCCGACGGCCTGACTCGGGGAAGGGTCCGGTTCCGGCCGAACCTTCGCATGCTGGTGGACCACGCAGCCAACCCCATGAGCCTGTACATGGTGCTCGCGGCCGGCCTGGGCACCGTCGTGGATGCGGCGCCGGACAGTCCTGCGGTGCAGGTCCTGCTCTTCGTGGTGGCACTGGCCACGGCTGTGCTCACCCTGCTGCTGTACACCTGGCTGATGGTCATGGCGGGAACGCGCGTCGACCGCGACGAGGCCGGCAGTCCGCACCGCTCGCTCGCCGTCAGTCGGCGGCGGGCGCTGGTCGCGGCCGCGGGACTGGTCGTGTTGCTCGTTCCCTTCATCACCGCACCGGTCCTCGCCACCACGCTGGCCGACCCTTCCCGGCCCTACTCACCGGCTGGATATCCGCTGGCACCGGCCTTCCGACTCGCGGCGCTGGCGGTGGCCTTCGCCTCACTGGCGGCGCTCACACAGTCCTCGTGGGCCGACTACCTGCTGGCACGGTCGATTCTCGCCGCCCGGGGGCTGATGCCCTGGCGGCTGGGGACCTTCCTCGCCGATGCCCACCGGCGGGGCGTCCTGCGGCAGGCAGGATCGGTCTACCAGTTCCGCCACGCCAGGCTGCGGGACCGGTTGGCCGAGCGGTACGGACCGCCCTCCGGTGCCGCGGCGGCGGGCCCGGATGTTCGCAGCCGGCCGACGTCCCCAACGGTCGGCTCCGGAACGACGTCCGGGAACCACCGAGGCCAGGACTTGCTGATCGAGGTGGACATCACCCCTACGGAGGCGCAGTCCGGCACCGTCAAACAGATCCGCTTCGTCGCGGACGTACGATGCGCCACCTGCGGTGGCAGCGGCACCACCGCTGGGGATTCCTGCGGCGAGTGCGCCGGCCAGGGCCGGGTGAGCGCCCGACGTACCCTCTCCGTCAGAATCCCGGCCGGGGTTCGGGACGGCATTCGCATCCGGGTGGCAGGCGAGGGCGGTTCCGACCTCCACGGAGGAACCCCGGGGGACCTGTACATAGAACTCCGTGAACGACACCAGACCTGATCCCGTGTCACCGTGGTGATCGACCGCCACGACGACGCGATTGACACGCACACCGCTCTGGCTGCCCCACCATCCGCCGTCCGGCCGGATCATCCATCGGGGACGCTGGGTGAAACCTCGCAAGGGCGCCGGTGCCGATCGTGCAGAGGCCAGACGGTGCGAGCGGCCCGGTAAATCCCTGCAGGTGCCGCGCGTGTGGTAGACGGTGGTGTCACCGACGTGCGGTGGAGCAGCTCGGTAGTTTGCTGGGCTCATAACCCAGAGACACCTCATAGTGCTAACTCGTCAAGGCATCGGCTGCGGCGTTCGAACAGCGCTCGTTCGTAGAGGCTCTCGATCGAGGGAGACGCCGGCCGAGAAGCCGGCCGCTAGTCAGGCAGAGGGGCGCCGCCTGATGCCGCCGCCGCCGCTGCCGTTGAGCGGGATCAGGGTTTCCAGGTGAGCGCCTTTGACCCAGGAGCCCAGCAGGTCGCGGTGCATGGCCACGATGTCCTGGCGCAGCGCCAGGTCCAGGGCGGCCTTCGTGAATGAGCGGCAGGTGGTGACGAACAGCGCGACGTCTGCGCCATGCTCGAGGCGGGCAGTGCCGACGAACTTCTGCATGTCCGGTGAGGACACGCTGCGGTGCGGCGCGTACTTCTTGCACTGGACGACCAGTTTGCGGCCGTCGGGGAGGTAGCCGACGACGTCCGCGCCCAGGTCGCCGCTCTTTCCGCTGACGACGACTTGCGTGCAGCCGTCCCGCCGGCACAGCTCCGCGACGTATGTCTCGAACTCCTGCCACGACAACGCGTCGACCTCGCCCATCGACAACTCCCGCGCCCGGGCCTGCTCCTGCGCCCGCCACGCGCGGTCCTGGCCGACCGCGAGACGGTGTGATCGCAGCAGCGCCCAGCCGATCGCGACAACCGCGGCCGCGGCGAGCACGGCCACCAGGACGGGCCACACCACCTCCCAGTGCCGGGCCACCCACACCGCGGCGGCCACCGCCGCCACCGCGCTCCAGCCACGCAGTTGCCTGCGCGTCCGCTTCTTCAAGCGCCGGCGCCGTCGACGTGCCGCCATCACTCCCCCGCTCCCCCAACCCGTGCCCCGCAGCGCGAATCACCGGGCGCCGTCCGGCCCGTACGCGTGTGAGGACTCATCGGCCGGCCTCGGTGACGCCGCTCGCGAGCTGTCCCAAGATGTTCACGATCCCCTGGCCGGCCGGGGTGGGCGCGATCAAGACGCCCAGCGCCAGGATGATGACGGCGGTGGTCCTCTCCTCGTTCCGGCTGCGGGCCTGCGTGCGTCGCCGCAGCCGGAAGAACGCGATGACTGCGAGCAGCACCGCCACGTTGATGGTCAGCAACCGTCCCATCCTCCCCCACACGACCGGCCACCAGCTGGGACGGCAGCACGCCAACCCCAGCCTCCTTATGTAGTCGGGCCTCAGTGATGTCGGGACCGGGTTGACGACGAATGGCACAAAGCCATCGGGACTGGCCGAATAGCGCAGCGCCGCGCCTTACGCCTCCATCGAACGGTTCCAGGCTCGACGGGAGGCCCGGGTCGACCAGTTGGTCGGTCGCACCGAAGGAGTTGTCGGAACTTCAAGGAGCGAATGCAAGGTGGGTTGCGGCCGTGAGGCGGAGAAGGTGATGAGCTGGCGCGGTTTCAGACAGGTGAAGGCCGCATGGATCCCGATCCCCGCGGCCACCGCGTACGGCGCCGTCTCCGCGATGAGCAGGGCGGGAGGGAGCGCGATCTCGGCCGCGATGACGGTCGCCGCGACCATGCGCCAGAGGTGGATGTCCCGATCGGTGAGATTGCCCGCGTACCGGCGAACAGGCGCTGGCACGGCGTACTGGCGCCGGTACGGGAGCCGCTCCTTGACCTGGCTGTCGGTGTGGACCCACTGGGCGAGGTAGAGACCGCTGTGGAACTGCGGCGAGCGGAGTTTCTGCCAGGCGGAGTTCCAGTAGATGTCGGTGGTGATGAGCACGAGGAGGCACTGGGCCCAGCCTCCGCCTTTGGGGTGGCTCTCGGCACGCTTGAATGTGAGGGTGACGAAATGGGGGCGCCCGTACGTACTTCGGACCGCCGAGCTCCTGCCAGTACTCCTGGATCAGGTAGAGGCAGGGGCCGACAGCGAGAGGGTGTGGCGCGAGCTATGGACCATGCTGTGCATTGAGGGAGAGACCCTCGTCGCAGGGAGTCTTGCCGCGCTGTCACGTCTGGTCGCGCTCGCCCGGAGCGAACCGCAAGCGCTGGAGATGGCCGGGGCCATCGTGCGCAGCGCGATGACGGACGACCAGGGCGAACGCATGTTCGTGGAGAGCCCCGACGTCATCGCGGAGCTTCGGGAGCTGGTGGACCAGCGTCTCCAAACGCGTCCGGCTGACTACATCTGGGGCTTTCGCACCCTCCTCGCGATCGAGGGGCAGTTCCACTGGAGTGCCGCCCTAGGTGACTTCAGCGACGACTTCTACGAAGTGGCCTGTCCGCACTGCTCCCTGAATGTGACCATCGCCATCGGCGGATACGGGTACTACTCGGCCTGCCGAAACTGGGACGCGGGCGATGTCGACCGGCGCGACTTGCGGCCGGCGGCCGTTGCGGAGCTCGACGGCATGGGGCAGTGGATGTACAACCTTGCAGTCCGTGACGGCCAGGACCGACTGGCCGAAGGGATCCCGTATCTCATGGGCCGCGCGGAGTGTCCGCATTGCGCGAGCGTGTTCCGCATAGCGGACGAGTACACGGCCGCCAACCTCCCTCCACTGCTTCCTGTTCGATCTGCACATTCCAAGATCGATTGAGAGACGGCTTCCTGAAGAGCCTTTTGTCCTCACCGAGTTGTTTGGTGGCGTTTCCCCGGCGTGCAGATCCGTGCTGCTGAGGCTGGGGTGGTCAATGAGGCCGCGTCGTGCGCGGCGGTGCTACCGAAACATGACGTGACAGCGCCCGCACTCCAGCGACCTGCCCGATGCCCGCTGGGAGTTGATCGGCCCCACGCTCACCGCGTGGCGGGCCGAGCACAGAGGCAAGGGTCTGGACATCGGCCGTCCGCCCGAGCACGACCTACGCCGCCTCATGGACGCCACCCTCTACGTCGACGTCGACCGCACCGGGATCACCTGGCGCTGCGTGGCGCACGGCTTCTCCCCTTTGGAAACCGTCTACGGCAACTCAACGGCCTTTTGCGTCATTTGGCGCGTAAGCCGAAGGCCGTAACGCCGAGCCGAGCGCCTGCGTGCTGGACGCGTAGAGCATCAATATTTCCGCCAATGCGCCAGGCAAGCCAGGGCATCGATGCCGGCAAGAAATTCGCAGGCCCCAAGCGCCATATCGGCGTCGACACCCGTACTTCTACTGGCCGTCTGGGTCACCGCAGCCAGCGTCTGCGACAACCGGAAGCATCCACCTGCTCTCCCGCATCGCCACCGCCACCGCGAAACCTCGCGTGACCAAGGCATGGGTCGACACTGGCTACCGGACGAAGGCCGTCTGACCACGGTGCCCGACTCGGCATCGACGTCGAAGACGTCCAACGCGGTGGCGACCTTCGACTGGCTCAATCGACCTGATGATTCGTAGGCTCAGCCGGGAGTCGACTCCGGCCTGAAGGACTCATAGCCGCCAGTCCACCTCAGACAACTCGGGCATCGCTATCAGGCGCCTGATCGTCGAACCACACTGACCCGCGCGTCTTCACCCCTCATGGCCTGCGGCCAGCGGTCATCGATGACCACCGCCGCTTCGCGGCAGGCACTGCAGGCGTTGTCCCGTTCCGGCATCCACAAGTTGTCGGACGGTGACATGTCGGCTTCCTGAATGCCACAAAGGGTCGCGCCGAAGGTGCCGAAGGCGTGGGAAACTTCGGCAGGGAGGCCGTCTGCGAAGGCCCTCTCCCAGCGCATCTCCATCGACATGTATGGCGGCCGCGCGATTTCGAACCACTTACCACCGACATGAGTGGTGGCATGACACCACGAGCAGGACCAGATGTCTTCCTCCCACTCGGTCGCTGGCGCTGGCCATCGCCGCATCGACCGTCCACACACATCGCACTCCATGAACGCATCCTGGCACGCCCACTAACCATGTGACCTGCCGCGACTAACCAAACACCCCCACAGGGCAAAGCGCTCTTTCAGCTCGCCGGGTGGTTCTGCCGCGGCTCGACGCCGACGGACAGCGAGCGCGAAGGAGCAGACGAAGACGGTGTCATGGTGATGGCTCTGCCGGCGCGCCGCCACTGGCCGGTGGGCCGACAGCGGTTGCTGGCGCCGCTGGAGATGAACGAGCCGCCGGCAGCGTGGGGTGGGTCAGGGTCGGTGTGGGTGCCCCGCTCGCTTCCCCGGGGGCAGTTCGGTAGGCGTCCAGAGCGGACAGCCCTGGACTGAAGCCGGTGCCGACGAGATGGCTCGTGAGGCGCCACATGGCGCGTTCGTCCTCGACCCTTTGAGGGAGGGTGAGCCCGAACGCTGCGGCAAGGGGGTGTTGCCCGAGGTTGACCATGGCCCGGACTGCGCCCGCCCACTCGTCGGTGGCCACGACCGCCAGGCGGTACCAGAGCATCGTCAGCAGCAAACCCGCGATCGTCACTGCGACCAGCCAAGGAGGCGACGCGTTGCCGACGGCGAGGTCAACGATGGCAGCCGCGACGACGAGCAGGTGCCCGTAGAGCAAGCTGATGAAGAAGTCGACGCTCATCCGGGCGTCATCGGTCTGCTGGCGTGCCGAATCCGGGGCGGCAGCGTTTAGTTCGTGCCAGAGCACCTGTGAGTCGAGCCGGAAGCGGTCGTAGCCGTACTCCTCGAAACGCCGAATGGCGTTCCCGAGTTGTGTCGGGGCGACCTGTCGATCGTCCAACGGGTAGCGGTGCAGCCGCTCCTTGAGCAGCGCGAACCAGACCTCCCCCTTGTTGGCGTCCGTGGCGAGGTGGCGGCTGATGATCGGGTGGGCGCGAAAGGCAGCGAGCACCGGCTGGTCGGCAACGGTCAGACAACCAGCACGTTCATGCCTGGCCAAGGCCAGCGTCCACGCGGTTGCGCAGAAGGTGCTTGCGGGCCACATGTTGTCGGCGTCGCGCCGCGGCCAACCGTTGGGGCCAACCGAGAAAACCTTCGAGGCAAGCACGACGGCAAGTTCCCTCTTGAGGCAGCCCATCAAATCCAGGATCCGGAAGCCTTTGTCAGCGAGCGTCCCGGCGCGGTCTTCGTTTAGTGCGAGGAACGCGCCGAGAGCAACCCATAGGTGTGAACGGTCCCCTGGGTACGAACTCCTGAAATCACCAGAGGCCATCTCGGCCCAAACGGGCAGAACGCTCCGCATGCTGGCGTTGGAATCGTCCATTACACCGCTGAACAAGGCCAACTTGGCATCGGCTTCCTCACTCTTCGTGTGTGAAATAGCGATGTCCTTCGGCCGATCTAACGCGTGGGCGGCAGCCTCATGGACGGTTCGAACTGCACGCTCAGCTTCTTCTGCTTCCATGGGGCACGACCGTACTGTCAGCCCGGCTGCGGAGCAGGGGCGCCGACGGCCGGGCATGCCTTTCGACGGCACCTCGTCGTCGCGCGGCGATGCGGCGGGGGATACGGCAGGCGTCGTTTCCGGCACTCCGGCCTTGTTCGTGACGCCGGATCCCGGGGCAACCCTGGATGATCGGACGGCCTCCGCGTACCGCGGTCCCCGCCGTGCCCCCTGGTCACGTCAGCCCCGTGTCATTCGAAGATCAGCGGTTCTTGCCAGCATGGGCCGCAACAGGCCCGCACGCCCCGTGAGTGGTCGCTCGGCTCGGAACAGCACGTCGGTATGCCCGCACCCCGGCTCGGAAATGGGATGAGTTCAGGTCATGGCCTCCGCACCGCCCGTCGTCCTCGTCGGCCTGCGCCTGTCGGACGAGTGCGTCCGTGAGTACGTCGAGCTGTGCGCGGCCTGGCCCGTACCCCGTGTGCCGTCGACCACCGGTGGCGAGGGGTGTGCACCGAGGTTCGTGCGTCGAGCAGTGGACGCCACGACGCGGGCGACGTGCCGCCGGCACCGGGGCGGGCGTGGTGTACATGCTGGCCGGCTCCGTCGTCATCCGTGTCAGGGAGATTCCCGCCATGACCTCCATGCCCCTGCCCACCGACATGTCCGCTCCCGGGCGCTGGTTCCACCCGCTGGAGGCGGACCGGGACGCCTCCGTCCTGCTGTTCCTGCTGCCGCACGCGGGCGGTGGCGCGGCGATGTTCCGTGACTGGCTGCCGCTGCTGCCGTCCGACGTCGCGCCGCGTGCCCTCACCTCGCCCGGCCGGGACGCGCGCCTGGCCGAGCCGCCGTTGCGGGACTGGGACGCCCTCTACGGCGCCGTGCACGACGCGGTCGTCGGCGAGTTGGACGGGCGGCCGTACGCCGTCTTCGGGCACTGCCTGGGGGCACACCTCGCGTTCCGTCTCGCCGGCCGCCTCGTGGCCGAGGGCCGGCCGGCGCCGGTGCTGCTCGGGGTGTCCGGCTGGGCGCCGCGCGGTTTCTTCCGGGCGACCCTGGCGGACAGCGAGATGCCGGAGGCCGATCTGCTCGCCCATGTCCGGCGCCTCGGTTCGTTCCCGGAGGAGATCCAGCGCGACCCGGCGCTGCTGGCCCGGGTGCTGCCCGCGCTGCGGGCGGATCTGCGGGTGGCCGCGACCTTCACCGACGACGGCGCGGAGGTCACCTGCCCGCTGGTCTCCTACGGCGGCGACGCCGACCCGCTGATGGTGGAGCCCGACGCGATGACGCACTGGGCCGACCGCACCTCCCACTACCTCGGCCACACCTGGCTCCCGGGCGGTCACTTCTTCCCCGAGGAGCACGCCGCCGAGATCGCGCCGCACTTCGTCCGGATGCTGCGCGCCGTGCACACACCCCCGACTCCCCGACTGTCCGCGTAACGCGGGCGGACGCCCCCGGCCCCGCCTCCGCATCCCTTGGTGTGATCATGAACTTAGAAGACCGATTCTCCCCCTCCCCCGCGGCCGCCGCACCGGCGCCGGGGCCCGACGCGTCGCCCGGCCCCGGGTTGCTCCCGCTGACCGCCTACCAGCGGGACGTGTGGGTCGCGGCCGAACTCCACCCGGACGACCCGCAGTTCAACTGCTGTCTGACCGAACGTCTCACCGGGCCCGTGGACCGGCGGGTGCTAATGGCGAGCGCCGACGCGGTGCTCGCCCGGCACGACGCGCTGCGGCTGTGCTTCGAGGAGCAGGACGGGACGCCCGTACAGTGGGTCGGCGCCGAGGCGCCCACGGTGCGGCAGCTCGACCTGTCGCACGAGGAGGACCCGGCAGCGGCCTGCTCCGCGTGGCTGGAGGCCGACCTGCTGCGCGCGCTGCCGTTGCGGGACGGGCCGCCGGTCCGGGCCACCCTGCTGGTGGAGGGACCCGACACGGTCGTCCTGCGGCTGACGATGCACCATCTGGTCGCGGACGGCTGGACCTGCAACCGGGTGAGCCAGGAGATCTTCGCGGAGTACGGGCGCCGCCGCGCCGGGACCCCGGCGCCCGCCGCGGACTCCGTCCCGGTCGCCGGCTTCCTCGCCGAGGAAGCCCGCTACCGGGCCGGCGAGGACTTCGCCGACGACCTCGCGTACCACCGCGCCGCGCTCGCCGACGCCGGCACCGCGCTGTTCACACGCCGGGCGCCGAGCGGCGAGCGGCGCCGGGGCATCGTGACGGTGCCGGTCGACAGCGCGCTGGTGCGGCGCGTCCGGGCCGCCGGTCACTCCCCCTTCGCGTACGTCGCGGCCGTCCTCGGCGGGCTGCTCACCCGGCTGCACGGCAGCGACGACATCGTTCTCGGCATCCCGCTGCTGAACCGCGCCGGCTGGCAGGCGGCGCCGCTCGGGCAGCTCGCCAACACCCTGCCGTTGCCGCTGCCGCGCCCCGGGGCCCGCCCGGTCGGCGACCTGGTGCGCGAGACCCGCACGGCGATCCGGGAGCTGCAGCGGCACGAACGGCTCGCCCTCGGCGACCTGCTGACCGGTCTGGCCGCAGACGGCGCGGGCGGTTCCCGGCAGTTGTTCGACGTGACGCTCTCCTATCTGCGCTACGAGCGGCCCGCCGTCGTCGGCGGGGTGCGGCGCGAGACCGGCATGCGGACGCCGGGGTACGACCAGTCCGCGCTCAACGTCTTCGTGCGGGACTTCAACGACGTCCCGGGCATGGAGATCGACCTGGTGTACGCGCTGGACGTGTTCGACGAGGACCTGCCGATCGAGGCGGTGGCCCGGCAGCTGCGGCGGCTGCTCGCGGGCTGCCTGGACGATCCGGCGGCGCCGCTGTCCACGGTGCCGGTGACCAGCGCGGAGGAACGGGACGCCCTGCTCGCCCTGGGCCGGGGCCCCGCCGCTCCGGAACGCGAGCCCGGCACCCTGCACGGACTCTTCGAGCGGCGGTGCGCCCGGCAGCCGCGGGCCCTGGCGGTCATGGACGCCGCCACCGGCCGCTCGCTGACCTACGGGGAGCTGGAGCGCCGCGCCAACCGTGTCGCCCGGGGCCTGCGCGCGGCCGGTGTCGGCGACGGGGACCGGGTGGCGGTGGCGCTGCGCCGCGGGCCGGACCTCATGGCGGCCCTGTTCGGCGTGCTCAAGGCCGGGGCCGCGTACGTGCCGGTGGATCCGGACTACCCGGCCGGACGGATCACGCACATGCTCGACGACAGCCGGGCCGCCGCGGTGCTGCTGGACGACGCGGGCGCCGGGGAGCCGTGGGCGGCCGGGCGGCCGCACGCGTACCGGGTGGCCGAGCTGGAGGCGGGGCAGGACGACACCCCTCCCGTCACCGGCGCCGGCCCGGACTCCCTCGCCTATGTGATCTACACCTCCGGGTCGACCGGCCGGCCCAAGGGCGTGATGATCGAACACCGGTCCGCGGTCAACCGTCTCGCCTGGATGCAGCGGCTGTACCCGGTGGGCGCGGGCGACGTGCTGCTCCAGAAGACCCCGGTCTCCTTCGACGTGTCGGTGTGGGAGCTGTTCTGGTGGGCCGCCGAGGGCGCCCGGCTGGTGCTGCTGCCGCCCGGGGCCGAGAAGGACCCCCGGGAGGTGGCCCGCGCGGTGCGCGACCACGGCGTCACCGTCCTGCACTTCGTCCCCTCCATGCTCGGCCCCTTCCTCGATCTGGGAGGGCAGGGGTCGTCCTCGCTGCGGTACGTCTTCTGCAGCGGCGAGGCCCTGCCGCCCGGACACGTGGAACGCTTCGCGCGCACCTTCCGTCCGGGTCCCGCCGGGCCGCCGCGGCTGGTGAACCTGTACGGGCCCACCGAGGCCGCGGTGGACGTGACGGCGTACGACTGCCCCGGCGACCCGGCGGCCGCGGTGCGCCGGGTGCCCATCGGCCGGCCGGTGGACAACACCTGGCTGTACGTCCTGGACGAGCACGGCCGGTTGCAGCCCGCGGGCGTCCCCGGGGAGTTGTGCATCGGGGGCGTGCAGGTCGCCCGCGGCTACCTGGGGCTGCCCCGGCTCACCGAGGAGCGGTTCACCGCCGACCCGTTCGTGCCCGGCGGCCGGATCTACCGCACCGGGGACGTCGCCCGCTGGCTCGCCGACGGCACCCTGGAGTACCTCGGCCGCTCGGACGGCCAGGTGAAGATCCGGGGCAACCGGGTGGAGACCGGCGAGGTCGCCGCCGCGCTGCGCGAACTGCCCGGGGTGCGGGACGCGGTGGTCACCGTCACCGGCTCCGGGGGCGGCGCCCGGCTGACCGCCTACTACGTGGCCGGCGACGGTGATCCGGGGGCGGACCGGCTCCGCGCCGCGCTCCTCGCCCGGCTCCCGGCGTTCATGGTGCCGTCCCTGCTGTGCCGGATCGACCGGGTGCCGCTCACCCCGAGCGGCAAGACCGACCTGCGGGCCCTGCCCGACCCGCGGGACCTCGCGGGCCCGGCCGGCGACGGCGAGGCGACGGACCCGGTGCAGGCCGCGCTCGCCCGGATCTGGGCGGAGGTGCTGGAGGTGCCGCGGGTCGGCGTCCACGACGACTTCTACGCCCTCGGCGGCGACTCGATCCGGTTGCTCACCGTCCGGTCCAGGGCCGAGCGGCAGGGGCTGCGCTTCCGGCTCGGCGACCTCGTGGCCGCGCCGACCGTCGCGGCGCTCGCCGCCGTCACCGTCACCGACCCCCCGGCCGGTGACACCGCGCCGGCTGGACCGCGCCCCTTCGAGCTGGTGTCCCGCGTCGACCGGGCGGCGCTCGGCGACGCCGAGGACGCCCACCCGCTCTCCCGGCTCCAGCTCGGCCTGATCTTCCACTCCCGCCGCCGGCCCGGCTCCGCCGTGTACAAGGACGTCTTCCGCTACGTGCTGCGGATGCCGTGGAACGAGGCGGCGTTCCGCGCCGCCACCGCGCGGCTGACCGCCCGGCACCCCGTGCTGCGCTCCACGTTCGCACTCGCCCGCGTGTCCGAGCCGTTGCAGGTGATCCACCCGCGTGCACGGGACATCGCGGACAGCGTGGACCTGCGTGATCGCCCCGCGGCGCAGGCGGAGGCGGAGATCCTGCGGCACGTCGAGGAACGCCGCACGCACGACTACGACTTCGAGCACGGGCCGCTCCTCTTCCTGCGCGCGTACGTCCGCCCCGACACGGTGGAGCTGATGCTGAGCTTCCACCACGCGCTGCTGGACGGCGCCAGCGTCGCCAACCTGCTGCGGGACCTGCTGCGGGACTACGCGCACGCCCTCGGGCTCGGCACCGGTCCGGTGCCCGGCCGCCCGCTGCCCTCCCCCGCGGCGCACGTGGCCGCCGAACGGGCCGCCCTGGGCTCCGCGGAGAGCCGCGCCTACTGGCGGGACGTGGTCCGCGGTGCCGACGCGCCGCGGATCGCCGGGACACGCGCCCACCGCCCGCCGGCCGGCGGGGAGCAGATCGTGTGCCACCGGGACCTGCCGGCCGGCCTCGCCGACGCGCTGCGCGCCGCCGCCCGCACGCACGGCACGCCGGTCAAGTCGGTGCTGCTGGCGGCGCACTGCCTGACCCTGGGCCTGTTCACGGGCGCCCCCGAGGTGCTCACCGGGCTGATCACGCACGGGCGGACCGGCGAGGGCGGCGAGGACGCCCTCGGTCTCTTCCTGAACACCGTGCCGCTGCGGCTGCCCACCTCCGGCGCCGGGTGGTTCGACCTCGCGCGGGAGGCGCTGGGCCGGGAGCGCGCGTCCTTCCCGCACCGCCGCTACCCGCTCAGCGCCATCCAGGAGGAGAACCCGGGCAGTGAGCTGGAGACGGCGTTCAACTACGTCCACTTCCGGCAGCTCGCCGAGGTGCTGACGCTGCCGGACATCCGGCTGCTGGACTTCCGGACCTGGGAGGAGACCAACTTCGCCCTGCTGGTCAACGTCCTGCACGACCCGGTGGACGGGCGGATCGTCCTGCGCGTCGACTGCGACGGGCAGGTGTTCGACCGGGACCAGGCCGAACTGCTGGCCGACACCCTGGTCGCGGTGGTGCGCCGGATGGTCGAACACCCGCTGGAGCAGGCCGGGTTCGACTTTCTCGCACCGGAGCCGGGCCGCCCCCGGCCGGCCCCGGCGAGCCCGGAGTGCGTCACGGACGCCTTCCTCGCGCAGGCCGCCCGCACCCCGGAGGCCACCGCCCTGGTCCACGGCACCGGAACGTGGAGCTATGCCGGGCTGGCCGGTGCCGCGCGGACCGTGGCCCACCGGTTGCGGGCCGACGGGGTGCGCCGCGGCGACCGGATCGGCGTCGCCATGGACCGGGGCCCGCGGACGGTCGCCGTGGTCCTCGGTGTCCTGCTGGCCGGGGCCGCCGTCGTCCCGCTGGACCCGGCGTATCCGCCGTCCCGGCTGGCCGTGATGGCCGCCACCGCCCGCCCCCGCCGCATCGTCGCCACCGCTCGCCACGCCCACCTGGTGGCGGACCGCGCGCCGCTGCTGTCCGCGGAGTCCCTGACCGCGCCCGGGGAACCCGGCCCGGGTGCGGACGACTTCGCGGGGCCCGACCCGCTGGACACCGCGTACGTGCTGTTCACCTCCGGCTCGACCGGGGTCCCCAAGGGCGTGGCGATGCCGCACCGGGCGCTGGCGAACCTGATCGGGTGGCAGAACCGGGTGCCCAGCGGGGCCGTCGGCGGCCGCACCCTGCACTTCGCGCCGCTGAGCTTCGACGTGTCCTTCCAGGAGATCTTCTCCACGCTCTGCGGCGGCGGCACCCTGGTGCTCGCGGACGAGGACCAGCGCCGCGACATGCCGGCGCTGCTGCGGCTGCTGGACGAGGCGGCCGTGGAGCGGGTGTTCCTGCCGTTCGTGGCGTTGCAGCAGATGGCCGAGGCGGCCGACGCGCTCGGTCTGGTGCCGCGGCGGCTGCGGGTGGTGGTCTCCTCCGGCGAGCAGCTGCGGGTGACGGGCGCGCTGCGCCGGTTCCTCGCCGCCCTGCCCGGCGTCCTGCTGGAGAACCAGTACGGCCCGACCGAGTCGCACGTGGTCACCCGCCACAGCATGACCGGCGACCCGGCCGCTTTCCCGGAACTGCCGCCCGTGGGCCGGCCCGTGGACGGCGCGCAGGTGCTGGTGCTCGACGCGCGGATGCGGCCGGTGCCGCCCGGCGTCCAGGGCGAGATCCACCTGGGCGGAGTCTGCCTCGCCGAGGGGTACGAGGGCCGCGACGACCTGACCGCCGAACGGTTCGTCGCCCATCCGTACGGCGGCCCGGGCGACGTCCTGTACCGCACGGGCGACCTGGCGATCGTGCTGCCCGGCGGGGACATCGTGTGCACCGGCAGGGCGGACGGGCAGGTCAAGATACGCGGTTACCGGGTGGAGCCGGCCGAGGTGGAGGCCGCGGTGCTCGGCTTCGCCGCGGACCGGCCCGGCATCCGGGAGGTGGCGGTCGTGCCGCGCCGGCGGGCCGACGGCGAGACCACGCTCGCCGCGTTCCTCGTCGGCGACCGGGACCGGGCGGACACCGGGGAACTGCTCCGCCATCTGCGCTCGGTGCTGCCGTCGTACCTGGTGCCCTCCTCCCTGACCTGGACTGCGGCGCTGCCCCTGACCCCGTCCGGGAAACGCGACGACCGGGCGCTGGCCGCCACCGCCCCCGCGCGGGAGGCACGGCCGCGCGGTGCCCGGCCGGCCCCGGGCAGTCACGAGGCGGTGCTGGCGGAGACCCTGGCCGACCTGCTGGAGCTGCCCGCCGACGCGATCGGCGTCGACGACGACCTGTTCGACCTGGGCGGCACCTCGCTGACCGCGATGCGGCTGATGGTGACCATCGAGCAGCGCTACGGGGTCGTCGTCCCGCTGTCCGAGTTCATCGCCGCGCCCACCGTCGCCGGGCTCGCGCGGCGGCTGCGGCGCGGCAACGCCTCGGTCACCTTCGATCCGCTGGTGCCGATCCGCCCCGAAGGGGACCGCCGCCCGCTGTTCATGGTGCACCCCATGGGCGGCAACGTCCTGTGCTACGTCCAGCTCGCCCGCCATCTGCCCGACGGTCTGCCGCTGTACGGGCTCCAGGCGGCGGGCGCCGACCCCGGCTCCGAACCCCGCCGCTCGGTGCCCGAATTGGCCGCCGACTACATCGCCGCGCTGCGGCGGGTGCAGCCGCACGGCCCCTACACGATCGGTGGCTGGTCCTTCGGTGGCTTCGTGGCCTTCGAGATGGCCCTCCAGCTCGCCCGGGCCGGCGAGGAGGTCGCCGATCTGGTGCTGCTCGACACCACGGTCCTGGCTCCCGGGCACCGGGCCCGCAGCGACGAGAACGCCCTCCTCGGCTGGTTCTTCTGGGAGTTGCTGTGGCTCGGCCGTGGCGGGGCGTCGCCGCTGGAGGCGATTCCGGCCGAACTGACCACGCTGGCGGAGAAGTTCGACTTCATCGCGGACTTCGCGGCGCGGACCGGGGTGCTGCCGCCGGGAAGTTCGGGCGCCGTGGTCCGCCGGCTGTTCCGGGTCTACGAGGCCAACTGGAACGCCGCGCTGGAGTACCGGCCCGAGGTGCCGGACCAGGACCTCACCCTGGTGCTGGCCACCGACCCGCTGCCCGAGGTGCTGCTGGCCATGCACACCGCGGGCGGCAGCCGGCACGAGGACCCGCTGAACGGCTGGCGGCAGATGACCCGCGGCCGGCTGCACACCGTGCACGTGCCGGGCGACCACCTGTCCATCGTCGAAGACCCCCATGTGAAGCACACGGCCGACGTCATCGGCCGCATCCTCGACGGCTCGGCCGTCCCCTCCCCCGCAGGAGTCGGAGCATGACATCCCACGCGCACGAGACGTCGTCCCCCCGTCTGCCGGTCATCGTCGCCGGGGCCGGTATCGGCGGACTGACCGCCGCCATCGCCCTGCGCCGTGCCGGGGTCCCCGTCCGCGTCTACGAGCGGGCCTCCCGGCTGCGCGCGGCGGGCTCGGGACTGTCCGTGATGAGCAACGCCGTCGCCGCGCTGGCGTCGCTGGGCATCGATCTGCACCTGTCCAAGCGCGGCCGGAACATCGAGACGTTCCGCATCCTCGACGAGACCGGTGACCTGATCCGGGAGCAGCCGCTGAAGGCGGTCACGGACGCGCTCGGCGTGCCGTCGGTGTGCGTGACCCGCGCCGACCTCCAGGACGCCCTGCTGGCCGAGGCCGCCGGGATCCCGCTGGCCCTGGGCCACACGGTGGCCGGGTACGAGCCGGGGCCCGACGGGGTCACCGTGCGCTTCGAGAACGGCGCGTCGGTGCGGGGCAGCGCGCTGATCGGCGCGGACGGGCTGCACTCCGCAGTCCGCCGCGGCCTCGTCGGCGCCGAGGAGACCCGGGACAGCGGCTACGTCTGCTGGCTGGCCGTCACCCCGTTCGCGCGGCCGCACCTCCCGGCGGGCTACGTGGGCCACTACTGGGGTGCCGGCCGCAGGTTCGGCCTGATCGACGTCGGCCACGGCCGCTACTACTGGTGGGGCACGAAGAACATGCCCGCCGAGCGGTCCCGCCACTGGGACGGCGACAAGACCGAGATCCTGGACACGTACGCGGGCTGGGCCGACGAGGTGTGCGACATCGTCCGCGCGACCCCGATGGAGTCGGTGCTCGCGGTGCCCTCGCACGACCGGCCGTTCCTGGAGCGCTGGGGCGAGGGCCCGGTCACCCTCCTCGGAGACGCCGCGCACCCGATGCTGACGAGCCTCGGGCAGGGTTCGGCGATGGCGATCGAGGACGCGGTCGTCCTGGCCGGCTGCCTCGGTGCTTCCCGCGACGACCCGGCCGCCGCGTTCCGCCGCTACGAGGATCTGCGGCGCGAACGGGTCCGCGGGGTGGTGGCGGCCTCCCGGTCGGTCAGCGAGATGGAGCAGCTGGAGGACCCGGTGGCCCGGCGCCGCCGGGACGACGCGCTGCGCCACGCCGACGAGGGCGAACTGCGGGAGCAGTTGCTCGGGTTGCTGCGCTGGCCCGCGTCGCCGTCGGCCTGAGCCGCGGGCCTTCGGGGAGCCGGGGCGGCGGGTGCCGTCAGCCGCTCGGAGCCGTTGTGCCGGATGCCCGTCCACGTTCCCGGCGGGGCGCGGCCGGTCGGGCCGGAGGTCGTGGCGCGGATGCGTGCGCACTCCGGTCCGGCCGGCCTCGGCGACCGGATACGCTGCGCGAGACGGCAGCCCGGTCAGGGAGGGTAAGCGTGACCGACACCAGCAGCACCCGGCCCGCGGAGGGCGAGGCGCAAGCGCCGCGACGGCGCCGACCGCCCCGCCTGGTGCGGTACATCCCCATGATCGCCCCCGTCCTGCTGTGGGCCGTGCCCTGCGGGGTGCTCCTGTACACCGGCCAGCACTGGCCGGCGCCCGTCACGCCGGTCGGCACCGCCCTGTTCGTCCTCGGTCTCGTCGGCATGCCGCTCGCGATGGCGCGCGGCCACGGCCGGCGCCAGCAGGACCGGGCGGCGATCGTCGGCGACGCCCTGCTGGGCACCAGCTGGGTCCTGTTCACCTGGTCCGTTCTGCTCGGCGTCCTGCTGCGGGCCGCCCTGGCCCTGGCCGGCGTCGGCGAGGGCCAGGACCGGGCCCGCATCGTCACCTGGGCCGTCCTCGGCATATCCGCCGTACTGCTCGGCTGGGGGTACGCCGAGGCGCGCCGCGTGCCACGCGTGCGCCGGCTCGACGTGCGGCTCCCGCGCCTGGGTGCCGGGCTGGACGGCACCCGCGTCGTCCTCGTCACCGACACCCACTACGGCCCGCTCGACCGGGCCCGCTGGTCGGCACGGGTGTGCGAGACGGTGAACGCTCTGGAAGCCGACCTGGTCTGCCACACCGGCGACATCGCGGACGGCACGGCCGAACGCCGCCGCGCCCAGGCCGCCCCGCTCGCCACCGTGCGGGCGACCCGGGCCCGGGTGTACGTCACCGGGAACCACGAGTACTACAGCGAGGCCCAGGGCTGGGTCGACCTGATGGACGAACTGGGCTGGGAGCCGCTGCGCAACCGCCATCTGCTGCTCGAACGCGGCGGCGACACCCTCGTGGTGGCCGGTGTGGACGACGTCACCGCCGAGTCCTCCGGTCTGCCGGGCCACCGCGCCCACCTCGCCGAAGCCCTGAACGGCGCCGACCCCGACCTGCCCGTCCTTCTCCTGGCGCACCAGCCGAAGTTCGTCGACCGGGCGGCGGCCGCGGGCGTCGACCTCCAGCTCTCCGGCCACACCCACGGCGGCCAGATCTGGCCCTTCCACCACCTGGTCCGCATCGACCAGCCCGCCCTCGCCGGCCTCAGCCGGCACGGCGCCCGCACCCTTCTCTACACCAGCCGCGGCACCGGCTTCTGGGGCCCGCCGTTCCGCGTCTTCGCCCCCAGCGAGATCACCCTGCTCGTCCTGCGCTCCCCCCACCCGCCCACCTCGCGGTAGCACCGCGCGGCCCAAGGCGCGGGCTTCGCGGCGCCGTTGATCCCGCGGGCCGCGCTCGCAAGGGAGCGGGTACCCGGTCTCAGCCGCCGCGGCGCACCCTCGCCGCCCTCTGG